>NZ_CP148049.1:0-797500 GCF_051132485.1 Micromonospora sp. SH-82
CGGCGTCCGGACGGGGAGCACTCTCCCGCGCCGCCTCCTCGCGAGCACCTGCGGCCCCCGCTTCGGCCCGTGGTCGAGGGGTGCCGGCGGCGGCACCCTGCCGCTCGGAGATGGCGCTGATCAGCTCGCCCTTACGCATGCGAGCCGTGCCGGAAATGCCGAGCGACGCGGCGAGGCTCTGCAACTCCGGCAGCAGCATCGCGGACAGGCCGGTACCGCTGCGCCGGCGGCGGGTGGGGGCGGCGGCGGCTTCGCCAGCGACGTTGGAAACATCCGACGTCACGTCGGTGGTGTCGCTCAATGGATTCCTTCCCTCGATAGGCCGGACTGCCCGGAGTCGTAAACAGGTGGCCGGGCGGCCTCGGTGCACCCGCCTCGCATGACGCGTCGCGGGAGTCTGTGACACAGCAGCCGGACGGTTTCCCCGGTCACCGGCATCGGTGGTCGGGTCTCGCCGTCTGCGACGACCTGTGGAAACTGCGGTGCGGCGTGGCCTTTGGCAGGGGTGACGGGCTGACCGCCGAGAGCTTCGGGGGTGCGCCGACCCGCAGGAGATCGCGTGCTTCGCGGCTGTGCTAGGCCTAGAGCGTAATCAACTCTTCCGACCTGCGGCAACAGGGTCCCGCTCGGCGTGTCCCAGTCTACCCCGGTGGACCCGGGCTCCGCTGACGTCTATCGGCAACCGCCAGATCTGGCAATCCATTCCCGGGTCGAAGCCCTCGCCCGGATCGACGAAGGCCAGCACGGTCGGCCCCGCCCCACTGACCACGGCCGGAACACCAGCTTCCCGCAACGCTGTCACCAGGGCATACGTCTCCGGCATACCTGCGGCGCGGTAGTGCTGGTGCAGCCGGTCGACGGTGGCCGGAAGCAGCAGGGTCGCGTCGGCGGTCAGCGCGTGCACCAGCAGCGCGGCCCGGCCGGCGTTCAACGCGGCGTCCGCGTGCGGCACCGTCTGCGGCAGTGCGGCCCGCGCCTCGGCGGTCAGACCCCGCCCCACCGGTACGAACACCGTCGGCCGTACGCCCTCGGTGACCGGGAGCGACACCGCTCGGGCTCCGCTCTCCTCGGTCCACGCGACGGTGAACCCGCCGAGCAGACAGGGCGCGACGTTGTCCGGGTGTCCTTCGATCTCGGCGGCCAACCGCAGCGTCGCCGCGTCGTCCAGTAGCCGCGTCCCGTCGACCACCAGCGCCCGGGCGAGCTGCACCCCGGCGACGATCGCCGCCGACGAGGAACCCAGCCCACGCGCCTGCGGGATCCGGTTCACGCACTCCACTGCCAGCCCCGGCGGCTGCCCCCCGAGGACCTCGAACGTTGCCCGCATGGCCCGTACGACAAGGTGTCGGTCGTCGGCGGGAAGCTCGTCGGCCCCCTCACCGTGCACCGTCACCCGCACCCCGCCGGTGGTCACCTCGGCGGCCACGTCGTCGTAGTGCCCGAGCGCCAGCCCCAGCGCGTCGAAGCCCGGCCCGAGGTTGGCGCTGGTGGCGGGGACCCGGACCCGCATCGGCCCGGTCTCGAATGTCGTCGGCACCTGACCAGCCTATGGCCCGGCGACGACACCCTCGTCGCCCGCCCGGTCCCTGGGACGACTAGCGGCCGACCGGGGTGGGCTGCGGCTCGGGCACCGGGCCGGAGAGGGAGAGCCCCCTGGTGGCGATCCGCCAACCCACTGCATAGACCACGGTGACCAGCCCGCACCCGGCCAGGACGACCCGCTCGTCGACCAGGTCGACCACCGAGGCGACAGCCAGTTGGCTGACCGAGATGGCCAGGGTGGCGAGCATCATGTCGGTGGCGAAGACCCGTCCGCGCAGCCGGTCGGGCACCTCTCCCTGAAGGGCGAAGTTGGACATCACCCAGTTGCTCCCCCCGGCGAAGTGGGCCACGAAGACCAGCAGGAGCACCAGCGGGAACCACCCGACCATCGAGGTGCCCAGGTAGGCCAGCCCGTAGAGCGCCATCGACCAGGCCAGGCCGGTGAGCAACCAGGACCGTCGGGTCAACACCCGACGCATGAGGATCGGACCGACGAGGGCACCCGCCCCGCGTACCGCGAAGAGCAGTCCGGTGCCGAGCGCGCCGACGCCGTACACCCCGGCCAGCAGCGGGAAGACGGTCAGGACCCCGTTGCCCAGACCGACCGCCGACTTCACGGTGACCAGCGCCAGCACCCGGGGGCGGTGTCCGATGTAGACGAGGGCCTCCCGGATCGCCGCGGCGGTCCGCTGCCGGGGTCCGGTCTCGTCGCGGGGCGCCTGGAGGGGCCGCCGGATGACGGCGGTGAGGCCCGCCGCCACCACCAGGCCCACCCCCGCCACCCAGAAGCAGGCGTACGGCCCGGCGACGGCACTGAGCAGGCCACCCAGGGAGGATCCGACGATGGTCATCGTCCCCCAGGCGGAACCGGCCACCGCGTTACCGGCGGCGAGTTCGTCGGGGTCGAGGACGTTCGGCAGGGCGGCCTGGGCGGCCGGCGAGTAGAAGGCCTTCGCCACCGCGATCACGCCGATCCCCACCAGCGCCAGCCAGGCGGTGTCCGCGCTGCGGACCCCGAGCAGCAGCATCGCGCCGACCAGTGCGGCGACGTTCGCCACCATCATCACCTTCCGGCGGTCGAACCGGTCGGCGACGGTTCCGGTGTACGGCAACAGCAGGGCCAGGATCCCGGTGTCCACGGCCAGCACCAGTGCCCCCCAGACCCCGCTCCCGGTCAGGGTGGGCAGCAGCACCAACAGCGGCACCATCACGAACCAGTCGGCACCGAACACCACCAACTGGGCGCACACCAGCCTGCGGAAACTACGGTTACGGGTCAGGACCGACACGGTTGAGGCCACGAACCCGAACGCTACTCGGCTCGGCCCACCGAACCGGTGTTCTGCAGGATCTGCGACACCGTGACGAACTCGAAGCCCCGCTCCCGCAGCCCGCTGATCATGGCCGGCAACCCGTCCAGGGCCACCCGTCGGCGGGGCTTGCCGACGTCGTGGGCGAGCAGGATGGTGCCGGGGCGGACGTCGGCCACGATCCGGCGGGCGTGACCGGCCGGGTCGGCGGGGAACTCCCGCTCACGCATCTGCAGCGTCCAGAACACCAGCCGGTAGTCCAGGCGTACGGCGGCGTGCAGGACCGCTCCACCGAGGTGCCCGTACGGCGGCCGGAGCAGCCGGGGGGCGACCCCGGTGACCTCGGTCACCACGTCGTGGGTCCGCCGCAGGTCGTCGTGGGCGGCCCGGGCGTCCAGTCGGGCCAGGTCGGTGTGCGCCCAACTGTGGTTGCCCACCTCGTGCCGGTCGAGTCGCCCCCGCAGGAGGTCCGCGTGACGTCTGGTCCGCTCGCCGACCAGGAAGAACGTGGCCGGGACCGCGTACCGGTCCAGGGTGTCCAGCACCTTCGGCGTCCACAGTGGCCCCGGGCCGTCGTCGAAGGTCAACGCGACCTGTCGGGCCGTCGGGTCGCCGGCCCAGGCCACCCCGATCCCACCCCGTCCGACGTCCTGACGGCCGCTGCCGAGGGTGGCGCTGACCGGCCCGTCCGGGAGCTTCCGCTGGGAGGACGACAGGGCGTCGCCGTCGGTGATCGCCGCTCCCAGGGCGGCCCCACCGGCGAACAGCAGGGCCTCACCCAGCACTCCCCGCCGCGCCCACCTGGCGGTGCCGCTCCTCGCGCTCGGCTCCGGTCCACTGTGCACCCCGACCACACCCACGACCTCGACGACACTTCTGCTCACTCAGCGTAGTCGGCGACTATCCGGAGACCACTGTCGTTTCCGCGACGTGGAACGCCCTCGGCGGGGAGACCCCGCCGAGGGCGTTCACGCACCACGTGCCGTCGTCCACCTACTCGGTCGGCGGCAACGGCGACCGTCGACTCTTGGGCAGCCGGAGCACCTCGAACTGGTCGGTGCCCTCGATCAGAGCCCCGGACGTCGCGGGCCGGGCCGCCGGAGCGGTCCCGCCCGGGTCGTCACCGCTCGCCGCCGCATCGCCGGTCGCCGCGCCACCCGACGCCGCACCGGTGGCGGTACGCGATGCCGACCGCGCCTCCTCCGTCGAGGACGGAACCGGCGCACCGGTGTCACCTGTCGACTCCGTGACGGCGGCGCCACCGCCGGAGCGGCGCTCCCACCGGGCCCGCAGGCTCTCCTTCGTGTGCTCGGTCATCGCGTAGAGGGTGGGCACGAGGACCAGGGTCAGCAGGGTCGAGCTGAGCAGACCGCCGATCACCACGATCGCGAGGGGCTGGGAGATGAATCCCCCCTCACCGGTCAGGCCGAACGCCATCGGCATCAACGCGAAGATGGTGGCGATCGCGGTCATCAGGATCGGGCGCAGTCGACGTCGACCACCCTCGACCACCGCCTCCCGGACCCCCATCCCCTGCGCCCGGTACTGGTTGACCAGGTCCAACAGCACGATGGCGTTCGTCACCACGATCCCCACCAGCATCAGCACACCGATCAGCGCCGGTACGCCCAGCGCGGTGTCGGTCACCAGCAGCAGACCGATCGCCCCGGTCGCCGCGAACGGTATGGAGACCAGCAGGATCAGCGACTGGAGCAGGCTCCGGAACGTCGCCACCATGATCAGGAACACGATCGCGATGGCGGCCAGCACCGCCAACCCCAGGTCGGCGAAGGCCTCCTCCTGGTCGGCGCTGACCCCGCCGAGGGTGAAGGTCGCCCCCGGCACGTCGAGGCCGTCCAACCGGTCACGCAGTTCACTGCTCGTCGCACCGAGGTTGGAGCCGGTCGCCGTACCGGTCACCGAGACGCTGCGCTCCCCGTCGATCCGGGAGATCTGCTGCGGCCCCTCGGACTGCTCGATGTCGGCGATGTCGTCCAGCTTGACCGAGCCGACCCGCAGGTTGCGCAGTTCGTCGACGGTCGTCGGCGGGGTGCCGCCGGTGGCCAGCACCACTGTGCGCTGCTCCCCGTCGACCGACACCTGCCCCAGCGGACTGCCCCGGTACACCTGGGCCACCGCCTGCCCGACGGCCGCCTCGGTCAGCCCGGCCCGGGCTGCGGCCATCCGGTCCACCACGACGTCGACCCGGGCGACCCGCTCGGCGAGGCTGGTGGTGACGTCTGCCACGTCGGGGGTCTCGGCCATCACCCGCCGGGCCTCCTCGGCCGCCCGCGCCATCACCTCGGGGTCCGACGCCTCGACGATCACCCGGATCTCGTTGCCGGCGGCACCGCCCTGCCCGCTGCCGAAGGTGACCTCTCCGATCCCGTCCCCGAGGCGGTCGATCTCCCGGCGCAGGCCCTCCCGCACCCGCTCGGCGTCGGCCTCCTCGTCGAGGGTCACCGAGAATCCGGCGGTCTCGGCACCCCTGCCGCCCCCGCCGAACGGGTTGTCGCTGCCACCGGCGGTGACCTGGTAGCTCCGTACCCCGTCGGTGTCGGCCAGGACCGTCTCGATCCGGCGGGCCGCCTGGTCGGTGGCGGCCAGGCCGCTGCCCGCCGGCAGCTTCTGGGTGATGCTCAGGGTGTTCTGCCCGGCGTCGTCCAGGAAGTTGGTCTCCAGCCGGCTGCCGAGCAGGACCGTGCCGACCAGCACCACCAGACCGAGCCCGAGGGTGGTCCACCTGGTACGGCGACTACGGGTGGCGAAGTCGATCACCGGCAGGTATCCCCGCTGGAGGGGGTTGCGCAGTTCCTTCTCCTCGGCGGCCCGGCGTACGTCAGGGGTGACGGCGGGCTGCTTCAGGAACCAGTACGCCAGCACCGGGATGACCGTCAGCGACACCAGCAGCGAGGCGACGAGCGCCACCGTGACGGTGATCGCGAACGGGGCGAAGAGCTGACCGACGAAGCCCCCGACCAACACGATCGGGGCGAAGACCGCCACCGTGGTCAGCGTCGACGCGGTCACCGCACCGGCCACCTCGCGGACCGCCACGAGGATCGCGTCCCGCTTCGGTTCGCCGTACTCCAGGTGGCGTTTGATGTTCTCCAGCACCACGATCGAGTCGTCCACCACCCGCCCGACGGCGATCGTCAACGCCCCGAGGGTGAGCAGGTTCAGTGAGTAGTCACCGATCCACAGGGCGAGGAGCGCCACCAGCACCGACAACGGGATGGAGACCGCCGTGACCACGGTGGAGCGGACCGACAGCAGGAAGACCAGGATGACGATGATCGCCATCACCAGCCCGAGCAGCCCCTCGGTGCTCAGCGTCTCGATCGACTTCTCCACGAACGGCGCCTGGTCGAAGACGACGGTGAGGCCGGCACCGGCGGCCGTCTCCAGCTCGGCGATCCGGTCCCGGATCTGGTGCGAGATCTCCACCGCGTTGCCGTCCGGGGCGGCGGTGACCGCCAGGCCCAGACTGTCCTGACCGTTGGTACGGGTGAACCCGGTCGGCGGGGCCGACCGCTGCTCCACCGAGGCCACGTCGCCGAGCCGGACCGGGGACGCCTTCGACTGGGTCGGGGCGAGCACGATCCCACGCAGGTCGTCCAGGCTGGTGATCGGCGATCCCACCTGGACCGTCAACGCCCGGTCCCCGTCGGTGACCGCCCCGGCCGGAACGGCGACCCCGTTGTTCTTCAACGCCGTCCCGATGGCGGTCGGCTGGAGCTTGGCCTTGGTGAGCTTCGCCGTGTCCGGGGTGATCACCACGACGTCGTCGCGGTCGCCGGTCACCTCGACGGTGCGTACCCCCTCGATCGCCTCCAGCTCCGGCACCACCGACGCCCGGAGCCGGGCGGCCAGCGCCCGCTCGTCCCCGTCGGCCGTCGCGGCCAGCACCACGGCCGGGAGGTCGTCGGTGCTCCCCGCGACGACCTGCGGGTCGACGCCGTCGGGCAACTGCGAGGCGATCCGGCTCAGCCCGGTCTGCATCCGGTTGACCGCGTCGTCGAGGTCGGTGCCGAACTCGAAGGAGACCTGGACGGTGGCCAGCCCCTCCCGGGAGGTCGAGGTGACCTCGTCCAGCCCGTCGACGCCCTGGAGGCTGTTCTCGATCGGCTCGGTGACCTGGGACTCCACGATCTCCGGCGCGGCACCGGGATAGGTGGCCACGACGAACGCGGCGGGGAGTTCCAGCGACGGCAGGAGTTGCTGCTTCAGCGACGGCACGGCGAACAGGCCGAACGCCGTGGTCACCACCGCGATGAGGGCTATCAGCCCTCGGTTGGCGAGGCTGAATCTGGCGAGCAGCGACATGGCGTAGCTCACTTCTGGGTTTAAGGATTTGGCGGCATCAGTCTGCCCGATCCGGTCGCTCCCACCGTTTGCGGGGCACCACGCCGCCCCGGGTCCGCCTCGATCCGGAGCGCGGCCACCAGTTCCCGGTACAGGTCGTCCCGGGCGACGAGATCCGCGTGGGTGCCCACGGCGCGGATCCGACCGTGCTCCAGCACCGCGATCTGGTCGGCGTCGAGGACCGTGGAGAGCCGGTGGGCGATGGTGACCACCGCCCCCACCGCCGCCCGCTCCCGGAAGCACCGGGTCACCGCCGCCTCGGTCAGCCCGTCGACCTGGGCGGTCGCCTCGTCCAGGAGCAGGACGTCCGGGGTACGCAGGACGGCCCGGGCCAACGCGATGCGCTGCCGTTCCCCACCGGAGACGCTGGTCGACGTCAACGAGGTGTCCAGCCCCTGTTCGAGGAGGCCGACCCGGTCGGCGAGCTGCACCGACCGCAACGCCGCCCAGAGCTCCTCCTCGGAGGCGTCCGGGTGGGTGAACCGGAGGTTGTCCCGGATGGTCCCCGGTACGACCGGGGCGTCCTGCTCCACGTAGGCCAGTCGGGCCCGGACCTCGGCGTGACCCAGTTCGGCGTACGGCCGACCGTCGAGCAGGATCTCGCCCTCGACCGGGTCGAGGAACCGCAGCAGCAGCGAGAAGAGGGTGGTCTTGCCGGCTCCGGAGGGTCCCACCAGGGCGGTGTGTCCGATCCGGGGGATCACCAGGTCCACGCCTCGCACTGCGGGCGGGCCGTCCGGGACGTACCGGGCGGTGACGCCCCGCAGCGCGAGCACCGCGTCCCCGGTGGGCCGGGTCGACGGCCCGGACCCGCCGGTCCGGGGCCTGGTCGGGGGTGCCGGCGCGACCGTCGCCCCGGAGCCGGTCCTCGCCTGCGTCGCCTCGACCTCGATCGCCTCCACCTCCCTGATCCGGGTCGCCGCAGCGATCCCGGACTGCATGGCGGTCAGGTTCTGGGTCAGCTCGCTGATCGGGCTCATCAGCTGGAACGCGTAGAGGAGGAAGGCGATCAGGGTGGAGACCTCGATCAGTCCCCGTTCGGCCCGCAGCGCCCCGACCCCGAGGATGACGATGATCGCCACGTTGATCCCGGTCCAGGAGACGGTCCAGACCACTGCGGAACGCCGGGCGGCCCGGATGCTGTGCGCGGCGGCCTCCGTCGCGTACCCGGTGATCTGGTCGGTCTGTCGGGTCTCCGCCCGGCTGGCCTTGACCGTCCGGATCGCCCGCAGTGCCCCCTCCAGCGCACCACCGAGCCGACCCACCGACTCCTGGGCGGCCTCCTCGGCCCGGCCGATCGAGGGCATCAACGCCCCCATCAGGACGGCCACCACGACCACCGCGACCAGTGTCGCCCCCAGCAGGGGCAGGTCGAGGAGCCCCATCAGGACCAGGGTCCCGACCAGCGCCACCGCGCCGTTGATCAGCCCGACGACGCTGCCGGAGGCCTCGTGCAGCAGGGCCGGGTCGGAGGTGGCCCGGGTGACCAGCTCCCCACCCGGGCGCCGGTTGAGGTGGTCGATCCGGGCGGCGAAGTACCGACGGACGATCGAGACCCGGGCGTCGAGCACCACCCGTTCGGCGACGGTGCTCATCACGAACCACTGCCACAGGCCGATCCCGGCCCCCATCAGGACCAGGGCGAGCAGGACGGTGATCGGCCCGGTCATCGACCCACCGGCACCGAGGGTGTCGAGCACCCACTTGGTCACCAGGGGAGTGGCCAGCCCGGCCGCGTTGGCGAGCATCCCGAGCACCAGGCCGAGCAGCATGGCCCGCCGGTACGGGCGGAGCAGGGCGTAGAGCAGCGACCGACGAGAGGTGGAATCAGGCATGCCCTTATTGGAACACTGCTGTTCCATTAAGGGCAAGACAGTATCCGTCAAAGGGGCGTTGCTAACCTCCACGGATGGACGATTCGTCGGAGAGCGGCAGCCGGACCCGCACCCGGCGGGCGATCGTGGCCGCCGCGATCGAGGTGCTGGGGCGCAACAGCGCCGCACCGCTCGGCGAGATCGCCACTGCCGCCCAGGTCGGGCGGACCACCCTGCACCGCTACTTTCCCGAGCGCTCGGACCTGTTGGCCGCCGTGGTGACGGAGGGGCTGGCCCGACTGAGCCGGGCCGGCGAGCGCGCCCGGCTGGACCGGGGCACCGGCGCCGAGGCGTTCCTCCGGCTCTGCACCGAATATTTCGAGCTCGGCGACCTGCTCTCGCTGATCTTCACCGAGGCCGAGTTCACCGAGGACCCGGCCTGGTCGGACGACGAACTGGACCGGGAGTTCTTCGCCATGGTCGCCCGGGGGCACGCGGACGGCACCCTCGACCCGGCGTTACCCGTCGAGTGGTTGCAGAGCCTGCTCTGGTCCCAGCTCTACGCCGCCTGGAGCTACCTCAACGAACACGACGCCACCCGGCACGAGGTGCTCGTCCTGCTGACGAACACCCTGACCAAGGCCGTCGCACCACCACCCGGCTGACACCCCCGTCCGTCACGGGGACCGACCTGGCGGAACGACGGGCGACCGACCAGGGCAGGGTCGACGCCGGCGAGCGACCGACCAGGACGAAGTCGAGGCGGCGGGCGACCGACCAGGCCGAGGTGGTGGGCGGCCTGACCCGTCAGACGAGATCGAGGGAGCGGGCGGCGGCCAGCGGGTCGTTGGCGATGGTGATCGGCGAGGGCGCGGTGGTGATCGCCCACTCCGGGTCCTTCAGACCGTGCCCGGTGACGGTGCAGACCACAGTGGAACCGGCCGGAACGGTACCGGCCGCGCCCTGCTGGAGCAGCCCGGCGACGCTGGCCGCGCTCCCCAACTCGACGAAGACACCGACCTCCCGGGCGAGGAGCCGGTACGCGGCCAGGATCTCCCGGTCGGTGACCGAGGCGATCAGTCCGCCGGAGGCGTCCCGGGCGTCGATCGCCCGGGTCCAGCTCGCCGGGTTGCCGATCCGGATCGCGGTGGCGATGGTCGACGGCTCGGCCACCACCTGACCGGTGACGATGGGGGCGGACCCGGCGGCCTGGAAGCCGTACATCTTGGGGGCCCGGGTGGAGTTGCCGTCGCGCAGGTCCTCGTTGTAGCCCATCCAGTAGGCGGAGATGTTGCCGGCGTTGCCGACCGGCAGGCAGTGGATGTCAGGCGCGTCCCCGAGCGCCTCGACGATCTCGAAGGCGGCGGTCTTCTGCCCGTGCAACCGGTCGATGTTGACCGAGTTGACCAGCGCCACCGGGTAGTCCTGGGCCAACTTCCCGGCGAGCGCCAGACAGTCGTCGAAGTTGCCGTTGACCTGGAGCAGCTTCGCCCCGTGCACCAGGGCCTGGGCCAGCTTGCCCAACGCGATCTTGCCCTGCGGCACCAGCACCGCGCAGGTGATCCCGGCCCGGGCCGCGTACGCGGCGGCGGAGGCGCTGGTGTTGCCGGTGGAGGCACAGATGATCGCCTTGTCCCCGGCCCCGACGGCCTTGGAGACGGCGAGGGTCATCCCCCGGTCCTTGAACGAACCGGTCGGGTTGGCCCCCTCGACCTTGAGGTAGACGTCACAGCCGAGCCGGGCGGAGAGCACCGGGGCGGGCAGCAGCGGGGTGTTCCCCTCGTGCAGGCTGACGACGGGCGTGGCGTCGGTGACCGGCAGCCGGTTCCGGTACGCCTCGATCAGACCCCGCCACATGTCGCTCTCCTCGCTCTGTGCCGCCCCGGCCGGGAACGGCTCCTCAGGGTGGACCAGCCCACCGGACCGGCCCGTGCCGCACCCGCGGTCATCCACCTGGCGGGACACGCCCACCCGGTGCCGGACCACGGGGTGTTCCTCAGACCCCGCCCTCGACCCGCAGCACGCTGGTCACCGAACGGACGGTGTCCAGGCTACGCAGCTCGTGGACGGTGGCGGCCAACGCCGCGTCGGGTGCCACGTGGGTCACGATGACCAGTTCGGCGTCGTCGTCGCGTCCGGTGCCGGCCTCGGCCGACCCCTGCCGGACGGTGGCGATCGACACGTCGTGCCGGGAGAACACCCCGGCGACCGAGGCGAGCACCCCCGGACGGTCGGCCACGTCGAGGCTGATGTGGTAGCGGGTGAGCGCCTCCCCCATCGGCCGGACCGACAGGTCGGCGTACGCGGACTCGCTCGCCGCCCGCGCCCCGGCGAGCCGGTTGCGGGCCACCGCCACCACGTCGCCCAGGACCGCGCTGGCGGTCGGGGCCCCACCGGCGCCCCGCCCGTAGAACATCAGCTGCCCGGCCGCCTCCGCCTCGACGAAGACCGCGTTGAACGCGTCACCGACGCTGGCCAGGGGGTGACCGAGCGGGATCATCGCCGGGTGCACCCGGACGCTCACCGTCTCCCCGCCCTGCGGGTCGGTGCCCCGGGCGGCGATGCAGAGCAGTTTGATCGTGCACCCCATCGCCTTGGCGCTGGCCATGTCCGAGGCGGTCACCTCGGTGATCCCCTCCCGGTACACGTCGGCGGCGCCGACCCGGGTGTGGAACGCCAGCGAGGCCAGGATGGCGGCCTTCGCCGCCGCGTCGAAACCCTCCACGTCGGCGGTCGGGTCCGCCTCGGCGTACCCCAGCTCGGTCGCCTCCTCCAGGGCCTCGGCGAACCCGGCGCCGGTGGCGTCCATGGCGGAGAGGATGAAGTTGGTGGTGCCGTTGACGATGCCGGTGACCCGGTTGATCCGGTCGCCGTGCAGCGACTCGCGCAGCGGACGCAGCAGCGGGATCGCCCCGGCCACCGAGGCCTCGTAGTAGAGGTCGGCGCCGCCCTCGGCCGCCGCGTCGTGCAACGCCCCGCCGTCCTCGGCCAGCAGCGCCTTGTTCGCGGTGACCACGCTCTTGCCGCTGCGGAGCGCCTCGACCAGCCAGGTCCGCGCCGGTTCGATCCCACCGACCATCTCGACCACGACGTCCACGTCGTCGGACTTGATCAGGGCGAGCGGGTCGGTGGTGAACAGCCCGGGGTCGACAGGCAGGTCACCGCGATCGCGGCCGTGCCGACGAACCGCGATCCCGGCGATCTCCAGAGGGGCACCGATCCGTGCCGCGAGGTCGGCCGACTGCTCGTGCAGCAGCCGGACCACCTCGCTGCCGACGGTTCCGCAGCCGAGCAGGGCCAAGCGCACAGGTGAGCTCATCCAACATCCAATGCGAGCAGGTCGTCTTCGGTCTCCCGCCGGACGATCAGGCGGGCCCGGCCGGCACGGACCGCGACCACGGGGGGTCGGGGCACGTGGTTGTAGTTGCTGGCCATGCTCCGGCAGTAGGCACCGGTGCCGGGCACAGCGACAAGATCTCCGGGCTGCACGTCCGCGGGCAGGAATTCATCCTTCACCACGACGTCCCCGGACTCACAATGCTTTCCCACCACGCGGGCAAGCACGGGGCGGGACGTCGATGCCCGGGAGGCCACCGTCGCCGAGTAGGACGCGTCGTAGAGGGCGGTACGGATGTTGTCGCTCATCCCCCCGTCCACGCTCACGTACGTCCGACGCCCGTCGGTGCCCTCACCGGCGGCACCCAGCGGCACCGACTTGACGGTGCCCACCTCGTAGAGGGTGAACACGGCGGGGCCGACGATCGCCCGACCCGGCTCGAT
The DNA here is from genome assembly GCF_051132485.1 of Micromonospora sp. SH-82. Lineage (NCBI taxonomy): Bacteria > Bacillati > Actinomycetota > Actinomycetes > Micromonosporales > Micromonosporaceae > Micromonospora > Micromonospora sp. SH-82. Next base: position 12,812 of record NZ_CP148049.1, read on the forward strand.
CGACAGGTGCGGTACGGCCAGGTTCTCGACGGCGCACTCCGAGTCGACGATCTTGCGCAGCCGCTTGGCCAGCTCGGCCGGGACCGCCGGATCGTCCTGGGAGGTGTACGCGATCCCGAACCCCCCGCCCAGGTCCAGCTCGGGCAGCTCCACCCCCCGGGCGTCGCGGATCTGCGCCTGGAGGGCGAGCACCCGCCGGGCGGAGACCTCGAACCCGCTGGTGTCGAAGATCTGCGAGCCGATGTGCGAGTGCAGTCCGCGCAGCTCCAGGACGTCCTCGTCGAGGATCCGCAGCGCCGCCGCGATCGCCGCCCCGCCGGCCAGCGAGAAACCGAACTTCTGGTCCTCGTGGGCGGTGGCGATGAACTCGTGGGTGTGCGCCTCGACGCCGACGGTGACCCGGATCAACACCCGGGGGCGGACCCCCCGTTCCCGGGCCAGGGCGGTCAGCCTGTCGATCTCGGTGAACGAGTCGACGATGATCCGCCCCACGCCGGCCTCCAGTGCCCGGGTGAGTTCGGTCACCGACTTGTTGTTGCCGTGGAACCCGATCCGCTCCGGGGGCATCCCGGCGGCCAGCGCGGTGGCCAGCTCGCCCCCGGTGCAGACGTCCAGGAACATGCCCTCCTCGGCGACCATCCGGACCACCGCCCGGCACAGGAACGCCTTGCCCGCGTAGTAGACGTCCTCGGTCGGGAAGGCGGCCTGGAACTCCCGGCACCGTTCCCGCAGGTCGTCCTCGTCGAGGACGTACACCGGGGTGCCGTACTCGGCGGCGATCGCACCGACGCCCAGCCCGGCGACGGTCACCTCGCCGGAGTCGTCCCGGACCACGTTGCGCGGCCACAGCTGCGGCATCAACGCGTTGACGTCGGCCGGCACCCGCAGCCAGCCCGGTCCCCGGTTGCCGATGTCGCCGTGCATCGCTCCGGCCTCGTGCGCCCGCATCAGTCTTCTCCCTCCGTCGCCCGCACGCCTGTCACATCCGCTCCGGAGCGGAGACCCCGAGCAGGTGCAGTCCGTTCGCGATCACCGTACGGGTGGCGTCGTTGAGCCAGAGCCGAGCCCGGTGCAGGTCGGTGACCTCCTCCTCGCCCCGGGGGAGGATCCGGCAGTTGTCGTAGAACCGGTGGTACGCCCCGGCCAGCTCCTCCAGGTAGCGGGCCACCCGGTGCGGCTCCCGCAGCTCGGCGGCGGCGGCCACCGTGGCGGGAAGCTCGGCGAGCGCCTTGAGCAGCTCGTTCTCCTTCTCGTGGGCGAGCAGCTCGGGGTGGAACGAGTCCCCCTCCCCCCGGGTCAGCCCCACATCGGCGGCGTTGCGCCCGACACTGGCCGTCCGGGCCGCCACGTACTGGACGTAGTAGACCGGGTTGTCCCGGGTGGCCCGGGTCCACAGCTCCACGTCGATGTCGATCGGGGAGTCGATGGAGTACCGGGCCAGGGCGTACCGGGCGGCGTCCACCCCGATCGCGTCCACCAGGTCCTCCAGGGTGACCACCGTCCCGGCCCGCTTGCTCATCCGCACCGGTTCCCCGTCGCGGAGGAGGTTGACCAGCTGACCGATGAGCAGCTCCAGGTTGACGGCCGGATCGTCGCCGAAGCAGGCCGACATGGCCTTCATCCGGCCGAGGTAGCCGTGGTGGTCCGCGCCGAGCATGTACACCGCCCGCTCGAACCCCCGCTCCCGCTTGTCCAGGTAGTAGGCGCAGTCGGCGGCGAAGTAGGTCCACTCGCCGTTCGACTTGCGCAGGACCCGGTCCTTGTCGTCGCCGAAGTCGGTGGTGCGCAGCCAGACCGCGCCGCCGTCGTCGTAGACGTGGCCCTGCGTCCGGAGCCGGGTCAGGGCGTGTTCCAACTCACCCCGGTCGTGCAGGCCCTGCTCGCTGAAGTACCTGTCGAACTCCACGCCGAACTGCCCCAGCGAGGACTTGATCTCCGAGAGCATCAGCGCGACGCCCTCGTCCCGGAAGACCTGCCGGGCCGCCTCGTCGTCGAGGGTCGCCGCCTCCGGCCGGGCGGCCTGCACCTGCGCGGCGATCTCGGCGATGTAGGCACCCCCGTAGCCGTCCTCCGGAGCGGGTTCGCCCCGGGCGGCGGCGAGCAGGGAGGCGGCGAACCTGTCGATCTGGGTGCCCGCGTCGTTGACGTAGTACTCGGTGCCGACGTCCGCTCCGGTGGCCCGCAGGAGCCGTCCCATCGCGTCGCCGACCGCCGCCCACCGGGCCCCGCCGATGTGCACCGGGCCGGTCGGGTTCGCCGAGACGAACTCCAGGTTGATCTTCAGCCCGGCGAGGGTGGCGCTGCGGCCGTACTCCGGGCCGGCCTCGACGATCGTCCGGGCGAGCTGCCCAGCGGCGGCGGCGTCCAGCCGGATGTTCAGGAAGCCCGGACCGGCGATCTCCACCGACTTCACGCCGGGGGCCCGGCCGAGCTCGGTGGCCAGGGCGGCGGCCAGGTCACGGGGGGCGACCCCCACCCGCTTGCTGAGCTGGAGTGCCAGCGTCGAGGCGTAGTCGCCGTGGTCGGGGTTGCGGGGTCGCTCGACAGCGGTCCGCTCCGGCAGGGCGGAGCGGTCCAGGCCCCGGTCGGCGAAGACGGCGTGGGCAGCGGAGAGTACAACCTCGGCGAGTTCTGCGGGAGTCACCGAACCATGTTATCGGGGGTAGACTCGGTCCCCGCGGCGGCGACCCGGTGCGGGGCCAGGACCGCCGGCTCCCCTGACCGACCGATCCTGACGAGGCCCGATGAGCATCAGCACCCCGGGCGGCAACCACAGCCGTCCGTCCGTGGTCAGCACCGGCAAGAAGCCGGCGGGAGACCGGCCCGCCGCCGGTGCGAAGCCCCCTGCCGGCAAGTCCGGAGCCAAGCCGGGCGGCAAGCCCGGTGCCGGCAACCCGGGCCGGGCCGGCGGCGGCAAGGGCAAAGGCAAGGGCGGGCGCAAGTCGATCGCCCCGGTGAAGGTCAGCCAGAGCCGCCCCTGGGGTCCCATCGCCCTCTTCGTCGCCGTCGGCGTACTGGCCACCGCCATCATCGGCTACGGCGCCTGGGCGTCCTTCCAGGGATCGCGTCCCTGGGAGGAGCGGGCCGACAACATCGCCGACATCCAGAACTTCCGCAAGAGTGACCCGGAGCTGGTCAAGGGCGCCAACCACCAGGCCGGCCCGGTGGAGTACGCACAGAGCCCGCCGGTCGCCGGGCCGCACAACAACAGCTGGCAGAACTGCATGGGTGACGTCTACGACGCCCCGATCGCCAACGAGCACGCGGTGCACAGCCTGGAGCACGGGGCGATCTGGATCACCTACCGGCCGGATCTGCCCGCCGACCAGGTGCAGCAGCTGACCGAGAAGGTCCAGGGCACCGAGAAGATGATGCTCAGCCCGTACGAGGGGCTGGACAGGCCGATCTCGCTCCAGGCCTGGGGTTACCAGCTCAAGGTCGACGACGCCGGGGACAGCCGGATCGACGAATTCACCCGCACGCTCCGGGTGAACGCCTCGATCGAGGGGCCGAACGCGCTCTGCTCGCAGGGCATCACCGCCACCGGCACCACGCCGCGTGACGGTGCCCAGATGCCGCAGACCCAGGGCTGAGACCAGCGGGAGGAACGATGACCACGTCCACGACGACCGACCGCGACGACACGGCGGTCTCGGCACCGGCCGGTCGCCCCTCGCCGACCCGACGGTTCGGCACCCTGGCGCTCGCCGCCGCCGTCGTGGTCGGTCTGCTCCTCGGGTACGCCGGTGGGCTCCTGACCCCCAACCTGACCCGTCCGGGGGACGCGTCGGTCGAGGCCGGGTTCTCCCGGGACATGACCACCCACCACGCCCAGGCGGTGCAGATGGGGCTGGTCGCGTTCCAGCACGGCACCGACCCCGAGGTGCGGCAGATCGGGCTCGACATCGCGCTGGCCCAGCAGGGCGAGATGGGCGGGATGCAGGCCTGGCTGCGCTCCTGGGAGCTGGACCCGTCCGGCACCCAGCCCCGGATGGCCTGGATGCCGGGCGGTCAGGAGATGGTCCGTGACGGGTTGATGCCCGGCATGGCCACCACGGAGGAGATGGCCCGCCTGGAGGCGGCCCGGGGCCCGGAGGTGGACGTCCTGTTCCTGGAAATGATGATCAAGCATCACATCGGTGGGGTCCACATGATCGACGGCCTCCTGGGGGCCAGCGACGAGACGGACGTGGTCCGGACCGCGCAGACCATGAAGAACACCCAGCAGAAGGACCTTGTCAACCTCCGCAACGCCCTGGAGCGCCTGCGCCCCTGACCGGCAGCCGCACCCGTACCACCGCGAGAGGGTGGTGGCCGACCCGCTTTCCCGGGTCCGCCACCACCCTCTCGCCGTACCACCCGATGCCTGACTGATCACGTTTCGCGGTCTTGGCAGGCATAAGACCGTTTTGGGCGATTGTGTAGGTTGGGGGTTTTTCTACCCACATATCGTGACCCGTAGTGATTCGGGCTCGTTGCGCAGGACGTGGGGGTTGCACTGAGAGACGCACGCCGTTCGGTGACCAGTTGGTGCCGACGGCACACGATCGGCGGTGACGGGGCGGTGGCAGCCGTCCGTCGCGGACATCGGCAGAGCGAGCCCGGAACGCTCAGCCGCGAACAGGAACTCGAACTGATCGACGTGCTGCGCGGGGTCCACCCCGACGAGTTCGGCCTGGACGAGGAGCTCTGGACCCGGCAGAGCCTGGGCCTGCTCATCCAGCGCCGGTTCGGGCTCCCGCTCGACCACGGGGCGGTGGGTGCGTACCTGCGGGCCTGGGGGTTGGGGCCACGCGAGCCCCGCGAGCGGGCCTGCGGGCTCTGCGTGAGCGCGGTCGAGCACTGGGTACGCCTGGAGTACCCGGCGATCACCCGGGCCGCCCAGGAGCACGTGGCCGAGGTCTACTGGATCGGCCGGGTACGCCTGCGCGGCACCATGCCCGCCGCCGACGTGATCTCGGCCGTCTCCTCCCGGGGCCGGGTCCGGTTCATGATCACCACTCCGTCGGTCGACCCGCCGCTGCCCCGGGACTTCGTCCTGCGACTCAGCGGCGCCGAGGAGCGGACCGTGCACCTGATCGTCGACGGCTCCTGGCCACGCGGCGAGTGGCCCCGCCGACTGCCCCGTCGGGTGGTGCTGCACCCGCTGCCCAGCTGCGGACGCCCCCTGGCCGCCTGACCAGGCCCGCAGCGACACGCGGCGGACCACCGGGCACCGATTCGGCGAACCGGGAGGACCTTTGCTAGTCTTTCCCCGTCGCTGAGCCCCCGTAGCTCAGGGGATAGAGCACCGCCCTCCGGAGGCGGGGGCGCAGGTTCGAATCCTGCCGGGGGCACCTTTCACCACTCTGTTCCACTCATCCTTCGGCGGAGCGCCGGGCCCGTGCCCGGCGCTTTCCCTCGTGCATCGCCTGGACCCGTGCCACCGGGATGGTGTGCCCCTCGGCGACCAGGTCGGCGGGGAGCCGCTGGGGCGTGGGCAGCGCAGCCGACCAGGGATCCCCGGCGGCGACCAGAGCGGGCACGGTCCGGATGGTGAAGTCGGCCGGGGCGACGTCTCCGAGGTCGTCCCAGTCGACCGGGAAGGAGACCGGCACCCCCGGGCGCAGTCGCGGACTGTAGGTGGCCACCACCGTCGCCCCACCCGCCCGGGTGGAGTCGACGAAGACCCGGCCACCCCGGTCCTCACGGATGAAGGCGGTGGTGGCCAGCGCCGGGTCCAGGCGTTCGGCCCGAACGGCCACGGCCCGGGTGGCGGCGGCCGTGTCGGCCGGGTCGGTCCCCGCCTCCACCGGTACGAAGACGTGCAGGCCCTTGGCGCCGCTGGTCTTCACCGCACCGGTCAGCCCGACGTCGGCGAGCGCCTGCCGGACCAGCCGGGCCGCGGCGACGGCCGCCGCGAAGGAGTCCCCCTCCGGGGGGTCGAGGTCGAGCACCAGGTGGGTGGGGCGGTGCAGGTCCTCGACGGTGGCGAGGGTCGGGTGGTACTCGACGGCGCGCTGGTTGGCGAACCAGAGCAGCGTCCGCCGGTCGTCACAGAGGGCGTACGCGATCTCCCGGTGGGACGCCTCGGCCCAGACCCGGGTCCGGGCCACCCAGTCCGGGGTGTACTTCGGCAGGTTCTTCTGCATGAAGGCAGGCTGTCCGGGGCGGACCCGGACCACTGACAGCGGTCGACGGCGCAGGTACGGCAGGATCCGGTCCCGGACGGCGTCGAGGTAGTCGACGAGGTCCCGCTTGTCGGCGTCGGCCCCGTCGAAGAGGGGCTGGTCGAGGTTGGTCAGCGGTACGCCGTCCCGGGTCTCGTCGGTTCCGCTCATCGGTCCACCCTCGCCTGCCCGCACCCCGAGGTCAACGAGGCGCGACGCTTCTCGCCGAGCATCCACACGGCGCGACGCTTCTCGCCGAGCGTCGACGCGTCGACGCGCCTCGGGGAGGTCGACGCGGCACGACCCCGTCTCGGGGCGCACCGCCTCCCGACGCCTCATGTTGCCAGACTTGCCAGATCGGTGGCAAGCTGTTGACAACACGTGACGGTCGCAAGGAGCTGACATGGAGCGCAGACTGAAGTTCAGCATCGTGATCCCGTACAAGCAGCGACTGGCCACGCTCCGGCTGGTCTTCGCGTCCCTGGCCGAACAGACCCTGGGGCGCGACGAGTTCGAGGTCGTCGTCGGCGCGATGGAGTACTCCCCGGAGTACGTGACGCTGTGCCGGGAGTTCGAGGACCGGATCGACGTGGTCTCGGTCCTCACCGGCGAGGAGTGGAACGTCAGCCGGGCCCGTAACCTCGCCATCCGGCACGCGTCCGGACAGGTACTCCTCCTGCTCGACGCGGACATGGCGCTGCCCGCGAACGGCCTGCGGCACCTCTACGACAGGCACTTCGCCCACGGGCAGAACATCTGCGTCACCGGCCAGGCGATCGGCTACCACGACGTGGTGGAAAGCGACGTGGCCGACGCGCAGGTGCTCTCCTGGGACACCTACCGGGACCGGATGGCCCGGGTGGAGGCCTCCGGGGACGTCCGGGGTGACGTCCGATGGACCCCCGAGTACGCCCCGGCCATCGCCCGGTTCCCGTGGGCCTTCGTCGGCACCGGCCTGGTGGCCCTGCCACTGGACGTGGTCCGCCGACACGACCTGCTGCTCGACGAGGGCTTCCGGGGCTGGGGACCGGAGGACCAGGAGTGGGCTTTCCGGGTGTCCCGTACCGGCACCCCGATCGTGCAGGCTGACGCCTTCTTCGCGGTGCACCTGCCACACCCCCGGGACGTCGCGGCGAACGGGGCGACCGCCTGGCCGAACAACCGCTACTACCTGGCCAAGTGGCCCCGCCTCGACCTGGAGTTGGCGTTGGCCTTCGGGTGGTTGGAGGCGGACCGGTGCTATCCGGAGGTCGAACGGGAGCTGGCCGAGGCCGCCGGTCCCGGTCGGTCGCTGGCGGTGGTCCGGGGCACCGTCGACGGCCGGGACGTCCTGGTGGTCGGGGCCCGCGTCGAGACCGGGTCCGGTACGCCCGAGCCCGAGGTCGCCGCCCTGTTCGACACCGTGCGTCCGGTGCAGACGTACCCGCTGGCCGGGTTCGGGCTGCCCTATCCGGACGGCGACGTCGAGGAGTGCCGCCTGCTGCCGACGATCGACGGGCTCGGCCCGCGCTACCGGGAGGCGATCCACCGGGAGGCCGAGCGGGCGGCCCGGAAGGTGGCCGCTCCCGACGACGACCGACGTCGATGACCGGGCAGGCTCCGCGACGCGCATGATCCACGGCCCCGGGGGGCACAGGGGGACCGACGACACGGACAGGAAGGATACGCACACTGATGGTGAGCAGCGAGGTCAAGGCGTCACCCCTCGGGCCTGAGCCGGCGCACCCCACCCCGTGGACCAGGTGGGCGACGGCGGCCGCGTTCCTGGTCACCGGTCTGGTACTCGCGAGCTACTTCGTCCGGGTGCCGTCCCTGAAGATCAAGTACGGGTTCACCGACGGCGAACTGGGGCTCTTCTTCGTCCTGCCGGTGGTCACCGGGTTGTTCGCCATGCAGGCGACCGGGAACCTGGTCGCCCGCTTCGGCAGCGCCCCGATCATCCGGGTCACGATGGTGGGCCTGCCGCTCTCCCTGGCGGGCATCGGATTCGCCGACAACCGGTGGCAGTTCGCGCTCGCCCTGCTGCTCTTCGGCATCTTCGACGGGCTGATCGACGTCTCGATGAACGCCCACGCGGTGACTGTGGAACGGGCCCTGCGACGGCCCATCATGAACAGTTGCCACGCCGGGTGGAGCATCGGGGCGATGGCGGGCGCGGCACTCGGCGCACTGGCCATCAAGGCCGACCTCTCCCCCACCCGGCACTTCCTGCTGATCTGCGGCGCCCTGTTGCTGCTCGGCCTCTTCACCGGCCGGCACCTCCTGCCCGCCGCCGCCGACCGGTCCGAGGGGTACGCCACCGAGGCCAAACCGAAGATCCGCTGGTACGAGGGGTGGACCCCCCGGGTCGTCCTGCTCGGGGTCACCGGAACCGTGGTCCTGGTGGCCGAGGGGGCGGTCGGCAACTGGGGCGGGGTCTTCCTGCACGACGAGTTGGGCGCCACCCTGGCCACCGCCAGCCTGGGTTACCTGGCGTTCAGCGTCTTCCAGGCCGCCGGCCGGCTGGTCGGCGACCGGATCCAGGAACGGGTGGGCGCCGGGAAGCTGATCCGGTGGGGTGGCGTCGTCGCGGTCGTCGGACTGTCGATCGTGGTGCTCAGTCCGGTGCCGAGTGTGGCGGTCGCCGGTTTCGCCGTCCTCGGGGTCGGCATGTCCGTCCTGGTGCCGCTGATCATGAGCGCGGTCGGACACAGCGGTGCCGAGTCCGGCGACAACGCGGCGGCGGCGCTGGCCAAGGTGCAGACCCTCACCTACAGCGGGATGCTCCTCGGTCCGGTGCTGGTGGGCTGGTCGGCCAGTGGGATCGGGCTGACCCTGACCCTGGCCGTCCTGCTCGGCGTCCTGGCCCTGACGCTGGTCACCGGGCTGCGCCGGATCTGACCCGTCGGGCCGGTCACCCCGCGCAGCGCCGGATGCCGTACGCCGCGAGGACCCCCTGTCGTCAGCGGGTCCTCGCAGCGTACGGGGACGGTCAGGTTCCGGCGTACGCCGGGTCCGACCGGTGGTGGTTCGACACCCCGCCCAGGTAGTAGCGGACGGTGGGCCGCCCGGTGGTGTGCAGACGTACCCCGGCCCGCAGGAGCGCCTCCAGGAGCTTGTCGTCGGGGGCGGCGTTCTTGGCGTGGTCGTCGGCGGTGAACGTCTCCGGGATGGGCACCCGCAGCAGCAGTTCGCGACGGATCAACCAGACGCTCTGGTCGACCAGGAGCACCGGGTCCTCGGGTTGCAGGACGGTGCTGGTCCGCAGCGTCGAGGGCAACACCGGATCGGCCCGGTCGAGCAGGATGTTCGTGCCCCGGCTACGGACCCCCCTGTCACACATCAACGCGAAGATCCGCTCCCCCTCGGCCCGGTCCGGTGCGGTGTGCCAGACCTCCTCGGTGTGCGGAGTCCCGTCGGCGTGCCACATGGTCCGCCCGGAGTGGACCGCCTCGGCGCCGTTACGTTGGGCGCACGCGTACAGGCTGCTCAGGTGGTCGGGTTCGAACTCGTTGTCGTCGTCGAGGAAGGCGATCCAGTCGGCGGTGCCGATCCGGGCACCCGTGTTGAACAACCGGGACAGCCGGGGATAGACGTACCGCTTGTCGCCGGGGGGTTCGTCGCGCTCGGCGGCGCTGCGCGGCACCAGGTGCGCCACGTTCCGCAACCCCGGCCGGGTCGGGGCGGCCTCCACCACCGGCACCGCGTCCGGGTCGTCGTCGACGACCACCACGTGCTCGATCTCGCCGGGGAAGTCCTGGTCGTGCACGGAGGCCATGGCACGGCGGAGCATGTCGTTGCGGTGCCGGGTCAGCGTCACGACCCCGATCGTCTCGGTCGGCATGCGGATCCTTTCCGGTCGGCTGGCCGGTCGGATCACACCCGACCGGTGGGCAGGGGCGGTCCGCCGCACCGGTGAAGCCCCTGGTGCGGCGGACCGCTGTCGTCACGGACGTGGTGGGTGAGCGGTGACTCAGGTACGGGGCAGGGACAGCTCCCCCGACCGGTCCCCGGAGTCGGTCGGCCGGCCGTCGCGGAGGAACCCGAGCCAGTCCGGCAGCGGATCCCGGTGCCGCAGGACGTCGACGCAGTCGGGCAGGCCGCGTTCCCGGATCAGGGCGTTGAGAGCGAAGAACTCCAACGGCGGGTCCGGCTCCAACAGTCGACTGATCGGGGTGTCGTACCGGCGGGCGATGTACTGGTAGTTGCGTACCCCGAGCTTCTTGTTGTGCTCGTGGCTCTTCTCGTGCGGGTAGTGGATCGCGGCGGCCTCCCGCCCCACCACGAACCGGGCCCCGTCGAGGAAGAGCCGGTAGGCCAGTTCCACGTCCTCCCCGCCCCAGGTGCGGAACGCCTCGTCGAACCCGCCGACCCGACGCAGCTGCTCGGTGTCGGCCGAGGTGTTGCAGGTCCAGTAGATCAACCACGGGGCGGGCAGCACGTCGACGGCGTCGGTGTACTGGTCGTAGAAGCTCTCCCGGACGTCGAGCCACCGCCCCTCGTCGCGCAGCCGGGCCACCGTCGCGTCCGGGTCGTCGAAGTCGAGGGTCGCCAGCATCTGCGCGGCGTCCTCGTTGTCGTGGTTGAAGCAGTAGACGTAGCCGACCACTGCGGTCGGGGTCGGCCCCGCGTGGAGGGCCACGTGCGCGCGCAGCGCCCCGGAGTGCAGCAACACCCCGGAGTCGACGAAGACGCAGATGTCGCCACGGGCCGCGGCGATGCCCACGTTGCGCGCCGCCGCCACCCGGAAACCCTCGTCCGGTTGGTGGAAGTAGCGCAGCGGGAGCCGGTCGGCGTACTCCCGGGCCACCTCCGCCGTGTCGTCGGTCGACCCGTCGTCGACCACCAGCACCTCGAACCGGTCGAGGCCGAGGTCCTGGCGGATCAGCGAGTCGAGGGTCCGCCGCAGCAGGCCCGAGCGCTGGTAGGTGGGGACGACGACGCTGCACGTCGGTCGTCGGGTCGGCGTACGGCTCATCTCGCCTCCACTGGTTGCGACGTGGCCGGTCGCGCCTGCGTCGGGTGCGACGTGGCCAGCAGGTGATCGACGGTGACGAAGCGCAGACCCCGGTCGAGCAGCCCGTCCAGGATCTTCGGGAGGGCCGCCACCGTCTGCGACCTGTCCCCTCCGCCGTCGTGCAGGAGGACCACCGAGCCCGGCCCGGTGCCCGTCGACACGGACTCGACGATCCGGTCCACGCCGGGGAGCGCCCAGTCCCAACCGAGGGCGTCCCACAGGACGGTCGTCATGCCCGTCTCAGCGAGGCCGGTCAGCGCCTGCGGGGACCGTCCCCCGTACGGCGGGCGGAACAGCGTCGGCGGTGCGGTGCCGGTCGCCGCGGCCAGGGCCTCCCCGGTCCGCTGCACCTGCTCGTCGGACTCGGCCCGGCTCAGCTCGGGCAGGAACGGGTGGGACCAGGTGTGGTTGCCCAGTTCGTGTCCCCGCCGTCGGATCTCGTCGACGATCTCCGGGTACGCGTCGACGAGCAGCCCGACACAGAAGAACGTGGCCTTGACCTGGTAACTGTCCAGGATGTCGAGGATCTGCCCGGTGTACGGCGGCAGCGGACCGTCGTCGAAGGTGAGGGCGATCTCGTCGCGGTCCCGTCGACCGTGGGTGAGGCACCGACCGGCGGCGGTCAACTCCGTCACCGTGTCGGCGCTGGCGGCGAAGCCGGCGTTGAGGTCGTCACCACGGCCCCGCAGCGTCCCGTCGGCGAGGTCCAGCCGGGGCAGCCGGTCGAGGTCGCGCTGGGCGACCCGGGCCAGGACACCGGCGGGCACCGAGCCGAAGGGCGGCCGGTCGGGCAGGAGCTGCGGGTCGGCCCGGTGGACCTCGATCCCGGCGACCGTCAGTCCGCCGTCGAGGACCCCGTTGGTGCTGTCCACGACGGCCACCACCGGCTCACCGAACCCGTTCAGGTGGCCGACGATCTCGGCGGCGCGGCGGGCCGGGAACCGGACGGCCGGTGCGACGGTCCGGCCGTCGGCGTCGACCACCTCCACCTCGAAGCCGGCCTTGTCCCAGGAGATTCCCGAGTAGAGCATCTGGTTTCCTTTCCGGTGTCCGGGGTCGGATCCACCCGTCCTGTCACGCGCCGGGCCTCGCGGGTGACCGCCTCCCGGTATCGGGGGGTCAGCGCCTCGATCGGGGGCAGCAGGCGACAGTCGACGACGCTTCCGTCCGGCCAGGGCAGGGCGAGGCCGACCAGGGGCAGGACCTCGGTCGGCGTACCGCCGTCGAACCGGGCGACGAGCTGCGGATCGACGATCCGGCCCGCCTCGTCCAGCACCACCCCGACGTCCAGGGCGGTGACGCCGTCCACGAGGCCCCGGGCCACCCCCAGTCGGGCACCGGGGGCGGCCAGGTCGGCGACCTCCCGGGCCACTGCCGGGTACTCGGCGTTGGCGTCGGTGAAGTTGACCGCCAGGTACAGCTCGACGTCGAGTCGGGGCCACTTGGCCAGCAGGTAACGCTTGTTGTCCCGCAGCGCCCGGTAGTTCGAGGTCACGTCCCGGGAGTGCGGCAGGTGCAGCCCGATCAGTCCGTCGCCCCGGACGATCGGCACCCCGGCCTCGGCGACCCGCAGCCCCCACTCCTGGTCCTCCGACCCCCAGACCCGGAACTCCTCGTCGAACCAGAGGTCGTGACGGTGCAGTTCGGCGGTGGGCAGGGCCACCAGTCCGGTCCAGACCAGGGTCCAGGCCAGCGGGATGTCGGGCAGCCCCCACCGGACGTCGCCGGGGGCACCGTCCGAGCGCTCCAGGTCCCGCAGGACGTCGCGGTAGGCGTCGAACGGGAGCAGGTCCCGGTCGTCCTCGACCCGGGCGTCGTACCCGTGCATCCGGCCCAGGACGCAGACCCGCTGCCCGGCGGCGAAGTGACTGTCGTAGAGCCGAGCCAGGGCCGTCGGCGGCAACGCCACGTCGGCGTCGAGTAGGACTGTGACCTCGCCACGGGCCTGCCGCAACGCCAGGTTGCGGGCCCGGCCGACGTTCCACTCGCCACCGGCGACCACCGCGACGACTGTCAACCGGTCGTCGAACTCGGCGCAGGTGGCCAGGAACTCCGGGCAGTGGTCCACCGCCCCCACCACGACCTCGAACTCGGTACGGGGCAACGTCTGCTCCGCGAGCGCGGCGAGGACCCGGCGCAACCACGGCAGGCGCTGCCGGTACGGGATCACCACGCTGACCTTGAGCTTCTGCATCCACGCCTCCCTGACACCATGTTGCCAGAATTGACAAAAGCTGGCAACACAAGTTGCCTGACGCGGATCAGGAGTACGCGGAGGCCTGGATCCGGTACAGCTCGGCGTAGAGGCCACCCCGGGCGATCAGGGCGTCGTGCTCGCCGACCTCGGCGATCCGACCGTCGGCCACCACCACGATGAGGTCGGCCGTCCGGGCGGTCGAGAACCGGTGCGAGACCAGGAGGGTGATCGCCCCGGTCCGCTGCCCCGAGCGGGCCGCGTGCTCGGCGTACCGCTCGAAGAGGGCGTGCTCGGCCTGCGGGTCGAGGGCTGCGGTCGGCTCGTCGAGGACCTGGAGCAGCGGCTGTTCCCGCATGAACGCCCGGCCCAACGCGAGCTTCTGCCACTGCCCGCCGGAGAGGTCGGTGCCCTCCGGGTGACCGCCGCCGAGCCGGGTCTCCAGGCCGCCGTCGAGGCGGTCCAGGAGGTCGACGGCGCGGGCCCGGTCCAGGGCGGCCAGCACCGCCGGGGTCGAGTCGATCAGGGGGAGGTCCCCCACCCCGACCGCCTCCCGCGCGGTGAACTCGAACCTGACGAAGTCCTGGAACCCGGCGGCGATCCGGGCCTGCCACTGCTGCGGCGGGATCCGACGCAGGTCGGTGCCGTCCACCAGGATCCGCCCGGCGTCCGGTCGGTGGAACCCGCACAGCAGCTTGACCAGCGACGTCTTCCCCGCCCCGTTCTCGCCGATCACCGCCACCGTCGACCCGGCCGGCAGGGTCAGGTCGACCCCGCTCAGGCTCGGCCGGTGCGCCCCCGGATAGGTCAACGACACCCCGACCAGCTCGATGCCCCGCCGCAGCCGGTCCGGGGCCCGGTGGTCCGGATCCGGGCCGTCGGTGGAGCGAACCATGGTCCGCAGCTCACCGAGGCGGCGCAGGGTGCCGCTCATCCGGTGCAGGTCGGTGAGGAGGGTGACGGCGGTGGCCACCTGGAGGCTCACCTGTGCGGCAAGGGCGATGGAGAGGGTCACGTCGCCGACAGTGCGCCGCCCGGCCACCGCCTCCCGGACCACCAGCAGCAGTCCACCCAGGTATCCGACGGCGAAGAGCAGCTGACCGGCGGCGCGCAGCGCCGTGCCGTGCAGGTGGGCCCGGAAGAGCCGACCCGTCACCTCGGTCCAGATCGCCCGGTGCCGACGCAGCACCTCGTCGCGGAGTCGGAACACCCGCAGCTCCTTGCCGGGTGCCGGGTCGGCGGTCAGTCGGAACAACCCCATCGCCACCCGGGACCGCTCGGCGGTGGCGAGCTTCGCCCGTTCGAGCACCTCCTCGGCCCGTCGCCCGGCCAGCAGCGGCGGTACGGCCAGCGGCAACAACAGCAGCAGCACCGGGTCGAGCCGGGCCAGCAGGACAGTGGTCAGCCCCATCGCCAGCGCCAACCCGCCCAGGGACAGCAACGACTGCAGGGCGGTGTCGAACCGCTGGATGTCCTGGCGGACCAGGGTGATCGCGTCGACGAACTCCGGTCGCTCGTGGTGCCCGGTCCCGCCGGAGCCGTTGGCCAGCTCGATCAGCTGCCGGTCCAGGTCCAGGACGCTCAGCTCGGACAACTCGTAGTAGGCGATGTGCGCGAAGTGGCCGAAGGTCAGGGCGGCGATCGCGGCGACCGCGACCAGCACCCCGGCCACCGCCGCATCCCGGGTCTGCCCGGCCAGCACCGCGTTCGTCGCACTGCGCAACGCCAACGCGCCCAGCGGTGCGGCGACCGCTCCGGCCAGCATCAGCACCACAGCGGTGATCGTCCGGCCCCGGTGTTGCCGCCAGGCGATGCCCAGCAGTTGTCGGCAGCTCGCCAGGGTCTGCCTCATGCCCGTGCCGCCACTTCCGTCGTCGGGTCGGGATCCGACGCCGACGTCGTCGGGTCGGTCGGTGCGGTCGCCGTCGCCTGGTCGGTCGGCGTCGTCGGGTCGGTGAACCGCTGTGCCTGGTAGCGGAAGAGCTGGGCGTACCGGCCGTCGAGGTCCATCAGCTCGGTGTGCGAGCCCTGCTCCAGCACCCGGCCGTCGGCGAGGACGACGATGTGGTCGGCCCGGCGTACGGTGGCGAACCGGTGGGAGATCAGCACGGTGGTCACCCCCCGGGTGAGGTCGACGAACTCGTCGTAGAAGCGGGCTTCGGCCCGGACGTCGAGGCTCGCCGTCGGCTCGTCGAGGACCAGCACCGAGGCCCCGTGCCGGAGGGCGAACAGGGACCGGGCGATGGCCACCCGCTGCCACTGCCCACCGGAGAGGTCCACCCCACCGGCCCGTTCCGGGGTCAGTACGGTGTCCAGGCCGTCGGGCAGGGCGAGCAGCTTGTCGGCCACTCCCGCCCGGCGGGCCGCGTCGAGGATCCCGTCGGTGTCGTCGAGGTGCTCCACCGCACCGAACCCGATGTTGTCCGCAGCCGTGGCGTCGTAACGCAGATAGTCCTGGAAGGTGATCCCGAGCCGGGCCCGCCACGCCCCTACCGGATGGTCGCGCAGGTCGACCCCGTCCACCAGGACGGCCCCGGCGGTCGGGTCGTAGAGCCGGGCCAACAACGTGACCAGGGTGGTCTTGCCGGCGCCGTTCAACCCGACCAGGGCGGTGCAGCGACCGGCCGGAATGGTCAGGTCCAGCCCGTCGAGGACCGTCCGGTCGGTGCCCGGGTACGCGAACCCGACCCCGGCGAACCGGATCTCCCCCGGTCCGTCGGGCGTGGTCACGGCGGTGGTCGTCGCCGGCAGGTCCCGGTGCCGGGCGGTCTTCGCCTCGACGGACCGGACGGCGTCGTACGCGTTCATCCCGAACTGGGTCTGGTCGTCGGCCTCGGGGTAGTAGTCGCCCAGCCGTACCGCCGCCAGCACCACCTGGGCGACCAGGACGAACCGGGTCAGTGCGGCCGGGTCGGCACCCACCCCTGCCGAGCCGAGGACGACCCCTGTCACCAGGAGCCCGACGAGGGTCAGCCAGAGGAAGGGCCGCAGGTAGACCCGACGTCGCTCGGCCCACACCGGACGCATCCAGCTCAGGTAGACCTGCTGGTACCGGTCGGCGAGCCAGCCGGTCAGGCCGTACACCCGGATCTCCTTGCCGGCCTGGCGACCGGTCGCCAGGTCCCGCAGGTAGGTGCTCTCCCGGCGGAGCGGGGCCAGCCGACGGAACACCGCCGAGTACCGGCGCAGACCACCCCGCTGGGCCTGCCGGAACAGCAGCACCGCGACGGCCACCGCGAGCGCCGCCGCCCAGGAGAAGGCGACCCCGATCGCCACCACGCAGCCGGTCAGCTGGACGTAGCGGGCGACCAGGGCCAGGAGCCCGGCGCAGGCCCCGCCCGGGCTCTGGTACCCGTGTTCCAGCTCCCGACCGGCGACGGCCAGATCGTCCCGGACGGTCTGGTCCTCGACCGCGGCCAGCCCGGGATGGGCCAGGGAGGCGGTCATCAGCCGACCGAAGACGTGCCCGTCGACCCGTCGGGCGACCAGCTCACCCAGGGCGGCCTGGACCGGGGTCAGCACCTGCTGGACGACCATCACCACACCGGCCAGCACCAGCATCGTCACCAGCCGGTCCCAGGCCGGCGAGTCCAACCCGTCCCGGACCGCCGCCGGGACGTAGCCGAGCAGCACACTCGTGGCGACCAGGAAGACCACCGGCAGCAGGCCCAGGACCACGTTGAGGACGAGGCCACCCACCGCGAGCGGCCACCCCGCGCGCGGGATCAGCCGGGCGATGTGCGCGCGGGCCCGTGCCGCGTCGACGATCCCGCCGAAGCGGCCGCCGGCGCCGCTCACCGCCGACCCCCCCGGGCCGGACTCACACCCGTCGTACGACATGCAGCAGGTACTCCTTGCGGTTGAGCGGGTTGTGGTCGGTCCGGGGCCGGTACGGCACCGGCGGGCGGACCGGTCGGTGCCCCGCGAACGTCGTCTCCAGGACGCCTTCGCCCCGGGTCGACCCGGGGATCCGTTGCCGCAGCGAGTGCACCTGGGCCGCCGGGATCTCCCCGGTGACCACCCAGGCGCCCCGCCGGGACTGCGGCGCGTCGGGCACCGCCTGCGACCGGGCCAGTACGGGCAGCAGCGCCCCCACGGTGTCGGCCGGCAGTTCCAGCCGGAACCGGTGCACCGGCTCGTGCACCACGGTCCCGGCGCGGCGCAGCGCGTCCATCAGCACCAGGGGGGTGAGCAGCCGGAAGTCCCGAGCGGTGCTGATCATGCTGACGTACCCGGAGTGGGTCATGGTGACTGTGCAGTCGGTGACCCGCCAGCCGTGCAGGCCCTGCCGGAGGGTCTCCCGGACGGCCTCCTCCACGGCCCGCAGGTAGGCGGCCGGCAGGGAACCGGGTTCCACGGCGAGGCCGAACCGGACGCCGCCGACCGGACCGGGTGTCACCCGCAGGCCGACGGTGGCGACGAACGGGTTCGTGTCGGTGTGGACCACCTCGACGGCCGCCCCGGTCCCGACCGGTCGTTCCGTGTGGATGGTGGTGGTGTCCCGGAAGGTGACCGGGATACCGGCCTCCTCGGCGAGGGTCGCCGCCAGGACCTCCTGCTGCACCTCCCCGTAGAGGGAGACTGTCGGCTCCGCCGCGACATCGTCGCGGTCCAGCCCGATCAGCGGGTCCTGCTCGGCCAGCCGGGTCAGCGCGGTGTGCAGGGCCGCCCGGTCGGCCGGGTCGGTGGGGACGACGACGGTCTGGAGGGTCGGCGGGGGGAACTGCCTGTCGGTGTCGCCCCCGGCGGCTCCCACCCGGTCGCCGATCCGTACGTCGGTCAGCCCGCGCAGGACCCCGATCTCCCCCGCGTACACCGCCTCCCGGGGGGTGACCGCGTGGCCCTCCACGACGCCGAGGCCGGTGATCCGCCCCGCCGGGAGGGCGCGTCCGTCGCGGCGCAACCGCAGCCGTTCCCGGACCCGGACCGTCCCGGCCCGCATCCGCAGGTACGCGATCCGCTCCCCCGACCCACTCCGGTCGATCTTGAAGATCGTGCCGCCGGCCGGGCCGGTACGCCGTTGGGGCGGGACCGGCAGCAACTCGGCGAGCGCGTCGACGAGGTCGCCGACCCCGGCACCGGTGATCGCCGAGCCGGCCAGCACCGGATGCACCTGTCCCCGGCCGGTCTGTCGGGCCAGTGCCCGACGCAGTCGCCCGTATCCGAGGGACCTCTCGTCGGCCACGTACGCGGCCAGCAGCGCCTCGTCGTGCTCGGCGACCAGTTCGGCGAGGCGGGCGGTGAACTGCGGGTCGGCCGGCCCGTACGGGCGGAACCCGGCGGCCGGGGTGCCCGCCCCGGTGACCTCGCCCATCGGGAGCACCGCCGGGGTGAGCCGGTCGGCGACGTCGGCCAACACCTGTGGGCAGCGCGCCCCGGCGCGGTCGATCTTGTTGAGGAACAGGAGGGTGGGCACCCGGAGCCGGTGCAGGGTGCGCCAGAGGATCCGGGTCTGCGCCTGGACCCCCTCGACCGCCGAGACCACCAGGACCGCACCGTCCAGGACGGCGAGAGCCCGCTCCACCTCGGCGATGAAGTCCGGGTGACCGGGGGTGTCGATGAGGTTGACGGTCCGGTCGTGGATCCGGAACGACACCACTGCCGACCGGATGGTGATGCCGCGCCGTCGTTCCAGCTCCGACGAGTCGGTACGGGTGCTCCCGGCGTCCACGCTGCCCATCTCGTCGATGACCCCCACCGTGTACAGGAGCCGTTCGGTGAGGCTGGTCTTGCCGGCGTCGACGTGCGCGAGGATGCCGAGGTTGAGGGTGCTCATCAGGCGGGTGTCCTCTCCGGCGGGGCCGGTCGCCCTCAGTAGACCAAACCCCCGCAGGGCTGGCAACACGAATACCCGCCACCCCACACAACTTGTCAACAACCGGCTCGACCGGATGCCCTTTTACCTGTTCAGAGGGGTTTCCTGGACCGGGGTGAAAGTTGCCTGTCCTTTTGACAGACCCCGGGACCACTCCTACCGTCGAGAGTGCATCGACAGTGAGAGGAGGTACCACCGAGTGTCCACTTCCACCCTTCGTCCGGGCGAGGTGCCCGTCGACACCCCACTCGTCCACCGGCTGGTCGCCGACCAGTTCCCGGACTGGGCCGACCTGCCCGTACGGCCTGTCGCCCGGTCGGGTGTGGACAACGCCACCTACCGCCTCGGCGACGACATGCTCGTCCGGCTGCCCCGGTTACCCCGCTGGGTCGGGCAGGTGCGGCGGGAGCAGCGGTGGCTGCCGTACCTCGGCCCGCGCCTGCCGTTGCCGGTCCCGGTCCCGGTGGCGCTGGGTGCACCCGGGGAGGACTACCCCTTCCCCTGGTCGGTCTACCGCTGGCTGGACGGGGAGAACGCCGACCTCGACCGGATCACCGACCCGCAGGCCACCGCCGTCGAGCTGGCCGGATTCCTCACCACGTTGCAGTCGGTGGACGCCGTCGACGGCCCACCGCCGGAGGCGAGCAACGGGTTCCGGGGCGTACCCCTGGCCGACCGGCGGGACTCCCCGGTGGTGGAGTCCCGGGTCCGCGACCGGATCGCGGCCCTGTCCGGCCTCTTCGACACCGAGGCGCTGACCGAGGTGTACGAGACGGCTGTCGCCGCCCCACGGTGGGACCGCCCACCGGTCTGGATCCACGGCGACCCCGACCCGGCGAACATGCTGATGCGCGACGGGCGGCTCAGCGCCGTCATCGACTTCGGGACGCTCGCCGTCGGTGATCCGGCCTGCGACCTGATCGCCGCCTGGACGTTCTTCGACGCGGCGTCCCGGGACACCTTCCGGGACGCCGTCGGGGTCGACGACGCGACCTGGACCCGGGGTCGGGCCTGGGGGCTGACCGGCATCCTGCCCGACCCACGGGAACTCGCCGACCCGGTCGGCGGGGTCGCCGCCCGTCGCAGGCTGGACGAGATCGTCGCCGACCACCGCCGGCAGCCCTGAGCCGCCCACCTCAGCCGAGAAGGAGAGTCTCATGTCCCGACAGGACGTCCACGTGGTCTTCGCGATCGACGAGCGGTACGCCCGCCCCGCCGTCGTCACCGGCCGGTCGGTCCGCCGCAACCTGCGCGACGAGGACACCCGCCTCGTCTTCCACGTCATCGACTCGGGCCTCGCCGACGAGGGCCGGGCGGTGGTCACCGAAGGGCTGGCCGCCGAGGGCGAGGTCGAGCTGCACCGGGTCGCCGACCCGCTGGTGATGGAGGTTCCCCGCAAGTGGTGGACCGACGCCGCGCTGGGTCGGCTGCACATCGGGGCGGTGATCCCCACCGGCATCCCCCGGGTGGTCTATCTCGACGCCGACACCCTGGTCCTGGACGACCTGACCGACCTGCTCGCCGAGGACCTGGCGGGCAACGCGGTGGGGGCCGGACTCAACGAGGTCGGCCCGGCCCGGTCGCTCACCTTCGCCGACGGCCGGGCCCACCAGCACCAGACCGGGGCACTGCCGCCGGGACACTTCAACTCCGGGGTGCTCCTGATCGACATGGACCGGTGGCGGGCCGAGCGGGCCACCGAACGGTGCATGGAGTTGCACCGCACGTACGGCCGCGACCTGCCCAACATCGACCAGGACATCCTCAACCACATCTTCGCCGGCCGGTGGACACCGCTGCCGGAGAAGTGGAACAAGCTCATCGAGCACTCGGTGCACGGGATCTTCGGCAACGGGCGGATGGACTACCTGACCCGTCCGGAGGGGATCGTGCACTACATCGGTAAGGTCAAGCCGTGGCACGACGCCTTCCCGGACAACCCGCTGCGCCACCGGTACGAGGAGTACGCCCTGGCCCCAGCCCGCTGACCCGGGTACGGGACCCCTGCCCCGGTGACGTACCGGAGCGGGGGTCCCGCTGGACCAGGGGCACAACCCGACGGTGGCCCGACCGGGGTACCCGCCCGGCGCTCACCCGGTGCGGTCGGCGGGGGTCGACTCGACGACGGTGCCGGCCACCCGCCCGGCCTCCTGCCGGATCCGCTCGCTGTGACTCGGGGCCAGCCGGAGCACGGCGGGCAGGATCCGAGCGGTGTCGACGGCACCGTCGTCCTGCGGGAGACCCACTCCGACAAGGGGCAACGCCCGTGGCCGGGTCCCCGTGTCGAACAACGCCGTCACCTGCGGCGTCGGAGTGTGGTCGGCGACGTCCAGCGACGCCCCGACGACGAGCAGGGACCGGCCGTCGGCCGTACCCTCGACGATCCCGAGGGTACGGCCGGGACCTGCCGCCTCGGCGACCTCCCGACGCAGGTCGTCGTAGCGTTCGGCGGTGTCGAACCAGCCGTAGGCGTACGCCATCTCCAGGTCCAGGCGCGGCCACTTGGCGATGTAGTACCGACGGTTGGCCTGGGCCGACCGCTCCTCCGCCCCGGCGTCGCGCGAATGCGGCACGTGCAGGGCGAAGACGTCGCGGCACATCAGGATGGGCGTCCCGGTCAGGTGGATCCGGAAGGCCCACTCCTGGTCCTCGGCGCCCCACCCACGGAACCCCTCGTCGAAGTAGAGGTCGTGCTCGACGAGCAGGGACCGGGGCAGGGCCATCACCGCGGTCCGGGCGAAGGCCCAGGGAAACCGGACGGTGGCCTCGGCGTACCTGTCGGTCCACCGCCGGTCCAGCGGCGTCGCCCCGTCGGTGCGCAGCCCGGCCAGGACCTCCCGGTGGTGTTCCCAGGGCGGAACGGACACGTCGTCGAGGTCCTTCTCCATGATCTCGTCGTATCCGGCCATCTGCCCGACCACGCAGACCCGCTGACCGTGGGCGAAGTGGCGGCGGTGGAGCCCGTCGAGGAAGTCGGCGGGGGCGGCCATGTCGGCGTCGAGCAGGACCACCACCTCACCGGTGGCGTGCCGCAGGGCGAGGTTACGGGCGCGGCTCGGGTTCCACTCCCCGTCCCGCATGACGGTCACCAGGTTCAGTCTGTCGGCGTACGAACGGGCCAGTTCGGCGTACTCGGGGCAGTTCTCGATGGCACCGACGACGACCTCGAACTCGGTGCGGTCCATCGTCTGTTCGGCGAGCGCGGCGAAGGCGATGCCGACGTTGCGCAGCCGCTGCCGGTACGGGATGACCACACTGCACTTGAGCACGCCCAGACCACCTCTCCGCCGTCGTCGACCCAAGGTAACCTTTGGCAAATCGCGCCGCAATCTGACAACATGCTTGGCAACCAGGTGCCCGTGGGACGGGATGGAGGCCGGTCAGGATGCCCGAGGAACACCATCAGCTGCCGTATCGTCAGGTCCTCGACGCCGCGCTGACCTGGGTCTGCGCCGCTCACGACGCCACCGGGGGCAACGGCGTCTCCGCCGGGTACGACCTGCGTACCGGCTGGCAACCGACGTACCCGGAGACCAGCGGTTACCTGATCCCCACCCTGCTGCGCGGGGCCGTCGCCCTGGACCGGCCGGAGCTGGCCGACCGGGCGACCCGGATCGGCGGGTGGCTGCTCGGACTGCAACGCCCGGACGGGAGTTTCCCCGGCGGCACCGGCACCGAGGGTCCTGCGGTGGTCTTCGACACCGGGCAGATCCTGCTCGGCCTGTCGGCCCTGCACCGGCACACCGGGAGGCCGGAGCTGTCGGAGTCGGCGGTCCGCGCCGGGGACTGGCTGCTCGACGCGCAGCAGCCGTCGGGTGCCTGGCTGTCGCACTTCGACCACCCCAACACCTACTCGTCCCGGGTGACCTGGGCGCTGGCCGAGCTGTGGCGGGCCACCGACGAACCGGCGTACCTCGCCGGGGTCCGCCGGTCGCTGGCCTGGCTGCTGGAGCAGGTACGCCCCGACGGCTGGATCGACGGGATGTCCTTCAGCGCCGGGCACACCGCCTGGACCCACACCATCGGGTACGCGCTGCGCGGTCTGCTGCGCTGCGCGGACCTGGTCGAGGCGGAGCTGCCCGACACGGCCCGCCGCTGCGCGGACGCCGCGGTGACCTGCGCGGTACGGCTGGCCGGGGTACGGACCGACCTGGACCCCCTGCTGCCGGGCGAGATCGGCCCCGGGTTCACCCCGCTCGTCGACTACGCCTGCCTCACCGGGGACGCCCAGTTCGTCACCGTGTGGCTGGACGTGGCCCGCCGGACCGGCGACGAGACCCTGCGCAGGCGTGCCGTCGCGGTGCTGGACCGGTTGGCCGGACTCCAGGTCCACCAGCCGTTGGAGCCCGCCACCGTCGGTGCGCTCGCCGGTTCCTGGCCGCTGTCGGGTGGCTTCGAGCCGCTGGCCTTCCCCAACTGGGCGGCCAAGTTCCTCGCCGACGCCGTCCTGGAGCACGCCGACGACGCCCGTCGACACCACCCGGCCCTGACCGCCACCCGGCCCTGACCGTCGAGCGGCCTGACCGTCGAGCGGGCCTGACCCGCCTGGTCGCCCCGGGTCGTGGGAGTTCGCGGTCAGCCGGCTTCGGCGAGGACCTCGGCGATCACGTGCCGGGAGTTGGCGGCGAGCGCCGGGTTGGTCTCCCGGTAGTAGGGCAGCTGGATCAGCGCGATGGAGAGCGCCCACGCCCGGCCGCGCAGCCACGTCGCCTCGTCCACGCCGAGGGCGTCCCGGAACACCGGTCGGGCGTCGGCGGGCAGCAGGTTCCACGCCACGGAGAGGTCCACCGTGGGGTCACCCACCCCGACCCCGGCGAGGTCGATGACGGCGGCGAGGGTCCCGTCCTCGTGGACCAGCACGTTGCCCGGGGAGAGGTCACCGTGGCACCAGGCGACCGACGCCGGGCGGGCGGCCGGGCGCAGCGCGTCGGCCCAGACCGCCGTCACCGCGTCGGTGTCCACCACGCCGTCCAGTGCGGCGACAGCGGCGCGGGTGTCGTCGTCCCGGGCGGCGAGTGGCACCCCCCGACCGGCCGGTGGTCCGTCGGTCGGGTCGGTACGGCGCAACTCCCTGACGAATCCGGCCAGGTCACGGGCGAGCCGGTCGGCTCGGGTGACCTCACCGGCGAGCGGGTTGCGCCCCGGCAGCCAGGGCAGGACCGACCAGGGGAACGGGTAGCCCTCGCCGGGACGGCCGGACGCGACGGGCACCGGTACGGGCACCGGGAGGTGGGGGGCGAGTCGGGGTGCCCACCGGAGTTCCCGGGCGACGGCGTCGACGGCGGACGGGATCCGGGGCAACCGGACGACCAGTTCGTCGCCGAGACGGTACATCGCGTTGTCGGTGCCGGAGGAGGCGACCGGTTCGACGGCCAGGTGCGCCCAGTGGGGCAGCTGGGCGGCGACCAGCCGACCGACAGTCGACACGTCGGTGTGCACCTCGTCGGCGTGCATCCGTACCGGGGTCACGATGGTTCCTCTTCTCGAACGAGGTGGCGACGGCGGCCCGCCGAGGATCTCACAGCGGCCGTCACGGCCAGTCGATGTCCGAGCTGGCGTAGGCGGCCACCGCGTCCCCCCTCACCGGTAGGGCTCCCCGTGCGGAACCGGTGATCACAGCGGCCGAGACGAACAGCGCTGCGGCATGGTAGGAGTGGATGAACATCCGACTGACGCACCAGGTGACCATGCTGATGTCTCTCCCCCGAACGGAACTATTTCCGTCAATGCATGTCTCCCGGTGGGGGCGTCTCTAAACGGCAGTCGGTCGATCGATTCCACCTGTCAGGACGGTGACGGTTCAGCCCTGTGGTTCGTACTCGGTGAAGTGCTGCTCGGCGAAGAGGTCCGGCCACCTGCCCTGGTCCAGTCCCAGGTCCCGGGCCCGCTGCAGGGCGTGCCGCCAGTACGGCTTCACCGGGGGCCACCGGGTGCCGGCCTGGCAGTACGACGAGTCGAGGAAGTACCTGTCGCTGCCCCGTCCGGCGGGCAGGGCGCGTCGGGCGTGGAACAGTGCCGAGTGCACGACCACCGTCGAGCCGGGTGGCAGCCGGTCCAGGACCACCTCGCCGGGGAGCGGGTCGGTGCCGGCCCCGGCCCGGGCGTCCTTGGCGGCCACCTCCCGGTGCGAGCCGGGCAGGACCACCAGTGACGCGGTCTCCTCGGTGAGGCCGTCCAGGTAGTGCAGGGCGTGGATCATGGCGTACCGGCGGTCGGTCTGCGGACGCTGTTCGTAGTCGTGGTGCCAGGGCTTACCCGGGCGCTCCGGCTCCTGCCTGTCGCTGTGCAGGTGGTGGAAGGCGAAGGCCGGCCCCATCAGCTGGGCCAGGAGTTCCATCAACGGCGGGTGGGCGACGAGTCGACCGTGGGCGGGCAGCTCCAGTTCCAGGATCTCGGGCAACCCGTTGCGCTCGGGGTCGGTGGCGCAGGCGATGGAGCGGGCCCGCAGGCCGTCGTCGACCCAGCGGTCCACCTCCGGCCGGAGTCGGGTGACCAGGTCGTCGGGGAGGAAGGCGGGCAGGACCAGGAACCCGTCCCGGTGGAAGCGCTCGACCTGGGTCGGCGACAGCGGGGCGTGGACGGGGGCTTCGGTGGTCAGGGCAGTGAGTGCCATTACAGTGTCTCCGCTCTGGTCGGCACCGGGGCGAACGGCGGGATCCACCGCCGGTGGGGGTGGTCGGAAGGGGGCGGCCGGGTCAGGCGACCGAGGCCGGGGCGGGTACGGCCAGCTGACCGGCGGGGACGAAGCGGTAGCCGCGTTCGTGCAGCCCCTCGATGATGGCGGGCAGGGCGGCCACGGTCTGGGACCGGTCGCCTCCCCCGTCGTGCAGCAGGATCACCGATCCCGGCCGGGCCTGTTCCACTGTGATCCGGGCGATGGTGTCGGCCCCGGGCATCGCCCAGTCGAAGGGCTCCACGTCCCAGAGCACCACCTGCGGGTCCAGTTCGGCCAGCCAGCGCATGACCTGTGGCGTCCGGGAGCCGTACGGGGGGCGGAAGAGGGTCGGTGCCGCCGCTCCGGTCCGCTCGACCGCCTCGGCGGTCCGCTCGATCTGGGCCGCCAGCTCCGACCGGGTCAGCTCGGGCAGGAACGGGTGGGACCAGGTGTGGTTGGCCACCTCGTGGCCCTGTTCCCGCATCCGGGCCAGCTCGTCGGGGTACCCACCGACGTGGAGTCCGACGCAGAAGAACGTCGCCGGGACCCCGTACCGCTCCAGGACGTCGAGGACCTGCCCGGTGTACGGCGGCTGCGGGCCGTCGTCGAAGGTCAGGGCGACCTCGGGGCGGTCCCGGTCGCCGTGGCGCAGGCAGCGCCCGGCGGCGGTGAGCGCGTCGAGCTCCGGGACGCTGGCGGCGATCCCCGCATCCAGGTCCGACTCCCGCCCGGTCTGGGTGCCCCGGCGGGGGTCGAGCCGGGTCAGCGCGGTCAGGTCCCGCTGGGCGGCCCGCGCCAGGTCGAGGGCGGAGACCGAGCCGAAGGCCGGGCGGGACGGCAGCACCGGCGGGTCGGCGCGGTGGACGGTCAGGCCGGCGGACATCATCCGGCCGTCGAGGATGCCGTTGGTGCTGTCCACCACTGTGACCAGCGCCCCGTCGGCCGAGCCCGACCCGCCGGACGGGGGCCGGGCTGCCGCGAGGTGACGGATCAGATCGTCGATCCGGTCCCGGCCGAACCGGGCGCGAGGGCGTACCGACCCGCCGGTGTCGTCCACCGTCTCGACCGTGTAACCGTCGGCGCCCCAGGCGACTCCCGCGTACCACATGCCGATGTCCTTCCCTCGCCGGATTCACGTCACCTTCGACATTGACAAATGTTGCCTAAATTTGTCAACACTTGGCAAGTCGATGGAGCGCTCGGACCTCCCGTCAATCCGCCGACGGCAGCGCCGCCGTCAACCGCTCCACCAGCAGGTCGGCCCCGGCGTCGTCGATCACCAACGGCGGGACCGCCATCACCGCCGCGCCCTGCCGCCGCAGCAGCAGACCCCCGGCCCGCGCCCGGTCCAGCACGCCGAGGGCCGCCTCCTCGGTGGCCATCTCCAGGACCACCACCAACCCCAACCGGCGTACGTCCACGACCTCGCCCACCCCGGCCAGGTGCGCCAGCCGGGCCGACATCCGCGCACCGAGCGTCTCGGCCCGCTCGACCAGGTTCTCCTTCTCCAGCACGTCCAGGGTGGCCAGGGCTGCCGCACAGGCCACGGCGTGACCGGAGGTGGTGTGGCCGTACCGCAGCCCACCGATGACCGGATCGGCGGCGAACCCCTCGAACACGTGCTCACCGGCGGTCACCGCGGCGATCGGCACGTACCCGCCGGCCAGCCCCTTGCTGGAGACCAGCACGTCCGGGGCGACCCCGTCCCGGGCACAGCAGAACATCGCCCCGGCCCGCCCGTACGCGGTGAACACCTCGTCCACCACCAGGAGCGCCCCGGTCGCGTCGCAGAGCGCCCGCAGCCCGGCCAGGAAGCCCGGGGGCAGGACGACCCCGCCCCCGACGTTGAGGAACGGCTCGACCACCACCGCCGCCGGCGGGTCGTCCGGGTCGGCCAGGACGGCCCGCTCGAAGGCGTCGAGCAGCACCGGCAGCGCCTCCGGGCGACGCAGCTCCCTCGGCGGCAGGGGCAGATCGACCAGGGTGACCGGCAGCGGGGCGGTCATCGGGTGCCGACACCGGGGCAGGGCCGACAGACTCCGGCCGAGGATCGTCGCCCCCTGGTACCCCCGGGCGAAGGCGACCACCCGGGACCGGGGGCGGCCCCGGTGGGCGGCGTGCCCCACCGCCATCATCAGGGCCGCGTCGAACCCCTCGGACCCGCTGTTGACGAACAGCGTCCGGCCCAACGGGGCGGGCAGGTACGAGGCGATCCGTTCGGCCAGTGCCCCGAGCAGGTCGTGGCTGGTCATCGAGACGTCCACCTGGTGCAGCCGCCCGGCCTGCTCGGCGACGGCCCGGACCACCTCCGGATGGGCGTAGCCGCAGGTCGAGTTCAACGCCGACCCCTCGATGTACTCCCGGCCGTCGAGGTCGAAGATCCGGTACCCGTCGGCGTGGGTGAACGTCGTGCCGGACCGGTCGGCCCCGACCGGGGTCCAGGTGTGCCAGACGTGCCGTCGGTCCCGTTCGCGCACCAGGTCGGGGTCGGCGTGCCGGGGGGTGGGTCGTACCGCGTCGATGGAGGCCATCTGCTGCTCCTCGGGGGAAGGACCGAGCCACGTCGTCCCGCTCCTGCGGGGACGGATCGGCTGGGTCGGGTTTCGGCTCCCACGCCTTGACAAAGTTGTGCCACAATCTTACCAAGACTTGCCAACTCCGCACCCGGGTCGACCTGGGTCTTCGGCCGTCCCGGAGAGGAAAATCGCACCCCCGACCGCATTTGGCGGCTGTGGCACGATTTGTCAAGCGGGCAACGGTTGGCCATACTGGGGACGTGCTCGAACAACCGGTCTTCGGCCAACGCCTGCGGGCGCTACGGGTCAAGCAGGGCTTGTCCCAGGCCGCACTCGCCGGTGACGGCATGTCCACCGGCTACCTGTCTCGGCTGGAGTCCGGCGCCCGCCGCCCCACCACCCGGGTGGTGACCCACCTGGCGGAGCGCCTCGGCGTACCGACCTCCGAGTTCGAGGCCCCGGCCAACGGCGAGACCGGACACCCGGCTGTCCAGACCTCGTCCCTGGCCCACCTGCTCGCCGCTGTCATCTCCGGTACGCCCGACGACGAACTCGGGGAGACCCTCGCCGAGGCGCTGCGGACCGGAGACCGCTGGGACGCGGCGCTGCGGTGGCAGGCGCTGTGGCTGTTGGCCCAGCTCCGCGACGGTCAGGGTCGGCACGAGGAGGAGCACGCCCTGCTCACCGAGCTGACCCAGCTCAGCGACGAACTCGGCACCCCGGCACTACGGGCCCGCGCCCGGACCCAGCTGTCCCGGTGCGCCCGGCTGCTCGGGGACAACGCCGCCGCCCGGGAGCACGCGTTGCAGGCCAGCCGGGTGACCGACGACCTGTCGGTGGCCGACCGCGCCGGGGTCCTGCACGCCCTGGTCTCCGCCGAGGCGGAGCTGGGGCTGCTGGTCGAGGCCCGGACCCACGCCGACGAGCTGTCAGCGCTCACCGCGCCGACCGGCGGTCCGCTGCGGGTCGAGGCGCTCTGGGCGGCCGCCACGGTACGCATCCGCCAGGGCGACCACACCGGCGCCCAGGAGGTGCTGGAGCAGGCCCTGCAGAGCCTCGACAGCCGACAGGACCTGACGCTCTGGGTCCGGCTGCGACTCGCTGCCGCCTCCCTCTACCTCCAGATCACCCCGGCCCTGACCGACCGCGCCCAGGTCTACCTCGACGAGGTGGCCCCCGCCCTCGACCTGGTCGGCACAGAGCTGCACCACCAGCAGCTCCTGACGCTCCGCGCCCACCTCGCGTTCGAGCAGGGACGCCTGGAGGACGCGAGGGCCGTCTGCGAACAGATGGACGAGCAGGCACTCCTGCTCTCCTTCCGGGACCGGATCCGGTTCCGGGCGCTGTGCGGCCGACTGAGCATTCTCGGCGGCGACCGCGACGGCGGCATCCAGACCCTCCAGCAGCTCGCCGAACAGGCGCAGGAGGCACGCAACGCCGAGCTGGCCGCCGAGATCTGGCGGACCCTCGCGGAGACCCTGGCCCAGGGGTACGAACCGGTGGAGGCCAAGTCGCCCCGCCGGACTGCCACCCGCAGCCGCCGCTGACCAGCCGGACGCCCGGCCCCGGACGCGGTGTCCGGGACCGGGCGTCGTCCGACACCGGTCAGCAGCGGCGTCCGCTGCGCTCCAACAGTCGACGTAACCAGTCCTCCCGGGCCCGCTTGGCGGTGCCCGAGACGATCGCCTCCGGCACCCACTCGTCGAAGCTGTGGAAGGCACCGGACCAGACGTGCAGCTCCGCCTCCCCACCGGCCTGCCAGATCCGGGTGGCGTAGTCGACCGCCTCGTCGCGCAGCGCCTCCACCGACCCGACGTCGATGAAGGCCGGGGGCAGACCGGCCAGCTCCTCGGCCCGGGCCGGTGCGGTGTACTGCGACACCTCCCCGGTCCCCCGGCGTACGCCGAGCAGGGCGGTCCAGCCGTACCGGTTCGAGGTGCCGTCCCACAGCCCGGCGGTGGCGAGTTGAAGCTGCGAGGGGGCGGCACACCTGTCGTCGAGCATCGGGCACTGCAACATCTGGCCGAGGAGGCGGGGGCCGTGTCGGTCCCGGGCCGTCAGGGCCAGGCCGGCGGCGAGGCACCCCCCGGCGCTGTTCCCGCTGACCACGATCCGGTCCGGGTCGAGCCCCAGGTCGGCGGCGTGCTCGGCGGTCCAGAGCAGCCCGGCGTAGCAGTCCGCCGACGGTGCCGGGTCGGGGTGCTCGGGGGCGAGCCGGTACTCCACCGCCACCACCGCCAGCCCGAGCGCCTCGGCCCGGTCCAGCTCGTCGGCGAGCTCGACGCTGCGGGTCCCGCCCGCCACCATCCCCCCACCGTGGGTGTTGTAGATGACCGGGTACGGTCCCGCCCCGGTCGTCGGACGGCAGATCAGCAGCCGGATGTCGGGATCGCCCGGCGGGCCGGGGACCGTCAGTTCCCGCAGGTCGAACGCGCCGCCCCGACGGATCTCGTCGTCGGTGAGGCGACCGGCGACGGTCCTGGCCCGCCGGTCCTGGACCAGACCGGGACCGAGCGGTCCGGGAAGGTCGCCGAGGATCCGGGTCAGGGGTGCCGCCAGCTCGTGGTCCACCGGCGGTGGTGGACCCACGGGCCGGTCGGCACCGAGCCGGACGGCCCCGGTCACCGGGGCACCCCCGCCAGGTCGTCGAGCAGCTCGTACGGCGGCTGGTCGACCAGGTAGAAGTGGTGACCGGGGACGACGTGCTCCCGGAATCCGGCATCGGTCAGCTCCGGCCACGGTCGACGGTCGGCGTCCGCGTCGACGTCCCCGACGATGGTGGTGACCGGGCAGTGCAGGACCGGATCGGTGCGGTGCCGGTAGCTGTGGAACATCTCCCCGTCGCTGCGGATGTAGGGCAGGACCAGCTCCTGGAAGAACGGGTCGTCGAGCATCGCCCGGTCCGTCCCGCCCAGCTCGGCCAGGCGCAGGGCCAGGTCGTCGCCGTCGACGTCGTCGGGTTCCGGCGGGGGCAGCGGGGCGGCACGCGAGCCCGAGGCGACCAGGTGGGCGGGGCGTACCCCCCGGTCCTGGAGGGCCCGGGCGGTCTCCAGGGCGACCACCGCCCCCATGCTGTGTCCGAACAGGACCAGCGGCAGGTCGGCCCGCTCGGTGAGGACGTCGGCGACGTCGGCGGCGAGCCGGGTCAGGTCGGACGGGAGCGGCTCGTCGATCCGCTCCGCCCGGCCGGGATAGCGCACGGCGAGGACCTCGGTGCCGGGCAGGTGCCGTCCCCAGTCCCGGAAAAAGGCGGCCGACCCCCCGGCGTGCGGAAAGGCGACGAGCCGACGTCGGGGGTCCGGGCACTCGACCGCGCGGTGCAGCCAGCGGTCCCCGTCGCCGGTCATGAGGTCCGCTCCCGGGTGGCGGCCGACCGGCGGGCCCGGATGGCCTGGGTACGTCTGGCCACCGCCTGGGCGCGACGGGCCACCGCCGGGGACCGGTCCGGCCGGTTGCGTCCGGGGCGGACCCCACCGGCGGCGACCAGGGCGGCCTGCGCCGAGACGGTCGGGTGCTGGAAGAGCGCCACCACCGACGGGCGTACCCCGGTGTTGCGCTCCAGGGCGTCCTGGAGCTGGAACATCGCCAACGAGTGCCCGCCGAGGTCGAAGAAGTTGGCGTCGGCCGGCACCTCGTCGACCTTGAGCACCTCGGTCCAGGCCGCCACCACCGCCGCCGTCCGGCCGGCCGCCGTGGTGCCGTCGACACCCCCGGTCGGTACGCCGTCCGGACCGGCCGCCTCCGAGAGCGGCTGCGGCTCGTCGGCGGCAGCGCGCAGCTGCGCCCGGTCCACCTTTCCGCTGAAGGTCAGCGGGAAGTGCGCCAGCACCCGGATCCGGGCGGGCACCATGACCGCCGGCAGCCGGTCGGCGAGCAGCCGGCGTACCTGCTCCGGGTCGGTGTCGGAGTCGGCCTGGACGAACCCGACCAGGGTGACGCCCTCGGCGTCGGGTACGACCACCGCGTCGTGGACGCCGGGCACCGTCCGCAGCGCCGCCTCGACCGCGCCCAGCTCGACCCGGTGACCCCGGATCTTCACCTGGTGGTCGCGGCGTCCCACGAAGTGCAGGGTGCCGTCGGGGTTCCACAGCGCCCGGTCGCCGGTGCGGTACAGCAGTGCGGCGTCGTCGTCGGCGAAGGGGTCCCTCACGAACGCACTGGCGGTGGCCTCCGGGCGGCCCAGGTAGCCGGCCGTCACCCCGGCCCCGCCGACGCACAGCTCCCCCTCGACCCCCGTCGGCACCGGACGCAGTTCGTCGTCGAGCAGGTAGATCCGGGCACCCGGGACGGGCCGTCCGATCGAGACCGGACCCGGCCGGGTGAGCCGGTGCCAGGTAGCCCAGACGGTGGCCTCGGTGGGGCCGTACTCGTTGACCAGGGCCGTCTGCGGGGATCGGGCGAAGTGCCTGTCGACGAGCGGCTGCGGTAACGGCTCACCGGCGACCACCACGGTGTCCAGCGACGCCAGGGGGTCCGCCTCGGCCCGGTCGGCGGCGTCCAGCAGCACGCCGTACAGCGACGGGACGCAGAGCAGCTGGGTGACCTCGTGCCGACGGACGAGGTCGAGCAGACGCTGCGGGTCGCGTACCTCGTCGCGGGTGGCGACCACGAGGGTGCCGCCCGCGGTCAGGGTGCCCCACAGCCCGGCGACCGAGGAGTCGAAGGCCAGCGGGGAGACCAGCAGGAACACCGGGGCACCGGGGTAGACCATCCGCCGGGCCAGGGTGGAGGCGGCCAGGTGGCAGTGGTTGACCTGGACCCCCTTCGGCTCACCGGTGCTGCCGGAGGTGTAGATCAGGTAGGCCGGGTCGTCGTCGCCCACCACGACGTCGACCCGGTCGGCACCGCCGGGGTCCGGCGCACCGGCCGCGTCGCCCCCGGCGACCACCGGTACGGCCGGCCCGGTGATCCGGGTCGCGTCCACGCCGTCCCCGGTGACCACTGCGGTGACCCCGGCGTCGGTGAGCACCTCGGCGATCCGCCGGTCCGGCCACCCGGCGTCCACCGGAACGTAGGCGGCGCCGGCACGCAGAATGCCGAGTACGGCGGCGACCGCCGTCGGGGACGGCTCGGCGAGCACCCCCACCCGGTCCCGGGGGGCGACCCCGGCCTCGGTCAGCGCCTCGGCGATCCGGGCGGCGTGGGCGTCGAGTTCCCGGTAGGTGAGGGTGGTGCCGTCCCCGCGTACTGCGGGATGGTCGGGGCGGTGGACGGCGAACCGGGCGACCGCCTGGTGCACCGGCTCCCGGCCGGTCTGCGGCAACGGTTCGCCACGGCCGAGGGCGATCGGGTCGGGTCGGCCGGGCTCCGCTGTCGGATCTCCCGAGGTCCCCCGCAGGTCAGTGTCGATCATGGCTTCTCCTCACGTGTCGTCGTGGCGGGTCCGCCCCGCGCCCGTCGGCGGGGCAGGCCCCGGTCAGCCGGGTCGCCGACGGTCAGGACGGGTTCCCGGTCGGGTCACCCTCGGCGGCCCGGTGGCGACGCAGGGTGTCCTGCACGATCGCGGTCTGTCGGCCGAGGGTCCGGCCGGCGAGCATCTCCCGCAGCGGCACCCGCAGGCCCCACTCGTCGTGGATCCGGCGGGCGAGCTGGGTGATGAGCAGCGAGTCCCCGCCGAGGGCGAAGAAGTCGGAGTCGTCGTCCAGTTCCGGGTGGCCGAGCACCTCGGCCCAGAGCTTGGGCACCAGGACCGCCGGGTCGGGTCCGGACCTCCCGGGCGCGGTCCCGGACTCGGGAGTGGTCGCCTCGGCGGACGCGGCACCGGTCGGGGTCGTCCCGGTGGCCTCGGACGCCGGGTCGGACCCCTGCGGGGCGGCGGCGGCCACCCGTACCTCGGGGGCGAGCCACCGCCGACCGCCGAAGGCGTACCCGGGCAGGTGGACCGGGTACCCGTCGGCTCCGGCGAGCCGGTCCAGCGCGATCGGCTGCCCCCAGGTCCAGAGGGTCCCGAGGGCGGTCAGCACCTCCGCCTCGCCCCGACCCGTCCGCAGCGGACACAGCGGCACCCCGGCCATCCCGGCCGCCTCGGCGAGCCCGGTCAGGACCCGGCCGGGTCCCACCTCGACGGCCACCGCCCCGGGGAACCGGCCCAGTACGTCGGCGAGGGCGTCGCCGAAGCGGACCGGCTGGCGGGCCTGGGCGACGTAGGTCTGCGCCGGAACCGGCTCCCCCGGGTCGATCAGCCGACCGGTCAGGTTGCCCGCGTACGGCACCGCCGGTGAGTGCAGGGTGATCCCGTCGAGGACCCGGGCCAGCTCCGGCAGGGCCGGGGCGATCAGGGCGCTGTGGAAGGCGTGGCTGGTCCGCAGGATCCGGTGGAACACCCGGTCGCCGAGCAGGTCGGCGAAGCGGCGTACCTCCTGGGGGGTTCCGGCGACGGTGCAGCTGTCGGCGCTGTTGACCGTCGCCACCTCCAGCTCGGCGTCCGCCTCGCGGAGCAGGTCCCGGGCGGTGGCGGCGTCACAGCCGAGGGCGAGCATCGCCCCGGGCGGGCAGTCCTGCATGGCCCGTCCCCGGGCCGCCACGAAGCGGGCGGCGTCGGCCAGCCCGAACGTCCCGGCCAGGCAGGCGGCGGTGAGTTCACCGAGGCTGTGCCCGACCAGGGCGGCCGGGGTCACCCCGAGTGCGGTCAGGGCCCGCCCGGCGGCGTACCCGACGGCGAAGAGCGCCGGTTGGGCGAGGGCGGTGGCGGCGAGGTCCTCGGCGGGGAAGTCGGTGTCGTACAGCGCCCGACCCAGCCGCTCGGACAGCTCCGGGTCGACGGCGTCGAGCACCTCGGTGAGGGCGTCCTCGAAGCCGGGGAGGGCGGCGGCCAGCGGTGCCGCCATCCCGGGCTGCTGGGTCCCCTGGCCGGGCAGGAGGAACACCACCGGGGCCGGTCCGTCAGCGGGCACCCGACCCCGGACCGCCTCGGCTTCGCGGGCCAGCCGCTCGGCGACCTCGGCGCTGGTCCGCCCGGTGACGGCCAGTCGCTCCGGCAGCGCGGCCCGCCCGGTGGCCAGGGTGTACGCCACGTCCGCCAGGTCCGGCTCGGCACGGTGCAGGTGTTCGGCGAGCCGCCCGGCGGTCCGGGTCAGCGCCTCGGGGTCGGCCGCCGAGAGCACCACCAGGCGGTCCCGTCGGGGGCGGGCACCGGTGGCCGGGGGCGGGGGCGGTGCCTCCACCACCACGTGGGCGTTGGTGCCACCGATGCCGAACGAGCTGACCCCGGCCCGACGTGGCTGCGGGCCCGACCAGGCGGTGGCCTCGGTGGGGACGTACAGCGGGGAGTCCTCGGTCTCCAGCAGCGGGTTGAGCGCGGTGAACCCGGCGACCGGGGGGACGACGCCCTCCTTGACCACGCGCATCGCCCGGATCAGCCCGGCCAGCCCGGAGGCCGCGTCGAGGTGCCCGACGGCGGCCTTGAGCGCACCGACGGCGACCTGGCCGGGGCGGGCCCCGGCGGCGGCCAGCGCGGTGGACGCCGCCGACCACTCGATCGGGTCCCCGACCCGGGTTCCGGTGGCGTGCGCCTCCAGGTACCCGATGGACTCCCCGTCGACGTCGGCGGCGGCGAGTGCGGCCCGGATCACCGCCTCCTGACCCGTCTGGGAGGGTGCGTAGAAGCCCGCCTTCTCGGCCCCGTCGTTGTTGATCGCCGTGCCGAGCAGGACACCGTACGGTTCGGTCCCCTCCTCGACGGCGTCGGCGAGGCGGCGCAGCACCACCGCCGCACCCCCGGAACCGGCCACCACACCGTCGGCGGCGGCGTCGAACGGTCGGCAGTCACCGGTGACGGACTGGATCCCGCCGGGGACGTGCAGGTGGCCCCCCTGCGGGAAGTCGATCCCGGCGGCCACCACCACCGCCTGGTCGCAGTCGCCGTTGAGTAGCGCCTGAACTGCCAGGTGGACTCCGACCAGCGACGACGAGCAGGCGGTCTGCACCCCGAGCGCGGGGCCGGTCAGGCCGAGCCGGTACGAGATCAGGCCGGCGACGAAGTCCGGTTCGGTGCCGTGCAACGCCTGGTCGAGGGTGAGCGGGTCGAGCGGCCCACCGGCGAGCATGGTCCGCAGGTAGCCGCTCCCGCTGCCGGAGGCGTACACCCCGGTGGTGATCCGGTCGCCGCAGCCGGCCGTACCGGCGTCCTCCAGGGCGGCCCAGGCCGCCTCCAGCATCAGCCGGTGTTGGGGGTCCATGAGTTCGGCGTCGCGTCCGCTGATCCGGAACAGCGTGTTGTCGAACCGGTCGGCGTCGGCGAGCAGGCCCCGTACCGGCACGTAGTCCGGGTCGTCGACGAGGTCGGCGGGGACTCCGGCGGCGAGCAGCCCGTCGCGGTCCAGTCGGGTGGTGAGCACCCGACCGGCGAGCATCGCCGCCCACCAGTCGTCCAGGTCGGCCACGGCGGGGAAGCGGGCGTACACACCGGTGACGGCGATGTCGAGTGATCGGTCGCGGCTCATGTCCTCACCTTCGACGCGGGTTCGCACCGGTCCGCCCCGGCGAGCCGGGATGCGCCCGCGGCGGGGTCCGGACCGCCGCTCGGGGCGACGGCCACTCCAGGTTGCCCCATTAGGCAACCTCTGGCAACGTGGGAGGCACAGTTGGCAACAAAGAATTGTCGATCTTACGGCGACGATGCCGGTTCCACCACGTCGAGGGAGGAAACGCGTGCAGCCAGATCCGAGGTGGACCGCCGGGCCACCGTCCACGCTGCCCGACGAGGGCCTGCACCAACGGGTCGCCCGGGTCGCGGCCCGGCGACCGACGGCCACCGCCCTGATCGACGGCGACCGGCACGTCGGCTACGCCGAGCTGGACCGTGCCGCCGACACCCTCGCCGCCCGGCTCGTCGAGGCGGGGGTCCGCCCCGGTCACCTGGTGCCGATCCGGCTGCCCCGGGGCACCACCCTGGTCACCGCCCTGCTCGCGGTCCTCAAGACCGGGGCCGCGTACGCCCTGGTCGACCCGGCCTGGCCGGCGGCCCGGCTCCGCGAGGTCACCGCGACCCTCGACGCCCCGCTGCTGGTCGCCGACGAGGAGACGCCCGACGTGGCGGTGCCGGTGTGCCGTCCGCAGGTCGGGGCGGACAGCGCACCCGCCGACTTCCGGCCCGCCGAGGTCGACGGGGACACCCCCTGCTGCGTCTTCTTCACCTCCGGCACCACCGGGCGGGCCAAGGGGGCGCTCACCCCGCACCGGGCCACCGCCCGGCTCTTCACCCCCGGCACCTTCGCCACCTTCGACGAGCGGACCGTCGTTGCGGTCGCCGCCCCGGTCCCGTGGGACGCCTTCTCCCTGGAACTGTGGGCGGCCCTGCTCCAGGGCGGTACGGCGGTGCTCGTCGAGGAGCCGTACCTGACCGCCGACGCCCTGCGGGAGGTGGTCGGCCGACACGGGGTGACCACCGCCTGGCTCACCAGCAGCCTGTTCGACATGGTGGTGGACGAGGACCCGGCGGCCCTGACCGGTCTGCGCCAGCTGATGATCGGTGGAGAACGGCTCAGCCCCGGCCACGTCGCCCGGTTCCTGCGTCACCACCCCGACGTCCTGCTGCTCAACGGGTACGGCCCGGTGGAGAACACGGTCTTCGCCACCACCCACCGGATCACCCCCGCCGACTGCGACCGGCCCGACGGGATCCCGCTGGGCCGCCCGGTCCCCGGCACACAGGTCCACGTCCTCGACGGCGACCGGCCCTGCGCCGTCGACGAGACCGGGGAGATCTGTGTGGTCGGCGACGGCCTCGCCCTCGGCTACGTCGGTGACCCCACACTGACCGCCGAGAAGTTCGTCACCGTCGAGGTCGACGGCCGGACGGTACGCGCCTACCGGACCGGGGACCTCGGCCGGTGGGACACCGACGGGCTCCTGCACTTCCAGGGCCGGGCCGACCGGCAGGTGAAGATCCGGGGGCACCGGATCGAGCCGGCCGAGATCGAGCGTCGACTGGTGGAACTCCTGCCGGTCCGGGCCGCCCGGGTGCTCGTCGAACGGCCCGCCGACGCCGACCCCCGGTTGCTGGCCTGGTGCGTCCCCCGGCACCCCGGGGACCCGCTCGACGACGCCCTGCGCGTCCTCCGGGCGGAGCTGCCCGCCTACCAGGTGCCGGCCGGGGTGACCGGCGTCGACGCGTTCCCGGTCACCTCGCAGGGGAAGCTGGACGAGCGGGCACTGCTGGCCGCGTGCCGGCCGACACCGACGCGGGACGACGCCGAGCCGGTGTCCGGGAACGGCTCCGAACCGGTACGGAGCCGCCACGCCCCGGTGGTCGCCGAGGTCTTCGCGGAGGTCCTGGGCCGCGCCTCGGTCGGAACCGACGTGCCCTTCGGCGCCCTCGGCGGCACCTCCCTGGCGGCCGGGCGGGTCTGCGCCCGGCTCGCCGCCCGACTCGACCGGCCCGTTCCCCTGGGCCGGTTCCTGGCCGCACCGACCGTCGCCGCCCTCGCCGAGTGGCTGGACGGCACCGACCGCCCGGAGCGCTCCGACACCGACCCGCAGGCCGGCATCGTCCCGCTGACCCCGATGCAGCTGGTCTACCTGACCCGGCACCTGCTCGACCCCGCCGACCTGACCTCACACTGCC
This sequence comes from Micromonospora sp. SH-82, assembly GCF_051132485.1. Lineage (NCBI taxonomy): Bacteria > Bacillati > Actinomycetota > Actinomycetes > Micromonosporales > Micromonosporaceae > Micromonospora > Micromonospora sp. SH-82. The sequence continues at coordinate 51,701 of NZ_CP148049.1, forward strand.
TGCTGACCTGGGTGGTGGAGGGCGACCTGGACCGGACGGCGTTGCGGGCTGCGGTGACCCACGTGCAGACCCGGCACGAGCCGCTGCGCGCGGCGTACCTGGCCGACCCCCGGCCGGTCGCCCAGGTCCTCGACATCGACCCGCCGCCGGTGGAGGAGTTGCCCGAGCAGCCGTCGGTGGCCGCCGCCGTCGACGCCCTCCGGGGCCTGTTCACCACCGAACTGCTGATCGAGGAGGCCGACGTGTGGCGGGTGGCGCTCGCCCCGGCCGGGGCGGTCACCGTCCTCGGCATCGTGGTGCACCACATCGCCTTCGACGGCTGGTCCGAGTCGGTCCTCGCCCGGGACCTCGCCGCCGGGTACGACGCCGCCCGACTGGGCACCGCACCCCCGTCCCGGCCCGCCCCGCCGTCCCTGGCCCGGGCGTGGCGCGACCACACCGAACGGCTCGCCGAGACAGGGCTGGACGAGCACCGGGAACACGTCCGGGCCGAGCTGGCCGGGGTGCCCGCGATCACCTGGCCCGGTTTCCCGACCCCGGTGGGGCGTACCGAACCCGGGCTGGTCGAGCTCACGATCCCACCGGAGGTCGTGGCCCGGGTGGACGCCGAGGCGCAGGAGGCCGGGGTCAGCCGGTTCGTGGCGCTGCTGCGCCACCACGGGGCGGCGCTGTCCGAGGTCACCGGGGACACCGACCTGGCCGTCGGGGTCCCGGTCGCGCAACGCCACGGCAGCGGCTCGGAGGACGCCGTCGGCTGCCACCTGGGCATGGTCTGCGTACGGCTGCGCGAGCCGGCCCTCTCCGACGCGCCGACCGCCCTGGCGGAGACCGGCCGGGCCTTCGGGGCAGCCTTCGCCGCCCAGGACGTCCCCGTGCCCGACCTGCTGCGGATGGCCGACCTGCCCGGTGGACACCGCCCGCCGCTGTTCCAGACCCTGTTCGCACTCCAGGACAACCCACCACCCACGCTGGACCTGGCCGGGGTCGGCACCACCTTCGTCCGCCAGCCGTACCTGGACCTGCCGTTGGAGCTGCACACCGAACTGTGGCCGAGCGCCGACGGGGGGCTCCGGCTGACCGTCTGGCACCGGCCGGACGCGGTGACCGGCTCCTGCGCCAGGGAGCTGGCCAAACGGTTCGAGGAGCGGCTGCACACGATCACCCCGGAGGGCCACCGATGAGCGTCGTCGCCGACCGACCCGACCTGGACCTCGACCCCCACCGCCTGGTCGATCCGGAGGTGCACGTCCACGGCGACCCGTACGCGATCTGGCACCGGATGCGCCGGGAGACCCCGGTCCACCGGCATCCGGCCGGGGACCTGCCCGCCTTCTGGTCGCTGACCCGCTACGCCGACGTCCGGGCCGTGTACCGCGATCCGGAGACGTTCAGCTCCCGGCACGGGGTGCTGCTGCGCCCGGTCGCCCTCGGTGAGGACCCGGGCGGCGGGATGACCCTCGCCCTGACCGACCCGCCCCGGCACAAGCAGCTGCGCGCAGTGGTCGCCGACTGGTTCACCACCCGGGCGGTGCGGTCCCTCACCGACCGGATCGACGACTGCGTCAGGTCGGTGCTGGACCGGGCGTACGAGCAGGGCCGGTGCGACTTCGTCCACGACGTGGCCGGGCGGCTGTCGATGCACGTCATCGGGACCATCATGGGGGTACCCGAACGCGACCACGACGCCCTGTTCCGGTGGACCAACGAGGCGTTCGAAGCGGGTGTCTCGCTGGCCGCGCACCGGGAGCTGATGGCGTACTTCATCGACCTGATGGAGCAGCGGATCGACGAACCGACCGACGACCTGGTCAGCATGATGGCCGGCGGCACCCTCGGCGACGACCTCCTCACCGAGGAGGAGATCGTGCTCAACTGCGAGAACATCATCGGTGCCACGGAGAACGGCCGGTTGGCGATCGCGGGCGGGATGCAGGCCCTCCTGGAACATCCCGAGCAGTGGGCGCGGCTGCGCGCCGACCGGGACCTCCTGCCCACCGCGATCGAGGAGATCCTGCGCTGGACCTCCAGCGCCACCCACAGCATGCGGACCGCCACCCGGGACTGCGAGATCGACGGGGTACCCGTCGCCGCCGGGGACCGGGTGGTCCTCTGGGTGCCGTCGGCCAACCGGGACGAGACGGTGTTCGACCAGCCGGACCGGTTCGACGTGGGACGCACCCCCAACCGGCACCTCGCGCTCGGGATCGGTGAGCACGTCTGCATCGGCGGCACGCTGGCCCGCGCCCAGCTGCGGATCCTCCTCACCGCCCTGCTGGACACCGCCGGGCGGATCGAGCCGGCCGGTCCGGTGCAGCGGGTCCGGTCGATCGCCGTGGCCGGACCCGAGCACCTCCCGTTACTGATCACCCCCCGGTGACCGACGGCCGGGGCGGGGTCGGTCCCCCGCCCCGCCCCGGCCGGTGTCCGGGTCACCGGGCGTCGCCGACTCCAGGCGGCAGCCCGCCTCCCGGGCACGGTGTCCGGGTCACTGGGCGTCGCGCCAGGCCAGCCAGCGGCGGAGCAGTCCGAGGTCGTAGTCCGGGCCGCTGACCCCGAGCGTGAACAGCGAGACCCCCGCGTCGCGCAGCTTCGGGCCGAGGTCGTCGGGCTCCCCGGCCGGGGAGGGGCCGCCCCCGACGCTGCCGGAGATCTCGATCCGGTCCGGGTCCCGGCCCACCGCCGCGCAGTGCTCCCGCAGCACCCCCGCCTTGTGCCGGAGGGTGTCGGGGTCGCCGAAGGCGTGCCAGATGTCGGCGTGCTCGGCGACCAGCCGGAGGGTACGGCGTTCCCCGCTGCCCCCGATGAGGACCGGCATCCGCCGTACCGGCGGTGGGTTCAGGGCGGCCAGCCGGGACTGGATCCGGGGCAGTGCCCGGGTCAGGTCGTCGAGGCGGCGGGCCGGGGTGGCGGGGTCGTAGCCGTAGTCGGTGAAGTCCCGTTCGAACCAGCCGGACCCGAGGCCGAGGATCACCCGGCCGCGACTGACGTGGTCGACGGTCCGGGCCATGTCGGCCAGCAGGTCCGGATTGCGGTAGCCGACACAGCTCACCAGGGGACCCAGCTCCACCCGCGTGGTGGCCTCGGCCCAGGCCGCCAGCATCGTCCAGCACTCGAAGTGTCGGCCGTCGGGATCACCGTCGAGGGGGAAGAAGTGGTCCCAGGTGAACAGGACGTCCACCCCGAGCTCCTCCGCCTCGGCGACCGTCTCGCGGATCCTCGCGTACTCGGCGTGCTGGGGTTGCAGTTGCAGGGCGATCCGTATCGGTCGCATCGGTCGTCTCCGTCTCTCTAGGCCGGGAACAGTGCGTCGAGGAAGGCGTTGCGGAACGTTCCGGTCGGGTCGAGGGCGGCGGTCAACTCGCTGAAGTCGGCGGCGCGCGGGTAGGTGGCGACGATGTGGGCCGGGTCGGCGGCGGTCAGCTTGCCCCAGTGCGGGCGGGCGCCCAGCGGCAGCAGCGCCGCCTCGACGGCCCGGATCGCGGGCGCGACCCCGACCGGGTCCGTCTCCCAGGTGAAGTGGATCGTCGTGCTGTCCCGCCCGTACGCGGGGCTGAGCCACAGGTCGTCGGCGCGGACCGTCCGCAGTTCGGAGATCTGCAACACCGGGGCCAGGGTCGGGGCGAGTCGACGCAGGGCGGTGACCGCCTCCGCCGTCCGGTCCCGGGGCAGGTAGTACTCCGACTGGAGTTCACCGCTGGAGCCGGGGACGTGGTCGGGCCGGAAGTGCGGCAACCGCTCGTGCCACGGCCCCGGCACACCGAGCTGTGCGGTGCAGTTGTCAGCCGGCAGCTCCGGCACCGGGTGCAGCGGTTCGGTGGCGGCCCGGCCCCCGGCCCAGTCCCCCGCCGGCCGGTCGGTACGCCGTTTGAGCCAGACGACCGCCTCCCCCGAGGACCAGTCGGTGAAGACGCTGACGCTGTAGGCCGCCCCGAAGACCTCGTCGGCCTGCTCGGTGACCTCGTCGAGCGGCACCTGGACCCGGACGTGCTGGGCGACCAGGTAACTCGGCTCGACGTCGAGCGTCAGCCGGGTCACCACCCCCAGCGCGCCGAGGGCGACCACCGCACCGGGGAAGGTCTGCGGGTCGGCGTCCCGACTCAACTCCACCAGGTCACCCTCGGGGCCGACGAGTTGGACCGCCCGGACCGCCGCCGCCAGGCCGGGCAGGTCCCGGCCGGAGCCGTGGGTGCCGGTGGCCACCGACCCGGCCACCGAGATGTGCGGCAGCGAGGCGAGGTTGGCCAGCGCGTACCCGGCCGGTTCGAGGGCGGCGGCGACCTCGGCGTACGTCGCCCCGCCGGTGACGGTGACGGCGGCGCTCCCCGGGTCGAGCCGGACCGCTCGGGGCAGCCGGTCGAGCCGGACCAGGTCCCCGTCGGTATCGGCGACGGTGCTGAACGAGTGGCCACTGCCCAACGCCCGGATCCGGCGGCTCGCCGCCACCGTCGCGCGCAGTTCGTCGAGGGTGGCCGGCCGGTGCAGCCGGACCGCGTTGAAGGTGACGTTGCCGGCCCAGTTTCGGACCCGGACCAGGGTGTCGGACATGGATCACCACTTCCGGTCGGTCGGGCCGACGGGCCGCTGCCCGCCGGCGGTGGGCGGGGTCAGCGGACGCGTTGCCGACGACCGGGGCCGGGTGCCCGGCGGCGACGCACCGACCGGGTCGGCGTGAGCGCCGCCGGCCGCCAGGCCTGCCAGGTGCTGGCCACCATGTCGTGCAGGCCGTTCCGGGCCCACCAGGACATCTCGGTGCCGATCTTGTCGACGGCGGCGACCACCTCGGGCGGGTCGCCGGGGCGGGACGGGACCACCTCGACCTCCACCGGCAGGCCGGTCACCTCCCGGACCGCCGCCAGCACCTCCAGGACGGAGTACCCGCTGCCGGTGCCGACGTTGTAGATGTCGGCGCACCGGTCGGACTCCAACCGGGCGACCGCCGCCGCGTGGGCGTCGGCGACGTCGGCGACGTGGACGTAGTCGCGTACCCCGGTGCCGTCCCGGGTGGGGAAGTCGGCCCCGGTGACGACTGCGGGTCGACCGGTGGTGAGCCGCTGGAACACCCGGGGGAACAGGCTCTCCCCACCGGTGTCGGAGCAGACCGGGTCGGCGGTGCCGACGATGTTGAAGTACCGCAGGGCGATCCAGGAGACGTCGTGGGCCGCCCCGCAGGCCCGCAGCATCCACTCGCACATCAGCTTCGTCTCGCCGTACGGGTTGATCGGGGCGGTGGGGGTCTGCTCGGTGACCCGGGTGCACGGCGGGCTGCCGTACACCGCAGCGCTCGACGACAGCAGCATCCGGGTCACGCCGACGTCGACCATCGCCTGGAGCAGGGAACGCATCCCCTCGACGTTCTGCTCGTAGTACCAGAGCGGCAGGGCCACCGACTCGGGGGCCGACTTGCGGGCGGCGAGGTTGACCACACCGGTGATCCGGTGCCGCCGCAGGGTGTCGGCGACGACGGCCCGGTCCAGGCCGGACACGACGAGGGGGACGTCGGCGGGGACCCGCTCCCGGACCCCTGTGGACAGGTCGTCGAGGACCACCAGTCGGCGTCCCTCGGCACGCAGTCGTCGTACGACGTGGGAGCCGATGTAACCGGCGCCGCCGACGACCAGCCAGGTCATCTCTGTCTCCGGGGCACGTCGGCCCGGGATCGGTACCGCAGTCGCATGGTCTCCGCCTCTCCGCCTCACCGTCCGCGCCCCGGCGGTACCGCCCGGACGGCAGACTCCAGTGTGCCAACCATTGCCAAAACTTGCCAACCAGCGTCCACACAAGTTGGCAAGTTAGTCAAGTCCGTGAGACGCTGAGGGCAGCGCAGGCCATCGGCCTGACACCCAGCCGAGAGGGAGGAAGCGGTGGCCGCGACGGGCGAGGTGGCACTGGTGACCGGGGCGAACCGAGGGATCGGCCGGGAGACCGCCCGGCAACTGGCCCACCAGGGGATCACCGTCCTGCTGGGCAGCCGGGACCCCGGACGCGGTGCGGCGGTCGCCGCCGAACTGGCCGCCGAGGGTGCCCACGTCGTGGCGGTGCCGCTCGACGTCACGGACCCGGAGAGCGTGTCGGCGGTCGCCCGGCGACTCGACGACGGGTTGGGCCGACTCGACATCCTGGTCAACAACGCCGGCGCGTTCCAGCCCGCGACCGCCCTGGCCACCACCGCACCGGTCCTGCGGGAACTGTTCGAGGTGAACCTCTTCGGGGTGGTCACCGTGACCCAGGCGATGTTGCCCCTGCTGGCCCGGTCCACGGCACCGCGAATCGTCAACGTGTCCAGCACGACGGCCTCGCTCACCCTGACCGCCGACGGCGCCGACCTGCCCGGTGACGCCGACGTCCGGATGGCGTACACCTGCGCCAAGGCCGCCCTGAACATGCTGACCATCCAGTACGCGCGGGCGTTCCGACAGGACCCGGAACACGCCCACGTGAAGATCAACTCGGCGACACCGGGCTACACCGCCACCGACATGAACGCCTTCCGGGGCACCCGCCCGGTGTCCGACGGCGCCCGGATCATCGTCGACCTCGCCACCCTGCCGGCCGACGGACCGACAGGTGGCTTCTTCGACGACCGGGGGTCCGTCCCCTGGTGAGGCCCCACCCACCGGCACCGGAGGGACACCTGCGCGGCGACCCGCGCCCAGAGAGGAGACCAACATGCTCGACACACACGCCCCGTCGACCCCTCGGATCGGCGTACGCCGTCTGGCCGGTGCGATCGGTGCCGAGATCACCGGCGTGGACGCCGGTGGACCGCTCGACCAGGACGTCGTCACAGTGATCCGGGCCGCCCTGCTGGAGCACAAGGTGGTGTTCCTCCGCGACCAGCAGCTCGACTACGCCCAGCAGGTCGCCTTCGCCGAGCGGTTCGGCGAGCTGACCCAGGGCCACCCGATCTTCGCCCCGCCACAGCAGAAGCCGTTCCTGCGGGAGATCGACTCCGCCCAGGGCACCCGGGCCAACCACTGGCACACCGACCTGACCTTCGTGGACCGGCCACCGGCGATCGCCCTCCTGCACGCGGTGGTCATCCCACCGGTGGGCGGGGACACCATGTGGGCCAACGCCGTCGCCGCGTACCAGGCGCTCCCGGCGGAGCTGCGGGAGCTGGCCGACCGGCTGCGGGTGGTGCACAGCAACGACTCCGACTACACCGACGCGACAGTGGTCAACGGCAGGCTCGACTACGTGTCCACGGTGTACGAGACCGAGCACCCGGCGGTCCGGGTGCACCCGGAGACCGGGGAACGGGCCCTGGTGCTCGGCGGTTTCGCCAAGCGGATCAGCGGGCTGAGCCCGTCGGCCTCCCGTGACGTCCTGCGCGCCCTCCAGGAGTACGTCACCGTCCCGGAGCACACCGTACGGTGGCAGTGGCGCGTCGGGGACCTCGCGATCTGGGACAATCGGGCCACCCAGCACTACGCGATCTACGACTACGGCACCGAACACCGCCGCTGCGAGCGGGTCACCGTCGCCGGAGACGTTCCGGTCGGCGTGGACGGCCGACCCGCCGTCGTCCTCCGGGGCGACACGTCGACGTACTCCGGCACCGGCGACTGACCCACCACCGGCGTCGCGGGCGACGGTGCCCCGGTCCACCGCCGCCCGCGACCCCCGTCCCTGCGAAGCCGAGTCGAGGTCCCTGTGACAGCAGCGCAGAAGTCCGACGCACCGGCCGAGACGGTCACGGATCCGAAGGTCCGGACCCCGTCCCTGGTCGCCCTGGTCCTCCTGCTGGGGGTCGGGCCGTTCGCCACCGACACCTACATCGCCGCGCTGCCCCAGCTACAGGATTCGCTGGCCACCAGCGCCACTGTCGCCCAGCTCACCCTCACCACGTTCGTCGTCGGGCTGGCCACCGGGCAGCTCCTGCTCGGGCCGCTGAGCGACGCGTGGGGCCGACGGCGACTGCTGTTGGCCGGGTGCGCCCTGTTCGTCGTCCTCTCCGTGGTCTGCGCCCTCGCCCCGAACGGCACCGTCCTGGTCACCGCCCGGCTGTTGCAGGGCGTCGTCGCCGGCGGCGGGGTGGCGCTGGCCCGGGCCACCGTCACCGACACCCACCGGGGCGACCGGGCCGCCGCCACCTTCGGCCTGATCTCGTCGATCACCTTCCTCAGCCCGGTGATCGCCCCGGCCGTCGGCGGGGTGATCCTGGCCAACGGCACCTGGCGTACGGTCTTCTTCGCCCTGGCCGGGCTCGGGGTGGCGATGTTCGTCGCGGTGCTGGTCGGCATCCGGGAGACCCTCCCGCCGCACCGGCGGCAACCGGCGGGCCTGCGCCAGACCGGCCTGCGCATGGCCGACCTGGCCCGGGACTGGGGGTTCATGCGGCACGTGGTGCTGGTCTGCCTGGCCACCGGCGGCTTCTTCATCTACATCGGCGGCTCCTCGTTCGTGCTCCAGACCGCCTTCGACGTCACCCCGTCGACCTACACGATCGTCTTCGCCACGAACGCCGCCGCGATGGCCGGGGCCGGGCTGCTCTTCCGGGTGCTGGTGCTGCGGGTCGGGGCGGAACGGCTCCGGGCCGTCGGGGTCGCCGTCTCCACCGTGGGCGCGTTGGCCCTGCTGGCCACCGCCCTGCTCGACCCGGCGGTGGTGCCGCTGGCCCTCCCGTGGTCACTGCTCTGCCTGGTGGTGGGCGGGATGGGGTTCACCATGCCCGCCACGACGGCGCTCGCCCAGGAGGCCGGCCGGCGCTCCGCCGGTACCGCCGCCGCCCTCCAGGGCGGGCTGAGCTTCCTCACCGGCGCCCTGGTGACGCCGGTGACCGGTCTCCTCGGCTACGACACGCTGCTGCCGATGGCCGCGGCGACTGCCGTCTTCTTCGTCGCCGCCGCCGTCCTCCTGTACGCCGTCTCCCGCCCCAGCCTCCGCCTGCCCTGACGCGGCGAACCGGCCGGGACCGCTGACGCGGCGGAGTGTGGCGCACGCCACGATTCTGACCGATCGGTCAGACTCTGACCGATCGGTCAGGCATCCTGGTCGGCAGGGGGTGGACCGATGGCCAGAGCGGTACCGGAGACGCACGACGAGATCCTCGCGGCGGCGGCGCGACGTTTCGCCGTCTCAGGGTACAAGGGCACCTCGTTGCAGGACATCGCCCGCGAGGTGGGGTGCTCCAAGGCGGCGGTGCTCTACCACTTCGCCAGCAAGGAGGCCCTGCTCGGGGAGCTCATGGCACCGGCGATCGCGGCACTGCACGCCATGGTCGACAGCTTCGACGGGCTGACCGGTGCCGCCGCCCAGCAGGCCGCCGCCGAAGGCTTCGTCGATCTCGCGGTGCGGTTCCGCCGGGAGATCACGTTGCTCCGGGGAGACCTGCCCGAGCTGCTCTGCCTACCCGAGTTCGCTCCCGTGCAGCACGCCAGCGAACGGCTGATCGAGGCGCTCGCCGGGTCGGACCGGCCGTCCGCCCGGGTGGCCGCGCTCGTCGTCCTCTCCGGCATCGCCCACGCCTGCCCGGAGTTCGGCGACCTCTCCGACGACGAACTACGCCCCGCTCTGCTGGCGGTCCTCCGTCGGGCCGTCGAAGCGCCGGACTGACAGGCACCGGTGGTCGTCCGAGACGGGCGGCCACGCCGTACCACCCATCCGACCGATCCCACCAACCCCGAGGACAAGGATCTCCATGGCGACCCTGTTGTACCGGCTCGGCCGGGCATCGTTGCGCCGCAGGCGACTCGTCGTCGCCGTATGGCTCGTCGTGCTCGTCGGCCTCGGCCTCGCCGCGGCGACGCTGCGCGGCCCCATGTCGAGCAACCTCACGATGCCCGGCACCGAGTCGCAGCAAGCACTCGACCTGCTCGCCGAGAAGTTCCCGGCCGCCAGCGGAGCCACCGGCACCATCGCGGTCAAGGCTCCCGCCGAGGGGGCGTTGGCCTCCCCCGAGGGGCAGGCGGTGGTGCAGAGCCTGGTCGAGGAGGCGACCCGGGTGCCCGGGGTCGTCGGGGCGGTGAACCCCCTCCAGGCCGGCGCGGTCTCCCCCGACGGCCGGTACGCGCTCGTCCAGGTGCAGTTCGCCGACCGGGCGGACAGCATCACCGAGGAACAACGGGAGGCGTACGGCGAGGTCGGGGCGGCAGCCGAACAGCAGGGCTGGGAGGTGGCGCCCGGCGGTGAGGTGCTGGCCGCCGTACCGGAGATCGGATCGAGCGAGGCGCTCGGTGTCGTGGTGGCCGCCGTCGTGCTGGTGATCACCTTCGGGTCCCTGGTCGCCGCCGGGATGACCATGCTCAACGCGCTGATCGGTGTCGGCGTCGGCATGGCCGGCCTGTACGCGCTCAGCAACGTCTTCGAGATGACCGACGTCACCCCGGTCCTGGCCCTGATGCTGGGCCTGGCGGTCGGCATCGACTACTCACTGTTCATCACCTCCCGGCACCGACAGAACCTGATGGAGGGGCTGGATCCGGAGGAGGCGGTCGGACGGGCCGTCGGCACCGCGGGCTCCGCGGTGGTCTTCGCCGGGGCTACAGTGGTCATCGCCCTGGCCGGGCTCTCCGTCGTCGGCATCCCCTTCCTCAGCGCGATGGGTCTGGCCGCGGCCGGCACCGTCACCGTCGCCGTCCTGGTCGCCATCACCCTCCAGCCGGCCCTGCTCGGGTTCGCCGGTCTCCGGGTCCTCTCCCGCAAGCAGCGGGCCGCGATCGCCGGCACCGGTGAGCAGGACGACGAGCGGCAGACCCCGGCCGAGGACCGTTCCACCTTCGGCTTCCGGTGGGCCGGTTGGATCACCCGGTTCCGCATCCCGGTGATCCTGGCCGGGCTGGTCGGCCTCGGCCTGCTCGCCGTACCGGCGTTGGACATGCGGCTGGCCCTGCCGGACGCCGGGACCGCCCCGGTGGGCTCCCCGGCCCGCGACAACAACGACCTGATCCAGGAGGGCTTCGGTTCGGGCTTCACCGGTCGACTCGTGGTGGTGGTCACCGGGGACCAGCCGCAGGCCGTCCAGGCGGCGGTGCCGCAGGTCAGCCAGGTCATCCAGGGCACCCAGGGGGTGCTGGCAGTGGCCCCGCCGCAGTTCAGCCCGGACGGCGACACCGCCCTGGTGGCGGTCATCCCGCAGTCCGGCCCCACCGACGTGGCCACCGAGGAACTGGTCCACGACATCCGTACCTCGGTGCCCGACATCGGTCCGGTGGACGTCCTGCTGACCGGGGCCACCGCCGTCGGCATCGACGTCTCCGAGAAGCTCGCCGACGCCATGCCGGTCTACCTGGTGATCGTGGTCGGACTGTCGATCCTGCTGTTGATGCTGGTGTTCCGGTCGATCCTGGTGCCGGTCAAGGCGGCGCTGGGCTTCCTGCTCACTGTGGCCGCGACCTTCGGGATCACGGTGGCGGTGTTCCAGGAGGGGACCCTGGCCGGACTGGTCGGGCTGGACACCCCCGGCCCGCTGATCAGCTTCCTGCCGATCCTGCTCATCGGGATCCTGTTCGGCCTGGCCATGGACTACGAGGTCTTCCTGGTCTCCCGGATGCGGGAGGACTTCGTCCACGGCGACACCGCCCACCAGGCCACCATCAACGGGATGGGGCACGGTGCCCGGGTGGTCTCCGCCGCCGCACTGATCATGATGTCGGTCTTCGGGGGCTTCGTCTTCTTCCTCGACGACCCGGTGATCAAGTCGATCGGGTTCGCCCTCGCCATCGGGGTGGCGATCGACGCCTTCGTGGTCCGGATGACCATCGTTCCGGCAGTGATGTCGCTGCTGGGCAAGAAGGCCTGGTGGCTGCCGCGGTGGCTGGACCGGGCCCTGCCGAACGTCGACATCGAGGGTGAGAAGCTGCGCGCCAGGCTCGACGAGCAGCCGACCGTCCGCGCCTGACCCCGCTGCGGGAGGGGACCCCTCGTCCATCGGAGCAGCGATGACGAGGGGTCCCTCCTCACACCCCGGCGGGCCAGGTCTCGCGTTCGCCGGGGGTGGGCACTGCGGCCAGCGGTCGCAGGGCGGTGGTCTCGTCACACCAGACGAACCCGTCGTACCGCTGCGCCAGCCGGGTCGGCACGTAGTTGCCCCAGGACTCGAAGGCCGGGTCGTAGACCACCCCGATCGCCCGGTGGTCGACGGTCTCGGTCACCCAGCCCGGCTGGTCCGGGCCGTCGAAGACCAGCACCGCCCGCTCCGGCAGCAGCTCGTGCATCCGCTGCTCGACCGAGCCCGGTCGGGCCGGCGGCACGACCATCGTCTCGACCGTCGACCCCCACCTCGGCGCGGCGGTCACGGTGCCCCGGTACGACCCGAACCCGATCAGGACCACGTCGTCCGGGCCGTACCGTTCCCGGGCCAGTTGCCCGATGGTGACCATCCCGTCGTCTGACATGTCGGTCGCCCGACCGTCGCCGACGTGCGTGTTGTGTGCCCAGACGATCCCTCTGGACTGCGCGCCGTACCTGTCGAGCAGCCGGTCGAGGGTGTCGGCCATGTGGACGTCCCGGACGTTCCACGACTGCGCCCCGCCGCCGACCATCGCCCGGTAGTACCGTTCCGCACCGGCCACCACCGCCGCGTTCTGCCAGGCCGAGAAGCGGTCCGGGCCGTCCGAGGCGGCGTGTTCCCGGGTACGGGCCAACAGCCGGATCACCTCCTCCTCGCAGCGGGCCGAGACGAACCGGCTCGCCACGCCGTACTCGTCCAACCGTCGGCCGTACGGCTCGAAACAGGCGTACGCCTCCTGCACCGCCTCGAACGAGTCCGGGTCCTCCTCGCCCACGTAGTCGAGGATCGCCTGCATCGACTCCCAGAGGCTGTACACGTCGAGCCCGTGGAACCCGACCCGTACCGTCTCGGGGCGGTCCAGGTTCCAGGCCCGCAGCCACCGGGCGAACCGGGACACCTCCGCGTTCGCCCACATCCAGGTCGGCCACCGCTCGAACCGCCGCAACGCGGCGTGCGGGTCCGCCGCGCCTCCGGGCATCCCGAGCACCGACCGGTTCACCCGGTCGCAGTCCGGCCAGTCCCCCTCCACCGCCACGAAGGAGAACCCGCCCTCGGCGATCAGTCGCCGGGTGAGCTGTTCCCGGATCCGGTAGTAGTCGTGGCTGCCGTGGGAGGCCTCCCCGACCATCACCACCCGGGCGTCGCGGACCCGTTCCAGCAGCGGATCGAAGTCGCTCGGTGCGCCGAGCCGCCGTACCAGCATGGTCGCGGCTACCCGAGCACCAGGGGGACAAACCGGCATGGCCCGCGAGGCACCGGGTACCGCGACGGCGACTGCTCAGACGTCGACGGTCCGGGCGGTGGCGCGGGCGGTCTCGGCGGCGGCGAGGACCGCCACCACCTCCCGGCCGAACCGTACGTCGCACCGGTGGTCCCGGGTGCCGGAGTCGATCTGGGTCACCAGTTGGTCGATCGCCACAGCGAAGGCGGGCAGCGGACCGCCCTCGCCGAGCGGCACCGACCGGATCCCGTTCTCGCCGTAGAAGACCGTCTCGTGGCGGACCACCTCGGGTGGGGCGTCGAGGGTCAGCGACACGGTGCTGCTGCCCCCGTCCTCGTGGGTGAGGACCAGGTTCACCAGCCCGTGCGGGCCGTCCACGGCGGCCACCCGGGTGACCCGGCCCAGGACCGGGAGGAGGACCGACAGGGCGTGGGGACCCAGGTCCCAGAGCCCACCGTGCTGCCGACGCCAGAGCGAGTCCCGGTACGGGCTCTCCGGTCGGAAGGCCGACGCGGACCGCAGCACGTGTGCGGCGTACCACCCCCCGGCGGCGGCCGTGGCGGTGAGGAACGCGTCGACGGCGGGCTGGAACCGGGCGGTGAAGAAGACCACCGACGCGACGCCGGACCGCCCGGCGGCCGACACCACCAGGTCGGCGTCGGCGACTGTCAACGCGAGCGGCTTGTCGAGAAGGAGGTGTCGTCCGGCGATGGCCGCCCGGAGGGCGATGTCGGCCTGGACGTCCGGCGGGAGCGCCACCGAGACCGCGTCGACCGCGTCGATCAGCGCGTCGGCGTCGTCGTACGCGGGGACCCCGTACCGGTCGGCGAGGACGGCGGCCTTCACCGGGTCCCGCCCCCAGACTCCGGCCAGTTCGACCCGGGGATGGGCATCGAGGGCGGCACCGTGGGTCTCCGTCGCCCAGTGACCGGTGCCGAACAGGCCGAACCTCAACACGCGTACCCCCTCCGTCGTCGTAATGATCCACGCTAGTCGGCGACGGGGACCGCCGCAGCCCGCGGAGGCGGGGGGCGACCGGTCACTGCCGACCGGGTCGCCACCCGACGGGATGTACTACGACGCTTAGTAGGCTGTGGCGGTGACCGAGACAGAATCCGGGCGGCCCCGATGAGCAGCCCCGTGCCGACCGGTTCGCCGATCGACGGCTTCCTCGCCGTGGCGACGATCGTGGCGTCCCTGCTCCTCGCGGTCTGGGCGCTGGTGGCGGCGCTGCGTCACCGGCCGCCGGACCGGGTGCAGTTCGTCGGACTGGCAGTGGTGGAGGTCGGGCTGCTCGCCCTGACGGTGCTGGCGCTGGTCGCGCTCGCCGGTGGGGAACGGCCCGGTGAACCGGCCACCTTCGCCGGATACCTGGTGACGTTGGTGTGCCTGCCGCCGCTGGCGGCGGTGCTGGCCAGGATGGAGCCCACCAGGTGGGGTTCGGCGATCGTCTGCGCGGTCTGCCTGACCACCCCGGTCGTCGTGGTCCGACTCCAGCAGACCTGGGAGTTCGTCGGTGGCTGAGACGGCGACCAACAGGGGGCCGGGGCGGCTGCTGATCGCGGTCTACCTGCTGTTCGCGATCGCCGCCAGCGCCCGGGCCGGGGTGCAGATCGCGACGAAGCTCGCCGAGGCCCCGGTGGCGTACCTGCTCTCCGGGGTCGCTGCGGTGATCTACATCGTGGCCGCCGTGGGGCTGGCCCGGGCTGGCACCGGTGGACGGCGTACGGCGTTGGCCTGTTGCCTGGTGGAGTTCTTCGGTGTCCTGGGGGTGGGCACGCTCAGCCTGGTCGAGCCGCACCTGTTCCCGGAGGCCACCGTCTGGTCGGAGTTCGGCAGCGGGTACGGCTACATCCCGTTGGTCCTGCCGGTGCTGGGCCTGGCCTGGCTCTGGCACACCCGACCCACCCCGACCTGACCGTGGCCCCCGGGGAGGTTCACCCCAGCGGCCCCCGGCGCAGCCGGATCCACCGGTAGCCGTACCCGTTGATCTGGACCGCGTCCATCTTGCCCAGTTCCCGGTAGGAGCGGTCGGTCAGCACGTCGATCGGCAGTTCCGCCTCGTCGGCGAGCAGACCCAGGTCGACCACGGCGTCCTCGGTGCCCAGGTTGTGCAGGAAGACCATCGTCCCGGTCGCCCCGTCGGCGCGGTGGGCGAGCACCCCGGCGGGCATCGGAACGTCGATGTGGGTGGTCGAGCCGGAGCCGATCTCGGGGGCCTCCCGCAGGGTCCGGATCATGCGCTCGAACCAGGACAGCAACGAGTTGCGGTCCTTGCGTTGGGCGGTGACGTTGACAGTCGGGTAGCCGTACTCCCCGGACTCGATCACCGGGCGGACCAGCTTCTCCGCCTCCGCTGCGGAGAACCCCGCGTTGGGCTGGTACGACCACTGCATCGGGGTACGGATCGCCTCCCGACCGTGCAGGTCGAGGTTCTCCCCCATCCCGATCTCCTCCCCGTACCGCAGCACGGGGGTGCCCCGGAGGGAGAACTGCAACGAGTACGCCAACTCGATGCGCCGCCTGTCGTTGTCGAGCATCGGGGCGAACCGGCGGCGGATCCCGCGCTCGTAGATCCGCATGTGCTCCTCGGGGCCGAACTGCGCGTACACCTGCTCACGCTGTTCGGCGGTGAGCCGGGACAGGTCGATCTCGTCGTGGTTGCGCAGGAAGGTGGCCCACTGCCCGCCCTCGGGGAGCTTCGGGGTGTCCCGCAGCGCCTCGATCACCGGCTCCGGGTCCTGTCGGGCCAGGGCCAACATCAGTCGTCCGTTGAGCATGAAGTCGAAGAGCATGTGCAGCCGGTTGCCCGACCCGGCGTTGTCGCCGAAGAACTGGGGCAGTTCGTCCGGTTCCACGTTCGCCTCGGCGAGCAGGACTGCGTCGCCCCGACGCCACTGGACGTGCTGGCGCAGCTCGGTGAGGTAGTCGAAGTCCTTCGGCGACTCGGGGTGGCCGGGTTCGGTCAGCTCGATGATGAACGGCACCGCGTCCATCCGGAAACCGGCGACGCCGAGCTGGAGCCAGAACGAGATGATCTTCTTGATCTCGGCGCGTACCTCCGGATTGTGGAAGTTCAGATCCGGTTGGTACTTGTAGAACCGGTGGTAGAACCAGGCCTTGGCGGTCCGGTCGTAGGTCCACGTCTCGTGCTGCTCGCCCGGGAAGACCATGCCCTGGTGCCTGTCGGTCGGCTCGTGGTCGGCCCAGACGTACCAGTCCCGGTAGGGCGAGTCCGGCGAGGAACGGGCGGAGACGAACCAGGGGTGCTGGTCGGAGGTGTGGTTGACGACCAGGTCGATGATGACCCGGATGCCCCTGTTGCTCGCCTGGTGCAGCAGCTCGGCGAAGTCACCGAGGGTGCCGAAGCGGGGGTCCACGTTGTAGAAGTCGGTGACGTCGTAGCCGTCGTCCTTGTTCGGCGACGGGTGGATCGGATGCAGCCAGAGGCAGGTCACACCCAACCTGGCCAGATAGTCGAGGCGGCTGATGAGCCCCGGGATGTCACCCACCCCGTCGGCGTTCGAGTCGGCGAACGTGTCGATGTCGAGGCAGTAGACGACCGCCTCCTGGTACCACCTGTCACCCATGGGGACTTCCCTTTTCCGTACGCCGGCTGCGGCAAACGCGAGTTCTCCTCGACCCGGCCCGCTGACACCCGTCGATGGTGAGTGCGGGGTCGGACGGGGCGGGGTGGGCTCCGGTACGGTCGCGGCATGAGCGCCGACCTGGTACCCCCCGCCCACCCCGTCGACTGGTCCCAGGGGGCCTGGCTGAACCCGCCGGTCAGCGCCGAGCCGACCCCCGAGGGGGGCCTGCGGGTCCGGCCGGCCGAGGGTGGGGACTTCTGGCGGCGGACCAGCTACGGGTTCGTCCACGACGACGGGGAGGCCCTGCTCGCCCCCCTGCCCGTCGGGCAGGCCGTGGAGGTCGACTTCCTGATGGACTTCTCCGGGCAGTTCGACCAGGCCGGGGTGCTGGTCCGGGTGGACGAGGCGAACTGGGTCAAGACGGGGGTGGAGTTCTGCGACGGGCTGCCCCAGGTCGGTGCGGTGGTCACCAGGGAGTTCTCGGACTGGTCGACGGCCCCGGTCCCGGGGTGGACGGGGCGGGTGGTCAGCGTCCGGGTCAGCCGGACCGGGGACGCCCTGACCATCCGGGCCCGGGCCGAGGGGGAGCCCTGGCACCTGGTCCGGCTGGCCCCCCTGGACCCGACGGCCACCGCCCTGGCAGGCCCCTTCTGCTGTGCCCCCAGCCGGGACGGGCTCCAGGTGCACTTCACCGCCTGGCGGCAGGGCCCCGCCGACCTCGGGGTGCACCCCGAGGAGTGAGCCCGGCCGGGGCTGTCCCCTCCGCCGGTGCCGGGGAGGGGGACGGCCCGGGTCGACGGGGAACAGGTGTGGCCGGGTCCGGGTGGGGTACATCCGGCTGATGCCCGCCGGGTACCTCCCCGGGTGGTCCCGTCCGGTGGTGCGCCCACCGGACGCGCCGGGAAGGACACCGCGCCATGGCCCTCGCCGAGAACGTCGACCCGGGTGAACTGGGTGGCCTGACCGGCTGGGTCGCCGGGGTGATCGAGTCCGCCGGGGCGGTCGGGGTGGCCCTGCTGGTGGCCCTGGAGAGCATCATCCCCCCGATCCCCAGCGAGATCGTCCTGGCCCTGGCCGGGTACCTGGCCGGGGAGGGCCGGTTCAACCTGGTGGTGGTCTGGGTGGCCGCCACCGCCGGTTCCCTGCTCGGGGCCCTGGTCCTGTACTGGCTGGGGGCGGCCCTCGGGGAGGACCGGCTCAAGCGGTGGCTGGACCGGCTCCCCCTGGTGGACCTGGCGGACCTGGAGAAGGCGGACCGCTGGTTCGAGCGGTACGACACGTGGGCGGTGCTCTTCGGACGGATGATGCCGGTGGTCCGGAGCCTGGTCTCGGTCCCGGCCGGGGCCAACCGGATGCCCCTGCCCACCTTCACCCTGCTCACCACGATCGGCAGCGGCATCTGGAACGCCCTGTTCATCGGGCTCGGGTACGCCCTGGGCTCCCGTTGGGAGCAGATCGACCGGTACAGCAGCTGGTTCGACTACGCCATCATCGGCCTGATCCTGCTGATGATCGCCAACTGGGCGGTGAAGAAGGTCCGCCGTCGCCGCCGTACCCGCGAACCCGCCGGCTCCGCGTGAGCAGGGGCCCCGCGCCGACGCTGTGCGTCGACGCGGGGCCCCTGCCTGCACTCAGCGACGGAAGGTGAACCAGTTGACGTTGACGAAGTCGGCGGGCTGCCCGCTGGTGAAGGTCAGGTAGACCGTCTGTCGGCCGGTCACCGGGGTCGTCACGTTCCCCGGAACCGATCGCCAGCTCTGCCATCCGCCGGTGTTGGCAACGGAGAACGACCCGATCGGGGTGCTCGTCGGACTGCCCACCCGGACCTCGACCAGGCCGCTGACCCCGGCGGCTGCGCCGGAGGCCACCCGGGCGACGAAGTCCCGGGGCGGGGTGGACCCGAAGTCGACGTTGTCGTACCGGACCCAGTTGCCGTTGCCGACGCCGGCGATGTTCTGCCCGCCCTCGGAGCAGGCCTCGACGAACACGCCGCTCTGGCTGTTGAACGACTCGGACTGGATCGTCGAGTACGCGTCGCGTACCCCGGTGGGCGGCGGGGTGGTCGGCGGCGGCGTGGTGGGCGGCGGGGTGCTCCCCCCACCGCGCTGGTAGACCGCCACGTAGTCGACGAGCATCGGCCGACCGGGCACCGTCGCCGAGGTGGGGGTGGTGAACCCGGCTACGCCGTTGGGGAAGCCGCCACCCATCGCCACGTTCAGCAGCAGGAAGTATCCGGCGTGGTTGGTCATCTGGCTCCAGTACGGCTCACCGATCTGCCCCTGGGTGACCGTGTGGTACTGCTGACCGTCGACGTACCAGCGCAGCTGCTGGGGGCTGACCGAGGTGTCCCACTCGAAGCGGTAGGTGTGGAACGCAGACTGGCAGCTGCTCCCCGGGCAGGTGCGGAAGTTGCTGATGCCGTCCCACTCGTTGCAGGGTCCGCCGGGTGCGACCCCGCAGTGCAGGACCCCCCAGACCCGGTTGATCCCGTTGACGTTCTCCATCACGTCGAACTCGCCGATGCTCGGCCAGTTCTGGTAGTTGCCCCGGTACGGCGAGCCGAGCGCCCAGAACGCCGGCCAGTAGCCGAGGGCGGCGTCGCCGGTGACGTTGGGCATCTGGATGCGCCCCTCGATGGCCAGGACGCCGCCGGCGGGGGCCTTGAAGTTGCTGCGCACCGACTCGATCCGGGCCGAGGTCCAGGTGCCGTTCGCCGACCGCAGCGGGGTGATCCGCAGGTTGCCGGCGCCGTCGTGGCTGAGGTTGGAGGTGCTGTTGGTGTACGTCTGGATCTCGCCGGTGCCCCAGTTGGGCGGACCGCCCGGGTACCCGGTGCCGGTGTCGATGATCCAGTTGGCCGCCGAGGGCAGGGTGTTGGCCGCGCCGGTGAAGTCGTCGGCCCAGACCAGGCTCCACCCGGGGGCGAGGGTGGGGACTGCGGCGTTGGCGCTGACGGCGACGCCGGCCAGCCCGGTGGTGACGGTGGCGACCACGGCCAGGGCCATCCGCAGCCGACGACGCGAGGTGGGGGCGGCAGGTGCCGTTGGGGCAGGTGTCATGGGATGCCTCTCTGGCGGGACGGGGGTCGAGAGAGCGCTCTCCCAGGAGTTGTACGGAGTCTTAACTAATTTGTCAATG
Organism: Micromonospora sp. SH-82; assembly: GCF_051132485.1. Taxonomy (NCBI): domain Bacteria; kingdom Bacillati; phylum Actinomycetota; class Actinomycetes; order Micromonosporales; family Micromonosporaceae; genus Micromonospora; species Micromonospora sp. SH-82. The sequence goes on from NZ_CP148049.1 coordinate 71,601, forward strand.
TCAATCGGCACGTCGTGGCGGAGGGTGTCTCCCCCGGGTCGTCTGCGCGACGGGTGGGCGGAAGTCACGCGACGGGCGGGAGTAAGTCGCCGGACACGCCGAGGGCTGGTTTTCCGCAGCGACCACTCCGGGTAACCAGGAGCCACACGTCGGCGGCGGGCCGACGGCTGCGGAATGGACGGTGGTGGAGATGACCGGGCAGGTCGTGCAGGCTCCGGCAGAGGCGACGGATCCTGCGCAGGCGGCGGGCACAGCCCGAGACGACCTGCTCACCGTGGGCGTGGAGGAGGAGTTCCTCCTCGTCGACCCGCACACCGGGGTCGCGGTCCCCGCCGTCGACCTGGTCATGGAGCAGGTCCCGGCGGAGCTGCACGGGCAGGTGGAACGGGAGTTCCAGACCAGTCAGATCGAGATCGGCAGCCCGCCCGGGTTGGAGCTGTCCTCCATCCGGCACTCCCTCGGGGTGCTGCGGTCCGCGCTGGCCGAGGCCGCCGACCGGGCCGGCGTACGCCTCCTGGCCATCGGGACCGGGCCGGTCGACGGCCCGATCCCCCCGGTGGTCGACAAGCCCCGGTTCGACAAGATGATCGAGCGGTTCCGGCTCCTGGTGCCGGGCCCCGGCAACAACGGCATGCACGTGCACGTCGGGGTGCCGGACTCGGAGACCGGTGTCCAGGTGCTCAACCACGTCCGCCCCTGGCTGCCGGTGTTGCAGGCGGTCACCGCCAACTCCCCGTTCAGCGCCGGTGAGGACACCGGGTACGCCAGCTGGCGGTCGATCGAGTGGGAACGCTGGCCGTCGGTGGCCCCCACCCCGTACCTGCTCTCCCACGAACACTACGAGCGGATGATCCGGCAGCTGATCTCCAGTGGGGTGATGCTCGACGAGGGGATGCTCTACTGGTACGCCAGGCTCTCCGCGAAGTACCCCACCGTGGAGATCCGCCTCGGTGACGTGTGCCCCTCGGTCGACGACGCCGTCCTGGTGGCGGCCCTGGTCCGGGGAATGGTCGCCACCGCGATGACCGACATCGCCGACGGTCGCCCGGCCATCGCGACCGACCACCACATGCTGGTCGCCGCGCACTGGCGGGCCGCGCACGACGGCCTGGAGGGCGACGGCGTCGACCTCACCACCGGCGAGGTCCGCCCCATGTGGGAGCTGCTCGACGAACTGGTCGACAGGTTGGGTCCGGCGCTGGAGCGGCACGGCGACCTGGCCGAGGTCACCGAACTGCTCGGCGCGCTGCGGCGGCACGGCAGCCCAGCGGCCCGACAGCGGGCGGTGTACGCCCGGTCCGGCCGACTCACCGACGTGGTGGACGACGTCGCCCGGCAGACCCGGGGGGCCTGACCTCACGCCTCACCCCGGCCGGCACCCGGCCGGGGCGGGGCGGGCGTGTCAGACTGAGCCGGTGGCGGAGCGGATGATCGTGATCGGCGGGGACGCCGCCGGAATGGCAGCGGCCTCCCAGGCCCGGCGTCGACGGGACCGCGACGACCTGGAGATCGTCGCCTTCGAGCGGGGGCGGTTCACGTCGTACTCGGCCTGCGGCATCCCGTACTGGATCAGCGGGCTGGTCGAGGAGCGCGATCAGCTCGTCGCCCGCGAACCCGAGGTCTTCCGGGACGAGTTCGACATCGACGTCCGGCTGCGACACGAGGTCACCGCCATCGATCTGGACCGCCGTGAGGTGGTCGTCCGGGACCTCACCGCCGGGCGGGAACTCCGCGAGGGCTTCGACACCCTGATGTACGCCGTCGGCGCCTCCCCCCGCCTCCCGGAGTGGGCCCGCGACGAGGTCCAGGGCGTGTTCGGGGTGCAGACCCTCGACGACGGCGCGGCGCTGCGGGCCTGGCTGGACGCCGACCCCGCCCCCCGTTCGGCGGTGGTGGTCGGCGGGGGGTACATCGGCGTGGAGATGGCCGAGGCCCTGATCCAGCGGGGGCTCGCGGTGACCCTGGTCGAGCAGGCGGCCCAGCCGATGAGCACGGTGGACGAGGACATGGCCGCCCTGGTCGCCGACGCGATGCGAGCGACAGGTATCGAGATCCGCACCGGGGTCGAGGTGACCGGGCTGACGGAGCGCGACGGCCGGGTCGCCGCGGTGGTCACCGCCGACGGCCCGATCCCCGCCGACGTGGTCGTCCTCGGCCTGGGCGTACGCCCCAACACCGGGCTCGCCGAGGCCGCCGGGATGCCGTTGGGTCCCAGTGGGGCGCTGCGGGTGGACCGCCGGATGCGGGTGGTCGGGGTCCCCGGGGTCTGGGCGGCCGGCGACTGTGTGGAGAGCCTGCACCGGGTCAGCGGGGCGGCGGTGCACATCCCCCTCGGCACCCACGCCAACAAGCAGGGACGGGTCGCCGGGATCAACATCGGCGGCGGGTACGCCACCTTCCCCGGCGTCATCGGCACCGCCGTGACGAAGGTCTGCGAGCTGGAGGTGGCCCGGACCGGCCTGCGGGAACGGGAGGCCCGGGAGGCCGGTTTCGAGTTCGTCTCGGTGCTGACCGAGTCGACGAGTCGGGCCGGGTACTTCCCGGGGGCACGCCCGATGACTGTGAAGCTGATCGCCGAGCGGCCCACCGGGCGGCTGCTCGGCGCGCAGATCGTCGGCCGGTCGGAAGCGGCGAAACGGATCGACGCCCTGGCCGTGGCGCTGTGGAACGGGATGACGGTCGAGGACATGACCTCCCTGGACCTCGGCTACGCCCCGCCGTACGCCCCGGTCTGGGACCCGGTCCTCATCGCCGCCCGCAAGACCGTCGACGCCCTGCTCCGCTGACGCCGGGGGCGCTCTGGCCGGTGGTGCGCCCGTCGTCGGTGCACCCCGCCGGGGATGTCGGTGGGGGTGGCTAGGGTCGTCTCGACTGATCAACCCCTCGGTGGAAGGTTCCGGCGATGGCCCAGGAGACGACGTACCTCGAACTGTCCGAGACCGGCGGCGGGGCGCACAAGTTCTACGAGGTGGTCGTCGACGGCACCACCCTCACCGTCCGGTACGGCCGCATCGGTGACCAGGGACAGGTGAAGAGCACCGCCTACCCGGACAACGCCAAGGCCCGCGCGGCGGCGGCGAAGAAGCTCGGGGAGAAGGTCCGCAAGGGGTACGCCCCGGCGGTGGTCGGGGTCCGCCAGAAGCGGGCCGTCTCCCGTCGGCAGATCGTCAGCACCCGCTCGACCGCCCGTACCGCCCCGGTCCTGTGGCGGTACGCCTCCGGCGCCCCCGCGTTCGGCATCTTCGTCGACGGGGACCGGTGCATGGTCGGCAACGAACGAGGGGTGATCACCACCCTGGACCACGCCGCCCGGGTCGTCGGTCAGGTGCAGCTCCCCGACGGAGTGAAGTGCATCGTCGCCGACGACGACTGGCTCTACGCCGGGTGCGACGACGGCAACGTCTACGACCTGTCCGGGAAGACGCCCCGGGTGGCGTACACGATCGCCCCCGACATCGACATCTACTGGCTGGACATCCACGACGGGGTGCTCGGGGTCTCCGACGCCGACGGTGGCATCGCCGCCGTCGACCACGAGGACGAGTTCCTGTGGCGACGCCGGGGGCGGGGCGACTCGGCGTGGATGGTGCGCTGCGACCCGGCCGCGCTCTACCACGGACACTCGTCCGGGGTCACCGGCTACGACTGGCGGACCGGGCAGGAGATCTGGCACACCCCCACCGGTCCGGTCCTGTTCGGCTGGCAGGAGCGCGGGGCGGTGTTCGCCGGCACCGCCACCCGCCAGGTGGTGCGGTTGGGCAAGGACGGCCGGCAGGAGCAGGTCTTCCGGTGTGACGCCCCGGTCTTCTCCTGTGCCACCGCCGCCGACGGCCGGTACGTCTTCGCCGGGGACAACCAGTCCTCGATCTACTGCTTCGACGCCGACGGCACCCGGTTGTGGAAGCTCGGCACCGGCTGCGGGTCGGCCTACTCGATGCAGTACGAGCAGGAGCGGCTGTACGTCGTCACCACCAGTGGCCAGCTCGCCTGCATCGACGCCGGGGAGTCGGCGATCCGGGCCGCCGAGGCCGGTACCGTCCCGACCCCGGTGGACGTCAAGGCCCCGTCCCGGGCTCCGGTGCCGGCGGCCCCGACCGCCCTGGAGGTGACCAGCGACGCCCGTGGTGGGGTGGTCGTGGAGTGCACCGACGAGAACGGTCGGCTGCGGGTGCACGTCCTCTCCGACGGGTTCCACCGGGACTGGTCGGTGCAGTTCCCCAAGGGCATCCGCGAGCCGGGAGCCCGCTACCTGGTCACCGAGGTCCGGGAGGCCGGCCGGGGTGGCTTCTACCGCGCCCACGGCGACATCCGCCGCCTGCGGTGACCCGACGGGCCGGGGTCAGCGTTGGCAGGTGGGGCACCAGTAGAGGTTGCGACCGGCGAGGGTGCCCCGGCTGATCCCGGTGCCGCAGACGTGGCAGGGCAGGCCGGGACGGCGGTAGACGTACACCTCGCCGCCGTGCCGGTCGACCCTCGGGGCGCGGCCGGTCGCCTCGGGCAGGTCGTCGGGGCGGACGGTGTCGATCCGACCCCGGTCGACGGCGACGCTCATCAGCTCGGTCAGGTCGGCCCAGAGCTCCCGCCACCGGGCCGGGGTCAGCTCCCGGCCGGGCAGGGTGGGCGGCAGTCCGGCCCGGAACAACGCCTCGGTGACGAAGATCAGCCCGGTGCCGGCCACCACCGACTGGTCGAGCAGGAGCGCCGCCAGCGCCGTCGAGCGGCGGGAGATCCGGGCGTACGCCCGGGCCGGGTCGGCGTCGGGGCGCAGCGGGTCCGGGCCGAGCCGTTCCCGCAGCGCCCGCACGTCGGGGGGACCGAGCAGTTCGCAGGCGGTCGGGCCCCGCAGGTCGAGCCAGTGCCGGTCGCTGGTCAGCCGGAGCCGGATCTGCCCCACCGGCGCGGGGGGCTCCCCGTCCCCGTCGGTCACCTTGCCGTAGAGGCCGAGGTGGACGTGGAGGGTCGACTCACCGTCGTAGTGGTGCAGCAGGTGCTTGCCGTACGCCTCGGTGTGGTCGAGGACGGTCCCGCTCAGGCGTTCGGCCCCTTCGGCGAACCGACCCTGCGGACTGGCGGCGTGCACCTTGTCCCCGGCGAACAACTCGGCGTGCCGGGCCGCCAGGCGGTGGATGGTATGTCCCTCTGGCACGACGCCCAAGCATAGCCACCCCCCGGCGGCCGGGTTCGGCTCCGCCCGGCGGGCCGGTTCCAGCGTCGCCGGACGGGCCGGGTTCAGCTCCGGCGGACGATCCGGGTTCAGCTCCGGCGGACGATCCGGTCGACGAGTTCCGGGGTCCACTGGACGTACTCCACCTCCGCCCCGCCGGGATGCCGGGCGTAGAGGAAACGGCCGGTCGGGCTGGCCGCCTCCGGCGTGGTGATCTCGCCACCCCGGGCGGTGACCTCGGCGACGACCCGGTCCAGGTCGTCGACGACGACGGTGGCCGACGCGTTGGCGTACCGGGCCCGTTCGGCGGGTGGTCCGGCGATCACCAGGAAGTCGCCGATCGCTGCCAACTCCACGGCGTCGAACCCGAACCGCAGATCCGGTTCGGTGCCGACGAGGCTGCGCAGCAACGGCAGCGAGGCGTCCAGGTCGTCCACCCACAGTCGGGCGTACGTCTTCAGAATCGTCATGTCCGCTCCTCGTGTCGATCTTCTCGACCTGGAAACTAGGACACTGCGGTGACCGGCGTAAGTACGCACTTCTCGGTAAGTGGGTGGGTGGCGTGGACGATGACCGGCCGAGCCCGGCGGACGTGGCCCGGGTGCACGATGTGGCCCGGGAGGTGTTCGGGACCGTCGGCACCAAGTGGGCGCTGCAGGTGATCGAGGCGATCGGTCCGGACACCCGCCGCTTCGGTGAGCTGCACCGGCTGGTGACCGGGATCAGCCACCGCCTGCTCACAGTGACCCTGCGCCGGCTGGAACGTGACGGGGTGGTGGACCGGACCCGGCACCCCACCGTCGCCCCCCACACCGAGTACCGGCTCACCCCCGCCGGGCGGGAGCTGTACGACACCGTCGCCGGCTTCTGCCGATGGAGTCGCCACCACCTCGGCGAGGTCCTGGCCGCCCGCGCCCGCTTCGACCAGGAACGATCCACCGGGACCGTCCCGCCGGTGCCTCCGGGCGGGCCGGGTCTGGTTCAATGACGCCCTCCGGTGCTGCGGCGAGACGGCGGCACCCTCGGGCGACGCGGTTGGCAGGAGCGGGCACCCATGGTCGAGCCGGTACGTCGAGCGGTCCTCGTCGGCACCAGTGACGGGATCGGACTGGCCTTCACCGGCCGACTCCTCGCCGACGGTTGGCAGGTGGCGGGCCTGTCCCGCCGGGGGGTCGAGCCGCCCGGACCCGCGTACCGCCACCACGTGGTGGACGTGACGGCACCGGACTACCCGCAGGTGCTCGGCCGGGCGATCGACGACCTGGGCGGGGTCGACCTCTGTGTCTACTTCGCCGGGGTCGGGGACCCGCTCGACCTGGACGACCTGGCCGCCGAGCACCGCACCTTCGAGGTGAACCTGACCGGGGCGGTCCGGACCGTCGAGGTGGTGGCGCCCCTGATGGTGGCGGCCGGGGCCGGGCACCTCGTCGGACTGTCGAGCCTCGCCGACCGGCTGGTCTCCGCCGACGCCCCCGGGTACGCCGCCTCGAAGGCGGGGCTGTCGTCGTACCTGCTGGGGATGGCGGCGGCGCTGCGCCCCCGCGGCGTGCACGTGACCACGGTGCGGTTCGGGTTCGTCGACACCAAGATGGCAAAGGGGCCGGTCCGGCCGCTGATGCTCCCGGTCGACCGGGCGGTGGAGATCCTGATGGACTGCGTACGGACCCGCCCGGTGGTGGTCTCTCGGCCCCGGCGGCTGGCAGTGGTCACCTCGGCGCTGAGCACCCTCGCCCGGCTCCGCCTCCTGGTCGGCCGCTGACCCACCGGGTGCCCACCCCCTCGGAAGCCGCTGAACACCGGCGGTGACCTGCGGGTGTCGCCGTGACGGCCGTTGGGTACGTCTATGCCGTCATCGCGTGGCAGGGTCTGCGGAGTTCCGAGCCCCGCCCGCATCCGTCAGGAGGTGGACAGATGAGATTCCCTTCGTTGTCGCGCCGGGACACAGCGGAGCCGGCCGACGAGGGCGCACCCACCGGGGGCGGCACGACGACTGCCGTCGCCGACCCCGTCCCGCCACCCCGCACCACCACGCCCCCGGCTGCCGACACCCCGCCCGCCGGTGTCCCCGGTCCGACCCGGACCGCCGACGCGGGGAGCGACCGGGCCGCCGCCCGCCGCCCACTGCCACCGCCACCGCCGGGCGTCGCCGGCGGTGACCGGTCGTCCGCCCCACCTCCCGTCGCCGACGACGACCCCACCCTCACCGACGCCACCCCGGTCACCGACCGGCCGCCGGTCACCGCCGGACCGAAGCCCCGGGCCAGCCTCCTCGCCACCACCGGTCTGGTGTTCGGGGTGGCAGGGGCGCTCGTCGTCCTCACCGGAACCCTCGCCGGGTACGGCATCGCGGTCGGGGCGGTCGGCGCGGTCCTCTCCGTGCTCGGGCTGATCGCGACCCGCCGCCGCCACGTGGTCGGCAAGCCGGACGCGCTGCTGGGCATCGCCTTCGGGCTCGGCGCGGTGGTGGTCGGGGTGCTGGCGATGACCGGCCTGTACGTCTGGCCCAACACCGACGGCGACTGGGTGCAACAGGTGCGGGAGTGGCTTGACTCACAGTTTCTGAACCGGTTCTGACGGGCACATACCTCCGTGCCGGTGGTTCACCGGCGGCAGGCCCAGCCAGCCGGTGGTTCACCAGCAGGGCAAACTCCTTCGGGGGCGGCGTCCACGCCGCCCCCGAGTCGTGTCCGGGGTCCCGAAGTCGGCGGTTGCAACGATTCGTCGCCGCGTCCGGGTCAGACGCAACGTTCGGCCGCCGTACGCAACTCTCAGCGGTGGATCCCGTCGTCGGGTGCGTCATAGCGTGGAAAGGCGCCAGCTCCGATGGCCACCGAAGGCCGGGGCGCGCTCGACCCGCTGGGAGCAGGACGCATGACGATGGACGGGCTCCGCCAACGTTTCCTGATGTGTCGGCCGACGTACTTCGCCGTGGACTACGCGATCAACCCGTGGATGGACCCGACCGCCCCGGTCGACACCGCCCTGGCCGTCCGGCAGTGGGAACTGCTGCGCCGGACCTACCTCGACCTGGGACACCAGGTGGAGTTGATCGAGCCGCTGCCCGGCCTGCCCGACATGGTCTTCGCCGCCAACGGGGCGACGGTGATCGACGGTCACGCCATGGCCGTGCAGTTCCGGGACCCGCAGCGCGCCGACGAGGCCCCGGCGTACCGGTCCTGGCTCGAACGGGCCGGCTTCGAGGTGTCCGACCCGAAGCACGTCAACGAGGGCGAGGGGGACGTCCTGCTGGTCGGCGACCACCTGCTCGCCGGTACCGGGTTCCGGACCGCGCACGCCGCACACGCCCGACTACAGGAGACCTTCGGATATCCGGTGGTGACCCTGCACCTGGTCGACCCCCGCTTCTACCACCTGGACACCGCGCTGACCGTCCTCGACGAGCAGACCGTGGCGTACCTGCCGGAGGCCTTCTCCCCCGGCAGCCGCGCCGTACTGCGTCGGCTCTTCCCGGACGCCGTCCACGCCACGACCGCCGACGCCGAGGTCCTGGGTCTCAACGCGGTGAGCGACGGTCGACACGTGGTCCTGCCCGAGCAGGCCACCGGGCTGGCCGGACAGCTGCGCGACCGGGGCTACCTGACCATCGGTGTCGACCTGTCCGAGCTGCGTAAGGCCGGCGGCGGCCCGAAGTGCTGCACGTTGCGACTCCGCCAGGGAAGGGCAGACAGGTGATCCTCGACGACACGCTGCGGACGCCGGACGCGGTCCGGGACGCGCAACGCTGGACCGCGCACAACTACCACCCGCTGCCGGTGGTGATCTCCGAGGCCGAGGGCGCCTGGCTGACCGACGTGGACGGCCGCCGCTACCTGGACTTCCTGGCCGGGTACTCGGCGCTCAACTTCGGCCACCGCCATCCCCGGCTGATCGCCGCCGCACACGCCCAACTCGACAGGCTGACCCTGACCAGTCGGGCGTTCGTCCACGACCGGTTCGCCGACTTCTGCCGGGAGCTGGCCGAGCTGTGCGGCAAGGATCTCGTCCTGCCGATGAACACCGGTGCCGAGGCGGTGGAGACCGCCGTCAAGGTGGCCCGCAAGTGGGGTTACCGGGTCAAGGGGGTGCCCGCCGGGCAGGCCGAGATCGTGGTCGCCGCCGGCAACTTCCACGGCCGGACCACCACCATCGTCAGCTTCTCCACCGACTCCGACGCCCGGGACGACTTCGGGCCGTACACCCCGGGCTTCACAGTCGTCCCGTACGGGGATCTGGACGCGTTGACAGCCGCCGTGAACGAGAACACGGTGGCGGTCCTGATCGAGCCGATCCAGGGCGAGCAGGGGGTGGTGGTGCCCCCGGTCGGGTACCTCCCCGGCGTACGGCAGGTCTGCACCGAACGCGACGTGCTCCTGCTGGCCGACGAGATCCAGTCCGGGTTGGGCCGGACCGGTGAGACCTTCGCCTGCGACCACGAGGGGGTCGTCCCGGACATGTACCTGCTGGGCAAGGCGCTCGGCGGGGGGATCGTCCCGGTCTCCGCGGTCGTGGCGGACACCGACGTCCTCGGGGTGCTCCAGCCCGGCCAGCACGGGTCCACCTTCGGCGGGAACCCGCTGGCCTGCGCGGTCGCCACCGAGGTGGTGCGGCTGCTCGCCACCGGTGAGTTCCAGCGCCGCTCGGCGGAGCTGGGTGCCCGACTGCACGCGGGCCTGGGCGACCTCGTCGGCAGGGGCCTGGTGGCGGTCCGGGGCCGGGGACTCTGGGCGGGGCTGGACCTCGACCCCGGGCTGATGACCGGCCGACAGGCGTGCGAGCGGCTCGCCGAGCGGGGGGTCCTCGCCAAGGACACCCACGGTGCGACGATCCGGCTGGCTCCGCCACTGGTGGTCACCGAGGCGGAGATCGACCAGGCGGTGGCCCAGCTCGCCGCCGTCCTCTCCCCCGCCTGACCGGCACGCCGTCCCCGCCCCGACCCGAGCGGGACGAGGCCGGGCGAACCAGGCGACACGACGAGGCCGGGCGAACCAGGCGACACGACGAGGTCAGGGCAGCCGGCGCGCCCCGGACGGGTACGCCGGCTGCCGACGACGGTCAGGCGTTGGGCAGCCGCATCGCCATGGTGGGCGCTTCGGCCATCACCGAGGCGGGGGTGATGGGCGCGCCGCTGGCCAGCTCACCCGGTCGCCCCACCTGGACCCCGGGGTAGAGCTCGACCATGTCCCCACCGTCGAGGATCCGGGACTGTCCGGGCTGGAGCTGCTGCCGGTCGGACTCCTTCATCGACCCGCCCGGGCGGACGCCGGAGCCGTTCGTGCTCACGTCGGTCACCACCACCTCGCCGGCCCGCAGCTCGAACTGGAGGTGGCTGCGGCTGATCCAGCGGCGGGCCTCGTCGTTGAGCCACTGACCGAGGGTGATCCCACCGGGCTGGTCCGGGGACCTTCCGATCAGCACGGGCTCGTCGGCGGTGAGCACGAACCGCCGACGGATCAGCCCCCCGACGCTCACCGCGAGGACCTGGGTACGCGGACGGGGCCCGCCGTCGTTGAGTCGGGTGCCGTGCCGGGGGCAGGTCGGTACGCCGTTACGCAGCGCCGGTGGCGGCTGGCCGCCCGCAGGCCGGTCGACCCGGGCCAGGTCGGCGAAGGCCCCGCCGCCCCCGCCACCGCCGAAGAGGGCGCACCCCGGCTCGGGGCACCGCCACTGCCGGGCGAGCAGCTGCTCACCGACCGGGGAGGGGCGTCCCTCCACCGGGACGGTGGCGTTGCCGACGTGGGCGACGAAGGCCGGGCCACCCTGGCCGGGAACCGGGGCCAGGACGCGGCCGGGCTCCTCGGTGACCCAGGGGAACCGTCCGCGCAGCCCGTCGAGGCGGTTGCGGGTGAGCACCGGGAGGCCGAGGAGGTCGGCCACCTCCAGCATCCGGTCGCCGGGGTTGTCGAGCACCTCGACCAGCCCGTCGTCGGCCCACCGGCGGACCACCATCCGCTCGTTGGAGGTGAGGTCGGCGTCGGAGAGGACGGCCCGGTGCACCACCGCGTAGACCGGGACGCTGTCCTCCTCCAACTGCCGGGAGAGCGCGTCGATGATCATGCCGAGCCGGAGCAGGTTGGCCGGTCGGCCGCCGTCGAGGTCCTGGTACCTGATCACCTCTGCCAGGTCGAGGACGGCCCGGGCCAGCGAGGGGTCGACGCACACCCGCCCCTCGATCGCGTCCAGCACCTTGCTGATCTCGAATCTCACCGGGCACCTCCGACGATCTCGTCGATCCGTCGGGCCAACTCCAGGTCGCGGGGAGTGACTCGATCGACGGTGTGGGTCACGCAGCGGAAGGTCACGGTCCGCCACCGGATGTCGATGTCCGGGTGGTGGTCGAGCTCCTCGGCCACGACGGCGACCCGGTCCACCACCGCGATGGCGGCCGGGAAGTTCCTCAGCTCGACGGTTCGGGTGATCCCGGCCGGAGTTCCTGTCCAGCCGGTCAGCCGTTCCAGCTCGTTCCGCACCGCCTCGGCGGTCAGCGCGTCTGCCATGGGGTGACCCTACCGGTGCAGGTCGCGGTCGTGGTGACCATGCCGGGCGGATCGGAGCAAGACCACATGCGGGCCGTACGGGACCCTCGCCACCCGGCGGATGTCCCACCCCGTCGCTAGCCTGTGCGAGACCCGGCCGGGCCGCCTCGGCGACCCCGGCCAACCCGAGAAGATGGAGTACCTCCAGCATGAAGACTCGACGGCTGGCGACCACGGGGGCCGCGCTCGTCGCCGCATTCGGTCTCGCCCTGACCGGTTGCGGCACCGACGGGACGTCGGACACCCCGGCCGGCAACGGTGACGGCGCGGCGGCGGAGTCCAGCGCCGCACCGGCCGACCCTCGTGCGGAGCTGAGCGCGGCGGCCATGAAGCTCAACGAGGACAGCGTCCGGGTCGAGATCAAGTCCTCGGTCCTCAGTGGCGGCGGGGTGATGGACCCCACTGCCAAGAAGCTCGACATGACCATGGACCTGGGCGGGCAGGGCTCGTTCCGCATGATCACGATCGACAACGACGGCTACCTGAAGTACACCGGCGTACCCGGCATGTCCGACAAGTGGCTCCGGCTCGACATCAGCAAGCTCGGCGCGAGCGGCCAGATGAACCTGATGCCCGACGGCGACCCGGGCGGTGCCCGACAGCTCGTCAACGGCGTGGTCGACATCGAGAAGGACGGCGACCGCTCCTTCTCCGGCACCATCGACTACACCAAGGCCAAGCCCGGTGACAAGGCCGTCGAGCAGATGGGCGAGAAGGGCAAGGCGGTGCCCTTCACCGCCAAGACCGACGACCAGGGCCGACTCGTCGAGTTGGTGGTCGACACCAGCGTCCTGGACCAGTCGCTGGGCAAGATGACCACCACCTACTCGGACTTCGGCACCGAGGTCGACGTGCAGAAGCCGCCGGCCGCCGAGACCCAGGAGGCCCCGCCGGCCCTGCTGGAGTCGTTCGGCGCCACCACCACCTGACCCTCGTGCCGGGGTGCCGGTGGTGTCCCAGGGACACCACCGGCACCCCGGCACCCCCCGTTCCCTCCTCAGGTCATCCGGCCGACCGCCGAGCGGAGGCGGGCCAGGTCCCGGCGCCGCCGCTCGTAGGTGGCCGCGACCGAGATCAGCACGATCCCGCCCAGCCCGAGGTAGATCCAGCGGGGCAGCAGATCCCAGCCACGCAGCGTCTCGTGCAGGGCCGACAGGGTGAGCCCCACCGTCCCCAGCACCACCGGGGCCTGCCACCGCCGGGCGGCCCCGACCAGGACTGCGGTGAGGGCGACCACCCCGACCAGCAGCCGCCGCCAGGGCTGCGGGTCCGCCGCCGCCAGCACCGACACCAGGCTGGGCAGCAGCAGCGCGGCGAGCCCCGGCCCGAGAGCCAGCCAACTGGTCAACTCGGGGCGTCTCCGCAGGACCGTCGCCCCGGCGACCAACGCCAGCACCGCCGCCGGAACCGTGTACGCCTCCAGCAGCGCCACCTCACCGGCGAGCAGCATCAGCCAGGCGCCGACCACCTGGGAGGTCCAGGCGATACCTGCCAGCACCCGTCGGCGTCCGGTGGACTCGCCCAGCAGCAGACGTACCGCGACAGCGGTGCCCCACAGGACGCAGACCACTGCGGCGTGCCGGATCGCCCCGAAGGCGAACAACACGGCGACCCCGGCGACGACCTGGGCGAGGATCTCCAACACCCGGCTCGACGTCGGCTGCCGTCGGACCAGCACCGCGGCGGCGACAAGGGTCGACACCGCCACGGCGAGCACTGCGAAGGCTGCCGTCCGGGGGAGCAACCCGCCGGCCGACGAGGCGGTCAGGGCGAACCCGAGCGCCGAGGCGACCGCCACCGGCCAGCCGGTCAGCCGGACCGCCGGGTGCCGGGCGGCCACCCCGATCGCCAGGGCCGCCAGCAGGAGCGTCCCGGTCGCACCGAGGGTCCCGAGTCGGGTGGCGAGCAGCCCTGCCACCCCGGCCCCCAGGGTCACCACCCCGGTCGGCAACGCGACACCCACCACCACCGGGTACGGCCTACCGACTGTCGACACCAGCAGCGCCGCCGTACCGACGAGCAGCAGAACCGCCGGCACCACCGGCCAGGGCGCGCCGACCGCGACCAGCAGCACCGGGACGGCTGCCACCAGGAACGGAGCGGCGGTCGCCGCCCGGGTCCGGGCACCCCGGGTGACCAGGGCGGCGGCGAGCGCCAACACCAGCAAGGCGGCCCCCGTCCCCGGCGACCCGGAGACCGTCTGCGTCGGGACCCCGGACCAGATCCCGGGGATCGGCCGGTACGGAGCGAGCAACGCGACCAGGGTCGCGGGCAGGGCGGCGAGGACCCCCACCGTCAGGAGCAGCCCACCCGGGATCCAGAGCGCGACCCCGGGTCGCCGGTCCGGGGCGGCCACCAGCACCAGCAGGACACCGAGCGCGGCGTAGAGCGGCACCGGTTCGTCGCTCGTCGTCATGACCGCCGCGAGACCGGCCGACCCGACCACCACCGCGTACCCGGCTTCGGCGTACCGGGTGGACTCCGGCCACCAGCGGCGGACGGCGTACGGAAGCAGGACCGTCAGCGCCGCGGCGGCGAGCAGGGCGCGGGCCTGCCACCAGGAGGGCGCCCCGGCGACGAGGGCGAGCAGCGGCGCGGTCAGCGCAGCGGTGGCAAGTGCCACGCCCAGGCCCACCCCGCCGACGATCCGCTGGACGGTGGACCCCCGGCGACCGAGGACCGCCACCACCAGGGCTGCCGACGCGGTCACGGTCAACGCCACGATCATGCCCAGTGGCCGGGCGAACGAGACGAGCAGCGCGTGTCCGATCAGGATGGTCCCGCCCACCGCCGGGGGGAGGACCATCCGGTGCCGCGTACCGGGTCGGACCACGGCGGCGACGAGCAGGGCGACCGCGCCGAGGAGGCCGAGCGCCACCACTGCGGGCCAGGACGCCCGCCAGGCCGCCGGCGCGGCGAGGATCCCCAGGGTCACCGCCGGGACCACGCTCACCCACCAGCCGGTACGGGGGACGACCAGGGTCACCGCCGCAGCGGCGAGCAGGACCAGCACCGGGAGCTGCCACCCCCAGGTCAGCAGGGGACCGGGGTCGGCTCCCCGCCAGGCCGGCAGGGAGCGGCTCACCGTCATGGAGGCGAAGACCATGGTGAGGACGACGGCCGGCAGGGCGGTACCGACGGCCACCACGAGCGCCCCGATCCAGGGCCCGGTCCGCCACCGTTGCGGCAGGAGTCGGACCACCCCGGCGGTGGCGACCGCGAGGACCCCGACGGCCAGCAGCGTCAGCGTCGGCCACTGCTGCCCGAAGGCCCGGACGATCGCGGCGACGGACACCGGGACCGCCATCGCGGCGGCGGTCACGGCGAGCCCCCGGCTGCCGAGGGTCCGGGCCGTACCGAAGAGCACGGTCACCGCCAGCAGCAGCGGAAGGCCGGCCAGGACCGGCACCCCGAAGGCCTCCCCCTTGGCGAAGGGGACCAGGGCGAACCCGGCCGCGACGAGTACCGCCATCGCGTGCCCGATCCAGGCGCAGATCTGTCCGACCAGCCGGACACCGCCCGCCGGGGCGGTCGCCCGACGGTGGTGCAGGACCCCGAGGACGGCCAGGTTGATCAGGGCGACCCCGATGAGGACCAGGGTCCAGCCGGTGGCCGAGAGGTCCGCCTCGACGGCCAGCAGCGGCAGTACGGGCTGCACTGTCAGCCACGCCCAGAGCCACGGTCCGGTGAGTCGGCTGAGTCGCCCGTACCCGGCGGCGAGCGCCGCGCAGGCCCCGCCGACGAGGGCGGCGTAGCGCGTCCCGGGCCACGCCGAGACGCCGAACAGGTCCACCATCCAGATCGCGTACCCGTCGAGGAGCACCAGCAGCAGACCCACGGCGGCCAGGGTCTCGGCCGTACCCCGCAGGCCCCGCCGGGCCGCCACCAGCGGCAGCGCCAGCACGACGACGGTGACCGCGGCGAGGATCAGGGCCCGTCCGGCGACCCCGACGGTGGCCCAGGCCACGGCGGTGAAGACCACAGCGGCGGTGCCCAGCAGCAGACCGCCGAGGGCGAACAGCAGGGCCCGTACCGCCCGGTCGGAGGTCTCCTCCCCGGCCGGTCGGGTCGGTGGTGCCACGGCGGGCGGCCGCCAACCGGTCGGCGGGACACCCGGTCGGACGGGCTGACCCGCCGGTACGGGGTGCGCCACCGCCCCCGGTGGACCGGCCGTGACGGCGGGGACGGGCCGGCCGGTCGGCAGGGGTGGTACGGCCGACCCCGGCACCGGATGACGCGGTGCAGGTACCGGGTGGTGCGGTGCGGGCACCGGGTGCGGTCCGGCGGGGGCGGGGACCTCGGCCCGGACCCGGGCCGCCCACCTCGCCCTACTGTCCCGGGTGGCGGCGAGTCGACCGGCGAGATCCTGGTACGTCCGGTGCACCCGCTCCACCTCGCGGCCGAGCGTCACGATCTCCCGGTCCAGCCGGATCACCTCGGCGGCGGGCGGGTACGGGGGCCGCCGACAGCCGGAGCAGCCGACGCGCAGGTCGGCCGGCGCGCCGCAGGCGGGACAGGGGTAGGTGCTGGGCTCCACCGGGTCATCCTCACGGCCCGGCCCCCGGCCTGGGAAGAGTGCCCGTACTCAGGGGCGGGTGTGCTCGACCACCCAGGCCGTGTACGCCGGGTTGCCGCTCTGCACGGTGGTGACCAGGATCTCGGGCACCTCGTACGGATGGTTCGCCCGGATCTGGGTGAGCAGCGCCTCCACCCGGTCAGGGGCGGTCTTGAACTGCACCGACCACTCGGTGGTGGTCTCCACTGCGGACTGCCACCAGTAGGTGCTGTCGATCTGACCGCCGACCTGGGCACAGGCCGCCAGTCGACCGGCGACCGCCGCTGCGGCCAGTACGTCGGCCACCGACCGCACGTCCACCACCGTCGTCACCACGCAGATCTGCTCCACGGGACGACCCTACGCGGCGTCGTCGCGGTTGGCCGCGATCCAGTCGTCGATCTGCTTCCACCAGTCGTACAACCAGTCGATGCGCTCCTGGCGGCCGGTCGGGATCTCCTCCGGTGGCACCGACCAGAAGCGCATCACGA
This sequence comes from Micromonospora sp. SH-82, assembly GCF_051132485.1. Taxonomy (NCBI): domain Bacteria; kingdom Bacillati; phylum Actinomycetota; class Actinomycetes; order Micromonosporales; family Micromonosporaceae; genus Micromonospora; species Micromonospora sp. SH-82. The sequence goes on from NZ_CP148049.1 coordinate 88,344, forward strand.
TCCGCTTGTCCATCGGCAGTTCCCGCCAGACGTCGGCCACCGTGAGCATCTGGTCGAGCCCGGTGTGGGCCACGAAGATCACCCCGGCGTCGGGGGCGGCGTCCAGCGCGGCGAGCAGGCCGCCCGGCTGCGGGGCGAGGACGTGCTGCATCCGCTCGGCCCGTAGCGCCATCCGTTCCAGGCCCCGGGAGCGCAGCCGGGCGATCGCCTTGAGCCGACGGCGGGGGGTGAAGTTCCCGCCCTCGGGGAAGATCACGAAGGCGTCGTCGTCGTCGAGCCCGACAGCGAGGTTCCCGATCTGCTCGATCACCGATCCACCGGTGTCGGGGGTGGGTGCGATGAACCGGGTCGGCAGCCGGTTGAGCAGCACGTCGATCGCCGGGTCCCACTGCAGGGCCGCCTTGAGGACGATCCGGGGCTCCCGGGAGAACCAGTTGACCAGGGCGTGGATCAGGATGAACGAGTCGCCCGGTCCGGCGTGGCGGCACAGCACCAGCTCGGGCCGACCGGGCAGGGCGGTGTCCGGGTCGGTGCCCACGACGTCGATCCTCAGCCGCAGCGTCCACCGGACCTGCCAGAACAGCATCCGCAGGAACGCACCGGCGAGGACGTAGTGCGCCCGTTGGAAGGCCGGTGACCGGGTACGCCACCCGAACCCGGAGCCGACCCAGAGCACGAAGAGCGCCAGCAGCGCGGCGGCGTCCCAGATCAGGTAGACGGTGCCCATCCAGAGCAGCCGCAGCGGGCGGAGCCGACCGGGCACCAGCGGGGAGGCCGCCGCGGCGAGGAACGCCCAGGCCGGCAGGGTGGTCACCAGCAGGAAGGCCAACAGGACCACACCCGGGGCCAACACCGACCGGCGGACCCACCGTGGAGGCAACGGCATCAACGCTCCAGGTCCGCCAGGTAGCGCCGGGAGGCGGTGTACGCGCGGCTGATCCGACGCCCGACCGCCGCCATGTCCCGGTACGCCCACGGGGTGTCGTCCCGGGGCTCCAGCCCACCGGTGGGCAGGACGTGCACCTGGACCCCGTCGGGCAGGGCCGCCAGGTCCCTGGCGAACCGGTGCCGACGGGCGATCTCGAACGCCACCTGGGCCACCTCCCAGGGCCGTCGGGGCGGCGTCAGCGCCCGTTCGATCCGCCCCACCTGGAGTACGAAGATCTTCTCGGCCCCGGCGGTGACAGCCGCGCCGATGGGGATGGAGTTGACGATCCCCCCGTCGACGTAGTGCTGTCCGTCGATCTCGGTCGGCGGCAGGAGCCCCGGCACCGAGGCGCTGGCGAGCACGGCGGGCACCAACGGTCCACTGTCGAACCAGTGTTCGGCTGCGCGTTCGATGTTGGCCGCGCAGCACATGAACGGCACCCGGAGGTCGGCGAAGGTGACCTGTTCGCCGAGTTCGGACTCCAGGAGTCGGCGCAGGGGGCGGGGCGAGTGCAGGTGGGTACGCGCGGCGAACCGTCGTAGTTGCCGGGCCACCGAGTCGCCGTACACCTCGCTCGCCTCTGGCGAGGCCCAGAGCCGGACGAGCCGGTCGGTGACCGCCTCGGTCGGATCGGCGGCGACCAGGGCGCCGTTGACCGCGCCGATGGAGGTGCCGACCACCAGGTCGGGTCGGATCCCGGCGCGGAACAGCGCACGCAGCATGCCGACCTCGACCGCGCCGAGCACTCCCCCGCCGCCGAGCACGAACGCCACCGGACCTTGACCCATGACGTTCATCCTGGCACGGCGGGGAAAGGCGTCGTCCCGCCCACCGTCGCCGCCGACGCCGCGAACCGGACGTCGGCCACGACCACCGTCGCGACCGGGACGGACAGCCGGTTCGACCCGTCGGTGGTGATCATGGGACGATCCGCCCGTTGACAGTCCAGACGCATTCGCGCAACCTGATACCGCCCCCACCCCCAGGCAGGTGCGATCACTGATGGCAACGCTGCAAGCCGGCAGGTTGCTGGCCCGCAGGTACCGACTCGTCGACCAGATCGGGTCCGGCGGCATGTCGGTGATCTGGCGCGCCCGGGACGAGGTCCTCGACCGGGTCGTCGCGCTGAAGGTGCTCGCGCCCTCCCTCGCCGCCGACGCCCGGTTCCGGGACATGGTCCGGGCCGAGGCCCGGGCCGCCGCCCGGCTGGTCCACCCGCACGTCACCTCGGTCCACGACTACGGGGAGACACTGGCCCCGGACGGCTCCATCACCTCGTTCGTGGTGATGGAGCTGCTGACCGGGGAGGAGCTGGAGGACCGGCTGATCGAGGGTCCCCTGCCCTGGCCGGAGGCGGTGGAGATCGGGGCGCAGATCGCCGACGCGTTGGCCGCCGCCCACCGGCTGCACATCGTGCACCGGGACATCACCCCGGCGAACGTGATGATGACCCGGGTCGGGGCGAAGGTGCTGGACTTCGGCATCGCCACCCGGATCGGCGCCCCGGACGAGGACGAGGACGGCGGGACCTTCGGCACCCCCGCGTACGTGGCACCGGAGCGTCTCGACGGGGCCCAGGCCCAACCCGCCACCGACATCTACTCCCTGGGTGTCCTGCTGTACGAGACGCTCACCGGCCAGGTGCCGTACCCGGCGGACACCTGGGAGGAGTTGAGCACGGCCCTGGCGCACACCGCGCCCCCGCAGACCCTCGACGTGCCGGGGCTGCCGGTCGAGGTGACCCGGATCTGCCTGCGCTGCCTCGACCGCGACCCCCAGCGGCGGCCGACCGCCGCACAGGTGGCGGCCACCCTGCGCGACCAGCTCCTGCCCTCCGACCCGCAGGCCGCCACGATGCTGGCACCGACCATGACCCTGCCCTCGATCGTGGTGGCGCGCCCGGCCGGTCCGCCCCCGGCGACCGGCGGGGGTTCGGCTCCCGCGCCGCCGCCCTTCGCCCCGGCCCCCGGGTCCGCGCCCCTGTCGGCCTTCCCTTCGGCAGCGGGATCCGCCCCCGCACCGCCGCCGCCCTTCGCGCCTGGTCCCGGTCCCGCCGGACCGGTCGCCGGATCCGCCGCGACGGCCGGCACCCGGGACGACGACCGGTCGTCCGAGACCCCCGACGGGGCGGACCCGGACGTCGCCTCCGAGCGACGGTCGCCGCGCCGCCGGTCCGTCGTGCTCGCGGTGGGGGCGGTCCTGGTCGTCGGGGCGGCGCTGCTCGTCCCGATGCTCACCTCGGACTCCGACCCGGACCCGACGCCGACCACGGCGCTGCCGACCACCCAACCGGTGCCCCAGCCGCCGCCGGACGTCGGCCCCTCGCCGACGTCGGATCCGACAGCCGCACCGTCGCCCCGCCCTACCGACACCTCCGAACCCGGCCCGACGGAGGCGCCGACGCCGACCGCGTCACCGCCCCCGTCCCCGCCCCCGGTCACCCGCCAGCCCACCTCGTCGCCACCGGGCCGGTCCCCCGCGCCCCAGCCGGTCGACCCGGCGGCCCGGGTCGACCAGCTCATCGACGAGGGCGTGGCAGCCGGACAGATTCGCGGTGACGTCGGCACCGACCTGCGCAACCTGTTGCGGAACCTGAGCGCCGGCGACCAGGAGTCGTTGGCCGGGTCGATAGCCGAGGCCCGGGGGAAGGTCGCCGAACGACGGCGGGAGGGCAGCATCACCTCGCGGTACGCCAGCCAACTCGACGCCGCCTTCGCCGACCTGGCCACCGCACCCCGCTGACCGGCCCCGGCCCCGGTCAGGGACGGGCCAGCGGAAACGGCTCCCGGGTCGAGACCGCACCAGCCCCGATGAACTCCCGGTACACGGCCTCGTAGCCGAGCGCCATCCGTTCGGTGGAGAAGTTCTCCGCCACGTGCGCCACGCAGGCCGCCGGGTCCATCCGGGTCACCTCCTGCAACGCCGTGGGCAACTCGACCGGGTCGGCGCAGACCACCCCGGTCAGCCCGGGCCGGATCAGCTCCGCCACGGCACCACGGTCGAGGGCCACCACCGGCGTACCGGTGGCCATCGCCTCCACCATGACCATGCCGAACGGCTCCGCCCACTGGATCGGCATGATCAGGCAACGCGCCTCGACCAGCAGCCGCAGCGCCGTCGCCCGGTCGGCGTTGAACACCACCGTCACGTCCGAGTCGAGCATCGGCTCGATCACCTGCTCGTAGTACCGCCGCTCCACCGGCTCGTTGCACTTGCCGGCGAGGACCAGCGGCAGACCGGCCGCCCGCGCGGCCCGGATCGCCAGCTCCGGTCCCTTGTCCGGGCTGAACCGGGCCAGCCACAGCACCGCCCCGGTACTCGGCTGGGACTTGCGTGGTATCTCAGCGATGTCGAGGGCGTTGTGCACCGTACCGACCCACGGGAGTGCGGGGTTGGAGCGGCGTTGGGCGTGCGAGATCGCGACGAGTCCGACTCCGTGGTCGGTGTCGCTGAGCACCGTGCCGTACTCGCCGACCGGGTTGCCGTGCACCGTGGCCACCGTGGGCACCGACCGGCGGCCGGCGACCAGCGGCCCGATGGTGGTGTGGTCGTGCACCACGTCGAAGTCGGCCGGGTCGACGAGCTGGTTGACCCGGGCCAGGTGGGCCAGCTCGGGCAGTGACTCACCGAGCCGGTCGAACTGGAGCTCCGCCTCGGTGGAGACGAACGCCGCCGGGGTGCCGTGCTCCACCCCCGCCCCGAAGAGGGTCACCGCGTGCCCGTGCCCGGTCAGGGTGTTCACCAGCGCGGCGACCACCTGCTCCAGGCCGCCGTACCCGGGCGGTGGCACCGACAACCACGGCGGCACCACCATCGCGATCCGCAGCGGTCGCCCCGGCGACGCACCGGACTGACGGTGGTGTGCGGTCACGAGTCCTCCCCGTTGGTCCCCTGAACGCGTGACCGGCCGCTTTCCCGGGGTCGGCGGCGGTAAACGCCACCGGCACGGCGGGTGACCGGGTGCCGACGAGAAGGCGGCGGGACACAGGGTGCCGACGAGAAGGCGGCGGGTGACGGCCGACCCCCTCGGCCTGTCACCCGCCGCCCGGTCAGGGGACGGTCCGCGTCGGGCTACGACTCGGTGAGCGTGACGGTCACCGTGTTCTCGGCGCCGTCGCGCTGGTACCGCACCTCGACCCGGTCACCGACCTTGCGCGCCTGGACCGCGCCGACCAGGTCGCTGGAGTCGTTGACCGTCGTGTCACCGAAGCGGGTGATCACGTCACCCTGTCGCAGGCCGGCCTGCTCGGCGGCGCTGCCGGGCAGCACCGAGGAGACCAGCGCGCCACCGTTCTGTGCCCCGGCCACGCTCACCCCGAGGCTGGGGTGGCTGATCTTCTCGCCGCGCTGGAGCTTCTCCGCGACGTCCTTGGCCTTGTTGCTGGGGATGGCGAAGCCGACGCCGATGTTGCCGGTGCTCTGTCCGGCGGTGGCGATCGCGGTGTTGATGCCGATCACCTCGCCCTTGGTGTTGACCAGTGCCCCGCCCGAGTTGCCCGGGTTGATCGGCGCGTCGGTCTGGAGCAACCCGGCGATCGAGGACGCGCCCTGCTGCGGGTCCTGCTGGCTGCCGGCCCGGATGGTGCGGTCCCGGGCACTGACGATGCCGGAGGTCACCGAACCCTGCAGACCCAGCGGGCTGCCCAGGGCGAGCACCTGGTCGCCGACCTGCATCGCGTCGCTGTCGCCGAAGGTCGCCGCCTTGAGATCGCTGACCCCGTCGGCCTTGACCACCGCCAGGTCCGTCTTCGGGTCGGTGCCGACCACGTTGGCCTGGGCCGTCTTGCCGTCGGCGAAGGTGACAGTCACGGTCCGGGCGGAGGCGACCACGTGGTTGTTGGTCAGGACGTACCCGTCGCCGGTCAGGATCACCCCGGAACCCTCACCGCTGTCGGTGGCGATGGAGACCACGCTGTCCTGGACCGCAGCGGCGATCTTGGGCAGGTCGGCACTGTTGATCACGGGAGCGGCGGAGAAGGTACGGCTGCCGCCCGAGCCGTCGCTGAGGCCGAGCGCGAGCGCGCCACCGGTCACGCCGGAGCCGAACATCAGACCCATCACCACGATCCCGGCGACGACGTACCGGGCCGCCCGGTTGGGCCGCTGCGCGGGGCCGTGGTTCTGGGCCCAGGGCGGGACGGGCTGACCCATCGGGCCGTAGCCGGGGTGGCCCGGCTGGGGGTGCTGGCCGGCGGGCTGCCACGGACTCCCCGGGTACGCCCCGGAGGTCGGGTACGGCGGAGTCGACGTCTGCTGACCACCCGGCCGGTACGCGTCGTCGGCGGACGGCCTGCCCCCGCCGACGGGTCCCGACCCCGCGTACGGGCCGGACTGACCCGGCCCGGTGTACGGTCCGGACTGGCCCGAACCGGCGTACGGCCCGGACTGGCCCGAACCGGACTGCCCCGACCCCGCGTACGGGCCGGACTGACCCGCGTACGGGCCGGCGTGGCCCGAACCGGTGTACGGGCCGGGCCGGCCGTCGCCGGGCTCGGTGCGGATGGGAGTGGTGTCCGCTCCGGCGTCACCGGAGGGACCGTAGGACGGAGACGGGGCACCGGCGGCCGGAGCGCCGGGGGCGGACCCGGCGGGGGCCGGGTCGGAGTGCCCGGGTGCGACCCGGGGCAGCTCGGCATCGTGGTGCGACGGCTCGGCGTCGGTTGCCGGCCGCCGCTGCGGGTCGGACTCGTACTCGGTCATGACTACACCTTTCCCCGCCGCACTGCGATCCGCCTGGAATCGTCCTGGATGTTTCCTGAAAGTCAGTCCACCTCGTCGGCCCCGGTCGGGGCCAGCGGCAGCCGGACCCGGAACGTGGCGCCGCCTCCAGGAGTCTCCCCCGCCTCGACGGTTCCCTGGTGGACGGCGACCAGAGCAGCCACGATGGCCAGCCCCAGACCGGTGCCGGTGACCCCACCGGCCCGTCGGGTCCGGGCCGCGTCGGCCCGGTAGAAGCGCTCGAAGACCCGGTCGGACTGCTCCGGGGAGAGCCCCGGGCCGGTGTCGGCCACCTCGATGACCGCCTGGTCCCCCGGCTCGGCCCGCAGCCGCAGGGTGACCAGGGCCTCGGTCGGGGTGTGGGTGAGGGCGTTGGTCATCAGGTTGCCGATCACCTGGCGGAGCCGGGCGTCGTCACCGAGGACCACCAGCGGCCCGGATCCGGGGGCGATCTCCAGGTCGATCCGTCGGTCCGGGGCGACCGCGCGGGCGGCCTGCACCGCGTCACCGGCCAGGACCGGAAGCTCCACCGGGGCCAGGGAGAGCGGGCGTTCCCGGTCCAGCCGGGCCAACAGCAGGAGGTCCTCCACGAGCAGCCCCATCCGGGCCGCCTCGTCCTCGATCCGGCGCAACAGGCCGGCGGTCTCGTCGGGGGTGCGGGCCGCGCCCTGCCGGTACAGCTCGGCGAAGCCCCGGATCGTGGTCAGCGGGGTACGCAGCTCGTGGGAGGCGTCCGCGACGAACTGCCGCATCCGCTCCTCGGACCGGCGGGCCCGGCCCTCCGAGGCCTGGGCGGCCAGGGCCGCGTCCCGGGCACCGACCTCTGCCGACCGGGCGGCGATCTCCGAGGCGGCCCGGGCGGTGAAGGCCGCCTCGATCTGGGCGAGCATCACGTTCAGCGCCCGGGAGAGCCGCCCCAGCTCGCTGGTGGCGTACACCTGCCCCTCCTCCGGGTCGGGCACCCGGCGGCTGAGGTCACCCCCGGCGATGGCAGCGGCGGTCTGTTCGATCTCCATCAGGGGTTTGAGGCTGGTCCGGACGATCGCCGCCCCGATCGAGGCGAGCATGACCAGGACCGCCCCGCCGACCAGGAGGTCGATCCAGATCAGCCGGGTGACGGCCCGGTCGGCGTCGGTGAGGTGTTGGCCGATGGCCACCCACTGCCCGTTGGGCAGCTCGGTGTAGAGCATCCGCCAGGACACCTCGCTGCCCTGCGCCTTGACCGTGAACGGCTCTCCGGCCAGTCGCTCGAACCCGGCGGTGTCACCCGGCCAGGGCGGCAGGTCCGCCTCGGAGAACCGTTGGTCGTCGTAGCCCCAACTGTCCGTCAGGCCGGTGGCCGGATCGGTGACCACCACGAGGTAGTCGGTGGGGAACTTGAACCGGCTGACCTGCTGGGCGGCGACCGCGATCTCGACGTTGCGGGCCGAGGAGTGCAGCTCGGCGTCGACCTGGTCGACGAGGTACGTGCGGAGGAAGAACGTGGTCAGCGAACTGATCACCAACAGGGCGGCGGCCACCAGGAGGAGTACCGCCGCGATCAGCTTGACGCGGAGCGGGACCCCCCGCAGCCGCACCATGCTCTGCTGGTAGGGGTTCACGCTGCCGGCTTGCGCAGCACGTACCCGACCCCCCGGAGCGTGTGGATCAGGCGGGGCTGGGTGGTGTCCACCTTGCGCCGCAGATACGAGATGTACGACTCGACGATGTTGTCGTCGCCCCGGAAGTCGTAGTTCCACACGTGGTCGAGGATCTGCGCCTTGGACAGCACCCGGTTGGCGTTGAGCATCAGGTACCGCAGCAGCTTGAACTCGGTCGGGGAGAGCTGCACCCGCTGGCCGGCCCGGTGCACCTCGTGGGTCTCCTCGTCCAACTCCAGGTCGGCGAAGGTGAGCCGGGAGGGGGCGTGCTCGCCGCTGGTGGTCCGGCGCAGCACCGCCCGGATCCGGGCGGTCAACTCCTCCAGGCTGAACGGTTTGGTGACGTAGTCGTCGCCGCCGAGGGTGAGCCCCCGGATCTTGTCGTCGGTCGCGTCCCGGGCGGTCAGGAACACCACAGGGGTCCGGGTGCCGCCCTCGCGCATCATCCGGATGACCTCGAAGCCGTCCAGGTCCGGGAGCATGACGTCGAGCACCACCAGGTCGGGCCGGTGGTCCTGCGCCGCTGTCAGCGCGGCGCTGCCGCTTGTCGCGGTGGCGACGTCGAAGCCAGCGAAGCGCAGGCTCGCGGAGAGCAGTTCGAGGATGTTCGGGTCGTCCTCCACGACGAGAAGTCGCGCCTCGGTCTGGGTTGCGGCCATGCCGTCATCATGCGGGACGTGCCTGCGGCGATGCTGAGGGGTTCCTGAAAACACCCTGAGACCCGACCCGGTGGCTCCGGACCGGCACCGGGTGGGTCGACGGAGCCGACCGCACGGCCGTCTCGGCGATCCGGGCCAGCGCCCGCCGGTCCGCGTCGGCGGCCGGGTGCAGGGGTGCGGTGACAGTCACCGCGACCACCAGGCCCCGGGCCGCGAGCACCCGTCGCGCCGACCGCCACAGGGTGTGGTCGCCGAGGAGGGCCGCCACGTCGGAGCCGCCGCCGGCCAGGTGGTAGCCGATGTGCAGCGGCACCACCGGGGCACCGGTGTCGATCGCCGCCTGGAACATCGCCGGCCGGAACCCGTCGACCGGTCGGGAGGCGCCCCGGTCGGCCCCACCGCCCCGGCTGCACCAGGTGGTGCCCTCCGGGAAGACACCCACCGGGTCACCGGCCCGCAGCGCGGCGGTCACCTCACCCACGGTGGTCGGCAGGTTCCGGGGGCGGGAGCGGTCCACCGTCACGCTCCGGGCGGCCCGGGCGAGCAGCCCGAGCAGCGACCGACTCCGGACCTCCCGCTCGGCCACCAGCCGGGCCGGGGCGGTGGCCTGCAACGCCAGCACGTCCAGCCAGGAGACGTGGTTGGCGACGAGCAGGGCCCGCCGTCGGGGCAGCCGGCCGGTCACTGTCAGTCGTACCCCGAGGGCCCGGAGCAGTCCCCGGGACCACCGCCGTACCGCACCCCGGGCGGCGGGGGCGGTCAGCAGCGGCACGACGGCGGCCAGCCCGACCCCGGCCACCAGCAGCACCAGTACGGCGACGCCCCGGCCGATCCGGTGGGGGACCGACACCGTGGCGGCGTCGGTGCCGGGCCGGTACCGAGCGGGGCGTGAAAAGTGCAGAACAGTCATGACACCTGTGTAGGGAACCCGGGTGGACGGCGGACCCGGGGACCGGTGTCGACCCGGTGAACGTCGGTGGGCGGGGCCGGGACCACCGACGTGGCAGGCTGCCAGGGCGGACCGGCGACCGGCCGGGCGACTGCGGAGGTGACGATGATCATAGAGCGGCGGTACGTCGGTCCCCCGGATTCGGGCAACGGGGGATGGAGCGCCGGGGTCTTCGCCCGGGTGGCCGGGGAGGGGCCGGTCGAGGTGACCCTGCGCAGACCGCCACCGTTGGAGACCCCGTTGACCGCCGTGGCGGAGGCCGCCGGAGCGACGGAGATCCACGATCCGGAGGGGCTGGTCGTCGCCGAGGTCCGTCCGGTGGCCGCGTTCGCTGCGGCGGCCGGTCCGGTCGACGGCGTACGGGCGCGGGCCGCCGCCTCGGCGTACCCGGGACTGGTGGACCACCCCTTTCCGGGCTGTTACGTCTGCGGCCCGGCCCACCCGGAGGGGTTGCGGATCTTCCCGGGGCGGCTGCCGGACGGGCGGACCGCCGCGCCGTGGCACGTGCCGACGGGGGTCACCGACGCCACGGTCTGGGCGGCGCTGGACTGTCCGGGCGGCTGGGCGGTGATCGGTCCCGGTCGGCCGTACGTGCTCGGCCGGATCGCCACGGTGCTGACCGGGCTCCCCGCACCCGGCGACGAGTGCGTGGTGACCGGCCTGGTCGAGGCGGCCTCCGGGCGTAAGGCGCAGGTCAGCTCGGCCCTGTACGCCCCGGACGGCACCCTTCTCGGTCACGCCCGGGCCACCTGGATCGCCCTGCCCGCCGGGTGATCTTCCTCTCGTGGTCCTCCTTCCTGGGGAGGACCGCCCCCGGCGCCGTCCTGCCGAAGGTGGAGTCGGATCTCCCGACCGCGTCTGATTGATTCCCCTCCCGATCAGGGCAGGCTTGGTACGACGTTGAGATCTGCGGTCACACTGAGCTGAAAGATTCCTGTGTTCCACCCCGGGCGGAACCGGCACCGAGCCGTTGCGTCCCGCAGGAGAGGAGAGAGATGCCTGACGGGCAGCGAAGCCCCACCACCGGTAGCGGTCAGATCGTGGTGTCCGGCCTGACGAAGCAGTACAAGAACGTCAGGGCGGTCAACGACCTGTCGTTCACCGTGGAACCGGGGCGGGTGACCGGCTTCCTCGGCCCGAACGGCGCCGGCAAGACCACGACCCTGCGGATGCTGTTGAACCTGGTCACCCCGACCTCCGGTTCGGCGACCATCGGCGGTCAGCGGTACTCGGACCTGACCCACCCCCTGCGCCACGTCGGTGCGGTGCTGGAGGCGTCGAGCGCGCACAAGGGGCGGACCGGCGTCAACCACCTTCGGGTGATCGCCGCCGCCGCCGGTCTGCCGAAGCACCGGGCCGACGAGGTGTTGGAGCTGGTGGGTCTGACCCCGGCGGCGAAGCGCAAGTTCAAGGGTTACTCCCTGGGCATGAAGCAGCGGCTGGGGATCGCCGCGGCGATGCTCGGTGACCCCCGGGTCCTGGTGCTCGACGAGCCGGCCAACGGCCTCGACCCGGAGGGCATCCGGTGGATGCGCGGGTTCCTGAAGGCCCTCGCCACCGAGGGACGGACCGTCCTGGTCTCCAGTCACCTGCTCTCCGAGATGCAGCTGCTCGCCGACGACGTGGTGATCATCGCCGCCGGCCAGCTGGTCCGGCAGGGACCGGTCCAGCAGGTCCTCGGTGCGATGACCCAGGGTGCCCGGATCCGGGTGCGTACCCCGCAGGCCGAGCAGTTGGGCAAGACCCTGCGTGAGCAGGGGGCCACCGTCGACGTCGACGAGCAGGGTGTCCTCCTGGTCTCCGGCCTGGAGCCCCCGGCGGTCGGCCAGGCCGCCCTCGCCGTGCAGGCGGAACTACACGAAATGACCCCGGAACGCCCCGACCTGGAGCGGGTCTTCCTGGAGCTGACGGCCGGAAAGGCGGGCATCCGATGAACCTCGTCCGATCCGAGCTGCTCAAGATCCGTACGACCGCCGCCTGGTTGTGGCTGGCGTTGGGCGCCCTGGTGGCGACCGCGCTGGCCCTGGTGGTCAACTCCTGGCTGGCGCACCTCACCCTCACCGGTGACGGCACCGAACTGGCGGGGTTGCCTCCGGAGGAGGCGGCGGCCCAGCAGGACGTGGTCGGCCAGGCCGCCAACATCTACACCTCGGGTCAGTACTTCGGTCTGCTCTTCGTGATGCTGATCGGTGTGCTGATGGTCACCAACGAGTTCTTCCACCAGACCGCCACCACCACGTTCCTGTCCACGCCCAAGCGGACCAGTGTGATCTTCAGCAAGCTGGCCGCCGCGAGCCTGATCGGGTTCGGGTTCTGGCTGGTGACCACGATCATCGTCCTGGTCGCCGGGGCCGCCTTCCTGAGCATCAACGACTTCGGCACCCAGCTCGGGCAGTGGGAGGTACAGCGGGCGATCCTGTTCAACCTGCTCGCGTACGCCATCTGGACGGTCCTGGGCATCGGGGTCGGGACGCTGATCACCAACCAGATCGGCGCGGTGGTCACCTCGGCGGTGGTCTACCTGATCGGCACCCAGGTCGCGGGGCTGTTCTTCTTCCTGCTCTCCACCTGGCTGGAGAGCGACGCGGTGATGAAGTGGCAGGTCGTCATGCCGTCCGTCGCCTCCAGCGTGATGGTCAACAGCATCGAGTCGCCGATGCTGCCCGCCTGGTGGGTGGGTGCGTTGGTGCTGGTCGGCTACGCCCTGGTCACCGGAGCGGCCGGCATCCTGATCACCCGTAAGCGGGACATCTCGTAACGGGTCCACGCAGGACGCCGACGTCGGCCAGGCCCCCACGGGCCCGGCCGACGTCGCTTATCAGCAAACGACCGAACACGCAGGGTTTGGTGAACTTCTGGCATCTTCTGTGAAACCGGCCACGGCTCGGAGGCGGAAATGCCGGGCGGTCCTGTACGGCGTAGCCTGGGACACGTCCCGTGCCCGTCGAATCGGGTGCACAGGACACCGCGTGACACACAAACCCGCGTGAAAGAGGCGATTACCGGCCGTGTCGACCCAGCAAACGTCGCAGGAGAACCCACTGGCGGGTTTCGGCCCGAACGAGTGGATCGTCGAGGAGATGTACCAGCGCTACCTCACCGATCCCAACAGCGTCGACCCGGCCTGGCACGACTTCTTCGCCGACTATCGGCCGGGTGCCGACGGCCAGAAGAAGTCGGCGGCAGCGCCGAAGTCGGAGGGCCAACCGCAGTCCGAGAGCCGGCAGCAGCCCGCTGCCCCGGCGAAGAAGGCCGAGCCGACCGCTGCCGCGTCGGGGGCGACCCCGGCCGCCGGCACCGCCGAGAAGGCCGCCCCGGCGAAGAGCGCCCCGGCCAAGGCCGCACCCGCGAAGAGCGCACCGGTGAAGGCCGCTCCGAAGGCTGACGTCGCGAAGTCCCAGAACGGCACGGCCGCACCGGCGAAGCCGACGACCCGGGAGCCGCAGACCGTCCCGTTGCGCGGGGTGGCTGCCAAGATCGTCCAGAACATGGACGCCTCGCTGAGCGTGCCGACCGCGACGAGCGTCCGGGCCGTCCCGGCCAAGCTCCTGGTCGACAACCGGATCGTGATCAACAACCACCTCGCCCGGGGGCGGGGTGGCAAGGTCAGCTTCACCCACCTGATCGGGTACGCGATGATCCGGGCGCTCGTCGAGCACCCGGAGATGAACAACTCCTTCGCGCAGACCGACGGCAAGCCGACGATGGTCCGCCCGGCCCACGTCAACCTGGGCATCGCCATCGACCTGGCCCGTCCGGACGGCAGCCGTACCCTCGTGGTGCCGTCCATCAAGGGCTGCGAGCAGATGGACTTCCGCCAGTTCTGGCAGGCGTACGAGGACGTGGTCCGGCGGGCTCGCAAGAACGAGCTGACCATGGACGACTACTCCGGCACCACGATCTCGCTGACCAACCCGGGCGGCATCGGCACCGTCCACTCGATCCCCCGCCTGATGCAGGGGCAGAGCGCCATCATCGGCGTCGGTGCGATGGAGTACCCGGCGCCGTACCAGGGCATGAGCGAGGAGACCCTGGCGGAGCTGGCGGTCAGCAAGATCATCACGCTGACCAGCACGTACGACCACCGGATCGTCCAGGGTGCGCAGTCCGGCGAGTTCCTCAAGGTGATGCACGAGCTGATCCTGGGCGAGCACGGGTTCTACGACCAGATCTTCACCTCGCTGCGCATCCCGTACGAGCCGGTGCGGTGGATGCGGGACGTGGCCGTCAACTCCGAGGGTCAGATCAACAAGACCGCCCGGGTGCACGAGCTGATCCACGCGTACCGGGTGCGCGGCCACCTGATGGCCGACACCGACCCGCTGGAGTTCAAGATCCGCAAGCACCCGGATCTGGACGTCCTCCAGCACGGGCTGACCCTGTGGGACCTGGACCGCAGCTTCCCGGTCAACGGCTTCGCCGGCAAGAAGCGGATGAAGCTCCGGTCGATCCTCGGGGTCCTTCGCGACTCGTACTGCCGCCGGGTCGGCGTGGAGTACATGCACATCCAGGACCCGGAGGAGCGCCGCTGGATCCAGGAGCGGATCGAGCACGGGTACGAGAAGCCCCCGGCCGACGAGCAGAAGCACGTGCTCAACCGGCTCAACGCCGCCGAGGCCTTCGAGACCTTCCTCCAGACCAAGTACGTCGGCCAGAAGCGGTTCTCGCTGGAGGGCGGCGAGTCCCTGATCCCGCTGCTCGGTGAGGTCCTGGAGGCCTCCGCCGAGGGCGGGCTGGACGAGGTCGTCATCGGCATGGCCCACCGGGGTCGGCTCAACGTGCTGGCCAACATCGTCGGCAAGCCGTACGAGAAGATCTTCTCCGAGTTCGAGGGGCACCTGGACCCGCGTTCCACGCAGGGTTCCGGTGACGTGAAGTACCACCTCGGGCAGAACGGCAAGTTCACCACTCCGGACGGCGACAACTCGGTCAAGGTCTCGGTGGTGGCGAACCCGTCGCACCTGGAGGCCGTGGACCCGGTGCTGGAGGGCATCGTCCGGGCCAAGCAGGACCGGATCGACCTCAAGCTGGAGGGCTACACCGTGCTGCCGCTGGCGGTGCACGGTGACGCCGCCTTCGCCGGGCAGGGAGTGGTCGCCGAGACCCTCAACCTGTCCCAGCTGCGCGGCTACCGCACCGGCGGCACCGTCCACGTGGTGGTCAACAACCAGGTCGGCTTCACCACCGCCCCGGAGTACAGCCGGTCCAGCCTCTACAGCACCGACGTGGCCCGGATGATCCAGGCGCCGATCTTCCACGTCAACGGCGACGACCCCGAGGCAGTGGTCCGGGTCGCCCGGCTCGCCTTCCAGTACCGCCAGGCGTTCAACAAGGACGTCGTGATCGACCTGGTCTGCTACCGGCGGCGCGGGCACAACGAGGGTGACGACCCCTCGATGTCCAACCCGCAGATGTACAAGATCATCGACTCGAAGCGGTCCGTCCGCAAGCTCTACACCGAGGAGCTGATCGGTCGGGGCGACATCACCGTGGAGGACGCCGAGGAGCTGCTGCGGGACTACCAGTCCCAGCTGGAGCGGGTCTTCAAGGCCACCCGTGACGCCGCCTCGGTGCCCAAGCAGCCGGCCCGTCAGCGCCCCGAGGTACAGCCGGAGCCGGAGGTGGAGACCGCCACCAGCAGCGAGGTGGTCAAGGCCATCGGCGAGGCGCACGTCAACCTGCCGGAGGGCTTCACCCCGCACAAGCGGATCCAGCAGCTGCTCGACCGGCGGGCCAAGATGTCCCTCGACGGCAACATCGACTGGGGCTACGGCGAGATCATCGCCTTCGGCGCGCTGCTCAACGACGGGGTCACCGTCCGGCTCGCCGGGCAGGACTCCCGCCGGGGCACCTTCGTCCAGCGGCACGCGTCGGTGGTGGACGCCGAGACCGGCGACGACTACCTGCCGTTGAAGTCGCTGACCGCCGACGGGGAACGGTCCCGGTTCTTCGTGCACGACTCGCTGCTCAGCGAGTACGCGGCGATGGGCTTCGAGTACGGCTACTCGGTGGAGAACATCAACGCCCTGGTCTGCTGGGAGGCGCAGTTCGGCGACTTCGTCAACGGCGCCCAGTCGGTCATCGACGAGTTCATCTCCTCCGGGGAGGTGAAGTGGGGCCAGCGCTCCGCCGTCACCCTCCTGCTGCCGCACGGCCACGAGGGCCAGGGGCCGGACCACACCTCCGGCCGCCCGGAGCGGTTCCTCCAGATGTGCGCCGAGGACAACATGCGGGTGGCCGTTCCGAGCACCCCGGCGAACTACTTCCACCTGCTGCGTCGCCAGGCCCTGTCGCCGAAGCGCAAGCCGCTGGTGGTGTTCACGCCGAAGTCGTTGCTGCGGCACCGGCTCTGCGTCTCGTCGGTGCAGGACTTCACCACCGGCACCTTCGCCCCGGTGCTGGCCGACACCGCCGCTCCCCCGGCCGAGCAGGTCAAGCGGGTGCTGCTCTGCTCGGGCAAGGTCTACTACGACCTGTTCCAGGCCCGTCAGGAGCGGGGCGTCACCGACACCGCGATCGTCCGGATCGAGCAGCTCTACCCGCTGCCGGTCGAGGAGATCCGGGCCGCCCTGGGCGCGTACCCGAACGCCGAGGACTTCGCCTGGGTCCAGGAGGAGCCGGCCAACCAGGGTGCCTGGTCGTTCGTGGCGCTCAACCTCCTGGAGCACCTCAGCGAGGTACGGCTGCGCCGCATCTCCCGCCCTGCCGCCGCCGCCCCGGCGGTCGGTTCGGCGAAGATGCACGAGGTCGAGCAGGCCACCCTGCTCGACGCCGCCCTTCCCCGGCCCTGACGGCCGTTGACCGACGCTGGGGCGGGTCGCCGGAGACGGTGGCCCGCCCCAGCGGCCTGTTCGAGGAGAGATCCCATGTACTTCACCGACCGTGGCATCGAGGAGCTGGTCCAGCGTCGGGGCGGCGAGGAGGTCACCCTGGAGTGGATCGGCGAGCGGCTGCGTGACTTCGTCGACCTCAACCCCGAGTTCGAGACCCCGATCGAACGCTTCGCCACCTGGCTCGCCCGCTCCGACGAGGACGACGACGAGTAGGGATCAGGGACGGTCCGCCGGCCAGGGGCCGGCGGTGGCCATGGTGATGGTGGCGGTGAGCCCGCCGGGGTGACTGGCGAAGGTGGCGGAGTCGGCGAGGTGGTCGGCGAGCCACAGTCCCCGCCCGCCGACCGCCGTCGGCGTGGGCACCTGGTCGGGTGGGGTGAGGTGGGCGGGGCCGCCCTGGTCGGTGACCCGGCAGATCAGGTTCGCACCGACGCGGTCGAGGTGCAGGTGGCCGCGCCCGCCGCCGTGCGCGACGGCGTTGATGACGAGTTCGTTGACGGCGATGACGAAGTCGTCGAGACGGTCGTCGTGGAGTCCGGCGGCCAGCGCCAGCCGGGTGACCTCGTGTCGGAGCGTGGTGACGGTGCTGGTGTCGAAGGCCAACGAGAGCAGGGCCGTCTGGTCGGAGAGCGTGTCGTCGCCGTCGGTCATGGCAGTCCCTCGGTGTCGGTGTCACCGGGACAGCGGGATCGCCTGATCGGTGTGGTGCCGTTCGTCGTCACTCCGGCACCCGGAGGGCCAGCAGAGCGATGTCGTCCTCGTGGTCGGGGGCGGGGACCGTGGCCAGCACGGTGTCGACCAGTTCGTCGACGGGGGCGGTGGCGTGGGCGGACAGCACGGCGTGCAGCTGGGCGTTCACTGCATCGTGGCACAGATCGCGACGTTCGAGGAGTCCGTCGGTGTGCAGCAGGAGCGTGGCGCCGGGTCGCAGGGTGGTCTGCCGGGTGGTCCGGTGGGCGCGGAGGGTGGCACCGAGCAGGACGTCCCGGCCGTGGAGGGTCGCGACGGCCCCGTCGGGCTGGATGACGAGCGGGGGCGGGTGCCCGGCGTTGGACCAGCTCATCTCGACGACGTCGCCCTGGGTGCGGGTGACGTGCGCGACGACGGCGGTGGCGATGCTGCGTACGTCCAGCGCCATGTTGGCCGCGTCGAGGCGGCGCAGCAGCGCCGAGGGGGGCTCGTGCCGGTCGACCAGGTAGCCGCGCAGCATCGACCGCAGCTGTCCCATCTGCGCGGCGGCGTGCAGGTCGTGGCCGGTGACGTCCCCGATGACCAGGCTCAACGACCGGTCTCCGGTGGCCACCGCGTCGTACCAGTCACCACCGACCTGGTCCAGGCTGTGGGCGGGTCGGTACCGGGCGGTGACGTGCAGGTGCTCGACGGTGGCCAACGGCGTGAGCATCGCCTGTTGCAGGGTCGCGGCGGCTTGGACCCGATCGGTGAGGTGCCGGGCGCGCTGCACCGCCTGGGCCACGTAGCCGGCGACCCCCACGACGACCGGCTGTTCCTCGGCGGGGACCGGATAGGGCTGGGCCCACGCGATGTTCAAGGTTCCGAGCGTCTTGCCCGGTCCGCGCAGCGGAACGAACCCCACCGCCTGCCACCCGGTGGCCTCCACCACCGCGTCGAGGTACGGGTACGCCGCCACCTGCTCCGCCGGGTTCTGGAGGAACAACGGCCGGCCGGTGCGGAGCACGTCGGCGGAGGGGGTCTTGTCGTCGACGTGGAACCTGTCGAGCACCGGCCCGGACAGGTCGTCGTCGACGCCGTACACCTGGATCCAGCCCCCGGGCTCCAGCAGGGCGAGGCTCACGTGGACTGCCTGGAACTCCCCGCACATCAGCCGGTGGGCCGCCGCGATGACGTCGGTCATGGTGACCGTGCCGGTGAACTCGTGGCTCGCCGCGAGGAGCAGCTGGCTGCGTCGCAGCGCCAGGTCGAGTCGACCCGCCAACTCCTGGGCGGCGGCCTGCGCCTGGTGCTGGCCCAGCAGCGCCTTCTGGGCGACGGTCGCGGCGATCCGCAGTTGCAGACTGGCCGAGCAGACCATGGCCAGGTCCGCCAGCATCGACAGCTCGTCGGCGGTCCACTCCCGAGGACTGTCGTCGATGACACAGAGCGAGCCCAGGACCTGCCCGGCCTCGTCGGTCAACGGCATCCCCGCGTACGCCACCACCCGCAGGTCCTCGATCGCCGGGTTGTCGCACACCCGCTCGTCGGCGCGGGCGTCCGTGACGACCAGCGGCTCGCCGGAGGTGACCACCCGTTGACAGAACGAATGCGTCAGCGGCGTCTGGCGACGCTCCTGCCACGGCTCGGCGAGCCCCACCGCACCGGGGAAGAACTGCCTGTCCACGCCGACCAGGGACACCAACGCCACCGGTGCCGCGAGGACCCGCGCCACCAGACCTGCGAAACGGTCGAAGGCCGAGTCGGGCGACGAGTCCAGCCGCGTCGCGCCGAGCGCCGCCAACCGCCCGGCCTCACCCACATCGCCGCCCGCGACCACGTCACCTCCCCGCCGAACCACATCTCGTCGCCACTGCGAAGCCCGCCGTCACCCGGAACGCCCGTGGGAGCCACGACAACCGTGGCCTGCCGGCACCGATGGGGCCCGGACTCCACGGAGTCTACGGCTTACGGTCGGGAACGACCGTCGGCAGCGTCGTGCCGCCCGGCGGCGGCGCCTGGGCGTCTCGGACGGCGGCCACCAGGGCGGATTCCTCCGGCACGAGGCGTTCACCTGGGCAGGTTCAGCAGGTAGCGTGTCGCCGTGCCTCTGCCCCGCCGCTCCTCCCGCTCCACCCCGCCCGCCCGCAACGCCCTGTTGGTCGGGACCGCACTGACCGTACTCCTCGCCGGATGCGGTGCCGACGCGGCCGGGCAGACCACCGGGAACACCCCCGTCACCGCCCGCTCGACGGTCCCCCTGCCCCCGATCTACTACGTCGACCCGCGCGGCGCGGCGGCCTGGCAGGTCACCGAGTGGGAGCGGGACGGGCGCGGCGACGACGCGGCCGCGTTGCGGAAGATCAGCACCCGGCCGACCGCCCGGTGGCTGGTCGGGAACTCCGACGCGGTCACCGACGAGGTGTCGCGCTTCCTGGCCGGGGCGAGTCGCGCCGGGCAGACGCCGGTGCTCGTCACCCACAACCTGCCGCAGCGCGACTGTGGTCGGCAGGGCTACGGGGGTGCCGAGTCGGCCGGGGCGTACCAGGACTGGATCCGCAGACTCGCCGGTGGGGTGAAGGGACGGCCGGTCACGGTGATCCTGGAGCCGGGGGCGATCCCGGACGCCGTCGACAGGTGCGTCGACGACGTCGACGGTCGGCTGGCCCTGCTGCGCGACGCCGTCGAGGTGCTCAAGAGCACCGGCAGCGCCCGCGTCTACCTGGACGCCGGGCACCCGGCCTGGGTCAGGGACGGTGCCCAGTTGGCCTCGGCCCTGCGCGGCGCCGGCATCGCCGAGGCCGACGGGTTCGCCCTCAACGTCGCCAACTTCGTCGGTACGCCGGAGAACGTGACCTACGGCCACCGGATCTCCGACGCGTTGGGCGGATCCGTCCCGTTCGTGATCGACACCAGCCGCAACGGCAAGGGGCCGCACCCGCGCAAGACGGTCCGAGACGCACCGAGTTGGTGCAACCCGCCGGGGCGGGCGCTCGGCGCGGAGCCCACCACCGACACCGGACTGGACCGGGTCGACGCCCTGCTCTGGATCAAGTACCCGGGTGAGTCCGACGGTGCGTGCCGCCCCGGTGAGCCGGAGATCGGCGCGTGGTGGCCGGAGTACGCGCTCGGGCTCGCCGAGCGCGCCTCCGACTAGCCGGACGGGGCGGGTCAGCGCGGGGTCCGGCCGACCGGGAACCCGCCGGCCGGGATGGCCGAGCGGGGTGCCTGGGGTTGCGGGCCGGGGGTGCCGCCGGACATCCCGCTCCCCTGTAGGCCGGTGCGCTTGAGCTTCTGCCAGCCCAGCCGCCCGCCGGTGAGCGCGGTGACCACCGACTGGAGCAGCACCAGGTACATCAACTGACGGTAGACGAACTGCTGCAACGGCAGGACCCACAGGACGCCGAGCTTCTCCTTGTCGAGGCGGAACGCCACGATCGCGGTGAGGAACTGCAACCCGAGCATGGCCAGCCAGGCCAGTGCCGTCGCGGTCCGGTCCAGGAAGACCAGGCCGTAGATGGCGAGCAGGTCGATGACCGGGGCGGCCAGCGGGAGCATGACCCCGAACACCGTCAGGAAGGTCAGGCAGCGGCGGCTGAACCGGCCGGAGGAGCCCTTGTCGAGCACCGAACGCCGGTGCTTCCACATGGCCTGCATGGTGCCGTAGCTCCACCGGTAACGCTGCTTCCACAACTGTCCGAGGCTGGTCGGGGCCTCGGTCCAGGCGCGGGCGCCCTCCTCGTACACCACCTTCCAGCCGGCCCGGCCGAGGGCCATCGTGACGTCGGTGTCCTCGGCCAGCGTCTCGTCCGTCATCCCCCCGGCGTACTCCAGGGCCTCCCGGCGGAAGGCCCCGATCGCTCCCGGGATGGTGGGCATGCAGCGCAGCGTCTCGTAGAGGCGGCGGTCGAGGTTGAAGCCGATGACGTACTCGATGTGCTGCCACTTGGCGATCATGCTGCGCCGGTTGCCGACCTTGACGTTGCCGGCGACCGCACCCACCTGGGGGTCGCCGAAGGGCTGGACCAGGCGGCGGACCGCGTCGGGTTCGAAGACGGTGTCCCCGTCGACCATGACGATCAGGTCGTGCCGGGCCAGTGCCACCCCGGTGTTGAGCGCGCTCGGTTTGCCGCCGTTGGGTTTGCGGACCACCCGGACGTTGGGCAGGCCGAGTCCGGCGGCGATGTCGGCGGTGCCGTCGTTGGACCCGTCGTCGACCACCACCACCTCGATGCCGCCCGGATGGTCACCGAGGGCCAGGGAGCGGACCGCTGCCGCGATCCCCTCCTTCTCGTTGTACGCGGGCACGATCACCGACACCGGCTCGGTGACCGGCGGCCCCCAGGCGAAGTCGCTGCGACGGCGTCTGCGGGCGTGCCGCAGCGCCAGGACGAACAGCAGGACGGTACGGCCGATGGTGAGCACCCCGACGAGGATGAAGAGCACACCGAACACGACGAAGGTCCAGTCGGCGGCCCGCACCGCCATGATCAGCATCTGGCCGCGCCACCGCTCCCCGGCGGTCGCCTCGACCGGGCCGGCGGTGGGACCGTTCACCCCGGCCTCGGCCAGTGCCCGGTTCAGCCCCTCGCTGACCGTGGTGAAGGTGTATCCCCGTTCCTTCATCAGCGGGATGTACCGGTCCAGTGCCTCGACGGTCTGGGACCGGTCACCCCCGGAGTCGTGCCAGAGGGTGACCGCCCCGGCGAAGCCCGGGGGGATGGTCCGCTCGATCATGCCCTCGGGGCCCTGCCGCTCCCAGTCCCGGCTGTCCAGGTCGTTGACGACGGTCAGGTACCCCAGCTCCCCGGCCTGTTGCAGCAGCGGCCAGTCCTGGTTGACCACGGCGTCGGGCCGGGAGGAGTAGGGGAAGCGCAGCAGGTTGGTCCGGACCCCGGTGGCCCCGGCGATGGCGAGCTGGGTCTGGGTGTACTCCATCCGCCGCTGCCACTCGGGGATCTGGGTGAGGTGGGGGTGGGTGAAGGTGTGCACACCGAGTTCGTGCCCGTTCTCGGCCAGGTCCCGGACCATGCCGGGGTTGCGGACCACCTGGTTGCCGAGGACGAAGAAGGTCCCGGGCACCTGGTGCTTGTCCAGCACCCGCATCACCTCGGGGGTCCACCGCTCGTCGGGGCCGTCGTCGAAGGTGAGCACGACCGTCCGGGCCGGCAGCCGGTACGACTGGGGGCGGTCGGCGGTGGTGTTGATGATCGGCCCCCCGTCCAGGATCACGTCGGGGACCTCGTCCTGGCCGCTGCCGAAGGTGTTCTCCGCCCGGTAGTCGGGGATGAACGATCCGTTGGCGTACGCCTGGACGAAGAGGATGCCGCCGAGGAGGACGAAGACCATCGCGTAGACCGTCCAGCTGGGACGGGGGACGTACCGCCGGGCGCGGGCCGCCGCGCTGGGCCGGGCGTGCTGGCGTACGCGGTCGGTCGGGATGGAGGGCTGCTGTCCCGGGCGACCGGGCGGGTGGGGATGGTTCATCAGGGGGCGGGTGCCTCACTCGGTGTGGTCGGCGGCGGCGAGGGCGACGGCGAGGCCGTCGGGGAGGCCGGCGACGGGGTCGCCGACGGGGACCCGGTGCGGGGAGGGGTACGCGACGGCGTACCGCTCGGTCGCCCGCTGGTCGGCGGCACGGTGCGGGAGGGGGTCGGGGAGGGGGCGGCCGACGTGGCGCTGGTGGAGGGCGCGGCCGGTGGGGTGGTGGAGGAGGGGGCGACCGGTTGCAGGGGTGGCGTGACCCGGGTGGGTGACGGGGAGGGCGAGGGGGTGGGGCTGGCCGATGGGGCGGGCGGCGGCTTCCACTCCTCCTCGGCGGGCTCGACGAACGGGATGATCGTCTCGGGGCGGACGGGTCCACCGGCGAAGCTGACGCCGACCATCGCGGTGTAGGCCACCCCCGCCAGGCCCAGGAAGTAGGCGGTCCGGCGCAGCCACCGACGTCGACGTCCACTGGGATCGACGAAGACGGGGGGCGGCTCCGGTGCGACAGGAATGATCTCTGTTGGTCCCTCCACCTGGGCGAGTGTAAACGTGAGCAACATTCACGTTGCCCCACTGTGTCCCGTCTGACATGGGAAAACGGTCGTAACCCACCCAGAGTTGGTTGTCACGCAGCAACCAAAAGGACCTAGTAGGTTTGGCCGGGTGGCCCGCAGCGTCTACCTCACCAGCGTCGGTTCCGGCGGAGGCAAGTCGACTATCGCCCTCGGTCTCGCCGAGCTGCTCTCCCGCCAGGTCGAGCGGATCGGCGTGTTCAGACCGCTGGTCTCCGACACCCGCCCGGACCCCATCCTGACCCTGCTCAGCGAGCGTTACCGGGTGGACGTTACCGCCACCGACCCGACCGGGACCACCTATGCCGAGGCGACAGCCCTGGTAGCGGACGGTCGGCGGGAAGAATTGATCTCCCGGATCGTCGCGCGCTACCGATCGGTCGAGCGGCAGTCGCCGGCCGTCGTGGTGGTGGGTAGCGACTTCGCCGACGCCGGTGACGGCAGCGCTCCCCGCGAACTGGCCTTCAACGCCCGCCTCGCCACCGAGTTCGGCAGCGTGGTGGTCCCCGTCGTCGACGGGTACGGCCAGTCCCCCGAGGCGATCGCGGCGGCGGCCCGAGGGGCGTACCACGACCTGGTCGACCTCGGCGCGACGGTCCTGGCGGTCGTGGCGAACCGGGTGCCCGAGCCGATGACCATGCCCGACCTGCCGGTGCCCGCGTACGCGATCCCCGAGGTCCCGGCCGTGTCCGCGCCGACGGTGGCCGAGGTCGCCGCCGCGCTCGACGCCACCCTGCTCGCCGGGGACGACGCCGCCCTCGGCCGGGACGTCCTCGACTACGTCGTCGGGGCCGCCCACGTACCGACCCTCCTGCAACACCTCACCGACGGCTGCCTGGTCATCACCCCCGGCGACCGGGACGACCTGCTGGTGGCGGCGAGCGCGGCCCACGTGGCGGGTCAGGTCTCGGTGGCCGGGCTGGTGCTCACCCTCGGCGAACAGCCCGACCCCCGGGCGATGCGGCTGTTCCAGGGGCTGAACACCGGTCTCGCGGTGCTCGGGGTGACCAGCGACAGCTACGACACGGTGGCCGCGTCCAGCCGGATCGAGGGACGCCCCACCACCGCCAACCCCCGCAAGGTGGAGGCGGCGCTCGGCGCGTTCGAGGCCAACGTCGACACCGACGAACTGGCCCGGCGACTCGCCGTCACCCGGTCCGCCCGGGTCACCCCGCTGATGTTCGAGTACGACCTGATCGACCGGGCCCGCGCCCGCCGTCGCCACCTGGTCCTGCCGGAGGGGACCGACGAGCGGATCCTGCGGGCGGCCGAGATCCTGCTGCGCCGGGGCGTGGCCGACCTGACCCTGCTCGGCCGCCCCGACGACGTGGCCCGGCGGACCAGGGAACTGGGCGTCGACATCGGGGCGGCGGCCGTCGTCGACCCGGTGACCGACCCCCGACGGGACGAGTTCGCCGAGGCGTACGCGCAGCTGCGGGCCCACCGGGGGGTCACCGTGGACCTGGCCCTCGACGTGGTCGCCCGACCGAACTACTTCGGCACGATGATGGTGCAGTCCGGGTACGCCGACGGGATGGTCTCCGGGGCCACCCACACCACAGCCGCCACCATCCGCCCGGCGTTCGAGATCATCCGTACGGTGCCGGGGTTGTCCGTCGCCTCCAGCGTCTTCTTCATGCTCCTCGCCGACCGGGTCCTGGTCTACGGCGACTGCGCGGTCAACCCCGACCCGGACGCCGCCCAGCTCGCCGACATCGCCATCTCCTCCGCCGACACCGCCGCCCGGTTCGGCATCGAACCCCGGGTGGCGATGCTGTCGTACTCCACCGGAAGCTCGGGGGCCGGTGCCGACGTGGAGAAGGTCGCGGAGGCCACCGCCCTGGTCCGCGAACGCCGACCGGAGCTGCTGGTCGAGGGGCCGATCCAGTACGACGCCGCGATCGACCCGCAGGTGGCGAGGACGAAACTGCCCGACAGCACTGTCGCCGGCCGGGCCACGGTCTTCGTCTTCCCGGACCTCAACACCGGCAACAACACCTACAAGGCGGTGCAGCGCTCCGCCCGGGCGGTCGCCGTCGGACCCGTCATGCAGGGCCTCAACCGCCCGGTCAACGACCTGTCCCGGGGCGCGACGGTGCCCGACATCGTCAACACCGTGGCGATCACCGCCATCCAGGCCGCCAACGGGGAGGCGTCGTCGTGAGCCGGGTGCTCGTACTCAACTGCGGATCGTCGTCGGTCAAGTACCGCCTGTACGACGGGGTCACCGTCGTCGACCGGGGCACCGTCGAACGGGTCGGCGAGACCGGTGGCGGGCCCGCCGACCACGCCACAGCCGTCCGGGAGATCCTCGCCGGGCTGGACCTGACCGGTCTGACCGCCGTGGGACACCGGGTGGTGCACGGCGGGCGGCGGTTCAGCGAACCCGTCCTCGTCGACGACGAGGTGCTGGCCGGGATCGCGGAACTGGTGCCGCTCGCCCCGCTGCACAACCCGGCCAACCTGGCCGGGATCGCCGAGGCCCGCCGGGTGCTGCCCGACGTCGCACAGGTGGCGGTCTTCGACACCGCGTTCCACCACACCCTGCCCGACGCCGCCGCGACGTACGCCATCGACCGGGAGGTCGCCGAGCGGTACGGCATCCGCCGGTACGGCTTCCACGGCACCTCGCACGCGTACGTCTCCCGGCGCACCGCCGAACTGCTCGACCGCCCGTACGCGGAGCTGAACACGATCACCCTGCACCTGGGCAACGGGGCGAGCGCCTGCGCTGTCGCCGGGGGACGCAGCGTCGCCACCTCGATGGGGATGTCCCCGCTGGAGGGGCTGGTGATGGGGACCCGCAGCGGTGACCTCGATCCGGCGATCGTGTTCCACCTGCGCCGCGAGGCCGGGATGGGGGTCGACGAGATCGACGACCTGCTCAACCACCGTAGCGGGCTGTCGGGGCTGGCCGGGGCGAACGACATGCGGGAGATCCTGGCCCGCCGCGCGGCGGGCGACCCGGCCGCCACCGGCGCCTTCGACGTGTACTGCCGGCGGATCACCGGCTACGTGGGGGCGTACTACGC
The DNA here is from genome assembly GCF_051132485.1 of Micromonospora sp. SH-82. Taxonomy (NCBI): domain Bacteria; kingdom Bacillati; phylum Actinomycetota; class Actinomycetes; order Micromonosporales; family Micromonosporaceae; genus Micromonospora; species Micromonospora sp. SH-82. The sequence continues at coordinate 114,831 of NZ_CP148049.1, forward strand.
CCTGCTGGGGAGGGTCGACGCGGTCACCTTCACCGCCGGGGTGGGCGAGCACGCCGCGCCGGTCCGCGCCGCCGCCCTGGCCGGGTTGGGCCGCCTCGGCATCGTGGTCGACCCGGAGCGCAACGCCGGGACCGGGGACCGGCTGATCAGCCCGCCCGGTGCCGAGGTGGCGGTCTGCGTCGTCGGCACCGACGAGGAGTTGGAGATCGCCCTCCAGGCTCGGGCGGTCGTCGCCGACGGGTGAGGTCGGGCGGTGTCCGTACCGGTGGGCGATTCCGGCCGGGCGGATGATCGGAGCCGGACCGGAAGGTGGGAACGCACGGGGTCTCCCGGCCCTACCGTGAAGCCATGGGGGCCAAGCGGCTGATCGCCGTGGTACTGCTGTCGGCACTGGTGAGCGGCTGTGGCGCGGCCACCGTCACACCGGGGGACGGCCCTGCGCCGATCCGGGCACCCGGGAGGGCGTACGCCGTCGGCGTGCGGACGCTCACCCTCGATCCCGGGTCGGCCCGCCCCCTGCCGGTGACCGTCTGGTTCCCCGCCGAGGGGACCGGGGTGGCCGACGGGCGGTTCCCGGTGGTCCTCTACAGCCACGGGCTGCGCAGCCTGCCGGAGCTGCACGCCGCGCTGACCACCAGGTGGGCCGCCGCCGGTTTCGTCGTCGCCGCCCCCACCTACCCGCACACCAACCGGCACGCCGCGCGGTTCTCCCGGGAGGACGTCCGTCACCAGCCGGCCGACGGGTGGCGGGTGATCCGCCACCTGGTCCGGTTGGACGCCCGCCGGGACGACCCCCTCGCCGGGCACCTGGACGTCCGCCGGGTCGCCGCCGCCGGGCACTCGGCCGGCGGTTTCACCACAGCCGGCATGTTCAGCGCCGGACACCACCCCCGGCTGCGCTCCGGCATCGTCATCGCCGGAGGTGCCCGGGTCGGCGGCTTCACCGGCCCGGACCGGCCGACGCTCTTCGTCCACGGCTCCGCCGACCCGATCGTCACGGCCTCCGTCGGTCGCGCCGCCTACCAGCGAGTACGCGGCCCGTCGGCGTTCCTCAGCCTGCTCGGTCAGGGGCACGGCGAGTACCTCACCCCGGGGCGTCCCGGGTTCTCCCAGGTGCTGGCGACCACCACCGACTTCCTCCGGTGGACGCTGTACGGGGACACCGCGGCGGGTCGACGGATCCCCGGTGACGCCCGGCTCCCCGGCGTCACCGCCTTCGACGACCGCCTGGACCTTCCCGTCGCGCCCCCTGCGTCCCCGGGCCTGACCCCGTCCTGACACCGGGCCACTCCTCGGGCCGGGGCGCGGCGGCGACCCACAGCGGATCCGACGGTGACCCGGTGTCGAAGCCGGGCAGGAGGCCCGGTCGACGTCGTGCACAATCGGACTCATGTTCCGTCGTCGTGCCCTCGCCCTGGTCACCACCGCCGTCCTCACCGCCACGGCGGCGGGCTGCTCGACGGAGGACCCACCCGCCGCACCCACCGAGGCGGCCCCTCCGCCCACCTCGGCCGCCGCCCCGACCCCGCAGGTCTCCCCCACCACCGCCCCCACCCGCAGCCACGCGGTCGGGGTACGCCGACTCGACCTGAGCCGGGGCGAGGACCGGCCCCTGCCGACCACCGTCTGGTACCCGGCCCGGGGTGAGCGCGGCGGCGAGCCGGAGCGGGGTGCACCGGTCGCGAGGGGGAGGTTCCCGGTGGTCGTGTTCAGCCACGGGCTGGGTGGTCGGTCAGACGACTACTCCGGGCTGGTCAGCCGCTGGGCCGAGGCCGGTTTCGTGGTCGCCGCCCCCACCTTCCCCCGCACCTCCTCCGACGGCGACGGCAACGTCCTCGACGTGCTCAACCAGCCCGCCGACGTGTCGTACGTCCTCGACGAGGTGCTGGCGCTCGACGACACCGACGGCGACCCGCTGCGCGGCCGGCTGGACACCGGCCGGGTGGCCGCGGCCGGGCACTCCGCCGGTGGGGTGACCACCATCGGGCTCTTCACCACCCGCCGGGACGACCGGCTCGACGCCGGGGTGGTCTTCGCCGGGACCGCGATCGGGTTCGGGACCGCCTTCGCCGGGTCCGCCGCCCCGCAGCTGTTCGTCCACGGCGAGCTCGACGACGTCGTCAAGTACACGGCGGGCAAGGCCGTCTACGACAAGGTGCCGTGGCCGAAGGCGATGCTGAGCCTGCCCGAGGGGGACCACGGACGGCGGCTGCTCTCCAACGACGCGACCCTGGGTGTGGTCTCCGGCACCACCGTGGAGTTCCTCCGCTGGTCGCTGTACGGCGACCCGGCCGCCCGCGAGCGGATGACCGACGGGGCCACACGGGACGGCCTGGCCACCTTCGACGACCAGCTGTAGGGGAAGGCGGGGCGGACGGTCAGGCGGTGTGGTCGAGGACGATCTTGCCGAAGACCTTCCCGGTGTGCATCCGGGCGAACGCCTCCTCGATCCGGTCGAACGGCAGCACGCTGTCCACCACCGGGCGCACCCCCCGGTCGGCACAGAACGCCAGCAGGTCACGCAGGTCGTCGGGGGTCCCCATGGAGGTGCCCAGGATCTCCAGCTGCATGGCGAAGACCCGGCGCAGGTCGATCGTCGGGAGGTGACCGCTGGTGGCCCCGGAGACCACGATGCGGGCCATCGGGGCCGCCGCCTTCAGGGAGTGGTCGAAGGTGGCCGCCCCCACCGTCTCGATCACCACGTCGACCCGCTCCGGTAGCCGGGCACCGGGCTGCACCGCTGTCGCGCCCGACTCGGCGATCCGGTCCCGTTTGGCGGCGTCGCGGCTGGTCGCGTACACCCGCTTGCCCATGGCGACGCAGAGCGCGACGGCGGCGGTGGCCACCCCACCGCCCGCCCCCTGGACCAGGACCGCGTCGGCCTCGTCCACCCGACCCTTGGTGGTGAGCATCCGCCAGGCGGTCAGCCAGGCCGTGGGCAGGCACGCCGCGTCGGTCGCCGACACCCCGGCCGGCAGTGCCAGCAGGTTCGACCGGGGTACGGCGACCCGCTCGGCGAAGGTGCCGGGGAAGTTCTCGGACAGGATCGACACGCCCCGAGGGTCACCCGGGTCCACGATCACCGGGTAGAGCACCACGGCGTCACCGTCCGGGTCGGTGCCGACGGCGTCGCACCCGAGGATCATCGGAAGCCGGTCGGCGGGCAGCCCGACCCCCCGCAACGACCAGATGTCGTGGTGGTTCAGCGAGCTGGCGGTGACCTGGACGGTGACCCAGTCGTCGTCCGGGTGGACCGGCTCGGGCCGCTCCCCGACGGTCAGGGCGGCGAGTGGGTCGTCGGCGTCGATCCGGGCGGCGAAGGCGGCACGCATGATCCGGACCGTAACAAGGATGACCGCCGATCAGAAGGCCCCTTCCCGTCGTCGACGACGGGAAGGGGCCGCCGTCACCTCAGGCGCGGGCGACGCCGTCGCGACGGGCCGCCTCGGCCACCGCCTCGGCCACCGCAGGTGCCACCCGGGGGTCCAGCGGGGACGGGACGATCGCGTCAGCGCTCAGCTCGCCGTCGACCACCGCGGCGATGGCGTCGGCGGCGGCGACCTTCATGTTGTCGGTGATCCGGGTGGCCCGGGCGGTCAACGCGCCCCGGAAGACGCCCGGGAAGGCGAGCACGTTGTTGATCTGGTTGGGGTGGTCACTGCGGCCGGTGGCCACGACCGAGACGTGCCGGGCGGCCACCGCCGGGTCGACCTCGGGGGTCGGGTTGGCCAGGGCGAAGACGATCCCGCCCGGGGCCATCCCGGCCACCGCCGCCTCCGGGATGCTTCCGCCGGAGACTCCGACCAGGACGTCGGCCTCCCGCAGGGCCTCGGTGATCTCCCCGGTACGACCGTCGGCATTGGTGGTCTCGGCCAGGTCTGCCTTGGCGCCGGTGAGGCCGTCGCGGTGCCGGCCGATGATGCCCCGCGAGTCGCAGACCACCACCCGCTTCGGGTCGACTCCCCCGGCCACCAGCATCCGGGTGACCGCCACACCGGCGGCACCGGCCCCGCTGACCGCCACCCGCAGGTCGCCGAGTTTGCGGTCGAGGAGGGTGGCGGCGTTGCGCAGGGCGGCCAGGACGACGATCGCGGTGCCGTGCTGGTCGTCGTGGAAGACCGGAATGGACAGCGCCTCGTCGAGGCGGCGTTCGATCTCGAAGCAGCGCGGGGCGCTGATGTCCTCCAGGTTGATCCCGCCGAACGAGGGGGCCAGCGCGACGACGGTGGCGATGATCTCTTCGGTGTCCTGGGTGTCCAGACAGATCGGAACCGCGTCCACTCCACCGAACTGTTTGAACAGCACCGCCTTGCCCTCCATCACCGGCAGGGCGGCGCGGGGGCCGATGTTGCCCAGACCGAGCACGGCGGAGCCGTCGGTCACCACGGCGACGGCGTTCGACACCCAGGTGTAGTCGTTGACGAGGGCGGGGTCGGCGGCGATCGCCTCGCAGACCCGGGCGACCCCGGGGGTGTACGCGAGGGACAGGTCGTCCCGGCTGGCCAGGGGAACCGTCGAGGCGACGGCGAGCTTGCCGCCGACGTGCCGGCGGAAGACGGGATCAGCGGGGTCCACGGTGGACGTAGGCATGGTGACTCCAGGATCTGTCGAGCAGATTTGAGGCGGCCGGCGCGGGCACGAGGTGAGGCGACGAGCGGCGGCGCGCGGTGCGGGGGTCACCCGGACACCTGCCGAGCATAGTGTGGGCGGCGCGCACGGGTTGTGAGTAGGGTCATACCGGCGGTGCGGGGATCCGCCCCGGACGCGGCCAGTACCGCAACAGCACCCGCCCCTGGACGTCGGCGACCCCGTAGGTGCGCGAGTCGTCGGTGGCGAACTCGTTGTCACCGCGTATCCACCACCCGCCGTCCTGGGCCCGCACCGCGCGCTTGACGACGAGCAGTCCCGGCCGGGCGCGGAAGACCGCCACCACGACGTCACCGGGGCGGACCGGTCGGCCGCCCCGACGTACCAGGACGGCGTCCCCGTGCCGCAGCGTCGGAGACATCGACGGCCCGGTGACCAGTACGGGCACCAACGGGCCGGTCAGGTGGGGGGTGGAGTCCCCGTCGACCTGCATGCGGGTTTCACCTCCAGCCCGCTGGGGAGCATCTCCAGGAGTAATGTCGGCTTGGATCATCGCAAACGCCCCATGGAGGAACCCGATGCGACTTCCGCGCGTCCTTGCGCCCCGCGTGACCGCCAGCGCCCACTGCGACCTGCCGTGCGGCGTGTACGACCCGGCGCAGGCCCGGATCGAGGCCGAGTCGGTCAAGGCGATCTGTGAGAAGTACCAGTCCAACACCGACCCCGAGTTCCGTACCCGCGCCATCCTGATCAAGGAGCAGCGGGCGGACCTGGTCAAGCACCACCTGTGGGTGCTGTGGACCGACTACTTCAAGCCGGCCCACTTCGAGAAGTACCCGCACCTGCACCAGCTGTTCAACGAGGCCACCAAGCTGGCCGGTGCGGCCGGCGCGAAGGGCGGGACCGACCCGTCCAAGGCCGACGAGCTCCTGACGAAGATCGACGAGATCTCGAAGATCTTCTGGGAGACCAAGCAGGCCTGATCCGGTCAGTCCCGGCTTGCACGATCCGGCCGGCGCCGTCGAACCCGACGGCGCCGGCCGTCGCTTTTCGACGGCATCGACAAATGCCACTTCCATTCCCCTCGACCGGATCGACGGTTGCAACTTCCACAGACGACTGCCGATCGCCTTTCGTCATGACGAATTGACAACTCACCACTACTCTCCGTCATGAAATTGTGGCGCGAACCGGTCACGGTCCGTCATCACGAGGCGCGAGGCGGGCGTGACTCTCAGTGAGGAGGCGAATCCGGGTGTTCCCGGCGACCGGATCATGTGACGCCCGGCGGCGACGGCGGCTCCGCATCGTTACGAACGGGTGGTGACCGCCGCCACGCGATGTGGTCGCCGACCGGGTAGAGTCCCCGACCGGGGGGATGAGGGTGACTCAACTGACCGGGCAGGCGACGACCGACGACATCGTGCACCTCACAGTGCCGGCGGACGTCGGCTATCTCGGGGTGCTGCGGACCGCGACGGCCGGACTGGCCGCCCGGTTGCAGTTCGCCCTCGACGAGATCGAGGACCTACGTATCGCAGTGGACGAGGCGTGCGCCATGCTGCTGGCGATCGCCACCCGCGACGCCGAGCTGGAGTGCCGGTTCACAGTCACCGACGACGCACTGACCGTGCAGGTCACCGTGCCGACGGTGCACGGGGCCACGCTGCCGTCGGAGTCCTCGTTCGCGTGGAAGGTGCTCACCGCGCTCACCACCGGGGCCGCCGCCGAGGCGGTCGGCGACCAGGCCACGATCTCCCTGCTCACCCGGCGCGGAGCCGGGTACTGAACCCCGGGGCCGACCTGACCTAGTCGCGCTCGAAGCCGAGTGCGCGGTTGGTGGGAGTGCTCACCAGCAGCCCGCAGACCCCCAGGCCGAGGGCGATCAGCGGCACGCCCAGCCAGCCCATCCCGCCCAGGATCATGTACCACCCGACCGGCAGCAGCATCAGCTCCAGCACGATCGCCGGGGCGCGGGCCGCCGCCCGCCGGTCGGCCAACGCCCGACCCAGCGCCCAGAGGGCGATCGCCCCGCCGATCGCGAAGGCCGTCACCAGCAGCGCCGTGGCCAGGTCGGTGGTGGGTGCGGTGAGGTCGGCCCAGACCAACCAGGCGGCGACCAGACCGAGGGCGGCGGCCTCCCCGTAGAGCAGCCGCGACGCCCAGCGCAGGGTGGCGGGCACCTGGTGCGAGTCGATGGTCACTCGGGCCACATTACCCAAAGGTCATCCCGGTAAAGTGCCGCCCATGCGGGCCGTCCTGGTGGTCAATCCGAAGGCCACCACCACCACCGAACGCAGCCGGGACGTGCTGGTCCGAGCGTTGCGCAGCGAGGTCGACCTGTCGGTGCGGTACACCCGTCGGCGTGGACACGCGGCGGAGATCGCCCGGGAGGCGGCCGACGAGAAGGTCGCCGTCGTCGTCACCCTGGGCGGGGACGGCACCGTCAACGAGGTGGTGAACGGCCTGATGGCCGCGAAGGCCGCCGCCGCGCCGGACGGGACCCCGCCCGGTGCCGGGAGGGCCGACACACCCGGCGGGTCACCCGCCGACCGGCTCCCCGCGCTGGCCACCGTTCCGGGCGGCTCGACGAACGTCTTCGCCCGCGCCCTCGGCCTGCCCCGGGACTGGCCGGAGAGCACGAGCATGATCCTGGAGGGGCTCCGGATCGGGCGGAGCCGGACGATCGGCCTGGGCCGCGCCGACGACCGCTACTTCACCTTCTGCGCCGGGTTCGGGTTCGACGCCGCCGTGATCCACCGGGTCGAGCAGGCCCGCCGCAAGGGACGGGTCTCCACTCCGGGCCTCTACCTGCGGTCGATGATCCAGCAGTACGTGATGGGTGCGGAGCGTCGCGCCCCGGCCATCAGCGTGGAGCGGCCGGGCGAGGAGGCCGAGACGGACCTCGCCACCGTCATCGTGCAGAACACCGCCCCGTGGACCTACGTCGGGGACCGGGAGGTCAACGCGAACCCGGAGGCGTCCTTCGACAGGGGGCTGGACCTGTTGGCCCTTCGTCGCCTCCGGGTGGCCGGTACGACACGAACGGTGACGCAGTTCCTCGCTCAGAACCCCGATCCACACGGTCGACAGGTGCTGCGGCTGCACAATCAGGAGGAGTTCACCCTGCTCTCGGCGCGTCCGCAGGCGTTTCAGCTCGATGGGGACTACCTTGGCGAGCGGGAGAAAGTTAGATTCACATCCGTTCCCTCCGCACTGAGAGTAATCTGTTGAGTCTCGGGGTACTGCCCTAGATCGACGCGGTCACTCACCGCAGCGACGCGGTGGCCGCCACCCGAGAAGGCAGGTACCGGAAATGTCAACCAAGTCACGAAGTTCGTACTATATTGACCAGAGGCTGTTACACGCCGGGTGACGAGGCCCCCCGCAAACCCGGACAAATAGGTCGTGAGCTTGCTCACCGCTCGGAGTTTTTCCGAGCGTCACCCTTGACATCGTGTGAGTTCGTGAAAGTATTCACAAGCGAACTTGAGTAACCGGGAGCGCGGCCGGACAGACTCGGATCTTCGAGTCCGTCTCGCAGCTCACGGCGACCGACAGGCTTGCTCACGCAATGCCGAATTGAAAGACGCGAACCGTCACTTTCGGCACTGCGGATGCATAAGAAAAAGCAAAAGCGTCATCTGCCACCCACCCAGAACGAGGAGTGTTGCCGCCATGGACTGGCGTCACCATGCTGTCTGCCGCGACGAGGACCCGGAGCTGTTCTTCCCGATCGGGACGTCTGGGCCGGCCCTCCTGCAGGTCGAGCAGGCCAAGGCCGTCTGCAGGCGCTGCTCCGTGACCGACCAGTGCCTGCAGTGGGCGCTGGAGTCCGGTCAGGACGCTGGCGTCTGGGGCGGAATGAGCGAGGAGGAGCGCCGCGCGGTCAAGCGTCGCGGTGGCCTCCGGGTGTTGCGCGCTCACTCCGCCTGATCCCCACCCAGAACTACCGCACCCCGGTCGGGTTCCCCGACCGGGGTGTTCTGCGTCCGCCACCGCCCCACTCCCCCTCCGACCCGCTGCCCCGGCGTCGACGACACCGCGAACGTCGCCGGCGCACCGGCACGGGAGTCGTTACCCGGTCCGACCGGGAAGTGATCATGAAATGGGTCACTCCGGGGTCGAGTCGATCCGCCGCAGCACCAGGTCGACCAGTTCCGGTACGTCGGTGAGCGGGGCCGCCACGGTCACCACCCCGGCGGCATCGGCCGCGGCCGTGACCGCGTCGTGGAAGTAGCCCGGGGCGAGGAAGTACGCCGACACCGCCACCCGACGCGCCCCCGCCGCCCGCAGCCGGGCCACCGCCCGCCCCACGTCCGGCGACCCCGCCGAGGCGTACGCGATCCGGCACGGTACGGCGTACCGGTCGGCCATCGCCGCCGCCACCCGACCCACCGACGCGCGGGCCGGGGCGTCCCGGGTCCCCGCCGCCGCCAACACCAACGCGTCGAAGTCGGCAGCCGGGGCGAGCCGACGGCCCAGGGCGTCCAGCAGCCCCGCGTCCACGGCACCGCAGGCCGGGCCGAGCACCTCGGTCACCCGCACCGTCAACGGGTCGGGGGCGTCACCGGCCGCCGCGACCGCCGCCGGGATGTCCACCCGACGGTGGTAGGCCGCGGTGAGCAGCAGCGGGACCAGGACCGCCCGACGGTGCCCGGCAGCGGCGAGATCCCGGAGCACCTCGGTCGGCCCCGGGTCGGTGTGGTCCAGCCAACTCGGCCGGACCGGGACGTCGGGACGTACCGCCGCGACCGCCCGGGCCAGCGCCCGGGTCGCCTCGGCCGCCCGGAGATCACGGCTGCCGTGCGCCACCAGGACGACCGGGTCCCGCCCGGTCGCGGTCAGACGTGCAGTCCGCACTCGGTCTTCTCGAACATCGCCCAGCGACCGGCGCGCGGATCCTCCCCCGCCTTCGTCCGACGGGTGCACGGCCAGCAGCCGATCGAGCCGTACCCACGACGGAACAGCTCGTTGACCGGGATGTCGTGCCGGGCGATGTAGGAGTCCACGTCGGCCTGGTTCCAGGCCGCGATCGGGTTCACCTTCACCCGACCCCGCCGGGGGTCGAAGGTGACGACAGGGGTGTTCGCCCGCGACGGGGACTCGTCCCGGCGCAGCCCGGCGGCCCAGGCGTCGTACCCGGTCAGGGCCCGCTCCAGGGGTTCCACCTTGCGCAACTGGCAGCACTCGTCCGGGGACCTGTTGAACAGTCGGGGACCGTACTCCCCGTCCTGCTGGCCGACGGTGAGCCGGGGCCGGATCGACCTGACGTTCACCGGCAGTCGGCGGGCCACCTCGTCGCGCACCCGCAGCGTCTCCGGGAAGTGCAGGCCGGTGTCGAGGAACACCACGTCCACCCCCGGCGCGACCCGGGAGACCAGATAAGCCAGGACCGCGTCGGCCATCGAACTGGTCACGCAGAACCGGTCACCGAAGGTCTCCGCCGCCCACCTGGCGATCTCCAGGGCGGGCGCACCCTCCAACTCCCGGCCGGCCGTCGTGGCCAGCTCGCGCAACTCCTCGGGGCTGCGCCGTCCCGGCTCGGACCGGACCGGACCGCCGACGCCGACCAGGCCGAGCCCGGCCACGCTCGCAAGCTCACTCATCGGGAGTCCACCCCCCGGGAGAGCAGGCCGACGAACTTCACCGAGAAGACCCGGACGCAGGCGTGGCACTCCCACGCGCCGTGCCCCTCCTCGCTCGGCCGCAGGTTCTCCTCCCCGCAGTACGGGCAGTACAGAGGTGCGGAACGGGCGTCGCTCATCTCAGCTCCTCCTCGTCGACCCTGATCACCCAGTTGGCGAACCTCTCCCCGGCCGTCCGGCTGGCGAGGTACCGACGGGCCAGCCGCTCCACGTACTCGGGAAGCTCGTCGGCGGTGGTCTTCAGGCCGCGCAGCTTGCGGCCGAAACCGGCGGTCTGCCCCTCGGCCATACCCAGGCCGCCCCCCAGGTGCACCTGGAAGCCCTCCACCTGCTGCCCGTCCGGGCCGACCACCAACTGCCCCTTGAGGCCGATGTCGGCGACCTGGGTCCGGGCGCACGCGTTCGGGCAGCCGTTGATGTGGATGGAGATGTCCGCGTCGAACTCGCGCAGCCGCTCCTCCAGCCGGGCCACCAGCTCCTCGCCCCGGGCCTTCGTCTCGACGATCGCGAGCTTGCAGTACTCGATGCCGGTGCAGGCCATGGTGCCGCGCCGCCAGGCCGACGGCCGGGCGTCCAGACCGATCCGACGCAGCGCCCCGACCAGCGACTCGGTCCGCTCCGGCGCGACGTCCAGCACCAGCAGTTTCTGGTACGGGGTGAGGCTGATCCGGTCGCTGCCGTGCTCGGCCACCACGTCGGCCAGCTCGGCGAGCTGGGTGCCGGAGACCCGCCCGACCACCGGGGCCGCCCCGACGTAGTTGCGCCCGTCCCGCTGCGGATGCACCCCGATGTGGTCGATCGGCTTCGACGGCAGCTGCGGGGCCGGGCCGTCGAGCAGGGTCCGGCCGAGGTACTCCTTCTCCAGCACCTCGCGGAACTTCTCCACGCCCCAGTCGGCGACCAGGAACTTCAGCCGGGCCCGGTGGCGCAGCCGACGGTAGCCGTAGTCCCGGAAGATCCCGACCACCCCGGCCCAGACGTCCGGAACCTCGTCCAACGGGACCCAGACCCCGAGCCGCTTGGCCAGCATCGGGTTGGTGGAGAGCCCACCACCGACCCAGACGTCGAAACCGGGGCCGTGCTCGGGGTGCTCGACGCCGAGGAAGGAGATGTCGTTGGCCTCGTACGGGGTGTCGACCAGCCACGAGATCGAGGACTTGAACTTGCGGGGGAGGTTCGAGTAGCGCTTGTCACCGACGTACCGGCGGACGATCTCGTCGATCGCCGGGGTCGGGTCGACCAGCTCCTCCTGCGCCACCCCGGCGACCGGGCTGCCCAGCACGATCCGGGGGCAGTCGCCGCACGCCTCGGTGGTCTGCAGGCCGACGGCCTCCAACCGCCGCCAGATCTCCGGCATGTCCTCGACCCGGATCCAGTGGTACTGGATGTTCTGCCGGTCGGTGATGTCGGCGGTGTCCCGGGCGAACTCGGTGGAGATCTCGGCCAGCACCCGCAGCTGGGCCACGCTGAGCTGCCCGCCGTCGACGCGGACCCGGAGCATGAAGAACTCGTCCTCCAGCTCGTGCGGCTCCAGGACCGCCGTACGGCCACCGTCGATGCCCGCCTTGCGCTGGGTGTAGAGGCCCCACCAGCGGAACCGCCCCCGCAGGTCGACCGGGTCGATGGAGGCGAAACCGCCGTGGGCGTAGATGTTCTCGATCCGGGCCCGGACGTTGAGCGGGTCGTCGTCCTTCTTGGTCCGCTCGTTGGGGTTGAGCGGCTCGCGGTGGCCGAGCGCCCACTGGCCCTCGCCTCGGGGTCGACGGGGGGCTCGGGCCCGGGGGGTGGCCGGCTCCTGGGACGAGGTAGGGGTGCTGCTGACCGCCATCGCGGCGTCCTCCGATGTCTGCTGTGCCTCAGGGTGCGAGTGCGGTAGCGACGGCCGGCCCGGCTAGGGGCGGGGGACGGCGGTGTCTTCGACGGCCGACGCGGGGGGGCTTGCCCGAGACAGAATGGGGTCGGGCGTCCTCAGATGGCCGGACAGAGCGCGCTGCAGACGTGCCCGTAGTCGACGTGGCGACGGGCCACGAAGAAGCGGACGACAGCGGCGGTCATGCCGACCATGCTGCCACAACCGCCCGGAGGCGGCCAACGGCTGCGTGCCACATCCCACATCACGGACGGGCGTGTGACCCGTACCCACCGCTGTCGTCGGGGCGTCTGCGCCCCGGTCGCGTACTCCGGTGACCGATGGTGGCTGGACCGGGCCGATCTCCGCCTGCCCGGCCCGCCGGTGTGCCAGGCTCGACCCGTGGGCGACGTGCCGCAGTCGAGCCGACGGCCCGATCGGTCGCCCACGACCGGGATCCGGTTCGGGTGGCTCTGGCCCACCCTGGTGACCCTCCTGGTCACCCTGACCGGGATCGATCAGGCCCAGTTGTGGCGGGACGAACTCGCCAGTTGGAGCGCCGCCACCCGGGGCCTCGACGGACTGGTCCGGATGGTCGGCACCATCGACGCCGTCACCGGCGCCTGGTACCTGCTCCTGCACTGGTGGGTGGCAGTGTTCGGCGACTCCGTCACCGCGCTGCGGCTCCCCGCGGCCCTGGCCCTGTCGGCGGCGGCCGGGCTGACCACGGTGCTCGGGGAGCGGCTGGTGGGCGCCCGGGCCGGACTGCTCGCCGGACTCCTCTTCGCGGTCCTGCCCGGCACCTCCCGGTACGGGCAGGAGGCCCGGCCGTACGCGCTGGCCACCCTGCTGGCCGTCCTCGCCACGGTGCTCCTGGTCGACGCGGTACGCCGGGGCGGGTGGGTCCGGTGGGTCGGGTACGCCGCCACCGTCGCCGCTCTGGGGCTCGCCCACCTGGTGGCGCTGATCCTGGTGGGGGCGCACGCGGTGGTCGTCCTCACCGAGGGGCCGTCCGGTGGTCGGGTCCGCCGGTTCGGTGCCTGGTCGGCGGCGCTGGTCCCGGCGGCCCTGCTGCTGACCCCCCTGGTCCTGGTGGCCCGGGAGCAACGGTCCCGGCAGCTCGACTGGGTCGACCCGGCCCGCCTGACCGACGTGACGGGGCTGCCCGGTGGGCTCGCCCAGAGCGCCACGGTCGGCGGTCTGGTGCTCGGCCTCGCCGCCCTCGGAGCGCTCCGGTACGGGCGACCCGCCCTGGTGCCCGGGGTCTGCCTGGCGCTGCCGGTCCTGCTGCTCCTCGCCGTCGGATCGGTGGTGCCGCTCTGGGTCCCCCGCTACCTCTTCTTCACGGTGCCGTTCGGGTGTCTGCTGGCCGGGGCCGCCCTGACCCTGACCCGGGCCGCGCGGGCCGACGCCGCCCCACCCCCGGTGACCACCGACTCCGACACCCCGGGGACCCGACCGGACCGGGGTACGCCACAGTCGGGTCGGCTCCGTCGGGTCTGGGTGCCGGTGCGCGGGGCGGGGCTGCCGGCCGGACTGGCGGTGGTGGCCCTGGTCGGGCTGATGGGCCTGCCCGACCAGGTCGCACTGCGTCGGACCCACGAGTGGCCGCGCAGCGCCGCGATCGACTACCGGGGTGCCGCCGAGGTGGTCGTCGCCGGTCGGCGTCCCGGCGACGCCGTCGTCTACGCGCCCCGCGACGGCTGGCTCTTCCTCGACCTCGGGATGGCGTACCACCTGGGCCGGAGTCGACCCCCGACCGGGCGGGCCGAGCCCGGTGACGCACCCGCCGGGCCGTCGCCGGCGGCCGACCAGCCGCGCGACGCGTTGCTGATCCGCGACCAGGCCGACCGGGGGGACCTGTGGGCCACCGAGTGCGCCCGGCCCGCCGAGTGCCTCGCCGGGGTCACCCGGGTCTGGCTGGTGGTGGCGGGCCGCCGCGACGACCCCCTGGCCGCCGTGCCGGGGGCGAAGGGGGACGCGCTACGCGCGGACTACACGGTGACCGGGGTCTGGCCGCGCGCCGGTCTGACGGTGGCGCTGCTGACCCGCTGACAGTCGCCCGACCCCGGTCGGGACGGGTCGAGCCGTCACCCCCGGGCCAGCGGGACGACCAGGACCGCCTCGGTGCCCGCCTCGGCCCCCGCCCGCAACTCGATGGTGCCCCGCAGCTCACCGGTGACCAGCGCCCGCACGATCTGGAGACCGAGCCGACCGGCCCGCTCCGGGTCGAAGTCGGTGGGCAGGCCGCGCCCGTTGTCGGCGACGGTGACGTGCAGTTTCTTGCGGGACCGCTGCACCGAGACGACCACCTCGGCGGGGGGCGCGTCCGGCTCCGACGGCGGGTTCGGGAAGCCGTGCTCGACAGCGTTGAGCAGCAGCTCGTTGAGGACCATCACCAGGGAGGTGGCGATCTCCGCCGGGAGGACCCCGAAGCTGCCGGAGCGGCGCATCCGGACCGCGACCTCGGTCGCTGCCACCTCGGTCGCGGCGCTGGCCACCCGGTCGACGATCCCGTCGAACTCGACCGCCTCGTCGTTGGACATGGAGAGGGTCTCGTGGACCAGGGCGATCGAGGCGACCCGACGGACCGACTCCTCCAGCGCCACCCGGGCCTCCGGCATGGCCACCCGACGCGCCTGCAACCGCAGCAGTGCGGCCACCGTCTGCAGGTTGTTCTTCACCCGGTGGTGGATCTCCCGGATGGTGGCGTCCTTGGTGATCAGCGCCCGGTCGCGGCGGCGTACCTCGGTGATGTCGCGGACCAGGACCAGGGCGCCGATCGGCACTCCGGCGGGCATCAGCGGCAGCGCCCGGGTGAGCATCGTCGCGCCCTTGGCCTCGATCTCCCGGCGGGGCGGTCCCTCGCCGCGCAGCGCGGCGAGGACCGCGTTGCCGGCGTCGGTGCCGTCCAGGGGGTCCCCGGCGAGTCTGCGGTGCAGGACCGCCAGGTCCTCCCCGACCAGCAGGGAGGCGTGTCCCAACCGCCGGTACGCCGACTGGGCGTTCGGGCTGGCATAGGTGACCTTGCCCCCGGCGTCCAGCCGGACCAGCCCGTCGCCCACCCGGGGGGCGGAGGTGGTCTCCCCGGGGTGCCGGGGTGGCGGGAAGGTCCCGTCGGAGATCATCTGCGCCAGGTCGTCGGCGGTGGTCAGGTAGTTCAGTTCGAGTTGGCTGGGGGTGCGGGCGGTGGACAGGTTGGTGTCCCGGCCGACCACCCCGATCACCTCACCGGCCTCCCCGTCGGTGGTACGCAGCCGGACCGGGATGGCCTCGTGCCGGGCCGGTACGTCGCCGTACCAGACCGGGTCGCCCTCCCGCCAGATCCGGCCCTGCCGGTGGGCGATCTCCAGGTGGGCCACCTCCGGCCCGCCGATGGTCCGGCCCACCTGGTCGTCCTGGTACGCCGTCGGGGCGGTGGTCGGTCGGACCTGGGCCACGCAGCAGAAGGTGCCGTCCTCGTCGGTCGGGACCCAGAGCAGGAGATCGGCGAAGGACAGGTCGGACAGGAGCTGCCACTCACCGGCGAGCCGGTGAAGGTGGTCGATGTCGGTGGGGCGGAGCCGGGTGTGCTCCTCGGCGAGATCGCGCAGCGTGGACACCACACCAGCCTGCCACGCCCCCGTCACATCGTCGCGGTGACCTTCTTCAACCCTCGGGGGGCGTCCGGGTCCTCGCCCCGGGCCAGGGCCAGGGCCAGGGCCAGACGCTGGAGCGGAAGGATGTCGAGCAGGGGGGCGTAGCGTTCGTCGACCTCGGGGACCGCCATCCGGGCGGAGGCCTCGACGTCGGCCGACCCGACGGCCACCACGTCGGCGCCACGCTCGCCGAGGCGGGGCAGCACCTCCCGCATGGACCCGCCGCCGGGACCGGAGCCGATCACGGCCAGCACCGGCACGTCCGGGTCGGTCATGGCCAGCGGTCCGTGCAGCAGGTCGGCACCGGAGAAGGCCAACGCCGGCAGGTAGGAGGTCTCCATCAGCTTGAGGGCGGCCTCCCGGGCGGTCGGGTACGCGTACCCCCGGCCGGTGGTGACGAGTCGGGCGGCGAACCGGTAGCGGGGGGCGAGCTGGGTGGGGGTGGAGTCGTCGAGGGTGCGGGCGGCCAGCTCCGGGAGCCCGTCGAGGGCGGCGCGCTCCTCGTCGGGCAGCACCCCGTCACCGGCGCGTACGCCCTCGACGAGCATCAGCAGGGCGAGCAGCTCGGCGGTGTAGGTCTTGGTGGCGGCGACGGCCCGCTCGTGCCCGGCGGCGATGTCGACGGAGAGTTCGGCGGCGGCGGCCAGCGGGGAGTCCGGCGCGTTGGTGACCGCGAGGGTGAGCGCCCCGGAGTCCCGGGCCACCCGCAGCACCTCGGTCAGGTCGGGTGACCCGCCGCTCTGGCTCACCCCGACGACCAGGGCGTCGGAGTAGTCCGGGCGGGCACCGAAGACCGTCAGGGCACTCGGCGAGGCCAGACCGGCGGGCAGGCCGAGACGGATCTCGGTCAGGTACGCCGCGTAGAGGGCGGCGTGGTCGGAGGTGCCCCGGGCGGTGAAGACCACGTGGCGGGGGCGACGTCGGGCGATCACGGCGGCGACCCGGGCGATCGGGTCGGCGTACTCGGGGGTGAGCAGCCGGGCGTATCCGGCCGGCTGCTCGGCGATGTCGGTGGCCATGCCGTTGCCTGCGCGCGTCACGGTGACTCCTCCCCGACGCGGTTGCGCCGCCTCCTGTGCCGTCTCGACGGGGTTCCCCGTCACCTCGACGGTCATGCGCGATCCCCGCGCATTTGCTGCTCAGTCTTGCACGAATGAGTCCGAGCCAGCAATGTAGTGAGCAGTAACGCGCAGGATGTCACAGGTCCGGCCGGACATCCCCTAGGCTTGCCGAACGCTGAGACCCATCACGACCGAGAGGGCTACGTGTCCGAGCAGGACGATGCCGCGCTGACGGCGGCGGAGGAACTCGCCCTGGCCCGGTTGGCGCTGGACTCCGGCGAGCTGGAACACGCGGCCGGGCACGTCGCGGGCGCGCTGGCCCAGGCGCCGACCCTGCCGGAGGTACACGAGACCCTGGCCCGGCTCGCCGCCGTCGGCGACGGGGGCGTCGAACTCTTCCCCCTCAACCACCACGCCTTCGTCGGCTCGGTGGTGGCCCGCGCACACCTGCTCGCCGCCGCCGGACGCCCGGCGGAGGGACTGGACCTCCTGGCCGCCGCCACCGGTCACTCGCCCGGCGTCGACTGGGCGGGAGTGCCCTGGGTGACCGCCCCCGAGCTGGCCGAACGCCTCGACCCGGACCGGATCGCCCGGATCCTGATGCAGATCTGCGCCGCCGTACCGGATCCGGTGCCGCCGTCCGGCCGGGCGGCCCTCGGTCCGTACCTCGCGCTCGCCCGCAACGCGGTGACGGTCCGCCCCGACCACGGGCTCCTGCTCGGCGCGGCCTCCGCGCTGGCCCGCCGGATCGGCGAGACCGAGCTGGCGGTCCGCTGGGCCACCCGGGGCGTACGCGCCCAGCCGTCCAAGCTCGGCGAGGTGTGGCTCGGGTACGCCCACCGCAGCGCCGGCCGCACCCGGGAGGCGTTGGCCGCCCTCACCCGGGCCGTCGAACACGACCCCGACGACCTCGCCGTCTACGCCGACATCGCCGGCACCCTCGCCGACAACGGGCGGCTCGACGAGGCGCTGCGCTGGATCGACCACGCCCTGGAACGTGACCCCGCCTTCGACTGTGCGGTGCACACCGCGCACCGACTGCGTTTCGCCCGCGACGGCGACGTGGCCCACCTGGTGGCCCTGACCGACTTCGTCAGGGACCACCCCGACGACACCCACGAGCACACCGACCTCGCCGAGTCCTGCCGCAGCCGCCCCTGGCTGGGGCAGCTCACCCCGGCCGGCGGCACGCTGGTGCAGGTGATCCGCCAGGCGGTGCACGACAGGCCGGCCGCCCGGGGGGAACGGCTACGGCTGGTGGCACCGGAGCCGCCCAGCGCCCTACGGACCCTCGCCGCCGCCGTCCCGGAGCTGACTGTCGAGTCGGCCACCGACGTACCCGGCCCGGACCCGCGTCAGCCCCGACGTTCGGGCACCCGACAGCTGTGGGCGTACCAGGCGGACACCGTCGCGCCCGCGATCCCCCCACCGTCCGAGGAGGCGGTACGACGGATCCGGCAGGTGGCCACCCCCGCCTGGCCGCATCCACCGGCGGCGTACGACGCGGCTGTCGGCCTGGCCACCCTCGACCTGCCCGATCTCCTCGGCCTGCTGGTGCACCCGCCCGACCCGCCCGCCACGGCGCTGGGGCGGGTCCTGAACAGCCAGGACCCCTCCCTGTGGGTGCGCTGCGTGCAGGTGTGGGCCTGTCTGGGGCTGCTGCACCACCGCACCGACGAGCCCTGGGACACCTCGGTACGCCGGGCCGTCCTGGTGGACCTGCTCTGGGGGGTGGAGGACTGGACCACCGAGGCGGCACTGTTCGCCCTGGTCACCGCCGCCTGGGTGGACCCGCAGGTACGCCCGGACGTGGCCCGGATGACCGCCGAACGGCTCGCCGACGTGGCCGAGGTGGGGCGGGAACGCCCGGTACCGATCGCCACCTCGCTGGCGTACCTGGCCCTGGCCACGCCGGAGCTGGACCGTCAGATGGTCGAGACGGCGTACCTGTTGATCGGTGGCCGACCCCGGCGCCCCGGCCGACTCCGTCGGTTCTGGTACCGGCTGACCGGTCGTCCGCTCTCCTGACCCTCCGGTGGCGGAACTCCCGAAAGGGGTCCGGGCCGGTCAGCCGATCACCGCGATCAGGTCGCCGTCCTGCACCACGTCACCCTCGTTGACGGCCAGCTGCTGGATCACACCGTCGACCTCGGCGACCACCGGGATCTCCATCTTCATCGACTCCAGGATCACCAGGGTGTCTCCTTCGGTGACGGTGTCCCCGGCGGTGGCCACGACCTTCCAGACGTTGGCCACCATCTCCGCGCGGATCTCCTCGGCCATGTTCGGGCCCTCCTCATTCCACGGTGTGTCTGGGTATCCAACCACGGTCGGAGCCCCTGGGCGCCCCCGTGCGGTCGCCACGCGGGGACGCACCGGAGCCGAGCCCGACGCAGCGAGGGCGGGGCCGCACGATCCGGGCCACCGCGACAGGCCGTAACATCAGCGGATCGGACCCCGGCGGCGCCGGGGGATCCGGTCACGACCACCGGTGCGCGGGTCGCGCGTCCGGACCGTCACCAACACGAGGAGGCCACATGGCGAAGAAGGCCCGTCGGAAGAGGGCTCGCAAGAAGAGCGCCGCCAACCACGGCAAGCGCCCCAACTCCTGAGCTGGGGACACGACGACGCCCCACCCCCGGCACCTTCTTGCAGGTGCCGACGCGAGAAGCGTGCGGGGTGGGGCGTCGATCCGTCTCCGGTCTCGCCCGGGTGTCAGTCGGCCAGTTCCCGGGAGTCGGCGGTCTCGAAGACCACCAGTTCGGTGAGGCGGCCCCGGAGCCGGGCCCGCAGCTTCTCCGGAGCGACCTCCTGACCGCAGCAGCGGGCCACGAGCGCCTTCACCTCCTGCTCGATGCCGTACTCGCGCAGGCACTGGCCGCACTCGTCGAGGTGACGCCGGATCCGTTCCCGACGTTCGTCGGCGCACTCCAGGTCGAGGTAGAGGTAGACCTCGGCGAGCACCTCACGGCAGTCCGTCTCGTGTGGCTTCCCACAGCTCACGTCACACCTCCTGGCCGGCGGCAGTGGTCGACCCACCCGAGGAGCGGGCGGCGGAGAAGCCCCGCTCGGCCGCGTACCGTTCGAGCAGCTTGCGCAGGTTGCGTCGGCCCCGGTGCAGCCGCGACATCACGGTACCGATCGGCGTACCCATGATGTCGGCGACCTCCTTGTAGGAGAAGCCCTCGACGTCGGTGAGGTAGACGGCCAACCGGAACTCCTCCGGCAGCTGCTGGAGGGCCTCCTTGACGTCGCTGTCGGGGAGCCGGTCCAGCGCCTCCGTCTCGGCGGAACGCAGCCCGCTGGAGGTGTGCGACTCGGCCTCGGCGAGCTGCCAGTCGGTGATCTCCTCGGTGGGCGCCTGGATCGGCTGGCGCTGCCGCTTGCGGTACGAGTTGATGTAGGTGTTGGTCAGGATCCGGTACAACCAGGCCTTCAGGTTGGTGCCCTGCTCGAACTGGTGGAACGCGGCATACGCCTTCAGGTACGTCTCCTGGACCAGGTCCTCGGCGTCCGCCGGGTTGCGGGTCATCCGCAGTCCGGCCGCGTAGAGCTGGTCGACGAAGGGCATCGCGTCCCGCTCGAAACGGGCCCTACGCTCGTCCGTCTTCTCGGTGGTCAACCGCACATCCCCTCGCGTCGGATGCTCCTGCGACGAGGATACGCGTTGTACGGGGGCGGCAGATCCACTTCCGGCCGTTGTGCCGCCGCTCACCGGCGGCCTGACCGACTCCCCCTTCACGGCCGTCGCCGGCCACCCGGGTCCATCCGACAGTCGCCTCACCTGTCGGGTATGCCGCTCGTCCCGTTCTCGGCACCGTGTCTCGGTCGGCACCCGCTCACCCCCCTCGGCTCTGTGTCGTCCGAGGGTGTCAACGCAACCGGACGGCCGGTGCATTCCGGGCCCCACCCGCTCCCGTTCCTGGTCCCTGTCCGGTGGGGCCGGGCGCAGGGACCAGGAAGGGCCTGGGAGGGCGGTTCCGGGCCACCCGTACCGGGCAGTCCGACACCACTCGATGCAACGAGACGCCACCGGCGGCGGAAACGGCTACCGGGCCCACCCGTGGGAGCGCAACCAGTCCAGCACCACGGCAGCCGTACCGGAGGGGTCCCGACGCAGGTCGTGGCGTTCGCCGGGACGGACGACGACCCGCACTGGGGCCGCCGTGGACTCCGGGACGCCGAAGGGGTCCCGGTCGCCGTTGACCACCAGAGTCGGCAGCCCGGTCGCCAACTCGCCCACCCGGGAACGCTCGGGTCGGCCGGGCGGGTGGATCGGGAAGGCCAGCGCGACGATGCCCACCGCACCGACCGTCCCCGCCGTCCGACAGGCCACCCGGGCACCACTGGACCGACCACCCACCAGGACCGGCCGCCCGGCCGACGCTCGGCTGCGCAGCCGGGCGAGGACCGCCACCCACGCCTGGTCGAGGTGACCGGCCGGGGCGGGGGCACGCCGACCGGCCACCCGGTACGGCTGGGTCACCCGGGCCACCAGGAGCCCGGCGGCCACCCCGGCGTCGCGGAGGGCGATCAGATCCGGCGCGTCCACCCCGCCGCCCGCACCGTGCCCGAGCACCAGCATCGCGGTCTCCGGCCCGTCCGGCCGATCCACGTCGATCCGGGCCACTCCCACAGCTGTTTCGACATTGTCCGTTTCCCGCACCCGCCTATTCTGCGCCGTGATCCGGTCTCCGGTTCACGGAGACCGGATTACGGCCGGAATCAACGGTTGGACGGCACCAGAGTGAGCAACCGGTCGCGGACCGGCGGCCCGGCCTCGTCGGCGGCATCCGGGTCCGGATCCACCTCGGTACGCCAGGCGACCAGCATGGCCCGCCTCTCCCGTGGTGTGGTGCCACCCCAGACACCGTGGCAGTCCCCGACGTCCAGCGCCCAGGCCAGGCAGGACCCCTGCACGTCGCAGCTTCGGCAGAGCGAGACGGCGGCGTCGGCCGGCTCGTTCGGCGCTGGAAAGAACGTCTCCGGATCGACGCTCTGACAGGTCCCTCTGGTCCGCCACGCCTCGTCGGAACGTCGCTCGGACAGCGCCCGCAACAGTCGCGGATCACGACGCGCAGCGGCCACTTCATGCGGACGGGGCATACGTGCCCGTGTCATCCACCCACCTCCCCCGTGGGACCGGCATGATCGACGAGCGTCGATCGCACTGTGCGAATCGACTCCCATACCGGCGCTGTGTTCTATCGCATTTGTGGACACCGGTTCAAGTCTTTGACGGGAAAAGTGCGAAGGTCTGCCCGACGATTCGTCCGCAACACTGGCAAATCAGCGCCCGACAATGCGCGGACCCGGGTCAGAAGAGAGTCGGTTCCACCGGTTGCGCACCCGGGGAGAGGGCGACCCGCTCGGTCAGCTCCGGCCCGTTGTTGCGGACGTTGCCCACCGCCGGACCGACCGGGCGGAGCTCCAGCCCGGCCAGCCACCGCGGCGGTGGCGGGTCCAGGAGGGCCGTGGGGTCGTCGACCGGCTCCAGCCAGGGCGTCCACCGGTCCGGCGGCAACAGCAGCGGCATCCGCTCGTGCACCTCGGTCAGCCGTCCCACGGCGGCGGTGGTGAGCACGCTGACGGTGTCCAGCGGGCCGTCCGACCCCTCCCAGGTCGACCAGATCCCGGCCAGGGCCAGCACCGAGCCGTCCGCCGGGGTGAGGAAGTACGCCTGCTTGCCGGTCTCGGTCCGGGTCCACTCGTACCAGCCGTCGGCCGGCACCAGACAGCGTCGACGGGCGAAGGGACGGGCGTACGCCCGACTGGTGGCGACCGTCTCCGCCCGAGCGTTGATCATGCGGGATCCGGCGGCCGGTGACTTCGCCCACGGCGGGAGCAGACCCCAGCGGGCGGTCGCCAGCGCCCGCCTGCCCTCGGCGTCGACCCGGACCACCGGCACCGTGTCCGTCGGAGCCACGTTGTGGTCCGCCCGGACCCGGCCGCCGGTGTCGTCGTACGCCTCGAACATGGCGCTGAGGTCACCCGCGCCACGGGTGGTCGCGTACCTGCCGCACATGGGGTCACGCTAACCCGCCGGACCCGCCCCCGCTGTCCCGCCAGCCGGGAGGACCGTCGACGCCCACGTCGGCATCACCGGCACGACCCGGCAGAATGGGTCCCGTGGGAGACCTGACCGCGCCCCGGACGCCGCAGCCGTGGACCGCCCCGACCGCCACCGACCCGGTCGGGACCGCCCTGCGGCTGCCCGGCTCCAAGTCGCTGACCGCCCGGGCCCTGGTGCTCAGCGCGCTGGCCAGCGGCCCGTCGACCCTGGCCCGGCCGCTGCGGGCCCGGGACACCGAGTTGATGGCCGGCGCTCTCCGGGGCATGGGCGCGCACGTGTCGATCAGCGACGACGCCCGGTGGCTGGTCCGGCCGCACCGGCTGACCGGCCCCACCCACGTCGACGTCGGCCTCGCCGGCACCGTCATGCGGTTCGTCCCGCCGATCGCCGGCCTGGCCGAGGGGCGGATCACCTTCGACGGCGACCCCCAGGCCCGGACCCGTCCGCTCGGCCCGCTGATCGGTGCCCTCCGTACCCTCGGGGTCCGCATCGACACCCCGACCGGGGGCAGCCTCCCGCTGACCGTCTCCGGCACCGGGCAGGTCACCGGCGGGGAGGTGGAGATCGACGCCTCCGCCTCCAGCCAGCTCGTCTCCGGCCTGCTGCTGGCCGCGCCCCGGTTCGACAGGGGTGTCGTGGTCCGCCACGTCGGCCCGCCCGTCCCGTCCGCCCCGCACCTGCGGATGACCGTCCGGCTGCTGCGGGCCGCCGGGGCCGCCGTCGACGACACCACCCCCGACGTCTGGGTCGTCGAGCCCGGGCCGTTGACCGGACGGGGATGGGAGATCGAACCGGACCTCTCCGGCGCTGTCCCGTTCTTCGCCGCCGCGCTGGTCACCGGGGGCGAAGTGACGTTGCAGGGTTGGCCCCCGCGCAGCACCCAACCCGTCGAACAGCTCCGCGAGCTGCTGCACCGGATGGGTGGCGAGGTCGCCCTGACCACCGACGGGCTGACCGTGCGCGGCACCGGCAGGGTGCACGGGATCGACGCCGACCTGTCCGACGTCAGCGAGCTGACCCCGGTGTTCACCGCCCTGGCGGCGGTCGCCGACTCGCCGTCACGGCTCACCGGGGTGGCCCACATCCGGGGGCACGAGACCGACCGGCTGACCGCCCTGGCCACCGAGTTCACCGCCCTCGGCGCGGACGTCACCGAGCTCGCCGACGGGTTGGAGATCCGGCCCCGCCCGATGCGCGGGGCGCCCTTCCGCACCTACCACGACCACCGGATGGCGCACGCCGCAGCGGTCGCCGGGCTGGTCGTCGCAGGGGTCGAGGTGGACGACATCGGCTGTACCTCCAAGACCATGCCCGAGTTCCCGGCACTATGGTCAGCGATGGTGACCGGCGAGAACTGACGCGACAGGGGGCAGGGGTCCTGGCGACCAAGAAGCGCGAGTACGACGAGGACGACGTCCGGGTCCGGCCGGGGAGGTCGTCGCGACCCCGTACCCGTAACCGCCCCCGGCACGACGACGCGGTGGACGGTTTCGTGATCGGCGTGGACCGGGGCCGTTACACCTGCGTGCGGCAGGACGCCGACCCGGACGCCCCACTGGTCACCGCGATGCGCGCCCGGGAACTGGGGCGCAAGTCGGTGGTGGTCGGCGACCGGGTGGGGCTGGTCGGGGACGTCTCCGGGGCGGACGGGGCGCTGGCCCGGATCGTCCGGATCGCCGAACGCCGTTCGGTGCTGCGACGCACCGCCGACGACGACGAGACCACCGCCGAGGGGAGACTGGAACGGGTGGTGGTGGCCAACGCCGACCAACTCGTGATCGTCAGCGCGTTGGCCGACCCGCCGCCCCGGACCGGATTCGTCGACAGGTGCCTGGTGGCCGCGTACGACGCCGACATCGAGCCGCTGCTCTGCCTGACCAAGGCCGACCTGGCCGGTCCGGAGAAGATCCTCGACTACTACACCGAACTGGAACTGCCGTACGTGCTGATCCGCCCCGACTCGGACCTGGCCGCGCTCCGCGCGCTGCTCGCCGGTCGGGTGTCGGTCCTGGTCGGACACTCCGGGGTGGGCAAGTCGACGCTCGTCAACCGGTTGGTGCCGGACGCGGACCGGGCGGTCGGCGTGGTCAGCGCGATCGGCCGGGGTCGGCACACCTCGACCAGCGCTGTGGTGCTGCGGTTGCCTGTCGCGTCCGGGGCCGACGACGACCCGGGATGGATCGTGGACACCCCGGGGATCCGCAGCTTCGGGCTGGCCCACGTCAGCGCCGACAGCCTGCTGCACGGTTTCCCCGACCTGGTCGAGGGGACCGTGGAGTGCCCGCCGAACTGTCCACACACCGCCGACGAGACCGACTGCGCACTGGACGCCTGGGTGGCCTCCGGTCGGGCCGACGACCGGCGGCTGGGGTCGTACCGACGGCTGCTGGCCTCCCGCGCCGGGGAGGCCGACCCACGGTCGGGTGAGCCGCCGGAGGCCGGTGACCCACCCTCGGGCGGCTGACGACTGCCGGTTACCGTCTGTGGCATGAGCCGGTACGCCGACGATCTCGCCCTAGCCCACCTGCTCGCCGACCGGGCGGACGCCGTGTCGAGCGCCCGGTTCCGCGCCCTCGACCTGCGGGTCGAGGCCAAGCCGGACCTCACCCCGGTCAGCGACGCGGACACCGCCGTGGAGCGGGAGATCCGTGCCCTGCTGGCCGAGCACCGGCCGGACGACGGGCTGCTCGGCGAGGAGTACGGCGAGCAGCCGGCCGCCACGCCGGACGGGCGTCGGTGGGTGGTGGATCCGATCGACGGCACCAAGAACTTCATCCGGGGCGTGCCGATCTGGGCCACCCTCGTCGCCCTCTTGGAGGGGGACACCCCGGTGCTGGGGCTGGTCTCCGCCCCGGCCCTGGGACGGCGCTGGTGGGCGGCGACCGGGGCGGGTGCGTACGCCGGCCCCGACGCCGCCGGTGGCGTGCCCATCCGGGTCTCCGGCGTCCGCGACCTCGCCGACGCCAGCTTCTGCTACGCCTCCCTGGACGGGTGGATCGCCCGGGGACGCCTCGACGGGATGCTCGGGCTGATGCGTGACACCTGGCGGAGCCGGGCCTACGGGGACTTCTACGGTTACATGCTGCTCGCCGAGGGTGCACTCGACGCCATGGTGGAGCCGGAACTGTCCCTGTGGGACATCGCCGCCCTGGTCCCCATCGTCACCGAGGCCGGAGGGCTGCTCACCGACCTGACCGGCGCGAACGCCCCCGGCGACGGCAGCGCGGTGGGGAGCAACGGGCTCCTGCACGCCGAAGTGCTGGCCCGGCTGGGCCGGCCGGCCGACGACTGATCGCCGGCAACCCTCTATCCTCGCCAGGTGTCCACATCCGGTTGGTGCTTCCTGGCAGCGATGATCGTCGCTTACGGCTTCGCCAACCTCCTCCAGTCGATCGCCGCGACCCGGACCACCGTCAACCACACCTTCGATCCGGGTCTCCTGCTGCGACTGGCCGGGCACCGCACCTACCTGGTGGGGCTGGGCTTCCAGATCGCCGCGTTCGTCCTGGCCTTCCTGGCCCGACGGGACCTGCCGCTGTTCCTGGTGCAGGCGAGTGTGGCGGCCGGGCTGGGGGTCACCGCCGTGCTCGGGGTGGTGGTGCTGAAGTGGCGGCTGCCCCTCGCCGAGGTGGCCCTGTTGGCACTCCTGCTGGTCGGGATCACCGCGCTGGTGCTCTCCGCCGAGCCGGCCCAGTCGAGCCCGCTCGGCACCGCCGGCATGATCGCCCTCCTGGTCGCGTTGGGCGTGATCGCGGTGTTGGGGGTCTTCGCGGTCCGCCTGCACGGTTCGCCCGGTTCGGTGGCGCTCGGGTCGCTGGCCGGGTTGGCGTTCTCCGCGGCAGCGGTGGCGGCCCGTCCGTTGGCCTCGGTGGCCTCGACGGAGGCGTTCTTCCGCAACCCGCTGCTCTACCTGCTCATCGCCCACTCCCTCGTCGGGCAGCTGCTGCTCGGCCTGGCCATGCAGCGGGGGTCGACCACGGCTGCGGTGGCCGCGATGGACGCCGCCGGGGCGGTTCCCGCCGCCATCGTCGGTCTGCTGCTGCTCAACGACCAGATCTGGCCGGGCCGGGAGTGGCTGGCCGCCACCGGTTTCCTGGCCACCCTCGCCGCCGTCATCGGCCTCACCCGGTACGCCAAACCGCAGCACGGGCACGCCGTCGCCCGTCTCGCCGTCGAGGGCGCCGACGTCGGCACCGGGGTCGGGACCGGCGTCGGCACTGGAGTCGGGACCGGCGTCGGCACCGGGGGCGGGGAGGCCCCCGCCGGGCGTCGTGCCCCGGCGGCGCGTACGAGCCACGAGGGTCACCCGACGGTGGGACTGCCGACCCCGGCCCGACGCAGCGGCTGACTCAGCGGTCGGTTCAGCAGCTGACGCAGCGGCTGACTCAGCAGCGCTGACGCAGCGGTCGGCTCAGGCCTTGACCGGGCGTCGCAACCCGACCACCCGCTCGTAGAGCCGTTCCAACGCCCCGGCGGTCCGTTCCCACGTGTAGCTGCACCGGACCCGGTCCACCGCCGCGTGGCCGTACGCGAACCGACCGGCGTTGTCGGCGAGCAGCCGCCGCAGCTGGACGCCGAGCGCCCGGACGTCGCCGGGGGGCACCAGCTTGCCGGTGACCTCGTCGACCACCGCGTCGGCGAGTCCGCCCATGGCGTATCCGACCACCGGTACGCCACAGGCCATCGCCTCCAGCGACACCCGCCCGGCGGAGGAGTAGTGCGGGGTGCAGGCGACCACGTCGGCCGAGCGGTACCAGGTGGCCATCTGGTCGTGCGGCACCCCACCGACCAGGCGTACCTGGTCGGCGACGCCGTGTCGTTCGGCCAGCTCCCGCAGCCGACGGGCCTCGGCGTGGTTGGCCAGCCGGTCGGCGGGCGGCCCTCCGGCGATGACCAGTTCCACGTCGCCGACCAGCCGCATCGCCCGGATCAGGTCCTCCTGTCCGTGCCCGGCCGACAGGCCGCCGACGGACAGGATCCGGGACCGCTGCTCCCGGGGTGCCGCCTCGCCGTCGGGGTGGAACCGCTCGACGTCGACGCCGGCCGGGACCATGGCCACCGAGGCGCGTTGCAGGCCCATCCGGGTCAGCTCGTCGACCTCGTCGTTGCACTGGGCGACGGCGATGTCCACCGCCCGGGTCAACGCCCGTTCCAGTGGGATCCGCTCCCCCGGCCCGTCGTACCCCCGGCCCAGGTGCCGCAGCTGCTCGACCCCGAGCGAGTGGAAGGTCTGGACCACCGGGATGTCGGTGTCCCGTACGGCGGTGGCGGCGGCGAGGCCGCCGATCCAGTAGTGACCGTGTACGACGTCCGGCCGCCAGGCACCCGACCACCGCTCGCTGAGCCAGCGCCCGAACTCGGGTACGTGCCCGACCAGCGCGGCGGTGGCCGTCGGCGCGGTGGGGCCGACCGGGACCCGCTCCAGCAGGTACCCGTCGACCTGGGTCGACTCGGCCGAACCAGATTCCTCACGACGTTCGTAGACCCGGACGTCGTGCCCCCGCGCGGCCAGTTCGGCGGCGACCCGGGCGATGTGCTGGTGGGTGCCGACGGCGGGGCCGTCGAGGTGCGGGAACGGGCCGGCGTGTGCACAGACAAGGCCGACGCGCATGGGTCACCTCCATGCGTTCTGCGAGCGGGTGGTCCTCCGGTCAGAGCGTCCCATTAACCGAGCCCCGAGAGGCCCAAACCTGACAGATCGGGATCGGTCAGGCGAGCCGGGCCGGGTCACAGCAGCCCGAACGGCCCGATCGGTGGCCGGGATCCGGGGCGGTCACCGACCCTCTCGACCACGCAGCGACGCTCCGGTCACCATCGGTGGCTCCACCACCGGTCGTCTCCGCCGGCAGATGCACACTGCGTACTCGACGTGCACAATGACAGGATTATGCCGACGGACGCGCAATGCCTGGTGGGAACGGATGGATCGACCACTGTCGTCCCCCTGACCGGGACCCTGGACGCCGCCGACATCGCCACCGTACGTGACATTCTGCTCACCTGTCTCTGGGAGCGCGCGGGTCCGACGGTGATCGACCTGTCCGGTCTCGCCAGCATCGTCCCCGCCGCCCGGGGGATGTTCGCCAACCTCGACCGGGAGGTCGCCGACTGGCCCGGGACGGAGCTGGCCATCCTCGACCCGAACAGGGTGACCTGCCCACCCGGGACGACGGCCCCACCCGACGGCCCCGCCGTGCATCCGACCCTGACCTCGGCGCTGACCGCCCTCGGCGCGACCTTCCGACCCCGGTCGGTGGGTCTGTCCCTGGCGCCGGTGGTGGGCGCGGCACGGGAGGCCCGGACCCTGGTCACCGAGAACTGCGTCCGCTGGGGGCTGCCGGAGCTGGTCGAGCCGGGGTGCATCGCGATCACCGAGATGGTCAACAACGCGGTGGCGCACGCCCGGACCGGGATGAGCCTGCGGCTGGCCAGCCGGGCGGACGCGCTGCACGTGGCGGTCCGCGACCAGTCCCACCGGCAGCCGTCGTTCACCGGGCTCGCCCCGCCGACCTCGACCGGCGGCCGGGGGATGCTCCTGATCGACACCGTCGCCCGGCGCTGGGGCAGCACCGACGTTCCGGCGGGCAAGGTCGTCTGGTGCGTCCTGTACGCCGAGGACGAGGCCGCCTTCCTCCGCTGAACGACCCGGCCCTGGCGGGCGTTTCGCAGGCTCCGGATCGGTTACCCGGCAGAGGCAACGGGTAGTGCTCCATCATGCGCGACGACGAGTACCCGACCCCCCTGTCCGATCCTGAGGCGCAGGGGCTGCCCGACACCGCCGACGACGACTCCACCGCCTACGACGACGTGGCCACCGGTCGGGAGGCCGACGGCCCGGAGCCGGCCCAGCTTCCCGGTGACCGCATGCCGGTGGCGGTCGACAGGTTCGGCACCACGCCGGACGAGCAGCTCGACGGTGAGTCCCTGGACAGCAAGCTCGCCCGCGAGCAGTACGAGCGTCCGGCAGACGACCCGCTCGCCGGGCCGGTGGACCCGGACATCGCCGCGGAGGCCGACAGCGAGGAGGCCGCCGCGCAGGCCCAGCTCGACGCGGACGTGATGAATCCCGGTCCGACCTCCGACCCGAACTCCCCGGTCTCCCTGTACGACCACGGCCAGTTGGGTTCGACCGCCGACGCCCAGGTGGGTCGCCTGGTCGAACCAGACGAAGGGGTCCGTTCGGACCAGGACAGCGACTCCGTCGCCTACGACGCCGGTTCCGCCGGGGGTGGCGCGAGCGCCGAGGAGCTGGCGATCCACGAGACCCGGCCACCGGCCTCGTACTGAGGGGCCGACCGGCATCCAGGCGCCGCAGGTCCGACCGGCACCCGGCACCCGGGGGCCTCAGTCGTCGAGGCCCTGCTCGATGGCGTAGCGGGTCAACTCGACCCGGTTGTGCAGCTGAAGCTTGCCCAGGGTGTTCTGGACGTGGTTCTGCACCGTCCGGTGGGACAGACCGAGCCGCTCGGCGATCTGCTTGTAGGACAGCCCCTTGGCGACCAGACGCAGCACCTCGGTCTCCCGCTCGGTCAGCCGGGGTGCGCCCTCCCCCCGGTCCGTCCCGCCGTCGCCGGGGCCACCGGCGGCGAGGCGGCGGTACTCGCCGAGGACCAGACCGGCCAGGCCGGGAGTGAAGACCGGCTCCCCGGCGGCGGTCCGGCGGACCGCGTCCAGGAACTCCGCCGGGGCGGCGGACTTCAGCAGGTAGCCGGTGGCCCCGGCCTTCACCGCGTCGAGGACGCTCTGCTGCTCCCCACTGGCCGAGAGCATCAGCACCCGGACGTCGGGCAACGAGGACCGTAGACCGTGGACCACCTCGACGCCGGAGATGTCGGGCAGTTGCAGGTCCAGCACCACCAGGTCGGGGCGGGCGGCCGGGGCCACCCGGAGTGCCTGCCGTCCCTCACCACTCGTGGCCACCACCAGGTGCCCGGCCTCGGTCAGGTCCCGGGCCACCCCCTCGCGCCACATCGGGTGGTCGTCGACCACCATCACCCGGACGCTCACCCGGCGCTCCGGGGCACTACCAGTTCCACCTCGGTCCCGGTGCCGGGCGCGGAATGGACCCGGACCGCCCCGCCCAGGTCGCCGACCCGCCCCCGGATGGACTGGGCGAACCCCAGCCGACCCTGCCGGGCCGCCTCGTCGAGCCGCTCCTGCGACATCCCCGGCCCCTCGTCGCGTACGGACACCGTCACCGTCTCCCCCTCGTCCTCGATCAACACCCACGCCCGTCCCCCGGCGTGCCGCTCGACGTTGTCCAGCGCCGCCCCGGTCGCCGCCGCCAGTTCCCGGGCCACCGGGGCGGGCAACGGTACCGGGGTGGCCGGTGCCGACACCGACACCCCCGCCGAGGCGTACCGGCCCAGCAGGGTGCGGACGTCCAGGTCGGCACCGGTCGGTGGACCCGCACCCGCCTCCGGGGCGGTGATCAGGGCACGCAGCGCCGCCTCCTGTTCACCGGCCAGGCGGGCCAGTTCACCGGCCTCCCCGTCCAGGTCCGCCCCGCGCCGCTGCACCAGGGCCAGCACCTGGAGCACCGAGTCGTGGATGTCGCGCGCCAGCCGCTCCCGCTCCCGGGTCGCCGCCTCCAACTCCACAGCCCGTTGCAGCCGTTCCTCGGCGGTCGCGGCCAGTCGGGCGACGTGCCCGACCACCACCCCGGCGAGCAGCGCCAGGATCGGCCCGGTGAACGAGGAGTCGCCGATCTGCTCACGGGTGGCCAGGTCCGCCGCGCCGACCAGCAGCGCGGCCACCGTGCCGCGACGCCGCCCCCCGGAGACCGCCCAGGCCAGCACCGGGCCACCGAGCCAGGCCACGGCCAGGGTGGGCACCCCGGCCGCCAACGCCTCCCGACCCACCACCCAGGGGGTGACCAGCAGGATCCCGAGCACCACCCCGAGGTCGGCCAGCAGCAGCGGGAACCGACGCCAGGACGGTCGGGCGTACCCGGCGGCGGCCACCACGGTCCAGGCCAGCATCACCAGCAGGACGGCCGCTGCGGCGAACGGGTGGGCGTACCGGTCGTAGTCGCGCAGCACCAGCACGCAGACGTACCCCAGGGAGGCGAACCGGAACACCGCGACAGCCCGCCAGAGCGGGACCTCGAAACCACCGGCCGGGGACATGGGCGACACGATGCCACAACCGGAGAGCCGAGCCGGAGGTCAGCCGGCCCACGGCGTCGGCGGCTGGGCGTACGATGGCGGAAACCGCGACGCCACCCAAGATCCATCGGCGGTACCCGCCATGCCGGACGCAAACGCCCCTGCACCACGTACGGTTGTGCCCATCGAACCTTTCGTCCTCATCGCCGAGGCCTTCGACGAGGGCCGGGTGACCGAGTTACGCCACTCGGTCACCTCCTGCGCGTACGCAGCGGGGCTACGAGGGCAGAGCCTGGACGACTTCGTCCTGGCCGTCAACGAGCTGATCACCAACGCGGTCCGGCACGGCGGCGGGCACGGCTGGCTGCGGCTGTGGCCGGACGGGACACAGCTGATCTGCGAGGTCGCCGACCACGGGCACGGGATCAGCGAGCAGCGCCTCGGCGACCGGAGCCGGCCCGCCCCGGAGACCGCTGGCGGTTGGGGGCTCTGGCTGGCCCGGAAGCTCAGCGACACCATGGAGGTGGAGACCGGCGACTCCGGCACCGTCGTCCGGATCAGCGCCACCGTCGGTACCGACCACCACGCCCGCCCCGGTCCCGGCTGACCGGTCGGCCCTGCCCGCCGCACGCGTGCTCACCTGCACCGCCCGGCCCGCCGCACGGTGGGACCTGCGGCCGCCCGTCCCCGCCGCACTGGAGGACCTCGGCGGCCCGCCGTCCGTCGGACGGCGCACCGGTGCCGGATTCGGTACGGTGCTGCGATGACCCCGCAGTACGTGGCCGCCATCGACCAGGGCACCACCTCCTCCCGGTGCATCGTCTTCGACCGGGCCGGGGAGGTCGTCTCCGTGGCGCAGCGGGAGCACCGGCAGCTCTTCCCCCGGCCCGGCTGGGTGGAGCACGACGCCGAGGAGATCTGGGAGAACGTCCAGTCGGTGGTCCGGGAGGCCCTCGCCGCCGCCGGCACCGACCCCGCCGGGCTCGCCGCCGTGGGCATCACCAACCAGCGGGAGACCACAGTGGTGTGGGACCGGTCCACCGGGCGACCGGTCGCCAACGCGATCGTCTGGCAGGACACCCGTACCGGCCCGCAGCTGCGCGAACTCGACCGGACCCACGGCGAACAGCGGGTACGGGAGCGGACCGGGCTGACCCTGGCGACGTACTTCGCCGGGCCGAAGCTGCGCTGGCTGCTCGATCACACCGAGGGGTTGCGCGAGCGGGCCGAACGCGGCGAGGTGCTCTTCGGCACCATGGACAGCTGGTTGATCTGGAAACTGACCGGGCGGCACGTCACCGACGTCACCAACGCCAGCCGGACGATGCTGATGGATCTGCAGACCCTCGACTGGGACGCCGACCTCCTCGACGCCCTGGGTGTCCCGGCGGGGATGTTGCCGCAGATCTGCTCCTCCTCCGAGGTGTACGGCACCGCGGAGGGGGTCCTCGCCGGGGTCCCGGTGGCCAGTGCGCTCGGTGACCAGCAGGCGGCCCTGTTCGGGCAGACCTGCTTCTCCGCAGGCGAGGCCAAGTGCACGTACGGCACCGGCAGTTTCCTCCTGCTCAACACCGGCACCGGTCCGGTCACCTCCAGCCACGGGCTGCTGACCACCGTGGCGTACCGGATCGGCGACCAGCCCGCCTCGTACGCCCTGGAGGGGGCCATCGCGGTCACCGGCGCACTGGTGCAGTGGCTCCGGGACAACCTGGGTCTGATCTCCACCGCCGCCGAGGTGGAGGAGCTGGCCCGGAGCGTGGACGACAAC
Source organism: Micromonospora sp. SH-82 (assembly GCF_051132485.1). Classification (NCBI taxonomy): domain Bacteria; kingdom Bacillati; phylum Actinomycetota; class Actinomycetes; order Micromonosporales; family Micromonosporaceae; genus Micromonospora; species Micromonospora sp. SH-82. The sequence continues at coordinate 148,562 of NZ_CP148049.1, forward strand.
GGCGGCTGCTACGTCGTGCCGGCCTTCTCCGGGCTGTTCGCCCCGCACTGGCGCTCCGACGCCCGGGGGGTCATCGCCGGGTTGACCGGCTACATCACCAAGGGGCACCTGGCCCGGGCTGCGCTGGAGGCCTCGGCCTGGCAGACCCGGGAGGTGGTCGACGCGATGAACGCCGACTCCGACGTGGCGCTGCGCCGGTTGCGGGTGGACGGCGGGATGACCGCCAACGGCCTGCTGATGCAGTTCCTCGCCGACGTTCTGGACGTTCCGGTGGTCCGGTCCCGGATCACCGAGACCACCTGCCTCGGTGCCGCGTACGCCGCGGGGCTGGCCGTCGGGTTCTGGCCCGACCTTGCCACGCTGCGGGCACAGTGGCGCTCCGACGCCCAGTGGACCTCCACGATGGATCCCGCCCACCGGGAGGGTGAGCTGCACAACTGGCGCAAGGCGGTGCAGCGCACCCTCGACTGGGAGGACTGACCTCGGCCGGTCAGTCCCAGCGCTCGCCGGTGAGCTTCTCGTACACCTCGACGTACCGGGCGCGGGTCGCCTCGACCACCTCGGCGGGGACCTCGGGCGCAGGCGCCTGCTTGTCCCATCCGGCGGCGACGGACCAGTCCCGGACGTGCTGCTTGTCGAAGGAGAACTGGGCCCGACCCGGCTGGTACGACGGGGCCGGCCAGAACCGGGACGAGTCGGAGGTGAGGACCTCGTCGCCGAGGATCAGGGTCCCGTCCGCCGCCCACCCCAACTCGATCTTGGTGTCGGCGACCAGGATCCCCCGGTCGGCGGCGATCTCGGCGCCCCGGCAGTAGACGGCGACGGTGATGTCGCGCAGCCGCTCGGCGGTCTCCGCGCCGACGGTGTCCACCACGTCGGCGAAGGTGATCGGCTCGTCGTGCTCGCCGACGGGGGCCTTGGTGGTCGGCGTGAAGATCGGCTCCGGCAGGATCGAGGCCTCGACCAGTCCTCGGGGCAGCTCCACCCCGCAGACGGCACCGGTGCGCTGGTACTCGGCCAGCCCGCTGCCGGTGAGGTACCCACGGGCTACGCACTCGACGGGGACCATGTCCAACCGGCGGCACCGGATCGCCCGTCCGGCGAACTCCGCCGGGACGTCGGTGCTGGAGATGACGTGGTTGGGCACCAGGTCGGCGAGCTGGTCGAACCACCACAGGGAGAGCGCGGTGAGCAGCCGCCCCTTGTCGGGAATGGGCGTCGGCAGCACCACGTCGAAGATCGAGATCCGGTCGGTGGCGACCAGGATGAGGTCGTCACCGTCGGCGTAGAGGTCCCTGACCTTGCCAGAGTGCAGAAGTTCCACGGCCCTAGTACACCATGGGGAACCGCCGTGACCGGCGTCACCACCGAAGGCCGACACCGACCACCGTCGTCGATCGACTGACCGTACGGCCCGGTGCACCTACCGCTGCGGAGGAGGGGCGGCCGTTGACACTACCGCCCGCGACCTGTGTAAATGGTCCGACCGCGGCCACTGCTCGGCACCGAGGAGTCTTCCCTTGCCCGCCCCCCGACGCATCCTGCCCACCGCCCGGCGCTCGCCACTGTCGCGTGCGGACGCCGACCCCGGCCGTCGGCGGCTGCTCACCGCGTTCCTGGGTCTGCCAGTGCTCACCTCGGGCGCTCTCGCCGGCTGCACCGAGGACGAGGCCGCCCAGGTCCGAGACGAACCGATCGAGCTGTCGATCTTCTGGTGGGGCAACGAGCTGCGGGCGGAGAACACCGAGCGGGCGCTCCGCCTCTACACCGCCCGTAACCCCCGGGTCACCTTCAAGGTCACCTGGCAGGGCAACCCCGGCTACTACGACCGGCTCGCCACCCAGGCCGCCGGCGGCAACCCTCCCGACCTGTTCCAGATCGACGACAACTTCCTCGCCGAGTACGCCCAGCGGGAGATCCTGTACGACCTCAGTGGACACCGGGAGGACCACCGGCTGGACCTCCGTCAGCTCCCCGAGAGCCTGGCGAGTTACGCCGAGGTCGGTGGTCGCACCATGGCGGTGGCCGCCGCCCAGAACACCCCGGCGATGGCGTTCAACCGGACCCTCCTGCGTCGGCTCGGCCTGCCCGAGCCCACGATGGGGATGTCCTACCCGGAGTTCCTGGCCTGGGCCGAGCAGGTCACCCGCACCTCCGACGGCCGGGTCGCCGGCACCATGGACCCGTCCGGGGACTACCGGCCGTTCTGGCTGTGGCTGCGGTCGCGCAACGCCGAGCTGTACCGGGGCCGACGGCTCGGCTTCACCACCACCGACATGGTCGACTGGCTCGACCTGTGGCAGCAGGCCCGCTCCAACAAGGCCACCCCGCGCCTGCGGCTGCTACTGCGGACTGTCGACAGCGACCCCAGCCGACAGCTCATCGTCACCGGCGACACGGCCGCCTCGTTCATCTGGTCCAACCAGCTCGCCGACCTCCAGAGCCACACCGACGACGAACTCGACCTGGTCAGCTGCCCCGGCCCACCCGCGGCACACTGGGCCCGGGCCTCGATGTACTGGGCGGCCTTCCGGGGCACCCGACACCCGGACGCCGCCGTCGACGTGATCAACTTCCTGACCAACAACCTGGAGGTCGGCCAGGCCCTCGGCATCGAACGAGGGCTCAGCGCCAACCTCGGGGTCCGCCGGTACGTCCAGGAGAACATCGCCGACGAAGCGGTCCGCCGCAGCGCCGCCTTCGAGGCGACCCTGGCCGACCGGTTCGGTCCCGCGCCGGCTCCGCCGCCGAAGGGCCATGCCAAGGTACGGCGTCTGCTGACCGCCACGGCGACGAGCGTGCAGACCGGCGACGAGTCGGTCCGGGAAGCCGCCTCCCGATTCGTCGCCGAAGCCGGCGCAGCCCTCGCCGAGTGACCCTCGCCGGCCCCACGCCCTCAGCCCGAGCCCGGTAACCACCACCGACCTGAGGGCCGGAGCCGACCGGCCAGGGGCGCCGGTCAGCGGGGCGGGCCGCCCCGTCGGCCGCGCATCATGCGGACCAGCAGCAGCACGACCACCGCGACGACGACCAGGCAGCAGAGCAGACCGATCAGACCGAACCCGCCCCGGGAGCGACGTCGGGCCGCCTCCAGCACCAGTTCACCGGTGCCGGTGGAGGCCCAGGCCACCACGGGGACGAACACGGACAGCGTGACAGCACCGAGGACCGTGCCGAGCCGGCCCCACCATCTGTTCCAGGAAGACATGCCCACATCCTCGCCTACCGCCGCCACACCGTCACCCGCTTCGCCCCTGCGAGCCGCTGCCGTCACCACTGCCCGCGCGAGCCGCTGGCGTCACCGCCGTCCGGGCCTGCCACCCGTGTCACCGCTTCGTCCCTGCGAGCCGCTGGCGTCACCACTGCCCGCGCGAGCCGCTGGCGTCACCGCCGTCCGGGCCTGCCACTCGTGTCACCGCTTCGTCCCTGCGAGCCGCTGGTGTCACCACTGCCCGCGCGTGCCGCTGGCGTCACCGCCGTCCGGGCTTGCCACTCGTGTCACCGCTTCGTCCCTGCGAGCCGCTGGTGTCACCGCTTCGTCCCGCGAACCGGTGCCGCATCTGCTTCGTCCGCGTTCGTCCGCGCGAACCGGTGAGGACCGACAGTGCGGCCGGTGGGGAGTGGCCAGCGGGGGTGGCCACTGGGGCAGGGGGGCGACGGAACACGGAAACGGCCCCGAGGATATCCTCGGGGCCGTTTCGCCGGTGGTAGCGGGGACAGGATTTGAACCTGCGACCTCTGGGTTATGAGCCCAGCGAGCTACCGAGCTGCTCCACCCCGCGTCGACATCTAGAGCCTATCGCATCGCTACCGCCACGATCCGCAGGGGTCACACATCCACCGGCATCAACGCGCCGGTTGCCGATTTCGCCCCCGAAAGTCGCCCCGCCCCAGAACTCCCCCGGAAGTCGCCACTCATGATCGTTGGCTGGAAACCGCCGCGACACGCCGGGAGAACGGCCGCCTAGCGACAAACGATCAACGAGAACTCGATCTTGGGCTGTAACCCCGAGGCAAGATGAGGGTGCAGGCCCGACATGAGATCTGGAGGTGCAGACCAAGGTGAGATGGGGGTGCAGACCCCAGACGAGATCGGGGCAGACCCACGGTGAGATCTGGGGAGGGTGCAGACCCAAGGTGAGATCGGAGTGCAGACCTGAGACAACGAGAACGGCCCCGAGGACATCCTCGGGGCCGTTCTCGTGTGGTAGCGGGGACAGGATTTGAACCTGCGACCTCTGGGTTATGAGCCCAGCGAGCTACCGAGCTGCTCCACCCCGCGTCGGTAAGACAACGTTAGCGCACCGCCCTCGCGGACCGCAAAACGGTCCCCCCATCCGCGCCTGACCTGCAAGGACTCCCACACGAACGAGCCGGGCACGAACGAACCGACCACCAAACAAGCCGGGCATACCCGGGCACGAACGGTCCGGGCGCGAACGAGCCGGGCAGGAACGGTCCGGGCAACCCCGGGCACGAACGGTCCGGGCACAAACGAGCCGGGCAACCCCGGGCACGAACGAGCCGGGCACCCCGAGGTCGTCGGGGTGCCCGGCTCGTTCGATCAGTCGGTCAGCCTCCCGGGGAGGGAGACGGAGACTCCGGGGCGGGGCTGCCGGTCGGCGCCGGGGTCCCCGACGCGCCGCCCGCCGCCTGCTGGGCGCGCTGGAACGCGGCCATCGCCTCGTCGAGTCGCTTCAACGCCTCCCCGTACCGGCCGAAGTCACCGGAGGTCTGCGCAGCCCGGAGCTCGGTGATCGCTGCCTGCACCTCGTTCGCGGCCGCGGCCAGGTCACCGGTCATCGGAGCCGGTGGGGTGGCCGGGGTCTCCGGCGGGTTCTCCCCGCCCTCCGCAGGCGGAGGCGGAGGTGCCTGGTTGCCGGCCCGCTTGCCCTGTTCGACGAGCGCCTCGATTCCCTCCGAGACGCTGTTGGCCAGCACCACGTACGAGCCGCCGTCGCCGTAGGACATCAGCACCCGCTGCAGCAGCGGCGGCGCGTTCTCCTGGTTGGTCTTCACGTAGACCGGCTCGATGTACAGCATGCCGTTGGCGAAGGGCAGGGAGAGCAGGTTGCCGTACTGCACCTGGGCCTGGTTGGAGGAGAGCAGGTTCAGCTGCTGCCTGATGTCGGCGTTGTTCGTCATCTGCTGGTGCACCTGCACCGGCCCGGAGATCCGGGTCTGGTCCGGCAGGTCCAGCACCTCCAGCCTCGGCTCACCGCCCACGTACGACCCGCTGATCAAGGCGGCGAGGTTCTGCCGTCCGTTCGGGGTGACCGCCGAGGTGAGCTGGAACCTCGGCTCCTCCTGGCCCGGGAACTGGGTGTAGAGGTAGTACGGAGGCTGTCGCTGCCCGCTGTCCGGATTGTCCGGGACGCTCGGCACCTGCCAGAAGTCCTGGGCGGAGTAGAAGTCGCCCGGGTCGGTCACGTGGAACCGGGTGAGCAGGTTGCGCTGCACCTTGAACAGGTCGGCCGGGTATCGGAAGTGTTCGGACAGCTCGGCCGGGATCTCCGCCTTCGGCCGGACCAGTTCGCCGCCGAACGCCTTGTTCCAGGCCTTGAGCACCGGGTCGTTCTCGTCGAACTGGTACAGCGTGACGGTGCCGTCGTACGCGTCGACAGTCGCCTTGACCGAGTTGCGGATGTAGTTGACGTTCTCCCGGGCCAGCTGGAACGTGCCCCGGCCGGTCAGCTCGTCAGCGGTCTCCTGCTGGAGGTTGACCCGCTCGGCGTAGGGGTAGCTGACCGAGGTGGTGTACCCGTCGATGATCCACTTGATCCGGCCGTCCACCACCGCCGGGTACGGGTCCCCGTCCACGGTCAGGAACGGCGCGACCTTCTCCACCCGGTCCCGGGGGTTACGGACGTAGAGCAGCTTGGAGTTCTCGTTGACCCGGTCGGAGAGGAGGAAGTTCGACTCCTGCTCCTTGACCGCGTAGAGCAGGCGGCGGGGGAAGGAGCCGATGTCGACGCCGCCGGAACCGGTGTAGGTGTAGAACTCGCCCGGCCCCGCGCCGTCGCCGCTGTCCCCGACCGGCCTGTCGAACTCGGCGTTGCGCTCCGGGTCGGTCTGCCCGACGATCGCGTAGTCACCGGGCTCCATCCGCTCGCCGTAGTAGACCCGGGGCTGCTCGGTGGGGATGGTGTCGGCGCTGGAGGTGCAGCGCTCGCCCTGGGCGTTCTGCTCCTCCTGCTGGTCGTTGGCGTCGTCCAGGAAGCCGGAGACGAAGTACGGCTGACCGCCGCAGACCACCCGGTTGCCGGGCGCGGCGACGAGGCCGTACCCGTGGGTGTAGACGGTGTGCCTGTTGATCCAGGTGTTCTGCTGGCCGCTGAGCTGCCGGTAGTTGATCTCCCGGAGGCCGACCACGTAGTCCTGGGTGCGCCCGTCGACGGTGTACCTGTCGACGTCGAGCTTCTCGCCGAAGTCGTAGAACTGCCGGACCTGCTGCCGCTGGGTGTAGGTCTCGGAGACCAGCTGCGGGTCGAGCAGTCGGATGTTCTGCACCACGTTGGTGTCGGTGGACAGGCTCTCCGGCGGGGTGAGGTTGTTGGCCGCGTACCGCACCGGCTGGGTGTCGGCCAGCCCGAACGAGGCCCGGGTCGCCTCGATGCTGCGCTGGATGTACGGCGCTTCCTTGTCCTTCTCGCTGGGCCGGACCTCGAAGGTCTGCACCGCCCACGGGTAGATGCCGCCGATCGCGACAGCGGAGACCCCGAGCAGGGCCAGCGAGATGCCCGGCCAGACCAGGTTGCGCATCACCGCGTTGCTGAACACGATGATCGCGATGGCGACCACGACGGAGATGTAGGCCAGGATCTCCTTCGCCGGCAGCAACGCGTTGACGTCGGCGTACCCGGCGCCGTAGAGGTTGACCCCGTCGTTGTACTCCAGCAGCATCACCCGCCGGTCCAGGACGTAGGCGACCGCCTTGAGCAGGACGAAGGCCGCGACCAGGGAGGTGAGGTGGGCGCGGGCGGCGTTGGTGATCCGGTCGCCGACGCCCTGCAGGCGGATCCCGCCGTAGACGTAGTGCACAGCCAGCGCGCCGAGCAGGGCCAGGACCACAGTGGTGAACCCGACGCCGAGCAGGTAACGCCAGAACGGCAGCTGGAAGACGTAGAACCCGATGTCGACGCCGAACTCGGGGTCGTCGACGCCGAAGTCGCCGCCGTTGCGGAAGAGCAGCCACTGACTCCAGCGGGTCTGCGCGGAGAGCCCGGCGAAGACACCGACGACCACCGCGACGAGGGTGATCCAGAGCCCCACCCGGCGGCCGAGCAGCATCCGGTACCGCTCCAGGGTGGCCTGTTCGGCCGAGTGGGGGCGCAGGCTCGGCCGCAGCCGGTAGGCGAGCCAGAGGTTCCCGCCGACGATCGCGCCCATCGCCAGGCCGATCACGGCGAAGAGCAGCAGCCGGGTGAACAGCATCCCGGTGAAGACCTGGGTGAAGTCGACCTCGTTGAACCACAGCCAGTCGGTCCACGCCTGCACACCCCAGCTGAGCAGGGTGAACAGCAGGAACACCCCGACCAGCACCCCGATCGTGACGCGTCCGCGTCGGCTCATCCTCGGCAGGGGGCTGCTACGCATTACCACTCTTGGCTCCGCACGCTCGATGTGATCGGCTCCGACCAGGCACCCAGAGTACGGGGTATTCCTGAACGCGTACGGTCAAGGTCTGGCCGCCGCACCGGCATCGATCGTGTCGCACCTGGTCACGGTGGGTCGGACGGACATCAGCAAAGGGTGGGGCGTCCCCCGGCGCGCAGCGTCTCCAACGCGGTGAGCGCCTCGTCCAGCGACGCCACCCGCAGCAACGGCAGATCGGGCTGCGGGTTGCGCACCGCCTCCGCGCAGTTGTCCGCCGGGACCAGGAAGGCGTCCGCCCCGGCCTGCTTCGCGCCGACGAGCTTCTGCGGAATGCCGCCGATCGCCCCGACCCCGCCCTGGTCGTCGATGGTCCCGGTGCCCGCGATGATCTTTCCGCCGGTGAGGTCCTCGGGTTGCAGCTTGTCGATGATGCCGAGGGCGAACATCAGGCCCGCGCTGGGTCCGCCGATGTCCGCAAGGTCGATCTTGAGGGTGAACGGGTGCGGCTGCTCCTGGTTGATGTCGACGCCGATGCGCGGTCGGCCGTCCTGCTCCCGGCTGGTCACGGTGGCGGTGCCGGCGGTGCCGGAGCGGGTGTAGCCGATGGTCAGCTCGCTCCCCGCCGGCTGTGCCCGGATCAGGTCGGTGAGGCTCCTGGCGGTGGTCACCGCCGTGCCGTCGACCGAGGTCACCACGTCGCCGACCTGGAGCACCCCGGCGGCGGGGCCGTCCGAGGCCACCGCCCGGACCACCACCCGGATCGGGTACCCGAGCTTGGTGAGCGCCACCGTCTCGGCGCTGGTCTGGGAGATCCGGAAGTCCTCCTCGTTGCGCTCCTTGACCTCCTGCTGGGTCCGGCCGGGCGGATAGACCAGTTCCCGGGGCACCACCGCCTTGTCGGCGGAGAACCAGCCGGCGATCGCGGTCCGCAGCTTCACGGTGGGCTGGACGCCCACCGTGGTCAGCCGCAGTTCCCCCTCGGAGGTCGAGGTCGGCTGGCCGTCCACCTGGATGACCTCGGTGCCGTCGTCGGTGCCGAGGGTGTCGACCGTCGGTCCGGGGCCGAGCACCACGTACGGGATGGGGGTCACCAGCACGCCGACGCTGAGCAGGGCGGTGAGCAGAGCACCGAGCAGGACGGTCATGCCGCGACGTCTCATGCGCCAGAGCGTACCGACCAGGTCGGGCGGTCCGGCGGACACCGACCACGGCCGGTCCGGCGCGGACCACCCACGGTGTCCGGGGACCCCGCCCCGGCGGGGTGTGCGACTTCGCCCTCAGCGCAACGCGGGCGGGACCGACCAGGGGCGCAGCACGCGTACCGTAGACGTCGTGCCTGATATTCCGTTCGGTTTCGCGCTCCCGGGTGGGCAACCACCAGACCCCAACGACCCCGCGCAGATGCAGCAGTTCATGGCGCAGTTGCAGCACCTGTTCGCCACGCCCGGCAGCGGGCCGGTCAACTGGGACCTGGCCCGGCAGGTGGCGGCCAGTCAGCTCTCCGCGGCGGGCGACCCGGCGGTGACCCCGTCCGAGCGCCACGCCGTCGAGGAGGCCCTGCGCCTGGCCGACCTCTGGCTCGAACCCGTGTCGGACCTGCCGTCGGGCATCCAGACCTCGGTCGCCTGGAACCGCAACGAGTGGATCTACAAGACCCTCGACGTGTGGCGCAAGCTCTGCGACCCGGTGGCGAGCCGGATGGTCGGTGCGATGGGCGACCTGGTGCCCCCGGAGGCACGGGCACAACTCGGCCCGATGCAGTCGATGGTCACCGCCCTCGGTGGCGCACTCTTCGGCGGGCAACTCGGGCAGGCGCTCGGTTCGCTCGCCGCCGAGGTCCTCTCCGCCGGCGACATCGGGTTGCCGCTCGGTCCGGCCGGCACCGCGGCGCTCATCCCGGCCAACATCCGGGCGTACGGCGAGGGGCTGGAGCTCCCCGAGGACCAGGTACGCCTCTACGTGGCCCTGCGCGAGGCGGCCCACCAACGACTCTTCCAACACGTGCCGTGGCTGCGCGGACACGTGCTCAGCGCAGTGGAGACGTACGCCGTCGGCATCCGGGTCAACCGGGAGGCGGTCGAGGAGGCGATGGGTCGGGTCGACCCGACCGACCCGGAGTCGATGCAGGCCATCGCCCTGGAGGGGATCTTCACGCCGGAGGACACCCCGACCCAGAAGGCCTCGCTGGCCCGGTTGGAGACCGCTCTCGCCCTGGTCGAGGGGTGGGTCTGCCACGTGGTGGACACCGCGTCCGGCGACCGGCTGCCCAGCGTGGTGAGCCTCGCCGAGGCGTTCCGTCGCCGACGGGCGGCCGGCGGTCCGGCCGAGCAGACCTTCGCCGCGCTCGTCGGTCTGGAGTTGCGGCCCCGCCGACTGCGGGAGGCGGCGGCTCTCTGGGCGGCGCTGACCGAGCACCGGGGCATCGCCGGCCGGGACGCCCTGTGGGGTCACCCGGACCTGCTCCCCTCCGACGACGACTTCGCCGACCCGGTGGCCTTCGCTCGGGCTCAGCTCGACCTCGGTGAGCTGGACACGTTCGACTTCACGGCCCCGGGTGGCCCGCACGAGCAGGCACCCGGTGAGCAGCCGCCGGGCGGACCCGACCGGCGGCCCGACGAGCCCGGCTCCGACGAGCGTCCCTGACGGCTCGTCGGGGGCCGTCCGGCCCGGTCGGCCGAATCGGTCAACCGGCCCGGTCAGCCCGCTCGGTCAGCCGGCCCGGTGCCCTCCGGACAGGAGGGCCCGGGTGGCTTCCCAGCCCTCCACCGCCGGGTCGAGCCGGGCCAGGTCGGCCGGGCCTCGGATCCGGTGCCAGCCGGGTGTGACAGCGAGGTCACCGGGCTGCGGCGCCGCCGCGCGGACCGTCGCCGGGAGCGCGGTGTCCAGGTCGAGGGCCGGGATCCAGTCCGGGGCCGGCAGCCGGACGGCGACCCCGAGCAGCCCGCCCTCGCCCCCCTCCGCGGGGGCGACGGCGACGGGCCTGCTGGTGAGCGGACGGAGCAGCTTGCCGAGGGTCAGACCGGGGACGTCCGGTGCGTCGGGGGCCACCACCGCCGCCTGGTCGTAGCCGTCCAGGGCGGCGAGAACGGCGTTCGGGGTGGCCGTCGGCACCTCGTACACGGGGGTGCCCGGCCAGAGCACCGCCTCGGCCAGCCACCTGTCGTCGGGGGTCACCGCGACGGCTGTCTCGACCTCGGAGAGGGTGGCGAGCAGGTCGACCACGTCCTCGGCGAGCGCCGTCCGCCAGGCCACCGGATCGATCCCCGGAGGGGACCAGGTCACCGGGGCGAGCAATACCACCACCACACGTCGCGCCACGCCCCGACCCTAGCGGGACCGGCGCGCGGGCGGCGGCCCGTCAGTCGCTCGATGCTCCGCCGACGGCGGCCACGCCCTCCAGGTAGCCACGGGCCCGCTCGGTCCGGGGGTAGCGCCCCACCAGCGTCCAGAACTCCGCGTTGTGGCTGGGCACGATGAGGTGTGCCAACTCGTGCAGCAGGACGTAGTCGAGCACCCAGTCGGGCATGTCCCGGAGCCGGTGCGAGATGCGGATGGTCCGGTCGGCGGGGGTGCACGATCCCCACCGGCCGTTCTGGTTGGTCACCCACCTGACGCTGGCCGGGACCGCCTGTGTGCCGTGCTCGGCGAGGTAGAGGTCGATCAGTCGGGCCGCCCGCTCCGACAGTTCCGTGTCGGATCGGGCCAGTCGGCCCTCCCGGGCGGCGAGCCGGGCGAGCATCCGGTCGACCCACTCGCTCTCCTCGGCCCGGGAGAACTGGTCCGGGATGAGCACGACGACCCGCTCCCCCTCGCGGTAGGCGGACACCGTGCGTCGCCGGCGCTGGCTGCGCCGTACCTCGACGACCGGCTTCCGCGCCCCCGACATCAGTGGGCCGCGCAGCCTCGGAATCCTGTCACGAGGGAAAGCTAATGCGTACTGACCAGGGATCCGCAAGGGTCAACCACGCGACACGCGCCCGGAAAATGGTGGTTGGTCGTCAGGAGTCCCGAAAAAATAATCGCGGCCAACCGAATGAATAATCTTCCTCACCCTTCGTGGCGGGCCGACAGCGGAGCCCGACCCCCTCCTCCACGCACAGTGATCATCGGAGGAAGTGGCCGCGAAGGGGGGAGAAAGTGGCCGTAGACCGGATTCGCCCGGCGTGTCCCCGCCAAACTGACTTATCCGACCTAATTCGGCATGCACACTCTCGACGTCGACTTGCTCACAGTGTCGACGCACACCTGACATGGAACCGCCCAGACCTGGGTAGGGTCCGCGAGCCAGCGGTCGCAACGACCGCGGAGAACGACCCAGCGCCGGAGCCCACGTGGCCCGCCGCCGGGCAGACCGCCGGACCACGACCGGCGGACGAGACGAGGAGGGCACCGTGGCCGACCAGGCCCAGACCTACAACGGTTACTGCGTCAAGTGCAAGGAGAAGCGGGACTTCGAGGGACGCGTCGAGGTCTCGAAGACCGGTATGAACATGGCAAAGGGTAAGTGTCCGGTTTGTGGGACAACAGTGAACCGCATCCTGGGCAAGGCAAAGGTCTGATCGTACGAAGACGAGAGGGGGCGGCCCGGTCGGGCCGCCCCCTCTCCGTTCGTCGGTGGGTCGCGGCCCGGGAGAGGACCCGCCGCCGCTGCCCCCTGCCGCCCGCTGCCGCCGCCCGCCGCCCGCCGCTGCGGTGCCGGCCGATGCGCGCTCAGGTGTCGGCTGGGCGACAGCCGCCCGGACCGGCTGTGGAAAACTCGCCCGAACCTGTGGACAGCGGGACGCGGCCCGCCCCGGCCTGTGGACGACGACCACCGCCCCGGCGTCGGGTCCACCACGATCTGTCCGCATGACGCGCCCCGCACTCTCCCGGCCCGTGCTGCTTCCCGGCCTCGTCCGGCTCTGGCGCGACCGGCACACCCTGCAACTCGGCGTCGAGCCCGGCCGGGCGGTCCTGGTGGAGATCGCCAACCCCCGGGCGGCCCGCCTGCTCGATCTGCTCGACGGCAGTCACAGTGTGCGCGGCGTCCTGAGCCGCGCCCCGGCGAGCGAGGTCGAGCCGGAGGATGCTCGGGGGTTGCTCGACGCCCTGCACGGGGCCGGACTGGTCGTACCCGCGCACACCCTGCTCCCCCGGGACCTCGCCGGCCCCGCCCGCCCCCGACTGACCGCCGAGGCGGGGGCGCTCGCCCTCACCCCGGACCCGCTCCCCGCCACCCCGGCCCAGCTGGTCCGTCGCCGACGCGACGCCCGGGTGGTGGTCACCGGCGCCGGTCGACTCGGCGGGCCGGTCGCCCTGGCCCTGGCCCAGGCCGGGGTCGGTCACGTCGACGTCGACCTGGCCGGACTGGTCGGGCCGACCGACCTGGTCGGCACCGGTCTGACCGGCGCCGACCAGGGGCGACCGATGACCCCGGCGATCCGGGACGCGATCGGTCGGCTCACCCCCGGCACTGAGACCCGACCGATCCGGCGAGGCCGCGCCGACCTCGTCGTCCAGCTCGGTACGGACCGACCCGCGGCGCTGCTGGCCACCGCGTACGCCCAGCGTCGGCAGGCGCACCTGGTACTGGGCCTGCGCGGCGGCGTACCCGTGGTGGGGCCGTTGGTCCGTCCCCCTGTCGGCCCCTGCCTGAACTGCCTCGACCTGCACCGGACCGACCGCGATCCGGACTGGCCGGCGCTGGCCGCTCAGCTCACGCCGGACGGGCGGACGGAGTTCTGCACCCTCACCACCCTGCTCACCGCCGTCGCGTACGCCGTCGCCGAGGCGTTGGCCCAGCTCGACGGCGGGACCCCGGAGACCCTCGGCTGTGCGGTGGAGGTCAGTGGGGTCGGCCGACTCCGCCGCCGGGTCTGGCCGCCGCACCCCTCGTGCCGGTGCTCCGCCGGTCGGCGGAGTCGACCGGGAACCGTCCCGGACGCCCGTCGTCCCCTCACCACCGCCTGAGTTCCGGGTGAAGCAGGCTGCGGAGCAGCAGCGGACCCGCGAAGTCGGTAACAATGGCCGAGTGACCGACATCCCGCGCCGGGCCGTGTCCCGAACCGCCAAACTCGCCGCCCTGCCGCTCGGCTTCGCCGGCCGGACCGTCCTAGGGATGGGGAAGCGGGTCACCGGCATGGCCTCCGACGTGATCTCCGCAGAGATCCAGCAGCGCACCGCCGAGCAGCTCTTCAGCGTCCTGGGCCAGCTCAAGGGCGGTGCGATGAAGTTCGGTCAGGCCCTGTCGGTCTTCGAGGCGGCGCTGCCCGAGGAGGTCGCCGCCCCGTACCGGCAGGCGCTCACCAAGCTCCAGGAGGCGGCACCCCCGCTGCCGGTGGCGACGGTGCACAAGGTGCTCGCCGAGCAGCTCGGCCCGCAGTGGCGGACCCGTTTCGCGGAGTTCGACGACTCCCCCGCCGCGGCGGCCAGCATCGGGCAGGTGCACCGGGCGGTGTGGCGGGACGCCTCGGGCGGGACCAGGGACGTGGCCGTCAAGATCCAGTATCCGGGGGCGGGTGACGCCCTCCTCGCCGACCTCAAGCAGCTCTCCCGCCTCGGCGGGATGTTCCGGGCCATCCAGCCGGGCCTGGACGTCAAACCACTCCTCGTCGAACTGCGGGAACGGATCGTCGAGGAGCTCGACTACGAGCTGGAGGCCGAGTCGCAACGGGCCTTCCGCACCGCGTACGCCGACGACCCGGAGATCTTCATCCCCGAGGTGTTCTCCACCGCGCCCCGGGTGCTGGTCACCGAGTGGGTCGAGGGCCTTCCGCTGGCCGAGATCATCAGGGACGGCAGCACGGCGCAACGCGACGAGGCGGGGCGCCTGATGGCCACCCTGCACCTGTCCGCCCCGCCCCGGGCCGGGCTGCTGCACGCCGACCCGCACCCGGGCAACTTCCGGCTGCTGCCCGACGGGCGACTCGGCGTGATCGACTTCGGGGCGGTCGCCCGGATGCCGGAGGGCACCCCCGAACCGATCGGTCGGCTCGCCGGGTTGGCCCTGCGTGGCGAGGCGGACGCGGTCATGGCCGGGCTCCGCGAGGAGGGGTTCGTCAGCCGGACCGAGGAGATCGACGCCCAGGCGGTGCTGGACTTCCTCAGGCCGATGCTCGACCCGGTCGCCGAGGAGGAGTTCCGGTTCACCAGGGCCTGGCTGCGGGCCGAGGCGACCCGGTTGGCCAGCCCGAAGTCACCGGCCTACCAGTTGAGCCGACACCTGAACCTGCCACCGTCGTACCTGCTCATCCACCGGGTGACGCTCGGTTCGATCGGGGTGCTCTGCCAGCTGGAGGCGAAGGCGCCGTACCGGGGCATCCTGGAACGGTGGCTGCCGGGGTTCGCCCCCGTCGCCTGAGCCCGGCCACCCCACACGACGCGACGACGGCCCCCTGCCGGTGCAGGGGGCCGTCGTCGGTCTCGTGACCTACAGGGTGCCCAGTTCGCGGGCCGACTGACGCCGGCCGCTCATCGCGACGGTACGGGCGGAACGGGTTGCCTCAGTGCTCGTCGTGGTGCGACCGGCCTGAGGCTCACGCATTCGAGCCCGGGACAACGCTTCGTGGAGTAGATGCATCTCACCGTTTCCGTTCGGTTCGACAGCCAACACGGGGTTCAACTTCCTGGTCACCGGTTCGGCTACGACACCGACCCGGGTACGGGTTCCGAACATGTCAGGCAGCCAGCCGGACGGTGTTGCGCTTGGCGGGCAGCCCGCTGGCCGCCAGCCGCGCCTCGGCCTCGACCTGGAGGGCTGCGTCGCGGGCCAGGTCCTCCTTGCGCGGACGGCCCCGGGGCCGCTTACGCGGGACGACCGCGCCACGCTCGAAGATCTCGCCACCCCAGACGCCCCAGGGCTCGGCCCGCTCGACCGCACCGGCGAGGCACTCGACGCGCAGCGGGCAGTCCCCGCACAGCGACTTGGCCAACTCCAACTCGGCGGGCGAGTCGGAGAACCACAGGTCGGGGTCGAACTTCCGGCAGGGCAGGTTCGCCTCCAGGTCGACGTTCACGTCGACGGGGGCCAACGCCAGACTCATCGCCCGGTCACCTCTCTCTCACATCGATCTCGTGGATCGCATTCCGACGTACTGCTTCGGGTGGAGCAAAAAACTGAGGCCGCGGATCCCGGTAGCGGGTTCCGCGGCCTCGAGGTGAGCCGGTGGTCTGATCGGTCAGACCGGTCTACCTCGAGGTGGAACGCCGCGGTTCTCCGGGCGCTTCGTGGCGCCGTCGGTGCCCTTGCCCATGAAGCCATCGGTCCCCTCGATTCCCTTCGGCGCACTGGCGGTCAGCAGCTCGACGTGAGCCTCGACCTGGTGCACCTGGGGAGCCGACGGCCGCGCGACAGTCAGCGCGGCCGGGACGGCCGACAGCGGGGCGACGGCAGCGAGCAGCGCCGCCGGACGCTTGAAGACATAGGTAACCATTGGTGCCACCTCCCTGACGTTTCCTCGTGTCGGCAACGGACCTGACCACCGTGAGCAGGGAAGATGACCCCGCTCGCCGTGGTGTGCCCTGAGGCTATTCCTCGCCCACGGGCGAGGGCAAACGAATTACGGCGAGTTTTAGAAACTTTTCTCGGGGCAGATCTCGTCGACGCTCGCCCCCTGCACCAGAGCCAGTACGGCCTCCCCGTACAGGCCCAGCTTGCGGGGGCCGATACCGGCGATCGCCACCAGTTCCTCCTGGCGGGCGGGCCGCCGTTCGGCGAGCGCGGTCAGGGTGGCGTCGGTGAAGACCACGTACGCCGGGACCTTCTGCGTACCGGCGGTCCGCTGCCGCCAGGTGTGCAGCCGCTCGTACAGCTCGGTGTCGATGTCGGAGGGACAGGTGGGGCAGCGCCCCAACTTCCGGTCCGGACCGGCCAGGAGGGTGGCCCCGCAGATCCGGCAGGAGACCACCTGCGGTCGACGACGCTCGGCCCGCCGTCCACCTGCGGCTGCCGGGGCACCGGCCCGCTCGGTGCCGCCGGAGCGTTCCAGCCGGGGCAGGAACCGGGTCGGCCGCCGGGCCCGTCCACCCGGCGAACGGGCCGCCGCGTACGACAGCCACAGCCACTGCCGGGCCCGGGTGATCCCGACGTAGAGCAGCCGCCGTTCCTCCTCCACCTGCTCGGCGGTACGGGCGTAGGTGGTGGGCAGGGTGCCCTCGGCCAACCCGACCAGGAAGACCGCGTCCCACTCCAGCCCCTTGGCGGCGTGCAGCGAGGCCAGTGTCACCCCGTCGACGGTGGGGACGTGCTGTTGGGCGGCCCGCCGGTGCAGTTCGTCGGTGAAGTCGGCGAGGGTGACCGGGCGCTGGACTGTCGCCGCCTCGCCCAACGGCACCAGCTCGGGGGTGGCGGCGTACTCCTCGGCGAGGCCGACCAGGGCGGCGAGCGCCTCCCAACGCTCCCGGGCCGCCCCGCCGGTCGGTGGGGCGTCCGGCGCCCAGCCGACCGCTGCGAGCGCCTCCACCACTGCAGTCGGGAGCGGAAGGTCACCGGGAACCGACCGGGTGGCCGCCCGCAGGGCGACCATCGCCTGTCGGACCTCGGTCCGTTCGAAGAACCGCTCGGCCCCCTGGACCTGGTACGGCACCTCGGCCTCGGTGAGCGCCTTCTCGTACGCCTCCGACTGGGCGTTGGTCCGGAACAGCACGGCGATCTCCCGGGCCGGGGTACCGGCCTCGATCATCGCCCGGCAGCGCACCGCCACCGCCGTGGCCTCCGCAGGCTCGTCGGTGAAGATCCGGACGTCCGGTTCGGGACCGGTGGGCCGCTGACCGACGAGTTCCAGCCGGAGCCGGGCCTCGGTCCCCCGGGCCCGGGAGATCACCGCGTTGGCCAACCCGACCACCTGGGGGGTGGAGCGGTAGTCGCGGACCAGCCGGACGACCACCGCATCGCGGTACCGGCGGGGGAAGTCGACGAGGTAGGACGAGGTGGCTCCGGTGAAGGAGTAGATGGTCTGACTGGCGTCCCCGACGACGGTCAGGTCGTCCCGTCCGCCGAGCCAGGCGTCGAGCAGGCGCTGCTGCAGCGGGTTGACGTCCTGGTACTCGTCGACGACGAAGTGCCGGTACTGCCCCCGGACCTGCTCGGCGACGTCGGCGTGCTCCTCGATCCCCCACACCATGGCGCGCAGCAGGTCCTCGAAGTCGATCACGCCGTTGCCGCGTTTGATCTGCTCGTACGCCGTGAAGACCGCCGCCACCTTCGCCGGTTCGTGCGGGGTGTCCCGCAGCGCCTTGGCGGCGGCGACCTCGTACTCCCCCGGCTCGACGAGTGAGGACTTGGCCCACTCGATCTCACCGGCCAGGTCCCGGGCGGCGGCCCGGTCGGTACGCAGGCCCACCCGGGCGGCGGCGAGGGTGACCAGCCGAACCTTGCTGTCCAGCAGCTCGGGCATCGCCCGTCCCTGCAACAGTCGGGGGGCGAAGTACCGGACCTGCCGCATCGCGGCGGCGTGGAACGTGCGGGCCTGCACCCCCGGCACGCCGAGCAGGGTGAGCCGCTGTCGCATCTCGGCGGCGGCCCGGGCGGTGAAGGTGACCGCCAGCACGTGCCGGGCCGTGACCTCACCGGTCAACGACCGGTGGGCGACACGGGAGGTCACCGCCCGGGTCTTGCCCGTGCCGGCGCCGGCCAGGACGCAGACCGGCCCGGCCGGCGCGGTGACCGCCGAGCGCTGCTCCGGGTCCAGACCGGCCAGCACCTGCTCGACCGCCGATTGAACCGTCACGACATGGAATCATCGCAGCCCCCGATGACGTTGCAGCGACGGGACGGCTCGACAGCGAGCCACCGGACCGACTGTCGGAGGGACGCGACAATGTTGACCATGTACTCCACCCCGTGGTGCGGCTACTGCCACCGGCTCAAGTCGCAGCTGGACCGGGAGGGCATCGGATACCAGGTGGTCGACATCGAACAGGACCCGAAGGCCGCCGACTTCGTGATGAGTGTCAACGGTGGGAACCAGACCGTCCCCACGCTCCGGTTCGCCGACGGGTCGGCCCTGACCAACCCCTCGATCAACCAGGTCAAGCAGCACCTGGCCGCCATCTCCGGCTGAGGCGGCAGGCCCCCAGCCCCGGCACGCGGTTCGCGCGTCGGGGCCGTCTTACAGCCCTCGACCGGGATCGGTGACCCGCCGGGAGGCGGCGGCCTCCCCCTCGCTGCCGGCCACCCGGACCAGGGCCTGTCCCCGCCGTCGAGCCGGGATCCGGTGGGCCGGCAGCAGAGTCGCCGTCGCACCGGGCGACACGACGGGGGCGATCGGCACCACCACCGGGGGCGGCCCGACGACCGGCGACGGGGACGGAACGACCAGGGTCCCGGCGGATGCCGACGAGGTTCCGGCGGGAACCGGCGGAACCTCTGCGGGAACCGGCGGAGCCCCTGCGGATGCCGACGAGGTTCCGGCGGGTACCGGGGGCGAGAGGAACCGGCCACGCCAGAGGAAGACCCCGGCGGCCAGGGTGACCACGCTCACCAGCAGGAACAGCAGCCGGTAGTCGAGCACCCCGACGAGCACCGCACCGACCCCGATCGACGCCGCCTGCGGGCCGCCGACCACCGACTCGGAGGCAGCGGTGACCCGACCGAGCAGGCCCGGCGGGGTGGCGGCCAGGACCAGGGTGTTCATCCCCACCACGGTCAGCGGCAGGGCCGCGCCGGTGACCAGCAGGGCGACGAAGCCCAGGCGCGGATCCGGGTACGCGAGCGCACCGGTCGCGGCCCCGAAGAGGCCGACCCCGACGGCGAGGGTGCCGACCTCGCCGATGCGGCGTACCACCCGGGCGGAGAGCAGCCCCCCGACGAGCCCACCCACCCCCTGCACCGTCACCAGCACGCTGACGAAGGCCGCGTTGCGCTGAAGTCCCTGGTCGACGTAGGCGAAGATCAGGGACTCGGTGAAGCCCATCACCAGGCAGGCCAGCCCGAAGCCGAGGAACGCCCGGCGTAGCGCCGGCTGGTCGGACAGGTGCCGCAGGCCGGAGCAGAGCTGGGCCGACCAGGGCAGTCCCCGGGTCGACGGGGGTGGTTCGGGCACCCGCAGCAGGCCCGTCAGGAGCGCGGCGATCCCGAACCCGACCATGCTGAGCGAGGTCAGCAACCACCCCCCGGCAGCGGCGTAGAGCGCGGCCCCGGCCAGCGGCCCGACCAGGCGCAACCCCTGCCGTACGGTCTGGAGGGCGGCGTTGGCGTCGGCGAGCTGACCGGCCGGGACCATCGCCCGGATCAACCCGTTGACCGCGGCGTTGACGATGACCTGCGAGAAGCTGTACAGCCCCGCCACCACGTAGACGAGCCACACGTCGTCGGCGTCCCGTACGGCGAACAGGGGCAGGAGCACCGTCGCGGCGGCCAGGTTGGCGACCACGAGGAAGGGTCGACGGCGGTACCTGTCGACGACCCAGCCGACGAGTGGGGCCAGCACCTTCGGCGCGATGATGACGAACAGGGTCGCCCCGGCCAGGCCGTCGGACCCGGTCAGGTCCTTGACCCAGATGGCGAGTGCGAGCAGCAGCGTCGACTCGGCGGCCCGGCCGGCCGTCAGGGCCACGAAGAGCAGGCGGAAGTCGGGGTGGCGCAGGACGGAGCGCATGGGTGGTCCCTCCGGGCGGGGTGGCGCGAGGTCTCGACGGAGTCACCTCCGTTGCGGACATCCTCGCTGGCATTTCTGCGAGACACGCCCCCGCCGGAGCCTCCTTCGGCCCCCACGCCGTCCATACTGACCGTGGGGGGCGAATTTCATACGGTTACCGTCGCGTGCGCGACGGTCGACGGAGAAGAGGACGACGTGCCTCCTGCCTCAGTCAGCCCGATCATGCGGCGCCGCAGGTTGGGCCAGCATCTACGGCGCCTCCGCGAGTTGGCCGGCTTCACCGGGGAGCAGGTCGTCGAGCGGGTCAAGTGGGCTTCCGCCTCGAAGCTGTCCCGGTTGGAGAACGGTCGGAGCCGGCCCGACCCCGAGGACATCGCCGCCCTGTTGGACCTCTACGGGGCGGAGGAGGAGGTGCGCCGGGAGTTGTCCGCCACCGCCCGGGCCGCCGGTGACATGCGCGAGTGGCTGCGCAAGACGTACCCGGTGATGACCGAGCAGCAGCGGGAGTGGGCGCAGCTGGAGGCGGGGTGTGTGGAGATCTGCGAGTACAACCCGGTCCTGGTGCCGGGTCTGCTCCAGACTCCCGGGTACGCCCGGGTCCGGATCACCTCCGCCCGGCTGGTCGGTGAGGGGCGGCGTACGGCCGACCACCTGGAGCTGGAGGTTCAGGCCCGGGAGGCGCGTCAGGCGCTGCTCTCCAGGTCGCTGGACGCTCCCCGGTACACCGCCGTGCTGGAGGAGGCGGCGTTCGGCCACCGGGCCGGGCCTGCCGAGGTGCTCCGGGAACAGCTCGACAAGCTCCACGAGTTGTCCACTCTGCCGAACATCTCGTTGCACGTGCTGCCCCGGGACACCCGCCTCGACAACGGCTACGTCGCGCCGACGGCGTTCTCGCTCTACCGCTTCGCCGACCAGCTCGATCCGGAGACCCTCGCCATCGAGGGCGGTTACACCGACTTCGTGTCGACCGATACAAACATCATAAATAACTATAAAGTCGTGTTCGAGTGGCTTCGTGCAGCGGCGCTCTCCACGACGGACACCCGATCCTGGCTGGCCGAGGCGAGCGAACGGCTGGCGGAGACGACGGCGGATTCCACTGTGGGCAGCGGGCCGGCAACGGCGCCGGCACAACGCCGTCGACACTCCGGACGCCTCACGGAGCGGTGAACGATCCGAGGACCGTGCCGTGGGCGTACGAGGGTCCACTCGTCCCATCGGAGCAGTTCACACCAGGAGCAGACCCATGAACCACATCAACGACACCGCCCTCGCCCGGCAGCTGGCGGACGCCCCGTGGCGTACCAGCTCCCGTAGCCAGACCTCCAACTGTGTCGAGATGGCCCCCCTGAACACACCCGGGCCGGTCGCCGTCGCCCTGCGCGACAGCAAGGACCGGGGTGGTCCGGTGCTGCTCTTCGGCCGGGCCGACTGGGCCGGGTTCCTCTCCGGTGCCCGCAGCGGCCGGTTCGACACCCGCCGAACCCGGCCGGTCCCGCACGCGAGCCGGGGACGACCACCGTCGACGGGCGGATCAGACGGGTCGGGTCAGCCAGTGCTCGATCAGGAAGTGGGCGATGGAGCTGGCCATCGGCAGCGTCACCCGTCGGCCGTCCCCCGCGTCGACCGGATCGTCGGCCAGGACGGCGGCGATCTCGGTACGGGTGAACCACCGGGCGGCGGCGATCTCGGTCGGGTCGACGCGTACCGGCTCGGTGGGGTCGGCCCGGGCCAGGAACCCCAGCATCAGGGAGCCGGGGAACGGCCAGGCCTGGCTGCCCGCGTACCCGATGTCGTCGACTGCGACGCCGACCTCCTCGCGGACCTCGCGGACCACTGCGGCCTCCGCCGACTCCCCCGGCTCCACGAACCCGGCCAGGCAGGAGAAACGCAACCGGCCGGGCAGCGTCGGCCAGGCGGCGTTGTTGCCGAGCAGGCACCGCCCCTGCGGCCCGGCGACCCCGTCGTGGACCAGCACGATCATCGCCGGATCGGTCCGGGGCCAGGCCCGCCCGCCCGCCGGATCCACCCGGGACCACCCCGCCTCGTCCGGCTCGGTGGGCTCACCCGTGGTCGAGGAGTACCCGTGCCGCAGGTGCCAGTTGGTCAGGGCCACGGCGGTGGTGAGGATGCCGGAGTCCCGGTCGTCGAGGAGGTGGCCGACGTCCCGCAGGTTGACCGCCCGCGCCCCGGGCACCGTCGGCAACGCGGCGTCCACAGCGAAGACCGGCACCCCGTCCGGCTCGACGCCCAGGAAGATCGGCCCCGGCTGCCGCTCCGGCGGGTGGGGCAGGTCGTCCGGGGCCAGCAGGACCAGGTGCGGTGGTTCACCGCAGACCAGGGCCCGACCGTCGGCGGTCGAGTCGAGCACCACCACCCGGGACCGGAGCCAGGCTTCGGCGATCCACTCCCGGTCGGTACGGCGGTGAGCCGCCCGGTCCAGGGTGGTACGCGCCAACGGTGGCCCGCTCGTCGCCCCCGCCCCCGGACCGAGGCCGGTCATGTCGACTCTGCTGTCTCGACCGGGGTGAGCACGGCGAGCTGGTCGGCGATCCGGGCGGCGTCACCGAGGACCACGACGACCCCACGGGCGGGAGCCAGGTAGCGGGCCGCCACCTGTGCCACGTCCTCCACAGTGACCTTGGTCAGCTGGGCCGAATACTCGGCGAGGAAGTCCAGACGCAAGCCGTTCCCGGCGTACGCGCTGGTCAGCGAGGCCAGTCCGGCCTGGGTGGAGGTGCCGAGCTGGAGGCTGCCCAGGGCGTACCGGCGGGCCTGCTCCAGCTCGTCGGGCTTCGGGGGCACCGAGGCCAGCCGCCCCAGTTCGTACGTCGTCTCCAGCAGCGCCGGGCCGGTCACCTCGGTGGCCACCTCGGCGGCGGCGACCAGCACCGAACCGGCGACGGAGTGCTCGACCACCGAGTGGGGGCCGTACGTGTAGCCCTTGTCCTCGCGGATGTTCTCCACCCACCGGGAGGAGAAGTAGCCGCCGAAGAGCAGGTTGGCCAGTTGCAGGGCGGCATGGTCGGGGTGGGTGCGCCCCACCGCCGGCAGGGCGACCCGCAGCGACGACTGCACCGAGTCCGGGCGGTCCACCAGCAGCAGCGACCCCGGCCGCAGGGGTGGGGCGTCGGGCAGCTCCACCGGGTGACCGTCCCCCTTCCACCCGCCCAGCATCCGCTCGGCCGTGTCCAGGGCCCGGTCCGGGTGGACGTCGCCGACGAGCACCAGCACCGCCCCGGCGGGGTGCACCCGGTCGGCGTGCAACCGGCGCAGGGAGGCCGCGGTGACCGAGCGGATCTGCTCGACCTCCGGGGTCTGCACCGCGTACGGGTGTCGGCCGTAGATCCGCCGGAGCAGGGCGGCCCGGGCCAGGTGGGCGGGTTGACTCTGGGCCACCTGCACCCGGTCGACCAGCCGGTCGGCCTCGGTGGCCACCTCCGTGTCCGGGTAGGTCGCCCCGGTGAGCACCTCGGCGAGCAGCTCCAGCATCCGGTCCAGACCGGTGACCAGCCCGGCGCCGGAGACCATCAGCCGGTCCGGGTCGAGTCCGGCGGAGAACCCGCCGCCGACCCGCTGCAGTTCGGCGGCGATCTGCACACTGGTCATGGTGGCGGTGCCCGAGAGCAGGGTCTGCGACAGCAGCGCCCCCCGGGCCAGGTCCGCCCGACCGAACGGCATCCAGAGCCGCAGCTCCACCAGCGGGACCGCCGGTCGGCGTACCGCGATCACCGTCAACCCGTTGGTCAGTCGCCGCTCGGCCTGCGGGGGCACAGAGAGGGGGCGGTTGGGACCCAGCGGGGGCAGCGTCCGGACGGTTTCGGCGGTCACTTGGCCCCTCCCGGTACGACCTCGATCGATGCGCGGCGCTCCGGCCGCAAGGTGGCGGCAGCGGCCCGGACCTGCTCCTCGGTCACCTCGCCGACCAGCCGGGGCAGATCGTTGAGCAGCCCCGGGTCGTCCCGTTGCTGTTCGAGGACGGCCATCCGCAACGCCCGACCGAGCACGGCGTCGGTGTCGCGCAGCAGGTGGGTGGCCATCCGGGCCTGGGTCCGGGCGAGTTCCTCGGCGGGCAGCCCGTCGGTGGCCAACCGGTCCACCTCCTCGTCGACGGTGCGCAGCACCTTGTCGACGTCCCCGCCGGGCGGCAGGTGGGCCTCCAGCAGCAGGGCGGTGGGGTCACGGACGTCGAACGGGTCACCCATGAAGCCGAGGTAACCGCTGAGCCCGGTGGCCGTCCGGTCCCGCTGGACCAGCCGCTCGACCAGCCGGGACGCCTCGCCGTCGGTGAGGACCTCGGCCAGCACCACGTAGGGCAGGTAGGCGGCGAAGTCGGCGATCGGGTCGGGGACCCGCCAGGCGGCGGCCACCGCCGGCAGGGGGGCCAGCCGGTCGGCGTACGTCTCCCGGCGCTCGGCGGTCAGGTCCGGCTCGGTGAAGTCGGGACGGGACGGGGCCGGGCGGTGCGGTACGTCGCCGAAGTGCCGTTGCACCAGCGTGACGGCCTCGTCGACGTCGAGGTCACCGCTGACCGCCAGGACGGCGTTGCCGCTGGCGTAGTAGCGGCGGAAGAAGTCGGTGGCGTCGGCGACGGTGGCCGACTCCAGGTCGGTGAAGGAGCCGTAGCCGTCGTGCGCGTTGGGGAAGGTGTCGAACATGACCGGCGGCAGGGTCAGCCAGGGGAACCCGCCGTACGGCCGGTTCAGGACGTTGACCCGGATCTCCTCCTTGACCACGTCGACCTGGTTGCGCAGGTTCTCCTCGGTCAGTCGGGGGCCGCGCATCCGGTCGGCCTCCAGGAACAGCGCCCGTTCCAGGGCGTTGCTCGGCAGGGTCTCGTAGTAGTCGGTGTAGTCCAGGTGGGTGGAGCCGTTGAAGCTGCCGCCGGCGCCCTGGACGTGCCGGAAGTGGGCCAGCTTCTCCAGGTTCTCCGAGCCCTGGAACATCAGGTGTTCGAAGAGGTGGGCGAAGCCGGTGCGCCCCTCGGGTTCGGAGCGGATGCCCACGTCGTAGAGGACCGCCACCCCGACGACCGGCGCGCTGCGGTCCGGGGTGAGCACCACCCGCAGGCCGTTGTCGAGGGTGAAACGCTCGACCGGATATCGCGTCGGCGGGATCCCGGCCCGCTGGTCGGTGTTGCTCGTCGGTCCCGTCCGCTCTTGCGATCTCCGCGCCGCCACGATGACGACCCTAGCGCGTCGGCGTCCTGGCGCGGCGCCCTCCCTCCGTACGTTCGTACTGGTCCGGGTGCTTTGACCTGCTCGCTGTGATCTGCGTCCTCTTCCACGATCCGGATCGGTGCTTGACCTGAGCCGACCACGTGTTCCAGTATCCCTATCAATCAGGTAGGAGAACTCCACTTTGCCGTACCCGGCGGGGTTCGCCGGCCGACCGGAACAGCGATGGGAAACGACAGACGATGTACGTCCTGGCCCGTGGTGACTACGCGGTACGCGCGATGCTGACCATCGCCGCCGCGCACGGCGGGCTGGTCAAAGCGGGCACCCTCGCCACCGACCAGAAGATCCCACCCAGCTTCCTCCAGGACATCCTGCTGGAGCTGCGCCGGGCCGACCTGCTGCACAGCCACCGGGGCGTCGAGGGCGGCTACGGCCTCGCCCGCTCCGCCGCCGACATCTCCGTCGGGGACGTCCTGCGCGCGGTCAGCGGTGTCCTCACCGTGGTCCGCGGCCTCCCCGCCGAGACCACCCGATACCACGGTCCCGCCGCCGGTCTGGGCACGGTGTGGCTCGCCGTGCACCGGGCGATCGGCGACGTCGTCGACCGCACCAGCCTCGCCGACCTGCTCACCCGGGGCGGCACCCCCTCGCGATCCTCATCGCGGGCCGAACCTGACGGCAACGACGCCGCACCGGTCCGCGAGCCGGCACCTCCCACATCCGCATGACGCCGACCCGGGGCCGACCCGGTACGACTGGAGAACGAATGAACTCGCGCACCCTCCGCACCCTCCGGGGACGCGGTACCCGCGCCCTCGCGGCGACCGCCGCGGCACTGCTGGCGGTCAGTGCCCTCACCGCCTGCGGCGGCGACGGGGACGGCGCCGGTGGCGGCGAGGCCACCGAACTGCGCCTCGGTCTCTTCCCGAACATCACCCACGCCCCCGCCCTGGTCGGTGTGCAGAACGGGATCTTCGCCGAGAAGCTGGGCGACGGCATCAACCTCACCACCACCCCGTTCAACGCCGGGCCGTCGGCGATCGAGGCGCTCTTCAACGGCGCGATCGACGCCACCTACATCGGGCCCAACCCGGCGATCAACGGCTGGGCACAGTCCAAGGGCACGGCGCTGCACGTCATCGCCGGCAGCACCTCCGGTGGGGCCGCCCTGGTCGTCAAGCCGGGCATCAACGGCGTCCAGGACCTGCGGGGCAAGAAGATCGCCACCCCCCAGCTGGGCAACACGCAGGACGTGGCGCTGCGCTACTGGCTGAAGAAGAACGGCCTGAACACCGACACCAACGGCGGCGGCGACGTCTCCGTCCTGCCCACCCCGAACTCGGAGATCATCACCGCGTTCGGCAGCGGCGCGCTGGACGGTGCCTGGGTGCCCGAGCCGCACCTGAGCCGACTCGTCCTCGAACACGGCGCGAAGGTGCTGCTCGACGAGAAGGACGAGTGGCCCGGTGGGGAGTTCGTCACCACCCACCTGATCGTCCGCAAGGAGTTCCTCGACAAGAACCCGGGGCTGGTCAGCAAGCTCCTGGAGGGGCACATCGCCGCTGTCGACGTGGTCAACAGCAACCCGGAGGAGGCCGCCAAGGCCGCCAACGACCAGCTCCAGGCGCTCAGCGGCAACACCCTGAAGGAGGACATCCTGAAGGCGTCCTTCGCCAACCTGACCTTCACCGTCGACCCCGTCGCGCCGTCGCTGTACGGCAGCGCCAAGCACGCCGAGGAGGTCGGCCTGCTCGACCCGGTCGACCTGAACGGCATCTACCACCTCGGCCCGCTCAACGAACTCCTCAAGGCGGCCGGCAAGCCCGAGGTCAGCGGTGAGGGTGGTAGCTCGTGAGTCTGCTCGACCACGACGCCGTCGGGGCGACCGGTGCCGGGAAGGGTCCCGGTCCGGTTCGCCTCGACGGCGTGTCCAAGGCGTACGGGCGCGGCAACAGCGCACTCCTCGCACTCGACAGGCTGTCGCTGACCGTACGGCCCGGCGAGTTCGTCTGCCTCCTGGGAGCCTCCGGGTGCGGCAAGAGCACCCTGCTCTCCCTGGTCGCCGGGCTCGACCCGGCCAGCGCGGGCAGCATCGAGCTGGGCGGTCACCGGGTCTCGATGATGTTCCAGGAACCGGCGCTCTTCCCCTGGCTGACCGTCTCCCGGAACGTGGAGATCGCGATGCGGCTGCGCGGTGTGCGGCGTGAGGAGCGACGGGAACGGGCCGCCGCGCTGTTGGAGACCGTCCGGCTCTCCGGGTTCGGGCACAAGCGCCCGCACGAACTCTCCGGTGGGATGCGCCAGCGGGTGGCGTTGGCCCGGGCCCTGGCCGCCGACGCCGACCTGCTGCTGATGGACGAGCCGTTCGGCGCGCTGGACGCGATGACCCGGGACATCCTGCACGACGAACTGGAGCGCATCTGGCGAGAGCGCTCCCTGACCGTGCTCTTCGTCACCCACAACGTCCGGGAGGCGGTCCGTCTCGGCGACCGGGTGGTCCTGCTCAGCAGCCGACCGGGCCGGATCATCGAGGAGTTCGGGGTGGAACAGCCCCGCCCCCGCCGGATCGACTCCACCGAGGTCGCCGGGCTCGCCGCCACCATCACCGACCGGCTCCGTGCGGAGGTGTCCCGCCATGCCCAGTGAGAAGCCCACCGGCGGTCCGGCCCTGGCCGATCCGGAGGCCTCCCCGCCCACGCCCACCCGGACGACCAGCGCCGACGAGGTGACCGGTCTCGACGCACTGGAACTCGGCCCGAAGCGGACCGAGGGACGGGCCGCCGACCTCGGTCGGGCGGTGTGGAGCAGCGCCTGGCCGAAGCTGCTCGCCATCGCCCTGGTGATCGTGGTCTGGCAGATCGTCTTCCTCGCCGAGTGGAAGCCGCCCTTCGCCCTGCCCGCCCCGCTGACGGTCTTCGAGGACCTCGCGGACCTCGTCGTCAGCCCGGAGTTCCCCTCCGCCATCGCGATCACCGCGCAGCGGGCGGTCACCGGCTTCCTGCTGGCGGTGGCCATCGGTACGGTGATCGGCGCTGCCGTCGCCCGGTTCCGGCCGCTCCGCGCGGCGATCGGGTCGCTGATCACCGGACTGCAGACCATGCCGTCGATCATCTGGTTCCCGTTCGCGATCCTGCTGTTCCAGATCAGCGAGACGGCGATCCTGTTCGTGGTGATCCTCGGGGCGGCCCCCTCGGTCGCCAACGGTCTGATCAGCGGGATCGACTACGTGCCGCCCACCTGGCTGCGGGTCGGCAAGGTGCTCGGCATGCGCGGCCTGTCGCTGTACCGGCTGCTGATCCTGCCGGCCTCGTTGCCGTCGTTCATCTCCGGCCTCAAGCAGGGCTGGGCGTTCGCCTGGCGCAGCCTGATGGCCGGTGAGCTGCTGGTGATCGTGGCCGGTCAGGGCTCGATCGGCTCACTGTTGCAGGGGGCCCGGGAGTTCAACAACGCTCCCCGGCTGCTCTCCTGGATCATCATCGTGCTGCTGCTCGGGATCCTGGTGGACATCCTGTTCAACGCCGTCGACAACGCCCTGCGCCGGCGATGGGGTCTCCAGCAGTCGTGACCCGACGAACGGCCGCAGCCCCCGTCTGTCAGACGGGGGCTGCGGCCGTTCCAGGCGGAACCGACGACTCAGGCGGTACGCGGGCGGCGGGGCCGCCGGGGGCGACGCGGGGCACCCGTACCGCCACCGGACCCGGAGGCGGGGGCACCGCGCCGAGCCGGCGACGAGCCGTTGATGGTCACCGGCACGCCGGAGGGCTCACGGGCGCCGGTGACCCGGGCCACGGCGTCGTCGCCGGGACGGGCCGACAGCGTCTGCGGCTGGATCCCGGCGGCGTTGAACAGCCGGGAGACGTCCCGGCGCTGCTCGGGCAGGACCAGCGTGACCACCGCGCCGGACTCCCCGGCCCGAGCGGTCCGGCCGCCCCGGTGCAGGTAGTCCTTCGCCTCGGCGGGCGGGTCGATGTTGACCACCAGGTCGAGCCCGTCGACGTGGATGCCCCGGGCCGCCACGTCGGTGGCGACCAACGCGGTCACCTGGCCGGTGCGGAACTGCTCCAGGATCCGGGTGCGCTGCGGCTGGGACTTGCCCCCGTGCAGTGCGGCGGCACGGACCCCACGGGTGAGCAGCTGTCGGGCCACCCGGTCGGCGCGGTGCTTGGTCCCGATGAACATGATCGTCCGCCCGTCCCGGGCCGCGATCCGGGCCAGCATGGTCGGCTTGTCGGCCGTCTCGACGTGCAGTACGTGGTGGGCCATCGCGGTCACCGTCGCGGTGCCCGGGTCGACGGAGTGCGACACCGGCGAGACGAGGAACCGGCGGACCAGTCGATCCACCCCGCCGTCGAGGGTCGCGGAGAAGAGCAGTCGCTGCCCACGGGGGGCGACCTGCTCCAGCAGCTTCGTCACCTGCGGCAGGAAGCCCATGTCGGCCATCTGGTCCGCCTCGTCCAGCACCGTGATCCCGACCTCGCCGAGGCGGACGTCGCCCCGGTCGATCAGGTCGTGCAGCCGGCCGGGGGTGGCCACGACCACCTCGGCCCCGGCCCGCAGCGCCTCCGCCTGTCGGCTGAGGGAGAGCCCCCCGACGACCGTCGCGGTCCGCAGGCCGACAGCCCGGGCGTACGGGTCGAGCGCGGTGGTGACCTGCTGGGCGAGTTCCCGGGTCGGCACCAGGACGAGAGCCAGGGGACGGCCGGAGCGGGCCCGGCGTCCGGCGGTACGGTGCAGCACCGCCAGCCCGAAGGCGAGGGTCTTGCCGGAGCCGGTACGGCCCCGGCCGAGGACGTCACGGCCGGCGAGGGCGTCCGGCAGGGTGGCCGCCTGGATCGGGAACGGCCGGTCGATGCCCTGGGCCGACAGGGCGGCGAGCAGCGCCGGGGCGAGCCCGGTGGCGGCGAACGTCGGCGCTTGCGCCGACGTGGTGGCGTGCGGGGTCATGGCAGGAGCCTTCCTCGAAACGGCACGTGTCGAGGAGGCGCGCACCAGAGCGGCGCGGTCACCGGGGCGGGCCACCGGCGGTCACAAGCACGAACCAGGTTGGATGCGGGGAACCGCCCCGCCGCGTGCCCGAAGGTACGGGGCGCGACGGGGCGGGTCGACCGCGTCACCGCGTCCGGGACGGACACGGTGGGTGTTGCGCGGTGTCGCTGCTCGTCAGAGCGGGCGGATGTTCTCCGCCTGCGGGCCCTTCTGGCCCTGGGTCACCTCGAACTCGACCCGCTGGTTCTCGTCCAGCGACCGGTAGCCCGAGGACTGGATGGCCGAGAAGTGGGCGAAGACGTCGGCGCCGCCGCCGTCCGGGGTGATGAAGCCGAAGCCCTTGTCAGCGTTGAACCACTTGACGGTGCCAATTGCCATTTGTTTCGTCTCCTTGACGGAACGGTCTCACCCGCACCTGCTGCGGGTCGAGTCTGAGCGCCCACGCTTGACGCGCGGGTCGCGGTGTCGCTGCTGGTCGCCCCGCCCGGAGAACTCCGGACACAACAAAGTGCGCCTGGGGCCACAATCCGCCAGGCGCACACAGAGCCTCTGGTAACCAAAACTGCAACGCAGCCAACGTACCACGGGATCAACCGACGCGGGGTGGATCGGCTGGACTTTCCGGCACCCCCGTGATCAGCCCGGTGAGCCCGTCGGCGTCGAGCAGGTCCGCGGGCCGGACGGTCACCCCGGAGCGTACGTAGTGGAACGCCGCTCCGACCCGCTCCACCGGCACCCCGGCCAGCTCCGCCCAGGCGAGCCGGTAGACCGCCAACTGCACCGCCACCGTCTGCGCCTCGTCGCCGGTCGGCTGTCGGCCGGTCTTCCAGTCCACCACGTCGAACCGCCCCCCGGGACGGCTGAAGACCGCGTCCATCCGGCCCCGGACCACCACCCCGCCGAGCACCGTGGCGAACGGCACCTCCACCTCGGTCGGCACCCGGTCGGCCCACTCACTGGCCAGGAAGCGTTCCTGCAACTCGACGAGGGCCTCGTCGGGGGCGGCCTCGGCGTCGGCGGCACCGGGCAACTCGTCCACGTCGAGCAGCCGGTCCGCCCCGAACCGCTGCTCCAGCCAGGCGTGGAAGGTCGTGCCCCGCCGGGCGTACGGGTTCGGCCGGGTGGGCATCGGGCGACGCAACGACCTGGCCAGGTCGGCCGGGTCACGACGCAACGCCACCAGTTGGGTGACCGAGAGCTGGTCGGGGAGGGCCACCTCCACCGCGTCGGCCCGGCGCAGCAGCTCGGCCCGCTCGGCCAGGAGCAGATCCACCTCCCGCCGCCACCGGTCCACCTCCGGATCGGCCCCTCCCGCGTCGCCACCCGGGTCGGCCTCACCCGCGTCGCCACCCGGGTCGGCCTCACCCGCGTCGACACCCGGGTCGGCCTCACCCGCGTCGACACCCGGGTCGGCACCTCCCGCGTCGCCACCCGGGTCGGCCTCACCCGCGTCGCCACCCGGGTCGGCACCTTCCGCGTCGCCATCCGGGGCGGCACCTCCCGCGCCCCCACCCGAGACGGCACCGGCCGGCGGTCCCGCGGTCGGTACGGGGCCGTCGACCTCCGGTACCGTCCGCCGGTCGTCGGTGAGCAGCCGTCGCACCAGGGCGGCGGCCTCGGTCAACGCCGGGCGACGGGCACCCAGCGGATCGGCCGGCCACTCCGCGCGCAGCACCACCTCGGTGGTCGGGTTGACAGCGTCGCCGCCCGGCTCCGACGCCCACTCGTCGACGACGTACCCGTCCCCGCCGTCCAGGCAGGCGTCGTGCACCTCGCGCAGCAGGACCGACGGCCCCCGGGGACGTTTCGTCCCCTCCCCCCACCAGTACCCCGAGCAGAGCAGCAGCCGCCGCGGTCGGGTCACCCCGACGTACGCCAGCCGACGTTCCTCCCGCTCGTCGTGCGCCCGCCAGGCGTCGGTGAAGTCGGCCACCGCCCGAGCCACCCCACGCTGGTCGACCGTGTCGGCGAGGGCCAGGTCGGGCAGGCCGTCAGCGTCCCCGCGCAGCGGGAACGGCAGCACCCCGAGCCCGCCCAGCCAGTGGTCGGAGTTGCGGGACGGCCCCGGCCACCCACCCCGGGTCAGCCCGGCAACCGCCACCACGTCCCACTCCAGGCCCTTGGCGGCGTGCGCGGTGAGCACCTGCACCGCCCCCTCCACCACCTCCACCTCGCCCGGGGTCAACCCCCGCTCCGAGTCCTCGGCGGCGGCGAGGAACGCGAGGAACCCGGCGAGGGTCGCCCCCGGGGTCTCCCCGCTGAACCGGGCCGCCACGTCGGCGAGGGCATCCAGGTGCCCCCGGGCCAGACCGGCGTCGCCCGCGCCCTCCCGACCCGCCCGGACCGCCACCTCCACGTCCAGGCCGATGGTCCGTTCCACGTCCGCGATCAGCTCCGGCATCGTCTGGTCCAGGCGGTAGCGCAGCAGCGCCAACTCCTGGGCGTACGCACGAAGTCGCGCGTACCCCTCCGCCGAGTACGCCTGCGCCGGACCGAGGTCGGCCAACGCCTCGACGAGCGTCGCCTCATCCAGGACGTCGACGGTGATCTCCGGCTCGTCCACCCCGGGCCGGTCCTGGCGGACGTCACCGGAGCGGTCCTGTCGGACGTCACCGGAGCGGTCCTGTCGGACGTCACCGGGGCGGTCCTGGCGGGCGTCACCTGAGCGGTCCGTCCGGGTGTCACCGGGGTGTTCCGGGGCGCGTCGACCGGCCAGCTCACGGCGGGCCACGGCGATCGCCCTGGCCCGGCGGTGCAGGGCCACCAGATCACGGGGGCCGATCCGCCACCGGGCACCGGTCAACAACCGCAGCAGCGCCGCACCGTCGGTGGGGTCGGCGAGCACCCGCAGGGTGCACACCACGTCCCGGACCTCAGGGGTGTCCAACAGCCCACCCAACCCGACCACCTCCACCGGCAGGCCCCGCTCGCGCAGCGCCGACTCGATGACCGGGATCTGGCTGCGCAACCGGACCAGCACGGCGGTGGTCGGACGCCGGTCCACCGGGATCTGCTCCGGCAGCGCCCCCGGCGTCCCGGCAGCCCCCCGCCAGGACGCCAGCACGCTGTCGGCGATCCAGTCGGCCTCCTCGGCGTACGTGTCGAGCAGGGCACAGTGCACTGTCGCGGCGGCGTTGCCCCTCGGCGTACGGTGCGGGATCGGCTCGGCCACGCTGAACGCGGCCCGCAGTTCGGGCACCCGGGCACCGGCGGCCCGCAGCGGGGTGGCCAGCGCGTTGGCCACCGCGAGGATCTCCGGGCGGTTGCGCCAACTGGTGGTCAGGCCGAGCACCTGGGCCGACCCGCCGTCGGTGCGGGCGAAGTCGACGGGGAACCGGTCCAGGGTGCCGGCGCTCGCCCCCCGCCAACCGTAGATCGACTGGCAGGGGTCGCCGACAGCGGTGACCGGGTGCCCACCGCCGAAGAGCGCGTTGAGCAGCACCACCTGCGCGTGACTGGTGTCCTGGTACTCGTCGAGCAGGACCACCCGGAACCGGTCCCGTTCGATCGTCCCGACCCCCGGGTGGTCCCGGGCCACCCCGGCCGCCCGGGCCAACTGGTCGGCGAAGTCCATCGCCTCGAAGTCAGCCTTCCGGCGGCCGTACGCCCGCACCAGCGGCAGCAGCTTCAGCCTGATCTGCTGGAGCTGGAGCGCCCGGCGGACGTCGGCGTAGATCCGACCGGGGCGGGACTGCACCTCGGCGAAGAACCGACCGGTCCAGGCGGCGAGGGTGTCCGGGGAGACCAGGTGCTCGTCCAGCTCCCCGGCGAGCGCCAACACCGCGTCGGTGATGGTGCTGGGCATCCGGTTCACCTCGGACATGTCCCCGTCGTAGTTGCGGACCAGCAGGTCCACCAGCTGCCAACGGGACGCCTCGGTGAGCAGCCGGGTGGCCGGTTCGTACCCGGCGCGCAGCCCGTGCTCGGTGACGATCCGGGCGGCGTACGAGTGGTACGTCGAGATCGTCGGCTCACCGGCGAACGGGTCGTCGGCCGGGTCCCGCCCGTGCCGCCCCAACCGGCGGATCAGCTGGTCCAACCGGGTACGCACCCGGTGGGACAGCTCCCCGGCGGCCTTGCGGGTGAAGGTGAGCCCGAGGATCTGCTCCGGTCGGACGTACGAGTTGGCGACCAGCCAGACCACCCGGGCGGCCATCGTCTCGGTCTTGCCCGAACCGGCCCCGGCGACCACCAGGACCGGATCCACCGGCGCGGAGATGATCTCCGCCTGTTCCCGGGTCGGCGCCGGGAGCCGGAGCAGCTTCGCCAGCTCGACAGGGGTGTAGCGGGGACCGGAGTCGGCCCGCCGGGGGGCCGGGGCGGTGCCGGAGTCGAAGAGCGCGGGCTGCGTCACGGGCTCCCCTCCCGGCGCTGGGGCGAGGTCGGCACTGTCACTCCTCGCGATCACGGCGACGGGGGACCGGCGGCTCCACCACCTGGCGACCCTGACCGGAGACGGGGCAGCTGGTCCGGACCGGACAGACCCGGCACTTGGAATTGGCCACGGCGGCGAAGGTGGCCGCCGCCATCGTATCGGCGGTCCGCCTGACCAGGGCGGTCGCCCAGCCCGCCGTCGGCCCCTCCCCGGCCGGGGCCTGACCCTGCTCGCGGGCGTCCCGACCACCGGTACCGAGCTGCACCAGCGCCGCCCCGCCGGAGGTGTCGCCGTACTCGGCGAACGCCCCCGCCTCCACCGCCGCCTGGTACGCGCCGAGCTGCGGGTGTTCGGCGACGTCGGTGGTGCTGACGGCGGTGGAGCGTCCGGTCTTCAGGTCGATCACGACGAGGCGGCCGTCGGCGTCGACCTCCAGCCGGTCCACCCGGCCGGTCAGCTGCACCGGCCGGTGCGGATCGTCCAGGCGGACCGCGAACTCGTGTTCGATGGCGAGCAGGCGACGCGGGTTCCCGGCCAGCCACCGCAGCAGTTTGTCCACCATGGCCTCGGCGCGGTCCTGTTCCGGCCCGGCCATCCACCGGGCGGCCAGCTCGATCGCGTCGAACCGGGCGGTGACGTACTCCAGCAGGGCCGACCTGTCGACGCTGGCGTCCTCGGCGAGCATCGCGGCGGCGTGGACCAGGTTCCCGACGCCCTGCGCGGCGCTCGTCGACGAACTGCCCCCGTGCCGTTCCAGGAGCCATCGCAGGCTGCACCGCAGCGCGCTCTCCATGCCCGACGGGGTCACCCGGACCGGGTCACCGTCGGCGACCAGGGGCCGGTCGTCGGAGAGCCCCCGCAGCCCCCACCAGTCGTCAGGGTGCGCGCCGGGCACCCCGGCTGCGGCGAGCCGGGCCAGTTCACCCGCCGCCGCACGCCGCCGGGCCGGTGCCGCATCGGGGTCGGTCACCGCGGTACGCAACTCGGCCACGAGTGCCGACAGGGTCAGCGCCCGGGGTGGCCGTCCCACCGGCAGCACCGACACCCGACCTTCGGCGGATCGGGTCGCCTCGGTCGATTCGGTCGCCTCGGTCGGCTCGGTCGCCTCGGTCGGCTCGGTCGGCTCGGTCGGCTCGGTCGGCTCGGTCGGCTCGGTCGGGCCCAGTTCGTACAGGAACCGGCTGGGTTGCTCCTCGTGGTCGTCCCCACCCACCGAGGCCGAGGCGACCGCACTGACCAGCAGCCGACGGCGGGCCCGGGTGACCGCCACGTGGAAGAGCCGACGCTCCTCGTCGAGCAGGGCCGAGGTCTGCCCGACCAGGCCGGCGACCCGGCCACCGGCCTCGGCCCGCCCGGCGAGCACGTCGACCAGTCGCTCCGAGCCGAGCAGACTGCCGCGCAACCGGAGATCGGGCCAGACCCCCTCCTGCACCCCGGCGACCGCGACCAGGTCCCACTCCCCGCCCTTGGCGGCGTGCGCGGTGAGCAGTCGGACCGCCTCACCCCGGTCGGCGCTGGCGGCCAGGGTGTCCGCCGGGAGGTCCTGCCCGAGGACGTGGTCGAGGAAGACCTCGGCCCGGGCACCGGGCAGCCGGTCGGTGAACCGGGCTGCGGCGTCGAAGAGCACCAGGACAGCGTCGAGGTCCCGGTCGGCGGCCTCCGCCCGCCACCGTTGCGCGCTCTCGTGCTCCCCGGTGGCAGCCCATCCCCTGACTATCGCCCCGGCCCATCGTTCGGCCAGGCCGCTGCCGTCCCACACCGCCCAGAGCACGTCCTCGGCGGTCGCGCCGGGCTGGTCGGCGGTCTCCCGGGCGACAGCCAGCAGCCCGGCCACGGCCTGCGCCGGCTCCGCCCACCGGCGGTCGATCTCACCGATCTCCTCCGGGTCGCGCAACGCCTCGACGATCAGCTCACCGGAGGGTCGACGGTCGCCCCGGGCCAGGGCGATGACCCGCAGCCCCTGCCGGAGCCGCCGCTCGGCCAGCGGATCGGCTCCGCCGAGCGGAGAGTGCAGCAGCGCCACCGCCGACTCCTCGTCGAGCCGGTCCGGTTCGAGCGCGCAGCGCAGCAGGAGCAGCAGGGGTGCGACGGCTGGTTGCAGGTGCAGCGGCAGGTCCTCGCCGTTGACCACAGCCGGCACCCCGGCCGCGTGCAGGGCCCGTTGCAGGTAGGGAAGCTGCCGTGCCGTGGAGCGCACCAGCACCGCCATCCGGGACCAGGGCACCCCGTCCATCAGGTGCGCCGTCCGCAGGGCGTGGGCCAGCCAGGCCGCCTCGCTGGTGGCGGAACGGAACGTCCGTACCGTCACCGACCCGCTCTCCGTCTCCGGCAGCGGGGTCAGGTGACGGTGCGCGGAGGGGCCGCGCAGCCGACGACCCAGTCGCCCGGTGACGGCCAACAGCCGGGACCCCGCCCGGTACGACGTGCCGAGCACGACCTTCGCCGCCGGGGCACCCGACCAGGTCCGGAACCGGTGTCCGAAGGTGTTCACCACCTGCGGATCCGCGCCCCGGAACGCGTACGTCGAGGAGTCCGGGTCGCCGAAGGCGACGAGTGTCTTCCCCCCGCCGGCGATCACCTCCAGCAGGTCCACCTGGGCGGGGTCGGTGTCGGCCAACTCGTCGACGTACACGTACGCCAGGCGACGGCGCTCGGCGGCGAGCAGGTCCGGATCGTCGAGCAGCAGTCCCCGGGCCGCCCGGACCAGTTCGGCCGGGTCGTAACCGACCGAACCACGGTTGGCGACGTCACGCAGGGCGAGCACCGCGACGTACTCCCGGAGGAACCGGGCGGCGGCCGACCAGTCGGAGCGGCCGAGTCCGTCACCCAGCCGGGCCAGCTCGACCGGGCCCACCCCACGCTCGGCGGCCCGCATCAGCAGGTCGCGCAGTTGGGCCGCGAAGGCCCGGGTACGCAGCGCCGGGCGGAGGTCCTCCGGCCACCCCACCGGGTCGTCCTCGCCCTCCACGCCCACCACGTCGAGCAGCTCGCGGATGATCAGATCCTGCTCGGGTCCGGTGAGGAGCCGGGGCGACGGCTCACCCCGGTCGGTGGCGGCCCGACGCAACAACCCGAAGGCGTACGCCGCGAAGGTGCGGACCAGCGGCTCCCGGATCACCCGGTGTCCGTCGAGGGCGATCCGGGCCTCGATCTGTCGGCGCAGTTCGGTGGCCTGTCGCCGACTGAAGGTGAGCACCAGGACACGTTCCGGGTCGACACCCTCGGCCACCCGGGCGGCGACCGCCTCGATCAGGGTGCTGGTCTTGCCGGTGCCCGGCCCGCCGACCACCAGCATCGGCCCGTCGGTGTGCCCGACGACCTCGGCCTGCACCGGGTCGGCCCGCCGACCCCCGTCCACCGACCGGTCCCGGCCCGGCGTGCCTGCGTGCCCCTCGGACCCGACCGGACCCGCCGAGTCGTCCACCCCGGCGGGCACATCCGATCCGACTGACCCGTCGGCACCCTCCGGGAGCGGGCTCGGCCCACGCACCGTTCCCCGAACAGCGGCACCGGTGCGCCGCACCAGCCGATACACCTGCATCTCCTCATCCCACCACTGCCCACCGACACTCCCCCACCGGCGCCCACCCGACCCCCACCCACCCGGCCGACCCCAGCCCACCCCCCGCCCGGCGTCCCCGTCCGCCGGTGGCGTGATCAAGGGGTTTCGGTCAGGTTCGATCTCCAGGGTGACGCAAACCCCTTGATCACCGGGTCGGGTCGGTGCCGATCCGGCCGCCAGGGTTCGGGCGGTCGGCCCGGCCACCGGGGGCCGGGCGGTCGGATCGCACGGACGGGGGGAGGGCTAGGAGGTCGAGTGCTTCCTGCGGGGTGGGGGCGACGGCCAGGAGGTCCAGGCCGGCGGGTTTGAGGAAGCTCTCGTCGGTGCGGGCGGCGAGCCAGTCGAGCAGGGGACTGTAGAAGCCGTCGGTGTCCACCAGGACCATCGGCTTGGAGTGCATGGCCAGGGTCGCCGTCGTCCAGACCTCGAAGAGCTCGTCCAGCGTGCCGAGGCCGCCGGGAAGGGTCAGGAAGGCGTCCGACCGTTCGATCATGAGGATCTTGCGGGCGGCCATGCTGTCGGTGACGAGCAGTTCGTCGGAGGCCAGGTCGGCGACCTCCAGGTCCACCAGGGACTGCGGGATCACCCCGACCGTCGTACCCCCGGCGGCCCGGGCACCCTCGGTCAGCGCGCCCATCATCCCGACCGATCCACCCCCGCTGACCAGGGTGTGTCCCCGACGGGCGATCTCCGCGCCGGTCTCGGCGGCGAGGTCCAGCCAGCGCTGGTCGAGGGTACGGGAGGAGGCGCAGAACACGCAGATCGCCGCCACCCGGTCAGCCCTCCGCCCCGTCGGCGGCGTCGCCCCGGGCGGCGGCCTGCTGGTCGGCGGCGGTACGGGCGACGCTCTCCTGCCGGACCGCCTCCTGCTCGACGGAGAGTGCGGCCTCGGCCTCCACGATGTGGCGTACCGCCGCGTCGACGTCGTCGGTCAGGCAGATGAGGTCCAGGTCCACCGGCCCGATCTTGCCGCCGACCGCCATGGTGTCCCGCAGCCAGTCGAGCAGACCCCGCCAGTACTCGGTGCCCATCAGGACCACCGGGAACCGGGTCACCTTCCCGGTCTGGACCAGGGTGAGCGCCTCGAAGAGTTCGTCCATGGTGCCGAACCCGCCGGGCAGGACGACGAACGCCTGGGCGTACTTGACGAACATGGTCTTGCGGGCGAAGAAGTAGCGGAAGTCGATGGCGAGGTCGACCCAGTCGTTGATGCCCTGCTCGAAGGGGAGTTCGATGCCGAGGCCGACGGAGAGCCCGCCCGCCTCGCTGGCCCCCCGGTTCGCCGCCTCCATCACGCCCGGTCCACCGCCGGTGATCACCGCGTACCCGGCTCGGGCCAGGGCCGCGCCGAGCGCCTCGGCGAGCCGACACTCCGGGCTGTCCGGGCTGCTCCGGGCGGAGCCGAAGACGCTGACCGCGGGAGGCAGGTCGGCGAGGGTGTCGAACCCCTCGACGAACTCGGAGAGGATACGCAGCGCCCGCCACGCGTCCCGGGTCTTCCAGTCGCTGCGTCCCCGCGAGTCCAGCAGCCGCTGGTCGGCGGTGCTGTCCGGGATGGCACCGCGACGCAGGGTCACGGCCCCCCGGTGTCGTTCCCGCCCTGGTGCCCGTGGGGTGTCGCTGCCGTGACTCTGACTCATGGGAGCAACCGTAATGGAGCGGCACCTTTCGGGTACGCCGACCAGCCCGTCCGTAGGAATTTCGTGATCATGGGCAACTAATTCGGTCGCGCGTACGTCTTACTATTCACATACCGGGTATGCCTCGGCGCGCTTCGGGGGAGGAGCAGAGCGTGATCAGTAACAGCGAGATGATCCGGATTCGACGACAGATGCAACGGCGGATCCAGGACGTGGTGGCCGAACGTCGGCGGACCCGCCTGGCCGAGGAGGTCACCGATCCGGTGGGCGAGGCGGCCGACCGCCCCACCGATCCGGCCAGCCTGACCCCCACCCACTGACGACCCCGGCCGGACCGGCTCAGGCCGGACCGGCCAGGGCGGTCCGTGGAACAGGAGAACGGCCGGTCAGGGCCGAGCCAGCCAGCGGTGCAGAGTGGCGGCCCCGTCACGGATCTTCGACAGCTCGACGTGCTCGTCCGGGTGGTGGGCGAAGTTCGGGTCCCCCGGGCCGAAGTTCAGCGCCGGAATCCCCATGGCGGCGAACCGGGCCACGTCGGTCCAGCCCAACTTGCCGATCGGCGCCTCCCCCACCGCGTCCAGGAACTCCTTGGCCACGTCGGCCCCCAGCCCCGGCCGGGCACCGGCCGCGCAGTCGGTGATCCGCAGGTCGTACCCGGAGAGCAGCTCCCGCAGGTGCGCCTCCGCCTCGGCCGGGGTCCGGTCCGGCGCGAACCGGAAGTTCACCTCGATCTCGCAGAGGTCCGGGACCACGTTCCCGGCCACCCCGCCGTTGATCCGGACCGCGTTCAACCCCTCCCGGTAGTCGCAGCCGTCGATGGTGACCCGCCGGGACTGGTACTCCTCCAACCGACGCAGCAGCTCACCGGCGCGGTGGATGGCGTTCACCCCGTGCCAGGAGCGCGCCGAGTGGGCCCGTACGCCGGTGAGGGTCACCACCGCCCGCATGGTGCCCTGGCACCCCGCCTCGACCACCCCGTACGTCGGCTCCAACAGCACCGCGAAGTCGGCGGTGAGCCACTCCGGGTGCGCCTCGGCGACCAGGAACAGCCCGTTGTACCGCTGCTCGATCTCCTCCGCCTCGTAGAAGAAGTACGTCACGTCGTACCTCGGCTCGGGCAGGGTGACCGCAAGGTGCAGCGCGAACGCCACCCCGGACTTCATGTCCGAGGTGCCGCAGCCGTACATCAGGTCCCCCCGCATCGTGGCCGGGAGGTTGTTGTTCAGCGGCACCGTGTCCAGGTGTCCGGCGAGCACGACCCGGGAGTCCCGACCGAGGTCGGTCCGGGCCATCACGGTGTTGCCGAACCGGTGGGTGGTCAGGTGCGGAACCTTCCGCAACACCTCCTCCACGCAGTCGGCGATCGCCTTCTCGTTGAGCGAAACGGACTCGATGTCGACCAGCGCGCGGGTGAGGGCCACCGGATCGGCGAGGACCTCGGGGGTAAGCGGGTTCTCCATGATTCGCACGGTACCGTCAGTTCCGGTACACGCGAGGGGTGAGCCTGCCCGCAGGCGCTCCGCCGCGCTGGAGATCACGCGCGGCGGCACGCCGCCCGGTGATCGTGGCGACGCGTCCCGCAGCCGTGACGGAGAAAGGTGAAGCAGTGACGTCCGCACAACCCGCCTGGGGTATCGGTCTGGCCACCACCACCGCCGAGGGGCAGGTGCTCGACACCTGGTACCCGACCGGCAAGCTGGGACTGGGGGACCTGCCACTGGTTCCCGGCGAGGAGCAGGCCGACGTCCTCGACCTGCCGCCGGGTGCGATCGGCGACCGGGCGCTGCCCGGTCTGCGTACCGTCGAGGTGGTCACCGTGATCGGCTCCCTGGCCGACCCGGTCGCCGACGCCTCCGACGCGTACCTGCGGTTGCACCTGCTCTCCCACCGCCTGGTCCGGCCCAACGAGATCAACCTCGACGGAATCTTCGGCAAGCTGGCGAACGTCGCCTGGACCTCGGCCGGGCCGTGCCCGCCGGAGCGGGTGGACGAGCTGCGGGTGATCGAGCGGGCGGCCGGCCGCCACCTGGCCGTGTACGGGGTGGACAAGTTCCCCCGGATGACCGACTACGTGGTCCCCTCCGGCGTACGGATCGCCGACGCCGACCGGGTCCGTCTCGGCGCGCACCTGTCCGCCGGTACCACCGTCATGCACGAGGGCTTCGTCAACTTCAACGGCGGCACGCTCGGCACCTCGATGGTCGAGGGTCGGATCGCGCAGGGCGTGGTGGTCGGGGACGGCTCCGACATCGGCGGCGGCGCCTCGATCATGGGGACCCTCTCCGGTGGCGGCACCGACCGGGTCCGCATCGGTGAGCGGAGCCTGATCGGCGCCAACGCCGGGGTGGGGATCTCGCTGGGTGACGACTGTGTGGTGGAGGCCGGGTGCTACATCACCGCCCCCTCCAAGATCACCCTCCCGGACGGCGCGGTGGTCAAGGCCAAGCAGCTCTCCGGGGTGGACGGGCTGCTGTTCTGGCGCAACTCGGTGACCGGCGCGCTGGAGGCGAAGCCGCGTACCGGCCAGGGCGTGGCGCTCAACGCCGCCCTGCACGCCAACGACTGACGTACCGACCGACGGACCCGGCGGCGACCGCCGGGTCCGTCGGTGCGTCGACGGCTC
This sequence comes from Micromonospora sp. SH-82, assembly GCF_051132485.1. Lineage (NCBI taxonomy): Bacteria > Bacillati > Actinomycetota > Actinomycetes > Micromonosporales > Micromonosporaceae > Micromonospora > Micromonospora sp. SH-82. Next base: position 191,099 of record NZ_CP148049.1, read on the forward strand.
ACCGTAGGCGGTACGCCCCGATCGTCTCCTGGGTCAGGATGTTGCCGTCGGCGTCGCGGACGGTGGCCCGCAGCGACGCGAGTCCCTTCCCGGCCGGGTGCCGGGTGGCGGCCACCCACCGGTCGCCGACCTGCTGTACCTGAGACCGCCGCCAGGTCTGCCCACCGTCGTACGACACCTCCACCGTCACCGCCGTCACCTCGGCGGTGGCCCCCTGCCGTTGGATGTCGAACGGGATCAGGAACCGCTGCCCGGCCGGGGCGCTGTTGTCCGGGCGCAGCTCCGGGGTGAACCGGACCGCCATCGCCGGCACCGGGACGAATTCCGTGTCGGGGACGTGCCGGGACCGGAACGTCCAGGTCGCCTCGATCCGGCTGGCCAGGTCGGTGAAAGTCCGTCCGGCGGTGACCTCGACCCGGTACTTCGCCCCGCCGGGCGGGACTTCGAACTCGCCGAAGCCCGTGTAGTCGGTCTCCCCGACCAGTTCCCCGTCGCGGTAGAGCGCGGTCCGTCCCTCGTCGGTGATCGAGGCCCCGTAGTGCCCGGCCTGGTCGTCGTAGAGCGCCGCGGAGACGAGGATGGTGTCCCCGAACCGCCCGACGATCGGCCACCTCTCGTTCACCGACGGCCCGTACGGTGCGACGTTCCAGGTGTCCCGGTAGGTCTTACCGGCCCGGTACGCCTTCGGGTCGGCGTCGAGTGCGGTGTAGAAGTCCAGCCAGTCCTCCTCCGTGCGCTTGCCGGAGTAGAGCGAGCCCTGCCACTGGACGTTCTTCGTGTTGTGCCACTCGACCCGCTGTCCGGGGACCGCGGTGGGCAGCACGGCCGCCGACGCCCCGGTGTCGAGCCTCGGGAACCGGGGGAAGACGGTCCGTTCGAACTCCAGCCCCGGAGTGGGCCCCCGGAACTGGTGGACGGCCTTGGCCAGGTCCTGCCGCCGGAAGTCCTTGACGTACCCGGTCGGGAACCGTCCGGGGAAGGCCTCGGCGACCGCGTACAGGTAGGGGCTGCTCGGCACGCCGGGCTTGATCCACTGGCTGCTCACCGAACCGACGAAGTGCTCGGCCGGTGCCCGCCGACCCACCTGGGCGCTGTACAGCCCGTCGAAGTCGTCGGCCCAGAGGCCGAAGCCGTACCCGCTGTCCTCGCCGACGGTGAACTCGGCGCTGAGGTCGATCAGGGCGGGTGCCGCCGAGGGCTCCGGGACCGAGGTGCGGACCGGCTCGGCACTGCGGGCGTCAGCGGTCACCGTCGTCGGCCTGGTGACTGTCAACTCCGGCCACACCAGGGCGGAGAACCGGTCCACCTTGTCGCCCTCGCGCTCCAGGACGTACGTGACCAGCCCGTACCGGCCCTTCGGGAGCCGGTACACACCCGCGCCGACGTCCGTCCAGCTGACGCTGTCCAGCCCGACCAGGTAGGACACCGCCTCGTCGGTCGTGGCCCCGGTGGAGTCCAGGTACCGGAAGGTCACCGGGTAGCTCTCCACCTCGCGGTGCACGGCGATCGGGGTGACCGCCCGGACGTCGCCGGAGGTGGCGACGATCCGCCCGGTGTAGTAGCCGTCCGGCCCGTCGACGCTGGTGTCGACGGTGACGGACGCCGAGGCCTCCCCGCCCGCCGGCACTGTCACCTGCTGCGCCCCGAGGGTGAACACCCCGGCCGGAGCCGGTTCCCCGTCGGGGTCGGTGGCGGTCAGCGTCAGGTCGAGGGTGAGCGGGGTGGTGCCGCCGTTGCGCCAGGTCACCGTCTTGGTGATCGGCTCGTCGTCGTCGTGCGGCCACTGCGTCCGGCCGAATGACACCCCGCCCGGTTCGCTGGTGAGGAGCTGGTCGACGGCGCGCGCCGCGTCGACCCGACCGGCTCCCTGCTGGTACGCGGTCAACTCCGGGTTGGGCTCGGCCGAGGCGGTGACGGCCGCCTTGAGCTGCCCGGCCTGCCAGTCGGGGTGCCGCTGGGCGAGCAGTGCCACGGTACCGGCCACGTGCGGGGTGGCCATCGAGGTGCCGGAGGCCGAGACGTACCCCTCGCCGACCACCTCTCCCATCGTGGTGCCGCTCGCCTGGGCGGCGACGATGTCCACCCCGGGGGCTGTCACGTCGGGCTTCAGGGCGTCGTCGCCGACCCGGGGACCCCTGCTGGAGAAGTCGGCAAGTTCGTCGTCGCGGTCCACGGCACCGACGGTGAGGGCCGAGTCCGCCGATCCGGGTGAGCCGACCGAGCCGTCACTGCCGTCGTTGCCCGCAGCGATCACGAAGAGCGTCCCGGTGCTCGCGGTCAGGGTCTCGACCGCCTCCTCCAACGGGTCGAGCTCCGGGGTGTCCCGGCCGCCGAGGCTCATGTTGACCACTGTGGCGCGCTTCTCCTGCGCGGCCCACTGCATCCCGGCCAGGATCGCCGACTCGGTGCAGGAGTTGGTCTCGCAGACCTTGCCGCTGATCAGGGTCGCGTCCGGGGCCACTCCCCGGTTGCGCCCGTCGGAGGCCGCCCCACTGCCGGCGATGGTCGAGGCGACGTGGGTCCCGTGCCCCACCTCGTCGCCCGGCCCGGACGCCTCGGTGAAGTTGCGGTTGTCGGCGACCCGACCGACGAGGTCGGGGTGCTCGACGTCGACCCCGGTGTCCAGGACTGCCACCGTGACGCCGCGTCCGGTCCACCCGGCCAGGTGGGCGGCGGGAGCCCCGATCTGCGGCACGCTGTGTTCGAGGGTGAGCTGCCGCCGACCGTCCAGCCAGATTCGACCGACACCCCCAGCCGTGTCGGTACGGGCCATGACCGAGCCGGTGGTGACGGCCGCCCAGACCGCCTGCGCCCGGTCCTTGCGCGCGCTGACGGCGGCACCCCCGATGACGGGCAGTTCCCGGGTGACCCGGGCCCCGCCGAGGTCGACGCCGCCGCCCCGCCGACCGGCCTGCGACCGGTATCCGACGAGCAACGGCAGGTCGCCCCGGCGGGCGTCGTCGAGGCCGGCCTCGATCAGCCCGGTGACGTCGAACAGTCGCCGGTCCACCTTCCCGGACCTGACCAGCGGCAGGGCGTCGGACGGCAGGACCGTCACGTTCCCCTCGTCCCGCTGGACCAGGAACCGTACCCCGGACCGGTCCTGGCCCCGACGGACGCTGAGCCCGCCGGACGCGTCCACAGTGATCCGGTCCCCGGTGATCAGGGTGACGGTGGCCGCCCGGGGCTGGTTGGGCTGCTTCGGTGGGGTGGCGACGGTGGCCGCCGGACCGACCGTCGGTCGCGCGGGAGCGGCTGACGCCGCCGCCGGAACTCCCACCACCAGAGCGAGTGCGAGACCGAACGCTGATGTTCTCCTACCTCGGTGCAACGGTTTCCCTCCTGACGCATCGTCACTGACGGAATTCGCATCGACGCCAGTCAGAATTTCATGACGGACAGCCAACAAAGAAGGCCGCAGAGTGACGAACTCAGCACAAAGTGGAGTCGCGCGGTCCGCGATCCTCAGTGACCTCCACAGCGGAGGACCTCCACGACCTGAACCACCCATCACCCCGCTGAGCTGCCACAAAGCACCCGATCGGGGGTGGCGGACCCCCCGAAATGAGAGCACTCTGGGTAGTGACTCCTTCACTGGAGGGTGTGATGGCCGGTCGGGTTCTCGAACTTCGCGTCCACGGGGTGTCGAACACTCCGCCGGACCAGATCCTCGGGCTGCGTCCGGAGCCCGGCGGTGACGGGCCACGACCGTGGCTGGTCGCCGGGAGCGAGGTCACCGGCTTCTACCGGCCCACCCCGTTCCGGGAAGGGGCGCCGCTGACGGTCGAGGCGTACAGCTGGGGGCAGTTGACCTCCGGGGCGCGGACCGCACGCGACATCTACCGGGCCCTGTGGACGCTGCTCCTCCCCTTCGCCCTGGCCAACGTGGCCCTGCACGCCCGGCCCGGAATCCCGCCGGACCCGGACCGGGAACGCTGGGGCAGCCGCTCCGGCCTCGCCGCCTGGCTGATCCGGGTCTTCTGTCTGAGCATGACCGCGGCCCTCTCCCTGGCCGCCACCGGAGTCGGCGTCGACCTGATCGGCTGGCAGTGCGTCGACGAGGCCTGTCTGAGCCGGATTCCCGGGCCGTGGGAGTTCCTCGGGCAGGGCTGGTGGCAGTCGGGTTCCCGACCGCTCGCCGTCGGCCTGCTGGTCCCGCTCGGCCTGATGGCCTTCCTCGGGCTGCTCAGCTGGCGCACCTACCAGTACGAGGCGGAGATGCCGGCTCGACCCGCCACCTCGGAGGATCCCGACGTCGACCCGGACGACCCGGCCGAGACCGACCCGACCGACGACGGCCTCGACCCCCGCACCGACGGGTTCGACGACGACGAGGGCTCGGCCGGCTCGGCCGCCTGCCCGCCGGAGAGCCCGTTGCAGGACCGGACCTTCTGGGGTGGTGAGGGGCAGCTGCGACGCTCGGCGGTGCTGCACCTGTGCGTCGGGACGGTGGCCGCCGCCGCGGTACCGCTGGGCGTGGTGATGGCCCTGGACCCGCCCCGAGCGGCACGGGCCCTCGTCGCCTGGGCCACTGTGACCTGCTTCGTCGCCGTCCTGGTCATCGCCGTGGTGGCGCTCGGGCGACCCTGGCTGAGCCGCCGCGCCGGGGCCACCCCGCTCGGCCGGTGGAGCCTCGCGGTCCTCGCGCTGACCGGTCTCGGGCTCGCCGGTACGGTGCTGTTCCTGCTCCTGCCGAGCGGAACCAACGGGGACCAGCTCTCCGCACTCCGCCCCCCGGTCGGCTGCGCCGACGACCCCGACCTGCCCGGCTGTGCGAAGGACTGCTCGCTGCCCTGGTACGACTGGATCCTCGCCTGGTTCGGCACCGGACAGGTGCTGCTCCTGATCGCCATCGGCGCGATCACCCGGGCCGGTCGCCGAGCGCTGATCCCGCCGGTCGTGGCGACGCTCCTGATCACGGCCGGGGGGATCTGGATCGCCGGTGGGCTACCCGGGGTCCCCCCGGCCCCAACCGGGTTGGCCGTCTGGACCCTCGTCGTCCCCGCCTGCCTGCTCGCCGGCGTCGGCCTGGTCCTGCCCCGTACCCGGTCCGCCGCCCCGGCCCGACCGCTCGCCGCCCACTCGGACGTCTCCTGGGGCGGACGCGGCCCCGCCGTCCTCGCCGGCTTCGGCTGGCTGCTGCTCGTCGCGTACTGCGCGGGGGCGCTCTACTGGGCCACCGACCGGCTCAACAACGGGGCGACCCCCAGCGGGGAGTCCGCCGTCACCCCGCCGATCCCGGTGATGTGGGCCGGGCTGGCGTTCATGACGGCCCTGGTGATGGTGCTGGTCACCATCGCCAACGCCCTGGTGATCTTCGTTCGGCTCCGCCGCCGGGAGTACGCCCGCCTGGCTCCCCCCGGGAACCGGCTCTCCGCCCACGAGCTGCGGCGCAGCCGCGACGTCAGCACCTACCGGGCCCTGCACCGGCTGGTCGGGGAGGAGGTGCTCGGGCTCATCGGCCGGTACGGGGTGATGTCCGCGCTGATCGCCGTCCTCGCCTGCGCCGCCGCCCTGTCCCACGAGCGTCCCCACCCGATGACGGTGACCGGTTGGCACGTCGCCGTGAAGGTGGTCGCCGACGTCGGGGACTCCCTCCTCGGCTGGCTCCCGGCCGCCACCGCCGCCCTCGGGCTGCTGGTGTACCGCAACGAGACGGTCCGCCGCACCGTCGGCGTGATCTGGGACGTCGCCACCTTCTGGCCCCGGGGGGCGCACCCCCTCGCCCCGCCCTGCTACGCCGAACGAGCGGTACCCGAATTGCAGACCCGGATGGCCGGTCTGCTCGCCCTGCCCCAGCACGACCCGCGTCGGATCGACGGGATCATCCTCTCCGGGCACAGCCAGGGCACCGTCATCTGCGCCGCCGTCCTGCTGCAACTCCCGGCCAGCTGCCGGGCCCGGATCTGGTTCTTCTCCTACGGCTGCCAGTTCACCCGGCTCTACGGACGGGTGTTCCCGTCGTACTTCGGCCCGGAGCAGTTGCCGCTGCTCACCAAGCCGTTGTGCCGACCGGCCGGGTGGACCAACTTCTGGCGGGCCACCGATCCCCTCGGCTGGGCCGTCGCCGCCGGTGGCCGGGACCTGCCGGTACGCGACCCGGAAGCGTTGTATCCCAGCGACGGGGAGGTACGGGACCCCCCGATCCGCAGCCACAGCGGGTACCCCGAGTCACCGGAGTTCGGTGTGGAACGGGCCCGGGTCGCCCGGCTGCTCCGCCGGGACATCCCGTCACCCAGGCAACGGATCGGCTAACCGCACCACCAGGTCGGCCCGGTCTGCGGTCCGGGCGATCCGCCGGGCGTTGATCTCGTCGCTGCCCGTCGCCCGGCCCCGGGCCTCCTCCGGCGTACGGCCGTACGCCTCGTGCCGGGCGATCAGTCGACGCATCCGCAGCTCCGCGTCGACGTCGAGGTACCACGCCTCGTGCAGCAGGGTGCGTACCTCGTCCCAGGGCGGGTCCGGCAACAACAGGTAGTTGCCCTCGACCACCACCAGCCGGACCGACGGTGGCACCTCGATCGCCCCGGCGATCGGCTCCTCCAGGTCCCGCCGGAACTCCGGGGCGTAGACGGAGGTGGGTTCGAGCCGACGCACCCGGCGCAGCAGCGAGACGAAGCCGTTGGCGTCGAAGGTGTGCGGCGCACCCTTGCGGTCGGCCCGCCCCAGCCGGACCAGCTCGGCCTGGGCCAGGTGGAACCCGTCCATGGGAACCAGCCTGGCGGTCGGCCCGACCTCGGCCACCAGCCGCTCACCCAGAGTGGACTTGCCCGCCCCGGGGGACCCGGCGATGCCGAGCAGTTGACGGTCCCCGGTCTCGGCGAGCCGTTTCGCCCGGGCCACCAACCCGTCGAGGGTGAAGTGCCGGACGACAGTCGTCACGCGAGAACCGGGTCAGTGATCGTGAACCGCGCCTCGACGCTGGCCTGCACCGACTGCGCCTGGGGGTCGAGGTCCAGCTCCGGCCGTCCCTCCTGGGCCAGCCCACCGGCGGCGTACGCCATCCTCATCATCGGCTGGGTGCCCATCCCGGTGTCGGCCAGCTCGATCAGGGCGGTCACCTGCGCGCCGAGCGCCTCGGCGTACTCCCGGGCGCGGGCCACCGCGTCGGCGATGGCGGCCCGCCGCGCCTCCCGGTGCGCCGGACTGTCCGGCCGCAACGCCCACCACGGCCCGGCGACCTCGACCTGGTCCTGGTCGGCGAGGCGGAGCATCATCTCGCCCAGGGCGGTGAAGTCGGTGACGGTCACGGTGGTGGTCACACTGCCGTGGTAGGCCACCACCCGCTCACCGGAGCGCTTCGTCTCCGGGCGGACCTGGAGGTCACCGGTCTCCCGCCGCTCGACCACCGGGCCGTACGACTCGAGCAGCACCCGGATGGCGGCGGCCCGCTCGGCGAGCCGGGTGAGCGTCGCCTCCCGGTCCTTGTCCCGCGCCATCGCGGTGACCCGGAAACGGGCGACTTCGGGCTCCACCTCTCGGTACGCCTCGCCGCGCACCGACACCACCGGTCCATCCACCATCGGACCATCCTATAAGGAAGGGCCGATGCCCGAGCCCGAAATGCTCTCGGCTCCCGGGGTGGAGCGCTCCGGAAGACGGCAGGTGTAGTGGACCTCGCCGTCGACGACCAGGCACCCGGTCAGGTGGCCGCCCCGCTCACCGAGCCCCAACAGGTACGCCACCTCGGCGTCGGCGGCGTCGGCGAGGGGGAACCGGCGCTCCTCGACCCGTACGGTCCGGCCGGTCAGGGCGGTACGGGCGGACTCGGCCCCCTGCAGGAGCCCGACCAGGCGGGTCGGGTCGGCGGCGGCCAGGGCGGTGGCCAGCCGGTCCAGGTGGGCCCGTACCTCGTCCAGTTGGCGCAACGCCTGCTCCCGGTTGGCGAGCAGCATGTTCGCCGTCCGGGCGGGTGGGCTGCCGGCGACCCTGGTCCCGTCGCGGAAACTCCCGGCGGCCAGGCCGAGGACCGCGTCGGAGAGGTCGGCCCGGTGCACCGCCCCCGCCAGCGCCCCCGCCAGCAGGTGCGGCACGTGCGACGCGAGCGCCACCGCCGCGTCGTGCGCGGTCGCCGACATCGGCACCACCCGGGAGTCGAACAGGTCCAGGAGCAGCCCGGCCAGCCACCGGAACGCCGGCAACCCCGCCCCGGTCGGGCAGAGCACCCACGGGGCGGCGTCGAACAGCCCCGGCACGGCCGAGGTGAGCCCGGCCCGGTCGGTGCCGGCCATCGGATGTCCGGCGACGAACCGGTGGTCGAGCCGGTGCCGCCCGGCGAACTCGGCCAACCCGGCCTTGGTGCTGCCCACGTCGGTCAGCACGCAGTCGTCCCCGGTGGCGCCCGCGACCCGCAGCAGGGTGTCGCCGAGCGTGGGCAGGGGACCGCAGAGGAAGACGACGTCCCGGTCGGCGACCGCCTCGTCCAGCTGCTCCGGGCTGGTCAGGCCCTGATCCCGGGCCTGCGCCCGGGTCGTCGGGTCGGGGTCCCAGCCGGACACGTCCAGCCCTGCCCTGCGGAGCCCGAGCAGGACCGAACCACCGATCAGCCCGGTGCCGACCACGGCGGCACGGATCCGCCCGTCGGTCCTCTCCCCCATCTGCGCACCCCGGGTTCCGCTCGGCGCGGGGGGACGCCCCGCTCGTCTGCGGCAGAGGATATCCCTTCGGCCGTCGCCGCCCTCCGGTCGTCTCCGCAGGCCACCGGCGCCGGAGTGTGATCGGAGGGCTCCGATGCGCCGATCGGAGGTTGCCGGTGGAAGGTCCACACCGTACTGTCCCTGCGCCGCCCGCCACCCGGCGGGCAACGGGGAGGGACCACTCGATGGCTGCGACGTACCGTGCGCTCGCGTCCGTACTGATGCTGGCCGGTTTCTACCTGGTCGCGCTGGTGCAGCTCGGGGCGTTCGCCGCCGGGTTCGCCTGGCTCGCCCCCACCCGGTCCGGGTACGTCGCCGCCGACGTCGGGTTGCCGCTGGTCGCCGCCCTCGGGGTGGTGGTCGTCGGTGTGTGGCGGTCGCTGCGGACCGGGGACGCGCCACCGACCGGGCTGGTCCTCACCGAGCGGGAGGCGCCCCAGCTGTGGGCGACGGTACGCGAGCTGGCAGTCGGCGTCGCCACCCGAGCCCCCGACGAGATCAGGCTGGTGTCGGAGGTGAACGCGACGGTCACCGAGCGGACCCGGTTCCTCGGCCTGGTCGGCGGGCGGCGGACCCTGCTGGTCGGGTTGCCGCTGCTCCAGGCGCTCCGGGTCGACCAGCTCCGGTCGGTGTTGGCGCACGAGTTGGGCCACTTCTCGGGACGGCACACCCGGCTGGGCGAGGTGGCGTACCGGGGACGGCTGGAGATCGGCACCACCATCGGGCGGATCGGCCGGTGGAACCCGGTCGGCCTGGTCTTCCGTGGCTACGCCCGGCTGTACCTCCTCGTCGACCGGGCCGCCTCCCGCCGCCAGGAGTCGGAGGCCGACCGGGCGTCGGTCCGCCTCGCCGGACGGTCGGCTGCGGTCTCCGCGCTGCGTGCCCTGCCCGCCGTCGACCGGGCCTGGTCGTTCTACCTGCGGCGGTACGTCGACCCGGGCTGGTCGGTCGGGCTCGCCCCCGACGACCTGTACGGCGGGTTCGGCCGGCTGCTCCTCGCCCGCGCCGACGAGATCACCCGGCTGAGCCAGGAGACCGGCGACGAGGTCGGTTCCCGGTGGGACACCCACCCTCCGACCGGGGTACGGATCACCGCCATGGGTGCCGCCCCCACCGGTACCGCTGACCCCGACGATCGACCGGCCGAGGTCCTGCTCGCCGACGCCGACCGGGTCGGTCGGGCGCTCCAGGCGCTGACCGCCGACCCCGGCGACCGGACCGTACTGCCCTGGCCCGCGTTCGTCGCCACCGCGACCGCCGCCTCGGTACGCAGGCGGGCCGACCGCTACTACCGGGCCGCCGGCCGGTTCACCGACGATCCGCAGCCCGGCCTGCCGAGCGTGGTGGAACTGGTCCGGCGCAACCGGCTCGGTGAGTTCGCCGAACAGTTCTTCGAGGCCGCCACCCGGAGGGAGGCCGTCCAGCGCTTCGCCGAGCCGGTGGAGCTGATGCTCGTCGACGCCGCGATCCGGTCCGGTCGGGCGCACTGGGAACTGTCCTGGAGTCGACCGGCCCAGTTGGTCGGCCCCGCCGGTGAGCCGCTGGACCTGGCCGACATCGCGAAGCTCGCGGTCCACCCGCAGACCCTCGACGAGGCGCTCACCCGCCTCGCCGAACTCGGCATCGACCCCGCCGACGCCACCGCGACACCGGGCCGGGTGACCGGGTGCAGGGCCGGGCTGATCGGCGGGATGGCGAACGTGAAGGTCGACGGGGTCCCCTGCGACCTGCTGGTCCTGGACCGGGGGCTGGTGCTCGTCGGTGACCCCGGACCGGCCGGGGAGGGCGAGGAGCGGCTCCGCAAGCTGGTCAGCTCGACGTCGCTGGAGGAGTTGGCCGACAGGCACCCCTTCGTCGCGTTCGAGGAGGTCGAATCGGTGGAGGTCACCCGGGAGGTGCCGCTGAGGGCGATCCTGACGATGCCCGACGGGCGACGGGTCGCCCTGCACGAGTCGTTCACCGGTGACCTGTTGGACGCCCAGAGTCGAGACACCCTGCTCGACGTGTTCACGTCGATCGGCGACTGAGCCGGGTCGACTCGACGGCCCTGCTACTCCGGCCGTCGGCCGCCCGGCCCGGTCCGGTCATCGCCCGCGACGGTCGTCGCCCTGCCCGGGACGGTCGTCGGCCGCCCGACCGGACCGGTGCCGGGCAGGCCCCTCGCCACCGGATGCGGTGACCGGGGCCTGCCGGGCGTACGGTCCGGGTCAGACCTCGGCGAGCCGGTCGGCGACCGCCGCGATCCGCTCGTCGGACGCGGTGAGCGCCACCCGTACGTGCCGGTCGCCGGCCGGTCCGTAGAGGGCCCCCGCAGCGGCCAGGATGCCGCGCCGGGCCAGCCAGTCGACGGTCTCCCAGCAGTCCTCGCCCCGGGTCAGCCAGAGGTAGAGGCCGGCCTCGGAGTGCTCGATGGTGAACCCGGCGGCGGTGAACGCCCCGGCCAACGTCTCCCGTCGAACCCGGTAACGTTCCCGCTGCTCGTCGGCGTGCGTCTGGTCACCGAGGGCGGCGATCATGGCGGCCTGCACCGGCTTCGGCACGATCATGCCGGCGTGTTTGCGGACCTTCAACAGCTCGTCGACCAGTTTCGGGTCACCGGCCACCAGACCGGCCCGGTAGCCGGCCAGGTTGGAGCGCTTGGACAGCGAGTGCACCGCCAGCACCCCGTCGTAGGAGCCGCCGCAGACCTCCGGGGAGAGCACCGAGACCGGCTCCGACCCCGGCGTCCAACCCAACGGCAGGTAGCACTCGTCGCTGGCCACCACCGCGCCCCGTTCCCGGGCCCAGTCGACCACCTTGCGCAGGTGCGCCGGGGGCAGCACCCGACCGGTCGGGTTCCCCGGCGAGTTCAGCCAGACCAGGCGTACCCGGGAGGTGGGGCCGACGGCGGTCAGCGAGTCGGTGCGTACGGCTGTCGCCCCGACGAGCCGTACGCCGTCCTCGTAGGTCGGGTAGCAGACCGACGGGATCACCACCACGTCACCGGCACCGATGCCGAGCAGGGTGGGTAGCCAGGCCACCAGCTCCTTCGAGCCGATGGTGGGCAGGACACCCAACCCGTCGACGCCCGCCCCGCAGGCCCGCGACACCCACGCCGACATCGCCCGACGCAGCTCGGGGGTGCCGGCGGTCAACGGGTACCCCGGGGAGTCGGAGGCGTCGGCGAGGGCCTGCCGGATCACCGGGGGCACCGGGTCCACCGGCGTACCGATGGAGAGGTTGATCAACCCGCCCGGGTGCGCGGCGGCCAGGGCGGCCGCCGCCTCCAGGGTGTCCCAGGTGAACTCCGGCAGGCGCGCCGACAGCGGCGCCGGGGCGTTCAGTGGCCTTCTCCGCGTGGCGGCTGGCCGGCGACGAAGGTGGCGTCCTTCTCCACCTTGCCGACCTTCGACGCTCCACCGGGCGAGCCGAGATCCTCGAAGAACTCGTAGTTCGCCCCGGTGTAGTCCTTCCACTGCTCCGGGACGTCGTCCTCGTAGAAGATCGCCTCGACCGGACACACCGGCTCACAGGCACCGCAGTCGACACATTCGTCGGGGTGGATGTAGAGCATCCGGTTGCCCTCGTAGATGCAGTCGACCGGGCACTCTTCGATGCACGCCTTGTCGAGCACATCCACGCAGGGTTCGGCGATGATGTAGGTCACCGGTCTTCTCCTCCGCAAGACACGCCGCGATCACCCGCGACGGTTAGAGCCTAGTATCTCGCCGGGGAGGGGGTCGATCGTGCTCCGACAGCAGGATGTGGGACACCGGATCGTGGTCCGCCGGATTGTGGGGATTCGCGAGGGCCGCCCCCTGTTCTCAGACGCCCTCGGCGAACTGGTGGAACTCGACGAGACCCATCTCACGGTGGTCACCTCGAAAGGTCCCGTACGCATCGCCCGCGACGAGGTGCACCGGGCCAAACGGGTACCGCCGACCCGACGGCCGACCGCCGCCGCGGTGGTCGCCCTCGAACTCGCCGCCGACCAGGCCTGGCCGGCACCGCGACGGGACCGGCTCGGCGACTGGGTGCTGCGGGCCGCCGACGGGTGGACCGGGCGGGCCAACTCCGCCCTGCCGGTCGGCGACCCGGACCGCCCCCTACCGGCCGCCGTCGACGCCGTCGAGCAGTGGTACGCCGAACAGGGCCTCCCGGCGATGGTCAACACCCCGATACCGCTCGCGGCCCCGGTCGGTGCCGAACTGGACAGCCGGGGATGGACCTCCCGTCCCCCGGTGCTGGTCCAGACCACGAGCGTGGCCGCACTCGCCCGACCCCACGTCGCGCAGCAGCAGTCACCGGTGGTGGATCTGGTGACGGCCCCCTCGCCGGACTGGCTGGCCGTCGCCGCCGACCGCAAGGGCGGGCTGCCGGAGGCGGCCCGCCACGTCCTCACCGCAGTGGACCAGGTCCGCTTCGCCCAGGTGCACGTCGGCGGGACGCTCGTCGCGATCGGCCGGGGCACCGTCACCGGAGACGGGCGGTGGCTCGGACTCGGGCTGATCGAGGTGCTGCCGCCACTGCGCCGTCAGGGGCTGGCCGAACTGGTGGTCCGGGAACTGGCGGCCTGGGGCCGGGACACCGGGGCGGAGCAGGCGTTCCTCCAGGTCGAGCAGCGCAACGCGGCCGCCGTGGGGCTCTACCGCAAACTCGGCTTCGTCACCCACCACACCTACCTCACCCGGGTCGCCCCACAACACTGACCGACCCGTCCCGGGGGCAGGGCCGGCGCACCGGCGGACGGCCCTTCCCCGGCGGTGTCGGTCAGCGGCCGACGACCCGACGCGGTCGGGTGGTGCGCTGGGCGGCGTACCTGGCGAGCTGCTGCGACCGGTGGTCCCGGCCGAGGGCGGTGAGCCCCAGGAACCCGACCAGCACCCCGACGCCGGCGGCGGCCAGGTAGAGCCAGATCTGGGCGAAGAAGGCACCCGCGCCGTCGGCGAACGGGTTACGCCCGACCAGCAGCGGCCCGACGAAGATCGTCAGCAGCAGCGCCACCAGCAGTGCCGCACCGAGGTCGGTGCCCCACCGCTCCACCGGCCGGTCCCGGCCCCAACGGAACGCGAGCGTCGCGAGGACCACCCCGATCACCGCGAACATGGCGAGCGAGACCCAGCCGGCGGCGGTCTCGTCGTCACCACCGCCGAAGCCGAACCTGATCACCAACCGGGCGACCACGTTGACCGCGAACAGGGCTCCCGCGAGCGCACCGACAGCGCGCCACCGCTCGTTCATCAGATCTCTCCCGCCGTACCGCCCGTCCCGGAGACGGGTCTCTGGCAGGAATTTCTACCATCCGGGCGGGTGTGTCGTCAGTACCTCGACGGCGTCGGTGGGGCCAGGATCTGCCGGAACGCCATCACGGTGAACGTCATCGCACCGGCCACGATCATCGCCAGGCCGACCCAACCGCCGGCCAGGAGCAGGTCACCCTCGTCGGTCCGGATCGACGCCGCCGTCATGAGGACGAACCACGGCACGGCGGGCAGCGCCACCGCCCACCGTGAGCCGACCGCCTCGTGGGCGAACCAGCTCAACGCGATGTTCGCCCCGACGGCGACGAGCACCGACACACCGATCAGGTGACCGCCGACCCGGACCGTGGAGAGCAGCAGCTCCAGCACCGCGCTCATCACCCCGCCGATCACGGCGACCACCCCACCGACGACCCGCAGGGCGTGGTCGGCCAGGACCGCGCCCCGACCGGGCGGGCTCGGCGTGGTCTCGTCCTCCACCGTCGACATCGGCGCGGTCGGCAGGGTCACCGTTGCCCGGCAGCCGGGACCGGGGACCGGCCCGGGTCGTCCGCCGGCGGTACCTCCCGGTCGCCTCCGCCCGCCGCCACCGCGTCGACGGTGGCCGCGCCGGTCGAGGTCGGGTCGGTCGGGAGGACTCCGGCGAACAGGTCCGACTCCCAGCCGTAGCGGCCCCGGCCCGGGCCCTTATCCCCGACCGCCAGGGTGAAGTACTCCACGCCCATGAACTCGGCCCCGAAGTTGCCCGCGATCGAGTAGAGCCAGGAGTTGGCCGGGATCTGGGTGGCGTGCGCCCGCATCGCCCGCTCCTTGGCGGCGTGCTGCTCGGTGGCGTCCACGCACGCCGCGATCTCGGCGTCAGGCGTACCGAAGGGGAGTTCCGAGGTGTCGGTGATGCCGGCGAAGGGATTGTCCGACGAGTCGACGAAGTGGTTCAGCCCGGCCTCCAGGACGCTGAGCGGCATCGCCGTCCAGTAGATCTTGGCTGGGGCCACCCCCTCGGCGGCGGCCAGCTCGTGCGCCCGCATCGCCACCCGGTGCGCCTGGATGTGGTCCGGGTGCCCGTAGAAGCCGTTCTCGTCGTACGTGATCATGACCTGGGGGCGGACCTCCCGGATGACCTCCAGCAGGTGCCCGGCGGCCTCGTCCAGGTCGGCCCGCCAGAAGGCCCGGGGGTGGTCGTTCGTCGTCATCCCCATCATCCCGGAGTCCCGGTAGCGGCCCGCACCACCGAGGAACCGGTGGTCGGTGACGCCGAGCGCGGCGCACGCCGCCGCCAGCTCGACGATGCGGTACCCGCCGAGCTGGTCGCCCCGACCGGCCGCGAGCTCCGCCAACTCCGGTACGTGGATCTCGCCTTCCTCCCCGAGGGTGCAGGTCACGAGCGTCACGTGGGCGCCGGACGCGGCATAGTGAGCCATCGTCGAACCGGTGCCGATGGCCTCGTCGTCGGGGTGGGCGTGGACCAGCAGAAGGCGGCGGTCGGGCAGGGTCGTCACGACGGTCACTCTAACCGGCGGTTGTGCCGCCGAAGCGGTACGCGTCCCGTCCAGCTCGACCACAACGCCCCTGCGCCGCTCTACGATCTGCCGTGTGGAGTATCCCGAGCTGGCCGCCCGTACCCGCAGGTTCAGCCACGGGGCGCCGCGGGAGGTCACCGTGGCCGGGGACGGGTCCCGGGTGGTCTTCCTGCGCTCGGCCGGGCCGCAGGACCCCGCCGACGCCCTCTGGCTACTCGACGTCGCCTCCGGCACGGAACGGTTGATCGCCGAGCCGACTGCCCTGCTCGACGCCGACCCCGCCGCGCGGTCCCGCCCGACCCGGCCCGGCACCCCCACGATCGGCTCGTACGCGCTGGACGCCGCCGGACGGGTCGCCGCGTTCGCCCTCGCCGGTCGGCTGTTCCGGGCCGACCTGGTGCACGGGGACGTGGTGGAGGTCCTGGCCGCCGCAGGTGTGCTCGACCCCCGTCCCGACCCGACCGGGGAGCGGCTGGCCTACGTCACCGACACCACCGACGGCGGGCGGCGCGGACAACTCCGGGTGGTCGAGCCGGACGGCACCGACAACCTGCTCGCCGGTGAGGACTCCGGGGTCACCTGGGGGCTGGCCGAGCACGTCGCCGTCGAGGAGTTCGGCCGCCACCGGGGCTACTGGTGGGCTCCCGACGGCCGGTCGGTGCTCGCCGCCCGGGTGGACGAGTCCCGGCTGCCCCGCTGGTTCCTGCACGACGCCGCCGACCCGACCAGCGCCCCGACCACCGTCGCCTACCCCCAGGCGGGAGGGCCGAACGCCGAGGTCAGCCTGCACCTGCTCGACCTCGACGGCGGCTGGGTGGACGTGCACTGGGACCGGGAGACCTACCCGTACCTGGCCTCGGTGAACTGGGCCGAAGGCGGCCCGTTGATCACCGTCCTGCGTCGGTCCCAGCAGCACGGTCTGGTGCTCGCCGTCGATCCGCGCACCGGGGAGACCCAGGTGCACGCGGAGCTGGCGGATCCGCGCTGGGTCGAACCGATCCCGGGGACCCCGGCACACCTGCCCGACGGGCGGGTCCTGGTCGGCGGCGAACTGGCCCACGACGGGTACGACGCCCGGTGCCTGTTCGCCGACGGCACGCTGCTCACCCCGCCGTCGCTGTACGTACGCCGGGTCCTCGGCCGGCTGCCCGCCGCCTCCGGCCCGGCCGACCTGCTGGTGGAGGCGAGCGACGGGGAGCCGAGCCAGCGGCACCTGTTCCGGGTCCGGACGGTGATCGGTGGTGGGGTGGACGTCCGCCGGATCACCGCCGACCCCGGCTGGTACACCGCCGCCGTCGGCGGGGGCACCCTCGTCGTCGGCGCCGCCTCCCTCGACCGACCGGGCACCCGGTGGACCGTCCACCGGGACGACCGGGAGGTGGCGACCCTGGGGTCGGTGGCCGCGACCCCGCCGTACGCGCCCCGGCCGATGCTGGAACGGGTCACCGACCGGCGGCTGCCCACGGCCGTCCTCTACCCCACCACCCACGTCACCGGCCGTCGGCTGCCGGTGCTGCTCGACGTCTACGGCGGGCCGGGGCACCAGGAGGTCGTCGCCGCCCGGACGGCCTGGCTGGAGCGGCAGTGGTTCTGCGAGGCCGGGTTCGCGGTGGTCACCGTGGACAACCGGGGCACCCCCGGTGTCGCCCCCTCGTTCGAGAAGTCGATCCACCGGCGGGTCGCCGACGTGGTCCTCGCCGACCAGGTCGACGCGCTCACCGCCCTCGCCGAGAAGCATCCCGACCTGGCCCTGGACCGGGTGGCCGTCCGGGGCTGGTCGTTCGGCGGCTGGTTGGCCGGGCTGGCGGTGCTACGGCATCCGGAGCTGTTCCGGTGCGCGATCGTCGGCGCTCCGGTCACCGACTGGAGTCTGTACGACACCGCGTACACGGAGCGGTACCTGGGTCTGCCGGAGGACGGCCCGGACGTCTACGCCCACCACTCGCTGCTGGAGTTGGCCGCCGAGCCGGTCACGGACCCGGCCGAGGCCCGACCGCTCCTGCTGGTGCACGGGCTGGTCGACGCGACGGTGGTGGCCGCGCACACCCTGCGCCTGTCCGCCGCGCTGCTCGCCGCCGGACGTCCGCACTCGGTCCTCCCGCTGACCGGTGCCGCCCACCAGGCCGCCGGGGGCCTGGCCGAACGCCTCCTCGCCCAGGAACTCGCCTTCCTCCGCACCTGGATGTAAGGAAGGGACCCCTTCGCAGGGCATCCGGCACAGAAGAGCCCTGTGAAAGAACTTTTCACATTGACGGGCTTCCGGATCACATGAACACACCGGACAATGCGTCTGGACGTGCGGGCGGCATCAATCGGCGTAACGTAGGTCATCACTCGGCGGCGCCGACGCACGCCCGGCGCAGCTGTGGTGTGCGCAGAAACGTGGTGGCGGGTGCGGGCTGCTCGGGTCCGGCCGCCGGTCGCCAGTTCGGTCCGTCGCCCGTGAGGGCCCCGTCAGGAAGACGAATGCCATGACTTCCACGACAACGCCACCGCGGGGTGGACGGCCACGGGCCGCCATCGACGCGAAGACGTTGCGCACCGACCGCTGGTGGCTCGCGCCGCTGGTCACGGTGGTCGGGCTCGGTGCCTGGGTCGCGTACGCGACGGTCCGGGTCTTCATGCACCGGTGGTACTGGGTCGAGGAGTACCACTACCTGACCCCGTTCTACTCCCCCTGCGTCACCGACCGGTGCATTCCGGAGGCCTCGCACTTCGGACAGTTCCTGCCCGGCTGGTGGATCATTCCGGACGCCGCGCTCACCCTGCCGTTCCTGCTGTTGTTCAGGCTCACCTGCTACTACTACCGCAAGGCCTACTACAGGTCGTTCTGGCTCTCCCCGCCCGCCTGCGCGGTGCCGGACGGGCACCGGAGCTACTCCGGGGAGACCCGGCTTCCGCTGCTCGGCCAGAACCTCCACAGGTACTTCTTCTACGCCGCCGCGATCATCTCGCTGATCAACACCTGGGACGCGATCCTGGCCTTCCGGTCCCCCGAGGGTTTCGGGTTCGGTCTGGGCAACCTGATCCTGCTGGGCAACGTGATCATGCTCTGGGCGTACACCATCTCCTGCCACTCCTGCCGGCACATCGTCGGCGGACGGTTGAAGCACTTCTCGAAGCACCCGATGCGGTACCGGGCGTGGACCGCGGTGTCCTGGTTGAACGTCCGGCACATGCAGTTGGCCTGGATCACCCTCGGGACGCTGGCGCTGACCGACTTCTACGTCATGGCACTGGCCGCAGGCTGGTTCCCCGACCTGCGGTTCATCAACTAGAGGGCGCGACATGACCACCACCACGAGCAGCGAAGAAGTCACCACGAGAATCGAACGACACCACTACGACGTCGTCGTCATCGGGGCCGGCGGGGCCGGGCTACGGGCGGCGATCGAGGCCCGGCTGGCCGGGAAGCGCACCGCGATCATCTCCAAGTCGCTGTTCGGCAAGGCGCACACGGTGATGGCCGAGGGTGGGGCCGCCGCCGCGATGGGGAACGTGAACAGCCGGGACAACTGGCAGGTGCACTTCCGCGACACCATGCGCGGCGGCAAGTTCCTCAACAACGTCCGGATGGCCGAGCTGCACGCCAAGGAGGCCCCGCAACGGATCTGGGAGCTGGAGACGTACGGCGCCCTCTTCGACCGGACCCCGGACGGCCGGATCTCCCAGCGCAACTTCGGCGGTCACGAGTACCCCCGGTTGGCGCACGTGGGCGACCGGACCGGCCTGGAACTGATCCGTACCCTCCAGCAGAAGATCGTCTCCCTCCAGCAGGAGGACCGGCAGCGGTACGGCAGCTACGACGCCCGGATCCGGGTCTTCGCCGAGACCACCATCACCGACCTGCTGTTGGACTCCGCCACCCCCGGGGCCGCCCGGATCGCCGGGGCGTTCGGGTACTACCGGGAGTCCGGGGAGTTCATCCTCCTCGAAGCCCCGGCAGTGGTCCTGGCGACAGGTGGTGTCGGCCGGTCCTACAAGGTCACCTCGAACTCGTGGGAGTACACCGGGGACGGGCACGCCCTCGCGCTGCGCGCCGGGGCGACGCTCGTCAACATGGAGTTCCTCCAGTTCCACCCGACCGGGATGGTCTGGCCGCCCTCGGTCAAGGGAATCCTGGTCACCGAGTCGGTGCGCGGCGACGGCGGGGTCCTGAAGAACTCCGAGGGCCGTCGTTTCATGTTCGACTACGTCCCCGACGTCTTCCGCTCCCAGTACGCGCAGACCGAGGAGGAGGCGGACCGCTGGTACGCCGACCCGGACAACAACCGACGTCCCCCGGAGCTGCTCCCCCGCGACGAGGTCGCCCGGGCGATCAACAGCGAGGTCAAGGCCGGTCGGGGTACGCCCGCCGGCGGGGTCCTGCTGGACATCGCCTCCCGGCGGTCGGCCGAGGAGATCCGTCGTCGCCTGCCCTCGATGTACCACCAGTTCAAGGAGCTGGCCGACGTCGACATCACCGCCGAGCCGATGGAGGTCGGGCCGACCTGCCACTACGTGATGGGCGGGGTGGAGGTGGATCCCGACTCCGGGGCCGCCCACGGCGGGGTCCGGGGTCTCTTCGCCGCCGGTGAGGTCTCCGGGGGGATGCACGGGTCGAACCGGCTCGGCGGCAACTCCCTCTCCGACCTGCTGGTCTTCGGCAAACGGGCGGGCGGCCACGCGGCGTCGTACGCCGACGGGCTGACCGCTCGACCGAGGGTGGCGGTGGCCGCCGTGGAGGCTGCGGTGGAGACCGCCCTGGCCCCGTTGCAGCGGGACACCGGGGAGAACCCGTACGCCCTCCAGCAGGATCTCCAGGCGGTGATGGGGGATCTGGTGGGGATCATCCGTCGGGAGGGCGAGTTGGTCGACGCCCTGGGTCGGCTGGCCGAGCTGCGCGAACGGGTGGCGAAGGTGAGCGCGGCCGGTGACCGGCGCTACAACCCCGGCTGGCATCTGGCTCTGGACCTGCGCAACATGCTGGTGGTCTCGGAGTGCACGGCGCTGGCGGCGTTGGAGCGGCGGGAGTCGCGCGGTGGGCACACCCGTGAGGACTTCCCCACGATGGATCCGCAGTGGCGCCGGGTCAACCTGGTCTGCTCGCTCGACGGCGACGCCGTACGCCTGACCCGCAAGCCGCTGTCGACGATGCGCCCCGACCTGATCCGGCTCTTCGACCGGGGAGAGCTGGCCAAGTACCTGACCGACGAGGAACTCGTCGATGTCGACGCCGTCACCGAGGAGGCGGGTAGCTGATGGGGACCAAGAGGGCGTTCCGGATCTGGCGGGGTGACGCCGACGGTGGCGCGTTGACCGACTACCAGGTCGAGGTGAACGAGGGGGAGGTCGTCCTGGACGTCATCCACCGGTTGCAGGCCACCGAGACCCCCGACCTGGCCTGCCGGTGGAACTGCAAGGCCGGCAAGTGCGGCTCCTGCTCGGTGGAGATCAACGGCAAGCCCCGGTTGAGCTGCATGACCCGGATGTCGACGTTCGAGGAGGCAGAGACCGTCACGGTCACCCCCCTGCGGACGTTCCCGATCATCCGGGACCTGGTCACCGACGTGTCGTTCAACTACGCGAAGGCCCGGGAGACACCGGCCTTCTCCCCGCCGGGGGACGTGTCGCCGGGCGACTACCGGATGCAGCAGATCGACGTGGAGCGGTCGCAGGAGTTCCGCAAGTGCATCGAGTGCTTCCTCTGCCAGACCGTCTGCCACGTGGTGCGGGACCACGAGGAGAACAAGCAGGCCTTCGCCGGTCCCCGGTACTTCATCCGGGCCGCCGAACTGGACATGCACCCCCTGGACACCCACACCGACCGCAAGGAGTACGCACAGGCCGAGCAGGGCCTGGGGTTCTGCAACATCACCAAGTGCTGCACCGAGGTCTGCCCCGAGCACATCAAGATCACTGACAATGCGATCATCCCCATGAAGGAACGGGTGGTCGATCGCAGGTACGATCCCCTCGTATGGCTCGGTAACAAGATCTTCCGGAGGGGTCAGGTGCCTCAGACCAGCGTGACCGGTTCTCACGACAGCGGTGCCGTCCACTCCAGGGCTTCGCACGACGGCGGTTTCCACTCGCACGCCGGTGGCTCGCACGACCAGGCCGCCGAGGTGCAGGCGCAGCAGGGCGTCAACTGGGATCGGGAGGTGCCGCATCCCACCGCCCCGGCGTTGGACGCCAAGGGCAAGATGCCACTGACCGAACTCACCTTCGACCGGCCGGCCGCACCGTCGCCGTTCGGTGACGACGTGACGTTCCCGCTCCCGCCGGAGCACCTGAACTTCGCCCACCCGAAGCAGGACGAACAGTACTGATCCAGGCAGGACCCATCGGGGGCCGCGGCATCGCCGCCGGCCCCCGACGCCTTTGCCGCCCTCCATCGCCCCCTTCCGACGCCGGCCGCCGACGCCGGCCGCCGACGCCGGCTGGAGCGCCTCAGGGGGTCGGTCGGCGGCCCGCGGCCTCCCGAGCGCCTCAGGAGGTCAGTCGGCGGCCCGCAGGACCGGCCGGAGCGCCTCGACGATGGGCACGTCGGCGGGGAGCCAGGTCACTGTGTCCAGCTCGGCGGCGGTGAGCCAGCGCAGGGCGGAGTGCTCCAGCGCCTTCGGTTCGTCGCCGTACAGCAGGCGAGCCGCGTACACTTTGAGGACGGATCGGCCGTGGGCCATCGGGGAGTCCCCGCCCACCCGGTCGCCGACCTCGATCCGGACGGCGAGTTCCTCGGCGCACTCGCGGACCAGCGCCGCTGACTCGCTCTCGCCCGGTTCGACCTTGCCACCGGGGAACTCCCACCGGCCGGCCACCTCGGGTGGGGCGGTCCGGGCGCAGGCCAGCACCCGCGCCCCGGAGATGATCGCCGCCCCGACGACGACCTTCGGACCCCGCCGCTCGGGTCGGCCACTCCCACTGATCTGTTCGGTCCGCACGGGCGTCCAGCGTGCCAGATCAATCGGCGGTTTGGGTACCTTCGATCACCGCTAGGTCAGGAGATCAGAGAAGTGTGGGCGTGGACACACCGTCCATGCGACGACAGACTAGGTAACACCGACAAGACACGGGACGGCGACGATTTGGCCACAAGCCGGCAACGACGTCTGGGGGGCGCGGTGAGGCGAGTGTTGTTCAGCGGCCGGGCGAAGCGCGACTATCTCAGCGATGCGCTCACCCTGCTGTCCGGGTGGACCCGGGAGGGTGAGCAGATCCGGCGTACCCTCGTCATCGACGACGCGCAGCACGCGGCGTTGACCGAGCGGGTCAAGGTCGTCGCCGACGCGTTGCACCTGCGACCCGAGATCAGCCGCCGGGCCGACGAGACCCAGATCCTGCTCGGGCACCCCGACGACCAGCCGTTGTCCGAGGGCGAAGTCCTGTTGGCCGCCCGGATCGAGGACGCGTACCGCGCCGTCACCAACCCCTGACCGAACCGACTCCGTCGTCAGGTTAGACCCTCCCGTCACGCTCCGCCGCCCCACCGCTCGGTCGGCGGCGCTGCCCGTCGGCCCGGTGGCGACCGCGTCGTACCGTCGAGGACATGGCGAACGCGACGTACGACCGCAAAGAGCAGTACCAGCAGATCCAGAGCGGCCTGCTCGACGGTGAACAGATCATCGCCGTGTACGACGCGGTGGGCACCGGTACCGGCTTCATCGGCCTGACCGACCGGCGCGTGATCATCCAGGACCGTTCGTTCATCGGCAAGCGGTACGCCATCACCAGCATCCCGTACTCGAAGATCACCAGCGTGAGCGTGGTCAGCAACAAGTCCTGGGGCGGGAGCTTCTTCTCCAGCGGCTCGATCGCCATCCACGTCGGTACGCACACCTACGAGGTCGAGTTCCGGGGTGACCAGAAGAGCCACCACGTGCACAACGTGATCCTGCACTACATCTCCTGATCCCCTGGGGTCCCCGGCTCCCCGGCAGCCGCGGAGCCGGTGGGGACCTCGACGGGGTGCACCAGGTTGACCCGGTTGCCGTCCGGGTCCTCGACGTGGGCGACCCGCTGCCCCCAGGGCATGTCGTTCGGCGGACCCAGGACCCGGCCGCCGGTCTCCGTCACCCGGTCGAGCACCGCGTCCACGTTCGGGACCTCGACGGTGAGCAGGATCCGCTGCGGGGTCCCGAGTTCCAGGCCGGCCTCGGCGACCAGGCCGAGTTCGGTGTCCCCGACCCGGAGCCCGAGATAGAAGACCGGCCCCTGCTCGGGAACCCGCCGGCTCTCCACCGCCCCTGCAACGGCCGCGTAGAAGCGACCGAGCCGGTACGGGTCGGGGGTGATGACGGTGGGCTGGACGCTCGACATGCTTCCTCCTCGACGGGACGACCCCGGTCGGTGGTCCTGCGGGGTCAGCGCGGGCCGTCGGTGCGCTGCCTGTCGTACTCGGCCCGGGCGGCGAGCACCGTGTCGAGTTCCCCCTCCACCAGCTCGATCAGCCCGACCAGCCGGTCGGCGACCCGGACCCCGAGCGGGGTGAGGCTGTACTCGACGTGCGGCGGGATGCTGGTCTGCACCTCCCGCCGCACCAGGCCGTCCCGCTCCAGGGCCTGAAGGGTCTGGGCGAGCATCTTCTCGCTGACCCCGTCCACCCGGCGACGCAGGGCGTTGAACCGGTAGTCCCCCTCCCGCAGAGCGGCCAGGGAGAGGATGCCCCACTTGCTGGCGACGTGCTCCAGAGTTCGGCGGGAGTCGCAGTTGCGGGCGAAGACGTCCGCGACGAACCGCCCGTCGGGGTCGGTCGGCTCGACCCCTTCCGGGAGGTCGACGGGGAGGCTCATGGCCCCGACGGTACCCGGACCGGCCACACCTTCGACAGTGACTGTACTAACTCATGGCTTGCGCTTTCTAAAAGTTAGTGCAGTATCGGACGGGTCGAACCGACCACCGAGGAGGAAGTCATGATCGTCGTCACCGGGGCCACCGGCCAGCTCGGCCGAATCGTCGTCACCGACCTGCTGGAGCGGGGGGTGGAGCCGGGCCGGATCGTGGCGGCGGTCCGCACCCCGGAGAAGGCTGCCGACCTGGCCGCCCGGGGGGTCGATGTCCGGGAGGCCGACTACGACCGCCCCGACACCCTGGAGACCGCCCTGCACGGGGCGGAGCGGGTCCTGCTGATCTCCTCCAACGCGGTGGGTCAGCGGCTGGCGCAGCACCGGGCCGTGATCGAGGCCGCCACCCGGGTCGGGGTGGGGCTGCTGGCGTACACCAGCGTCCTGCGGGCCGACACCTCCGCCCTCCCGGTCGCCCCCGACCACCGGGCCACCGAGGAGCTGATCCGGGGCTCCGGGCTGCCCTTCGCCCTGCTGCGCAACGGGTGGTACACCGAGAACTACACCGGCAACCTGGCCGCCGCCCTGACCCACGGTGCCGTGCTCGGCGCCGCCCGGCAGGGTCGGATCGCCGCCGCCACCCGCGCCGACCTGGCCGCCGCCGCAGCCGCCGTCCTGACCGGGTCGGGGCACACCGACACCGTGTACGAGCTGGGCGGGGAGCCCTTCACCATGGCCGACCTGGCCGCCGAGATCACCCGGCAAAGCGGCACCCCGGTGGCGTACCGGGACCTCCCGGTCCAGGAGTACCAGGCTGCGCTGGTCGGGGCTGGGCTCCCCGAGCCCTTCGCCCGGCTACTCGCCGACTCGGACGCCGCCGCCGCCGAAGGGGCACTGGACACCGACCGGGAGGACCTGGCCCGCCTCCTCGGCCGCCCCGCGACCCCCCTGGCCGACGCCGTCGCCACCGCCCTCAAGGGCTGAGACTCCCCTGGCGGATCTCTGGGACAATCGCTGCGTGCGCAAGCGGATAGTACGGATGTCATCCGAGGTGGCGAAGTTCTGGCGGTCCGCCGGGCATCCCGTACGGCGTCGTCTCCTCCGGGCCGGCCTCGCCTGCGCGGTGGCCGCCGCGCTCCTGGCCGGTACCGCGGTCGCCAGCGTCGCCTGGATCCGGCACGGGGCCGACGGGCACCTCTACACCGAGGCGGGCGTGCCCGAGGCCCCGGTCGCCCTGGTGCTCGGCACGAGGGTGAATCCGGACGGCACCCCGTCGCCGTTTCTCAGTGGTCGGCTGGCCGTCGCCCAGCGGCTGCTCGACACCGGCAAGGTCCGGGCGATCCTGGTCTCCGGGGACAACATGAACGCCGACTACAACGAGCCGGAGGCGATGCGCCGATGGCTGGTGGAGCAGGGCGTACCCGCCGACCGGGTGGTCCTCGACCATGCCGGGTACGACACGTACGACTCCTGTGCCCGAGCCAAGCGGATCTTCGGGGTGGACCGGGCCACGGTGGTCACCCAGTCGTTCCACCTGCCCCGCGCGGTGGCCGTCTGCCGTCGCCTCGGCATCGACACGGCCGGGGTCGGCGACGAGAGCGCCCGGGTGTACGAGCGCACCTGGCGGATCAGTTCCAGTCGCGAGTACGGCGCCGGCGTCAAAGCCACCTTCGACGTCCTCTCCGGCCGCAACCCCACCCGTCTCGGCCCCCGCGAGACCGGAGTCGACGACGCCCTGCGCACCAGCTGACCCCACCGGCCCGCCCACTTCCCCACCCGGCTCAGGGGCGCAGTCCGAGGGCGGTGAGGGCGGCGGTGAGCCCGGCCGCTCGGACGATCGCGGTCCACCCGTCGCGGTCGAAGCGCCCGACCACGCAGCCGTCGGCCCGGAACCGGACCCGGACGAACTGGTCCGGGTACTGCCGGGCCAGCCGCAGCAACGCCACCGCCGGATCGACGGCACCCTGCGACGGCTCCGGCAACGGCACCTGGGGTACGGCGAGCGACACCTGCACGCCTGCCGGGACGGCGACGTTCACCGCACCGGGGAGACGCCGCGTCGTGCCGACGTCGAACTCATCCCGGGTGACGCGACTCCGACCCGGTGTCGCTCGCCCCGTCGACCGCAACAGCTCACGGCGCTTATGATCATTGGCTGTTTTGCGACACTCATCTCGGCGTGTCGTGTAGTTCAATGAGAAACGATCATGGCGACCCAGGAAATCACCATCATCGCGCCTCCTGGTGACCGCTGCCACTGCCCTCTACGGACGAGTGAAGGTAGCTCCGGGAGGCGGTCAGCAGCTCGGGGCGCGCCAGAACTGGGTCTCCCGGTTGCCGACGTGGACGTGGTCGTCGTGACCGGGATATCCAGGGCCGAGCAGTTCCTTGAACCCGCAGGTCCGGGCGGTACGCCACAGTTGGCACTGGGTCGGTCGGCTGGACAGGCCCAGGTCGGCCGCCCTGCCGTAGAGGTGCAGGCTGTCCGGGGCACCCCCCACCTGCCGGTTGCAGGACACACTCCGAAAGCCGGACGTGACGACGATCGGGCGGTCGCCGAGCTTGTGCCGCAACGCCTCCAACTGCCACATCACCAGCAACAGGTTCTGGCGTACGGTCGCCGCCGGAACCGCCCCTCCCGAGAACCCCGTCTGGCCGCAGCCACCGGTGAACTCCGCGTACGAGAAGTGGGCCGGGGTGCAGTCGTCGTCCTGGAGGGAGTAGATGAGGGCGAACGTCTCGGGGCCGGCGGTCCCGGTGGTGTTCTGGAGTCCGTACCCCGCCTTGAACCGGCGGACCGCCGCCGCCGTGGCCGGGCCGTAGATCCCGTCCACGTCCAGGGTCTCCCCGGTGTCCACCCACCCGGAGACCCGGATCTGCAACTGGGTGACGTCGTTTCCGGTGGCCCCCGGAGCCAGGGTCCGGGTCCAGGTGAAACAGGCGTTGCTCGCGGTGGCCGCCGAATCCGGGGCGACGTTCAGGGCCAGCATTCCCAAGAAGTCACTGAACATGAGGCGCTCCCATTCTCAGTGGGCGAAGAAAGCCGAGCAGCCCCCATTCGTTAAATTGTCGATCGCGGGTTTTCGGGGGCGACTCCAGTCAAGCGTGCACCCGATTTCTCCGCGCTACCACCAATTTCGTACCCTGCACGGCGAGCACGATTTTGACGCAACGGTGACGCCACGTCGGCCACCCTGCCCCGGGTGCCCACCCACCCCTGACCCCCGGGGCTACCCCAACCGGGTGACCCCGAGGCAGAGCAGGACGGCGAGCACGACGAACCCGGGTACGGCGGCCACGAACCCCACCGACGAGGCGGGACGCGTCGGGTCGCGGGAACTGCGTACGCCCAGGATCACGAGGCTCACCAGGAAGGTGACGCCGAGAACCGGGTAGCCGAACAGCGCGAGATAGAGCATCTGCTCCCGGTCGGAGAGACAGAAGCCGGCCTCGCAGTCGGGCGGGGGTGTGTCGGAGGCCGAGTAGGCGACCGCCAGGTAGACGCCGACGACAGCGGCGTACCACACGACCAGGTGCAGCAGGGCGAGCCCGGGGTTCGTCCGCCACGGACCCTTCGGCACGAAGAACGACACACGCCGATTGTGACTGTCGTCGATCGACCGCGCTGCCCCGCCCTGCACACGGACCGCCCGACCCGATCCCGCCCTGCCCCGGGTCGGCGTTGTCACGAACTAGAGGGTCCGGCCTGCGCCTCCCATCTGCTGGGCAGACCCCGCTCCTCCGGGCGGAGGCCGGTAGCCGTGGCCATTACCCCCGGGTGCTTCCCCGTGGGAGGAGTGACGCAGTTCAGCGGCAGCGACCTGGGCGCCTCCTGTCGACACCGGGTTCTGCGTATCGACGGACCCGGGCTGCGATACAGGACCCGCCGAGGCGTACGCCACCGGGCCGGCGGCCAGATCCGGAAGTGGATACCAGACCTCTGCGCCCGCTCCTGATTACCCCTGTACAGATCAGCCAGATTCGCATTGAAATCTCGTACAGGTGCGGAAGACTGCACGGCTTGCGCTTGCTGCTCGGCGTCCTGCTCAGCCGCGAAGACCTTCGAAGCCGCCTCCATCGCGGTCTTCAGCCCCTGGATCTTGTGGCTCAGGTCCCACAGCTCCGGCTCATCACGCCAGTCGGTACCCGCCGACCTGTGCCGGTCGCGCGCGTGCTGCAGCTCACCTTGCCATTGTTCGAGATCATTCGAGTACCGGTCCCACCGCTGTGCATCGCGGAAGTCTCCGTAGGTCTCGTGTTTCGTCGGGTCACTGCATTCCATTCGATCCGTCTCATTCTGGTCGGGGTACCCGGTCCAAGCGACCGGGCACCCCTGACCTACGGACCGAGGCAAGCTGCGGTTCACCCCGGGGGATACCCGTCGATCAAGGGATTCGTGTCAGGGGCGGCCCGAATCGTGACGCAAATCCCTTGATCGACAAGCTGGAGGGGGTCAGATGTGGAAGCGGAGGGTCTGTGCTCGCCTCCGCCACAACCCGGCTCCGCCTGCGCTCAGACGTTGAAGCGGAACTCGACGACGTCGCCGTCCTGCATGACGTACTCCTTGCCTTCGATGCGGACCTTGCCGGCGGCCTTGGCCGCCGCCATCGAACCGGCCGAGACCAGGTCGGCGTAGGAGACCACCTCGGCCTTGATGAACCCGCGCTGGAAGTCGGAGTGGATCACGCCGGCGGCCTCGGGGGCGGTCGCCCCGACCGGGACGGTCCAGGCCCGCGCCTCCTTCGGCCCGGCGGTCAGGTACGTCTGGAGCCCGAGGGTCCGGAAACCGACCCGGACGAGCTGGTCGAGGCCAGGCTCGGACTGGCCGATCGACTCCAGCAGCTCGCGGGCCTCATCCTCGGGGAGGTCCACCAACTCGGACTCGATCTTGGCGTCCATGAAGACCGCCTCGGCCGGGGCGACCAGGGCACGCAGCTCGTCGAGGAACTCGGCGTTGCCCAACTCCTCCTCGTCGACGTTGAAGACGTAGAGGAACGGCTTGGTGGTCAGCAGGTGCAGTTCCCGCAGGTGCTCAAGCTCGACCTTGGCGGCGGCGGCCCCCGCGTACAGGGTGGTGCCGCCGTCGAGGACCTCGACCGCCGCCTTCGCCGCGGTGACGGCGGCGGCCCGGTCCTTGCGGAGCTTGGCCTCCTTCTCCAACCGGGGCAGCGCCTTCTCCAGGGTCTGGAGGTCGGCGAGGATCAGCTCGGTGTTGATCGTCTCGATGTCGTCGGACGGGGAGACCTTGCCGTCGACGTGGACCACGTTCGGGTCGGAGAAGGCGCGGACCACCTGGCAGATCGCCGAGGCGTCACGGATGTTGGCCAGGAAGGCGTTGCCCCGACCCTGCCCCTTCGACGCGCCCCGGACCAGGCCGGCGATGTCGACGAACGACACCGGCGCGGGGAGCACCTTCTGCGAGGAGAAGATCTCGGCCAGCTTGGCCAGCCGGTCGTCCGGCAGCCCGACCACGCCGACGTTGGGCTCGATCGTGGCGAACGGATAGTTCGCCGCGAGCACGTCGTTCTTGGTCAACGCATTGAACAGGGTGCTCTTGCCGACGTTGGGCAGGCCGACGATGCCGATGGTGAGACTCACGACGGGTCAGTCTACGCGTCGCCGCCCGCCCGGCCCGTCCAGCCGGTCGCCGAGGTGACGGCCGTCAGTCCCCGGCCTCCGCGGCGGCGAGGAGGTCGCGCAGCAGGTCGGCCAGGCGGTCGCGGTCCGCAGCGGGGAGGGCGTCCAGCAGGTCCCGCTGGACGGCCAGGCCGGCGTCGGCGGCCTCCTCGGCCGCCCGCCGTCCGTCGTCGGTGAGGGTCACCTGGAGGCCGCGCCGGTCGGCGGGGTCGGGGGTACGCCGGACCAGCCCGGCCCGTTCCAGCCGGTCCAGTCGGCCGGTCATCCCGCCGGAGGTGAGCATCAGGCTGGCGGCCAGCGCCTTCGGGGCGAGGGTGTACGGCCGGCCGCTGCGGCGCAGGGTGGCCAGCACGTCGAACTCACCCCGGCTGATGCCCCAGGCGGCGTACACCTTCTCCTGCCGGTCCCCGACGAGCCGGGCCAGCCGGTAGATCCGTCCGAAGACGGCCATCGGCTCGGGGTTCATCTCGGTGCGTTCCCGACGCCACTGCTCGACGATGGCGTCCACGTCGTCCCGCTGGGTCACCTTCGGCATTGTGCCGTACCTCGCACTGGCGGGTTCAGCTCACCAGTGATTAGCTTAGCTCTAAGCTACTTAGCCACTAGTGATTGGTGTCCCGATGCGTCGACGAACCGGCGACCTGCTGCTCACCGCGGTCGCCCCGACCCTCTGGGGCACCACGTACCTGGTCACCACGGAGTTCCTGCCGCCGGACCGGCCGCTGTGGTCGGGGGTCTACCGCGCCCTGCCCGCCGGTCTGCTCATGGTCGCCCTCACCCGGGGCCGTCGACCGTCCGGCCACTGGTGGTGGCGCTCCGTCCTCCTCGGGCTGCTCAACATCGGCGCCCTCTTCCCGCTGCTCTTCGTGGCCGCGTACCGGCTGCCGGGAGGCACCGCCGCAGTGCTCGGCGCGATCCAACCCCTGCTGGTCGCCGGGCTGTCCCTGCTCGTCCTCGGCCTGCGCCCCCGGCCACCCGTGCTCGTCGCCGCAGTGCTCGCGCCGGCCGGCATCGCCCTGGTGGTGCTGCGACCGGACGCCGCAGTGGACCTCGTCGGGGTCGCCGCCGGCCTGGTCGCCACCGTCGCGATGGCGACCGGGCTGGTCCTCACCCGGCGGTGGGGCACCCCACCCGGGGTCGGGGTGGGCACCGCGACGAGCTGGCAACTCGTCGCGGGCGGGCTGCTGATCGTCCCGGTAGCGGCCCTGACCGAGGGGGTCCCCCCGGTCCCGGACCACACGAACCTCATCGGGTACGCCTGGCTCGGGCTCCTCGGCACCGCCGGGGCGTACGCGCTCTGGTTCCGGGGTGTCACCCGCCTGCCGGTGACCCAGGTCGCCCTCCTGGCGGTGGTGAGCCCACTCACCGCCGCCGCCCTGGGCTGGCTCGTCCTCGGGCAGTCCCTGGGGCCGGTGCAGCTCGCCGGGTTCGCCGTCGCGGTCGGCGCCCTGGCGATCGCCCAGCTACCGGCCCGGACCCGACCTGACACCGGTCAGCCCGTCATCGACCAGGGGCCGTCAGTGGTCGACAGCTCCCGCCGGACGGCGGGCGGCAACTCGGTGGCCGCCGCAGCCGGGAGGGTGAACCGGTCCGGCGCGTCCGCCCCGGCCGCCGTCGACTCGCCGAGCATCCAACGCACCTCGTCGGCCGTCCACCCGAGGCCACGGCGGTCGGCGACCTCGCGCAGCAGACGTCGCCCCGCCCGGGTGTCGTCGTCGTAGAACCGCATGCACCAGTGGTGCACCCACATGCCGAGCGCCCGCACTCCGGCGGCGTCCAGGGAGTCGGCGAGCCGACCGCAGGCGGTCTCGGCGAACGGCGGGTCCGGCTCCCTCGCCACCCGACCGGTTCCCCGCCCGTCGGTGCGGTCCCGCTCGATCGCCCCGTACGCCGCCGGGGCCACCGCCCGCATCCGGTCGTAGAAGCCCTGGACCACCGCTGCGTCGATCAGAGCCCGTTCCGACCACATCAGCGGACACCCCGCCCGGCCACGCTCGCCATCACCGCACCCCTTCTTGAGTTGGGGGCCGACCGTACCGTCCCCTACCGACGCTTTCCTGGCCCGGATTCCGTTTCCCGAGGTGAGGGCGGCGAGCGGGCCAGGTCCGAAAGCCGCGAGCGGTCGGGTGGTGCGGCGGGGCAGGATCGGGGGGTGGAGTTGGACTTCGAGCGGTGTTACCGGGCCGTGGACAGCCGTGACCAGCGGTTCGACGGCTGGTTCTACACCGGGGTGACCTCGACCGGGATCTACTGTCGACCGTCCTGCCCGGCGATCACCCCGAAACGGCGCAACGTCCGGTTCTTCACCTCGACCGCCGCCGCCCAGCAGGCCGGGCTCCGGGCCTGCCGTCGGTGCCGCCCGGACGCCACCCCCGGGTCCCCGGAGTGGGACCTGCGGGCCGACGTGGTGGGGCGGGCGATGCGGCTGATCGCCGACGGGGTGGTGGACCGGGCCGGGGTGTCCGGGCTGGCCGCCCGACTCGGGTACACCGAACGGCACCTGCACCGGATGCTGCGGGCGCAGGTAGGGGCCGGACCGATCGCCCTGGCCCGGGCACAGCGGGCACAGACCGCCCGGATCCTGATCACCACGACCGGGCTGCACCTGGCGGAGGTCGCGTTCGCCGCCGGGTTCGGCAGCGTACGGCAGTTCAACGACACGGTCCGCGAGGTGTACGGGCTCACCCCGTCGCAGTTGCGCGCCGACCCTCGGGCCACGGCGCCGGGCGGGGAGGTGGACGCCGACGGCGCGCAGACCATCTCGCTGCGGTTGGCGTACCGGCCGCCGTTGCACGCCGTCGCCCTGCTGGACTTCCTCGCCCGGCGGGCGCTGCCCGGGGTGGAACGGGTCGTCGACGGGGCGTACCACAGGGGGTTGTCACTGCCGCACGGGCCGGCCGAGGTCGGCCTGCGTCCCGTCGACGGGCACGTGGTGGCGACGCTGCGCCTGGCCGACCTGCGCGACCTGGCCCCGGCGGCGGCCCGGTGCCGACACCTGCTCGACCTGGACGCCGACCCGACAGCCGTGGACGCCACGCTCGCCGCCGACCCGGCGCTGGCCCCTGCCGTCGCCGCCGAACCGGGGGTCCGCGTCCCGCGCAGCGTGGACGGGTTCGAACTGCTGGTCCGCGCCCTCGTCCCCCACCGGACCCTCACCCGCCTGCGAGACCGACAGCGGCCGGATGGGAGGCTGCGGGGGTTCCCGTCGGCGGACGAGGTGCTGGGTCTGCCCGACGAGGCGTTCCGGACGCCGGTCCGGGGACGGGAGACGGTCCGGGCGGTGGCGCGGGCGGTCGCCGACGGGACCCTCGACCTGCGGCCGGGGGGCGACCGGGCGGAGACCCTCCGGCGGCTCGCCGCGATACCGGGGATCGGCCCGAAGACCGTCGGGTACGTGGCGATGCGCGCCCTCGGTGACCCGGACGTCCTCCTCGGCACCGACCCGACGGTACGCCGGGGGGCCGCCGCGCTCGGCCTGCCCCACACCCCGTCGACCCTCGACCCGTACGCCGACGGTTGGCGCCCCTGGCGGTCGTACGCGACCGTCCGACTCTGGAGAGCGGCATGACCACCGAACAGATCGACTACGCCGTACACACCACCCCGACCGGGCCGTTGACAGTCCTGGTCGGACCGACCGGGGCCGTCCGGGCGGCCGGATTCACCGCCGAACCGCAGGAGCTGGTGCCGTTGGTGCACCCGAGTCTGCGGGGGCCGCTGCGGCATCGGCCCGACCTCGGCCCGGTCACCGCCGCCGTCGACGCGTACCTCGCCGGGGACCTGACCGCCGTCGACGCCGTGCCGGTGCAGCAGCACACCGACGGTCCCTTCACCGCCCACGCCTGGGAGGTGCTCCGCGACGTGGGGCCGGGCGAACCGGTCACCTACACCGGGTACGCCGCCCTGGCCGGGCGACCCCTCGCGGTCCGGGCCGCAGCGGCGGCCTGTGCCCGCAACGCGGCCGCTCTCTTCGTCCCCTGCCACCGGGTCCTGCGCACCGACGGGACACTCGGCGGGTACCGGTGGGGTCTGCCGGTGAAGAAGTGGCTTCTCGGGCATGAGCGGCCGATGACAACAAGCTGACAACCGGACCGACGGGATTTGCCGATACCGTCATCGTGTGCCTGCGGAGCGCGACGGCGTCCCGGGGGCGAGTGCCGGCCCGCACCCGCCCGCTCCGAGGGCGGGCTCCATCCGGGACGATCCCACACCGGGCGGCCGGGGACGGCTGGCGAACCTGTGGCGGCTGCGCACCTACCTGCGTCCGTACGCCGCCGAGTTCGGGTGGCTCCTGGTCGCGGCCCTCGCGGCGACCGGGGCGAGTCTCGCCGTACCTTTGCTGGTGCAGCGGGTGGTGGACGGGCCGGTGGCCCGCCGCGAACCGGGCGGGCTGCTCGGCCTCGGTGCCCTGGTCCTGCTGCTCGGGCTGGTCGAGGCGCTCCTGATCTTCGTCCGCCGGTGGATGCAGGCCGCCTCCTCGGTCGGGATGGAGGCCACGCTGCGTGCCGACCTCTACGCCCACCTCCTGCGCCTGCCGACGAGCTTCCACGACCGGTGGCGCTCCGGTCAGCTCCTCTCCCGGGCCACCAGCGACCTGTCGGTGCTACGCCGGTTCCTCTCCTTCGGGCTGTTCTTCCTGATCCTCAACCTGGTCACCTACGTGGCGGTGGTGGTCCTGCTGATCCGGCTGCACCCCGCGCTGGGGCTGCTGGTGGCGGCCAGCGCGGTGCCGCTGTTCCTGATCAGTCGCCGGTTCGCCAGGCACTACCACGCGGCGTCCCGTCGGATGCAGGACCAGCAGGGCGACGTGGCCACCCTGGTCGAGGAGACCGCCCTCGGACTGCACACCATGAAGGCGTACGGGCGGGGGCCGCAGCTGTCGAGACGGTTCGCCGACGGTGCCAGGGCGCTGCACGACACCGGCGTCGACAAGGCCCGGCTGTTGGCCCGTACCTCAGCCCTGTTCGACCTGGTGCCCAACCTGACCCTGGCCACCGTGCTGGTCACCGGGGTGGCCCTGGTCGCCCGGGACCGGCTCACCGTCGGCCAGCTGGTCGCCTTCGTCACCCTGCAACTGATGCTGATCTGGCCGGTCCAGTCACTCGGGTGGATCATCGCCAACGGGCAGGAGGCGGCGACCGCCGCCGACCGGATCCAGGAGGTCCTGGACACCCGACCGGCGATCACCGACCGCCCCCGCGCGATCCGGCGGACCCGGGCCGAGGTCGCCGGTCGACTGGTCTTCGAGGAGGTCACCTTCGGCTACCCGGGAGCCCCCGCCCCGGTGCTGCGCGGGGTGGACCTGACGGTGGAACCCGGCGAGACCCTCGCCCTGGTGGGGGCGACCGGGTGCGGCAAGAGCACACTGCTCTCCCTGGTGCCGAGGTTGCAGGAGGTGACCGGCGGGCGGATCACCCTGGACGGCCACGACCTGCGGGACCTG
This sequence comes from Micromonospora sp. SH-82, assembly GCF_051132485.1. Lineage (NCBI taxonomy): Bacteria > Bacillati > Actinomycetota > Actinomycetes > Micromonosporales > Micromonosporaceae > Micromonospora > Micromonospora sp. SH-82. The sequence continues at coordinate 226,337 of NZ_CP148049.1, forward strand.
CGCCTGGCCTGCCTGCGCCGACTGGTCGGGGTGGCCTTCGAGGAGCCGACCCTGTTCTCCATGTCGGTACGGGAGAACCTCACCCTGGGGCGGCCGGACGCCGACGAGGAGACGATCCGGGGTGCCCTCGCCCTGGCCCGGGCGGAGTTCGCGTACGACCTGCCGTGGGGCCTGGCCACCCGGGTCGGCGAGCAGGGGTTGACGCTGTCCGGCGGGCAACGGCAGCGACTGGCCCTGGCCCGGGCGGTCCTCGGTCGACCGTCGCTGCTGGTCCTCGACGATCCGCTCTCCGCCCTCGACGTGCACACCGAGGCGCAGGTCGAGGCGGCCCTACGGCGGGTGCTGCGGGACACCAGCGCACTGTTGGTGGTGCACCGCCCGTCGACGATCGCCCTGGCCGACCGGGTGGCCCTGCTGGAGCGGGGGCGGATCACCGCCGTCGGCACCCACTCGGAGCTGCTCGCCACGGTGCCCGCGTACCGGACGCTGCTCACCGCCGACCCGACCCCGGTGCGGGAGCCGGTGGACCCACAGCCACCGGCCGGGACGCAGCCGGTCGGACGGGGTCTGGTGGCGTCGTGACCGCCGCCGTCCCGCGACGGGACAGCGGCCGGGAGGAAGCGGCGACGGCGGACCGGTGGCGGGGGGTCGCCGTCGGGCCGGACGCCGAACGCAGCACCGCCGAGGACACCTCCCCGCAGGCCGTGGCCCGGCTGAGGAGCCGCAGCCGGGTCCTGCTCCGCGACCTGCTGCGTCCACACCGGTCCCGGCTCGGGTTGGCTGTGGCCCTGCTGCTGGCCCAGAACGGTGCCGCGATGGCCGGGCCGTACCTGGTGATGCTCGGCATCGACCGGGCGGTGGGGCCGCTGCGGGCCGGTGACGTGGCCCCGCTGGTGGCGGTGGCCACCGCCTTCGTCGTCGCCGCCGCCGTCGAGTACGCGGCCCGCCGCAGTTTCCTCACCCTCTCCAGCCGGATCGGCCAGGCCATCCTGCTCGACCTGCGCCGACGGGTGTACGGGCACTTCCTGCGCCTCTCCGTGGCGTTCCACGAGCGGTACACGTCGGGGCGGATGGTCTCCCGACTGACCAGCGACCTCGACTCGATCGCCGAACTCGTTGACGGGGGCATCGACAGCCTGGTCCTGGCCGGGCTCTCCGTCGTCTCGATCGCCGGGATCCTGCTCTGGCTGGACCTGCCGCTGGCGGCGGTGACGCTGCTCGCCTTCCCGCCGCTGATCTGGCTGTCGCGGTGGTTCGCCCGTTCGTCGGCCTCCGCATACCGCCGGACCCGGGAGGCGGTGGCCCTGGTCATCGTGCACTTCGTGGAGTCGTTGCGGGGCATCCGGGCGGTGCAGGCGTACCGCCGGGAGCGGCGCAACGAGGAGATCTTCGCTGTCGTCAACGACGACTACCGGGTGTCGAGCCGACAGGCGTTCCGGCTGATCGCCACGTACTCGCCGGGCATCAAGGTGATCGGCAACGTCACCGTCGCCGTGGTGCTCTGCTACGGCGGCCTACGGGTGCTGGACGGGCAGACCGGTGTCGGGGTCCTCGCCGCGTTCCTGCTCTACCTGCGCCGGTTCTTCGACCCGATGCAGGAGCTGAGCCAGTTCTACAACTCGTTGCAGTCGGCCACGGCGGCCCTGGAGAAGCTGGCCGGGGTCCTCGACGAACGCCCCTCGGTCCCCGAACCGGCCCGACCGGTGCCGCTGCCGACCGGCCCGGGACGCGGCACCGTGACGTTCCGGTCGGTGGGCTTCGGGTACCGCACCGACGCGCCGATCCTGACGGGGCTGGATCTCACGGTGCCCGCCGGGCAGACGGTCGCCCTGGTCGGCCCGACCGGGGCGGGCAAGTCGACACTGGCCAAGCTGCTGGCCCGGTTCCACGACCCGACCACCGGGTCGGTCCACCTCGACGGGGTGGACCTGCGCGACCTGGCCGACGCCGACCTCCGGGCCGCCGTGGTCCTGGTCACCCAGGAGAACCACCTCTTCACCGGCACCGTGGCGGAGAACATCCGGTTCGGCCGCCCGGACGCCGACGACGCGGCGGTCCGGCACGCCGCCCGGACCATCGGCGCCCACGACTTCATCGCCGCCCTCCCCGACGGGTACGACACCGAGGTGCACCGGCGCGGCGGACGGCTCTCCGCCGGTCAGCGGCAGCTCGTCGCCTTCGCCCGGGCCTTCCTGGCCGACCCGGCGGTGCTGATCCTGGACGAGGCGACCTCGTCGCTCGACGTACCCACCGAACGGACCGTCCAGCACGCCCTCGGCACCATCCTGGCCGACCGGACCGCCCTGGTGATCGCCCATCGGCTCTCCACTGTCGAGACGGCCGACCGGGTGCTGGTCCTCGACGACGGTCTGATCGTCGAGGACGGCCCACCCGGTCGGCTGGTCACCACCGGCGGTCGCTACGCCGACCTGCACCGGCAGTGGCGCGACTCGCTGCGCTGAACCCCGTCAGCTGGTCTCGCCGGCCACCCCGAAGGAGCGGAGCCGGTCGATCGCCAGGACTGTGAAGCCGACGCTGACCAGCGCTGTCATCACCGCCGCCACCGGCACCGAGACGGTGGTGGAGAGCAGGGCGGTGGGGGCGATCCGGTCGGCCAACGCGATCACCCACTGCTGGATGGAGAGCACCCGGGTGCCGGTGACCACGTTGCCGAGCAGACCCTCCCAGATCAGCACGTAGACCAGGCCGAGCAGGACCGGACGTCGGGTGACCAGGCTCAGCGCCAGGAACAGCGCCGAGTACGCCAGCGCCCCGAGCGCCGCCGCGACGGCCAGTCCCAGGCCGAGACGGACCGAGTGGGCGAGCACCCCCGCGACGTAGAGCGGCACCGCGACGGTGACAGCGGTGACCCCGGCGGCCACCGCGAGCTTCGGCAGCACGATCTGCCACCGGGGCAGGGGCTTGGTGAGGATGTGCACGACGGTGCCGTCGTCGATCTCGGCACCCAGCACGCCGGTGCCGACGATCAGCGCGACCACCGGCAGGACCACTGCCAGTCCCAGGCCGACGAGGACCGCCGGCCCCCACTGCCCGGGGTCCACCTTGAGCACCCGGGCGGTCACGGCGAGCACCACCACCAGCAACGGAAGCGGCAGGAGCAGCAGGAACCGACGTCGGCCGAACAGCCCCCGCGCGGTGATCCAGGAAACTGTCGACACGTCAGGCCTCCACCAGGTAGGAGAACACGCTCTCCAGGGATTCGTCCTCGGGCACCAGGGCCGTCACCCGGATCCCCCGGCCCAACGCCACCTTGGGCAACGCCCGGGTGAACGAGCCGTAGTCCCCGGCCCGGACGGTCAGCCCGGTCCGGTCCAGTTCCACCCCGGTCACCGACGACTCGGCCATCAGGGCGACCGCCAGGGCCCGGTCGTCGGTGGAGCGGATCACGAACACGTGCGGCCTGTTGGTCATCAGCCGCCGGATGGTCCGGAAGTCACCGGAGGCGGCGAGCCGACCGGCCACCATCACCTGGACCGTCCCGGAGATCTGCTCGACCTCCTCCAGGATGTGCGAACTGAACAGGATCGTCCGGCCCGCGTCACCGAGGGAGTGCAGCAGGTTCATCATGTGCAGCCGCTGCCGCGGGTCCATCCCGTTGAACGGCTCGTCGAGCAGCAGCACCTGCGGGTCGTGGACCAGCGCGGCGGCCACCCGGGTGCGCTGCCGCATGCCCTTGGAGTACGTCCCGATCCGCCGGTCCTGGGCGGGCTCCATCTCGACCAGGCCGATCGCCCGACGGGCGGCGGCAGCCGGGTCGGTCAGCCCGTGCAGTTTCGCACTGGCCAGCACGAACTCGTACGCGGTGAGGTAGCTGTGCACCGCCTCCCGCTCGGTGACCAGCCCGAGTCGCCGGTACACCTCGGGGTTGCGCCAGATCCGCTCGCCGCCGAGGGTCACGGTGCCCCGGGACGGGGCCAGGAACCCGGCCATCATGTGCAGCAGGGTGGTCTTGCCCGCCCCGTTCGGGCCGAGCAGTCCGGTCACCCCCGGACCGAGGGCCATCGTGACGTCGTTGACGGCGACCACGTTGCCGTACCACCTGGAGACCCCGGCGAGGTCCAGCGCGCTCGTCGCGGGGGCCGGCCCGGTGGCGGCCCCGGTCGCGTCCACCTGGTCGGTCACGCTCATCGGGTGGCCACCTTCCGGTATCGCAGCAGCAGCAACAGCACGGCGGTGGCCACCAGGGCGACGGTGGCCGCCGCGTAGAGCGGCCCGAACCCGCCGATCGGCGGCCCGCCCGCCCCCTCGGGAACCAGGAGGTCACCCAGGGCCCACGCGCCGGTCCCACCGACCAGGGTCGACGGGGAGGCGATCAGGGCCAGCTCGTTGACCGTCCGGGACGGCACGATCATGAGGAACCCGACGATCGGGGTGGTCATCAGGAAGACCGCCACGATCCCACCGGCGGCGAAGGCCCGCTTCCCGGTGAGCGAGGCGACCAGCAGCCCGATCGAGGCGAACACCACGGCCCAGAGCCCGGCGTAGAGCAGCCCCGGGACCAGGTCCGAGAACTCGTTCCAGACCCCGCGTACCCCGTCGTCGACAGTGAACGCCGCGCCGAGGAACATCACCAGCTGAGGGCCGCCGAGCAGCAGCCAGAGCGCCGTCACCAGAGCCGCCAGCTTGGCCAACGCGTAGTCCCCCCGGGGCAGGGGCCGGGAGAAGTACAGCGGCAGGACCCCGCTGTGCAGGTCCCGGGAGACCAGCTCCGGCGCGGCCACCGCGACGAAGAAGATCACCAGCCAACTCATCGAGTCGGCGAACTGGGCGTAGGTCATCACCACCTGACCCAGCTGGGTACGCACCGCTGTCAACCCGGCCGCGGTGATGGCCACCACGCCCACCACCAGCCAGGGGAAGATCTTGGCCTTGGCGCTGCGCCCCAGGCCGAACGAGGTACGCAGACCGTGCAGGTACAGCGCACCGAAGACGTGTCGGCGACCCAACCGGGGACCGGTGTAGCGCTGATAGCCGATGTCGTGGATGACGCCGGTCGGCTCAGACATTGCTCGGCTCCCTCGGGGCGAACAGCTCGGCCACCCGGTGCCGCCGCTGGTCCAGCCGGTGCAACGGCAGGTCCAGCTCGGCGACCGCGCCGAGGATCAGGTCGTACGTGCCGTCGTCGGCGAGCGGAACGAGCAGCATCCGCCCGTCCCGGGTCACCGGCAGGTCCAGGGCGGCGAGTCGACCGGCCAGCTGCTCGGTCCCCTCGCTCACCTCCACGGCGAGGACGTCGGTGGCGGTGGTCATGGCGGTGATCCGGTCGGCCCGCAACAGCCGCCCACCGTCGATGGCGACGAGGGTGTCGCAGATCCGCTCCACCTCGCCGAGCAGGTGCGAGCAGACCACCACCGAGATGCCGAACTCGGTGCCGATCCGGTGGATCAGGGCGAGCATGGCGTCCCGACCGGCCGGGTCGAGGCCGTTGGTCGGCTCGTCGAGCAGCAGCAGGTCCGGGTCGTGCACCAGGGCCTGGGCCAGCTTCACCCGCTGCTTCATCCCGGTGGAGTAGCCCCCGACGGCCCGGTGTCGCTCCTCGTGCAGCCCGACGTGGCGCAGCGCCTCGGAGGCCCGCTCCCGGGCGACGGTGCGCGGCAGCCCGCTGATCCGACCCAGGTGGGTGACCAGTTCGGCGGCGGAGAGGTCCGGGGGGAGTGCGTCGTGCTCGGGCATGTACCCCACCCGTGCCCGCACGGCGGCGGGATCGGTGGTCGGGTCGAGGCCGAGCACCCGGACCCGCCCGCTTGTCGGTTCGAGCAGGCCGAGCAGGATCTTGATGAGGGTCGACTTGCCGGCGCCGTTGGCACCGACCAGACCGATGACCCCCGGCTCGACCGCGACGGTCAGGTCGGCCAGTGCGGTGACCCTGCCCCCGTACGTCTTGGTCAGCGACTCGGTCGCGATGAGTGTCACGTGGCCCAGCGTAGGGAATCGACGCCCACCCGGGTATCAGGAAACGGCTCCGGGGATCCCCTGAGATCCGTTCCCCCGTGTCCTCCGGGCGATCCCCCGTGACCTTCGCCGCGTACACCTGCCCCCACCAGGGCACCCTTCCCGAGCCGGGTCCGCTGCGCCCGCACGGGGGAGTGGCGCTCTCGACCGATCGGCGGACGACTGAGAAACTGTGGGCCGGCCAGGGAGTGGAGGTTGCGGATGAGCAACGGGTGGGTGCTGCCCGACGAGGTTCTTCGGGACGCGCCGGCATACACGCCGCGCCCCACGGAACTGGCCGATCTGGAGTTGCTGCTGACCGGGGCGTACGCGCCGCTGACCGGGTTCATGACCCGGGCCGACCTGGTCTCGATCAGCCGTCGGGGGCGACTCGCCGACGACACTCCGTGGCCGGTCCCGGTGGCCCTCCAGATCCCGACCTCGCTCGCCCAGACGCTGGAGGTCACCGACCCCGCCCGGCGGGTGCTGGTGCTCACCGACGCGGAGGGCGCCCCGGTGGCGGCGCTCGACGTGGCCGACGTCTGGCCGGTACGCGAGGGCACCGCCGGTGCCGGTGGGCGGGTCCAGCGGCTCGGCGACGGTGGACACGGCCCGTTCCAACGGCTGCGCCGCGACCCGGCAGAGGTACGCGAGCTGATGCCCCAGGGCCGGGTCCTCGGGGTGATCGCCGACCGGCCGCTGCACCGGCCCCAGCTCGCCCAGATCGCGCACGCGGCCCGGACCCTCGGGTCGCACCTGCTCGTCATGATCCCGATCAACGAGCAGCCCGGCGGGCTCCCCCCGGAGTTCCTGGTGCGCAGCGTCTTCGCCGCCCGGGACCGGATGCCGACGGCCACGATCATCACGGTGCCGTTGGCCCGCCGCCGGGACGAGATCAGCGACGCCCTCCTGCGGGCCCGGGTCGCCGCCGCGTACGGCGTCACCCACCTGCTCTCCACCGGCGAGTCGCTCTCCGGTGCCGGGCTGCGGGTGCTGGTGCCCCGGGAACTGGCCTACGACAACCGGGACGGGCAGTGGCGGTGGCGCGACGACATCCCGCCCCGCAACCGTCGGCTGGCGCTGAGCCAGCAGGAGATCGACGACCTGCTCGACAGGGGCTTCCCGCTCCCCGAGTGGCACACTCCCCCGGCGGTGGCCAAGGAGCTGGTCCGGGCCCGTCCGCCCCGACGTCACCGGGGGCTGGTGGTCTTCTTCACCGGGCTCTCCGGCTCCGGGAAGTCCACCGTCGCCCGGGGGCTGGCAGACGTGCTGCGGGAGCAGGGCGACCGGACCGTGACACTGCTCGACGGGGACGTGGTCCGTCGGGAACTCTCCGCCGGGTTGACCTTCAGCAAGGCCGACCGGGATCTCAACGTCCGCCGGATCGGCTGGGTGGCCGCCGAGATCGGCCGACACCGGGGGGTGGCGATCTGCTGTCCGATCGCCCCGTACGCACAGGCACGCGCGACCGCCCGGGAGATGGCGGCGACCGCCGGGGCCGGGTTCCTGCTGATCCACGTGGCCACCCCGCTCGAAGTCTGCGAGCAGCGTGACCGCAAGGGTCTGTACGCCCGCGCCCGAGCCGGTCTGATCACCGGGATGACCGGCATCGACGACCCGTACGAAGAGCCCGCCGACGCCGAACTGGTCCTGGACACCTCCAAGGGCACCGTCGAGAAGGCGGTCGACGCGGTGATGCACCTGTTGACCGAGACCGGCTGGGTGGAACCACGACTGCAACCGGCCTGAACGGGGCCGGGACCGCGACCGGGCTGGACTGACCATCGTGCTTCCGCTGGGGAGCCGTGCCGGGGAGGGAACGGCGCCGTGAGGCGTACCAGGATCACGTTGGCCGACGGCCGCGACCTGTTCTACTTCGACGAGCGCGACGACGTGCTCCACGACCATCCGGACCGGCGGGAACTGCCACCACCGCCGCCCGCCTCGCAACTGCGGTACGACCCGCTGACCGACGAGTGGGTGGCTGTCGCCGTCCACCGGCAGAGCCGCATCTTCCTGCCCTCCGCCGACGAGTGTCCGCTCTGCCCGTCGACGGCCGACAGGTCGAGCGAGATCCCGGCCCCGGCGTACGACGTCGCGGTCTTCGAGAACCGGTTCCCCGCACTGAGCGCACGCGTCGCCGACGACCCCGGGGAGATCACACCGTTCACGCCGGTCCAGCCGGGGCAGGGCCGCTGCGAGGTGGTCTGCTTCACCGACGAGCACACCACATCCTTCGCCGACCTGCCGCCGACCCGGGTCCGCACCGTGCTGGACGCCCTCGCCGACCGCACCGCCGCCCTCGGCGAGCTGCCCGGCGTGGAGCAGGTGTTCTGCTTCGAGAACCGGGGCGTGGAGATCGGGGTCACCCTGCACCACCCGCACGGGCAGATCTACGCGTACCCCTTCGTGACCCCTCGGACCCGGGCCATGCTGGCCGCCGCCCGTCGGCACGCCGAGCGGACCGGAGGACGGAACCTCTACGCCGACGTGTTCGCCGCGGAACGCGCCGCCGGGGATCGGGTGGTCGCCGCCAACGACCACTGGACCGCGTACGTCCCGGCCGCCGCACGCTGGCCGTTCGAGGTCCACCTCGCGCCGCACCGCCCGGTGCCGGACCTGCCCGCCCTCACCGACGTCGAACGGGACGCCTTCGGCCCCCTCTACCTGGACCTGTTGGGCCGCTTCGACAGGCTCTTCGACATGCCCATGCCCTACATCTCGGCCTGGCACCAGGCCCCGGTCCGACTCGACCGGGAACTGGCCCACCTGCACCTGCACCTGTTCAGCACCCGGCGGGCGGTGGACAAACTCAAGTACCTGGCCGGGTCGGAGTCGGCGATGGGAGTCTTCATCAACGACGTCGCCCCGGAGCACGCCGCCGACCTGCTCCGCACCGCCTGACCGCCCGGTGCCGCCTGACCGCCCGGTGCCGCCTGCCGGCCCGCGCCCATCCGGCCGCCCGCGTCGCCTGACCGCTCTGGTTCGCAGGGGAAACGGGGCGCGGGGGGCCCGGGACAGGGCCCCCCGCAGGGAAGGGACGGTCGGCTGTGCACGACAGCCGGGAAGGCTGGCTGGTCGGCACTCACGTCCGCGAGGCGACCGTGTCAACCCCCTTGGACACGACTGGCACCGCGTCCACCTCTTGCAACGAGCCACGTTCCCACCGGTGACGCCGCGCCCCCACCGCCCGGGCGGCGTCCGGTCGGAGCCCGGTCGGAGCCCGGTCGGAGCCCAGGTGGCGTCCGGTCGGGCGGTCGGCACGACGGAGCCCGCCGGGCCACGGAGGGCCGGCGGGCTCGGTCGGTACGACTCGGAGAATCAGGCCGAGAGCTTGCGGGCCAGGTTCTCGTCCAGGGTGTTCATGAACTCGTCGGTGGTCTGCCACGGGGCGTCCCGCGAGATGAGCAGCGCCAGGTCCTTGGTCATCTGGCCGCTCTCGACGGTGTCGACGATGACCTGCTCCAGGGTGTTGGCGAACTCGGTGACCGCCGGGGTGCCGTCCAGCTTGCCCCGGTGGGCCAGGCCCCGGGTCCAGGCGTAGATCGAGGCGATCGGGTTGGTCGAGGTCTTCTCGCCCTTCTGGTACTGCCGGTAGTGCCGGGTGACGGTGCCGTGGGCGGCCTCCGCCTCGACGGTCCGGCCGTCCGGGGAGAGCAGAACCGAGGTCATCAGGCCGAGCGACCCGAAGCCCTGCGCGACGGTGTCGGACTGCACGTCACCGTCGTAGTTCTTGCAGGCCCAGACGTAGCCACCCTCCCACTTGAGCGCGGCGGCGACCATGTCGTCGATCAGCCGGTGCTCGTAGGTGATCCCGGCGGCGTCGAACTCGCTCTTGAACTCGGCCTCGAAGACCTCGGCGAAGATGTCCTTGAACCGGCCGTCGTACGCCTTGAGGATGGTGTTCTTGGTCGACAGGTAGACCGGGTAGCCGCGGTCCAGGCCGTACCGGAACGAGGCCCGGGCGAAGTCCCGGATCGACTCGTCGTAGTTGTACATCCCCATCGCGATGCCGCCGCCGGGGAAGTTGGCGACCTCCAGCTCGACCGGCTTGGAGCCGTCGGCCGGGGTGTAGGTGATGGTGACCGTGCCCGGGCCGGGAACGACGAAGTCGCTGGCCTTGTACTGGTCGCCGTGGGCGTGCCGGCCGATGATGATCGGCTTGGTCCAGCCCGGCACCAGCCGGGGGACGTTGGACATGATGATCGGCTCGCGGAAGACGACGCCGCCGAGGATGTTACGGATCGTGCCGTTCGGCGACCGCCACATCTTCTTCAGGCCGAACTCCTCGACCCGGGCCTCGTCCGGGGTGATGGTGGCGCACTTGACGCCGACGCCGTGCTCCTTGATGGCGTTGGCGGCGTCCACGGTGACCTGGTCGTCGGTCTCGTCACGGTGCTGGATCGAAAGGTCGTAGTAGTGCAGGTCGACGTCGAGGTAGGGCAGGATCAGCTGCTCCCGGATCTGCTTCCAGATGATCCGGGTCATCTCGTCGCCGTCGAGCTCTACGACCGGGTTGTTTACCTTGATCTTCGCCATCGGCCGGCGCTCCTCTCAGGGGACACATGCTCAAGCAGTACGAGCGTACTGGAAAGTGCCCCGCACCCCCCACCCACCCTCACCACCCCTTCCTCGCACCCCCTTCCCCGCCTCGGTGATCAAGGGATTTGCGTCACGGGATCGAGTTCTTCTGACGCAAATCCCTTGATCACCGGGGTGGGCGGGGACGACCGGGGGGCGGTGGGGACGACCGGGGGGCGGTGGGGTGGGGTGGGGTGGGGGAATGCGGCGGGGGCGGGGCGGCGGTTGCCGGCCCGCCCCCGGCGGTCGACTCAGGTCACATGTTGGCGACGTCGGACTGCTTGGCGCGGACCGCCTCGGCGGCCTCCTTCAGACCGGCCAGCTCGTCGGCGTCCAGGTCGGTCTCGACGACCCGCTTGACGCCCTCGGCCCCGATCGCCGCCTCGACACCCAGGTAGACCCCGGAGATGCCGTACTCGCCGTCGACCCAGGCGCAGACCGGCATGACCTCGCCGGAGTCCTCGGCGACAGCCTTGGCCATCCGGGCGGCGGCGGCCGACGGGGCGTAGTAGGCCGACCCGGTCTTGAGCAGCGCCACCACCTCGGCGCCACCGTTGCGGGTCTTGACGACCAGTTCCTCGATCTGCTCGGCGGGCATCGCGTCGCGCAGCGGCTTGCCGTTCACGGTGCTCTGCGACGGCACCGGAACCATGGTGTCACCGTGCGAGCCGAGGGTGAGGGTCTTCACCGACTTCACCGGTACGCTCAGCGCCTCGGCGACGAAGTTGGTGAACCGGGCGGTGTCCAGCATCCCGGCCTGGCCCAGGACCCGGTTGCGGGGGAACTGGGTGGCGAGCTGGGCCAGCGCCGTCATCTCGTCGAGCGGGTTGGAGACCACGATCACCACGGCGTTCGGGGCGTACTTGGCCACGTTCTCGGAGACCTGACGGACGATCTTGGCGTTGGTCGCCAGCAGGTCCATCCGGCTCATCCCCGGCTTACGCGGCAGGCCGGCGGTGATCACCACGACGTCGGAGCCCTCGATGGCCTCGTACCCCTCGCCGTTGGGGCCGGTGGTCGCGCCGACGAGCTTGGTCTCGAAGCCCTCGATCGCCCGCGACTGGTTCAGGTCCAGTGCGAGACCGGCGGGCTTGCCCTCCACGATGTCGGTGATGACGACGGTGTCGAAGACGTCGTACTCGGCCAGGCGCTGCGCGGTGGTGGAGCCGTAGAAGCCGGCCCCGACGACAGTGACCTTCTTACCCATGGACGTCCCACTCCCTGATGCCAGTCGGTTTTCCGGACCGTATCAGTCATCCTGGCATCGGGCAGGCCAGGGGCGGACGGATATGACCTGCTCCGCCCCCGGCAGGAACAGGACTAGCCCTCGGCCCGCTCCACCACGTTGGTGAGCAGCATCGCCCTGGTCATCGGGCCGACACCGCCGGGCATCGGGGCCAACGCCCCGGCGACCTCGGCGACCTCCGGGTCCACGTCGCCGGTGTAGCGACCCTTGCCGTCCGGGCCGATCACCCGGGTGATCCCGACGTCGACCACCGCCGCCCCCGGTCGGATCAGGTCCGCGGTGAGCAGACCCGGAACCCCGGCGGCGACGATGACGATGTCCGCCTCCCGGGTGTGCGAGCCGAGGTCGAGGGTGCCGGTGTGGCAGAGGGTGACCGTGGCGTTCTCGCTGCGCCGGGTCAGCAGGAGCCCGAGCGGGCGCCCGACGGTGTTGCCCCGGCCGACCACCGCCACCTTCGCGCCGCGCAGCGGTACGTCGTAGCGGCGGAGCAGCTCGACGATCCCGCGCGGGGTGCACGGCAGCGGGGCGTCGTACCCGAGGACCAGCCGACCCAGATTGATCGGGTGCAGCCCGTCGGCGTCCTTGTCCGGGTCGATCAGCTCCAGCACCCGCTGGGTGTCCAGGTGACCGGGAAGCGGCAACTGGACGATGTACCCGTGGCAGGCCGGATCGGCGTTCAGCTCGGCCAGGACCGCCTCGACCTGCTCCTGGGTGGCGTCGGCGGGCAGCTCCCGACGGATCGAGGCGATGCCCACCTCGGCGCAGTCACGGTGCTTGCCGTTGACGTACGCCTGGGAACCGGGATCGACGCCGACCAGGACCGTACCCAGTCCGGGGGTGATGCCGCGCTCCGCCAGTGCCTTGACCCGCGCCCGCAGCTCGTCCTTGATCTGCGCTGCGGTCGCCTTGCCGTCCAGTACCGTCGCCGTCACGCCTCAGATCGTCTCACGCCCGACGGGCGGCACGCCGTCGGCCCGGGGACCCGACCGACCGGCGTCGACCCACGCCGACCCGGGGTCCTGTCTCGGCCCCGGGTCCGCGTCGTCGTCAGTGGAAGAAGTGCCGGGTTCCGGTGAGGTACATGGTCACCCCGGCCTCCTTGCAGGCCGCGATGGTCTCGGCGTCCCGGACCGAACCGCCGGGCTGCACGATCGCCTTCACCCCGGCGTCGATGAGGATCTGCGGACCGTCGGCGAACGGGAAGAACGCGTCCGAGGCCGCCACCGCCCCCCGGGCCCGGTCCTCACCGGCCCGGCTGACCGCCAACCGTGCCGAGTCGACCCGGTTGACCTGGCCCATGCCGACGCCGACGGAGGCACCGTCCTTGGCCAGGAGGATCCCGTTGCTCTTCACCGCACGCACCGCCCGCCAGGCCAGGACGAGATCCCTGAGGGTGTCGGGGTCGGCCGCCTCACCGGTGGCGAGCTGCCAGGTGGTCGGGTCGTCCCCCTCGGCGTCGATCGCGTCGCGCATCTGCACCAGGACCCCGCCGGTGACCGGCCGCCACTCCGCGGGCTGCGGGTCGAACGCCGGGGCGCGCAGCAGCCTGATGTGCTTCTTGCCCTGGAGGACCTCCACCGCCCCGTCGTCGTACCCGGGGGCCACCACGACCTCGGTGAAGATCTCGGCGACCTGCCGGGCCAACTCGACGCTGACCGGACGGTTGACAGCGATGACCCCGCCGAAGGCCGAGGTCGGGTCACAGGCGTGCGCCCGGCGGTGCGCCTCGGCGACGTCCGCCCCGACGGCGATGCCGCACGGGTTGGCGTGCTTGATGATCGCCACCGCCGGCTGGTCCGGGAAGTCGTTGGCGGCCCGCCAGGCGGCATCCGCGTCGACGTAGTTGTTGTAGGACATCTCCTTGCCGTGCAGCTGCTCGGCCTGGGCCAGCCCGGGAGGGCCGTCCGGGTCGGCGTACACGGCGGCTCCCTGGTGGGGGTTCTCGCCGTACCGCAGGACCGCCTGGCGGCGCAGGGCCAGACCGACGAAGTTCGGCCAACCGTCCTGCGGCAGGTCCAGGGACCCGGCGAACCAGTCGGCGACCGCCACGTCGTACTCGGCGATGTCGGCGAACGCCCGCGCGGCCAGCGCCCGGCGCTGGGCGAACGTGAAGCCACCGTCGGCGAGGGCGGCCAGGACCGTCGGGTACGCGGCCGGGTCGGTCACCACCGCCACCGAGGCGTGGTTCTTCGCGGCGGCCCGGACCATCGCCGGTCCCCCGATGTCGATCTGCTCCACGCACTCGTCGGGGCTCGCGCCGGAGGCGACAGTCGCCTGGAACGGGTAGAGGTTGGAGACCAGCAGGTCGATCCCGACGATGTCGTGCTCGTCGAGCTGGGTGACGTGGCTGGACTTCCGCAGGTCGGCCAGGAGCCCGCCGTGGATCTTCGGGTGCAGGGTCTTCACCCGCCCGTCGAGGATCTCCGGGGAACCGGTCACCGTCTCCACGGCGGTCACCGGAACGCCAGCCGCCGCGATCGTGCCCGCCGTGCTGCCGGTCGAGACGATCTCCACACCGGCCTCGTGCAGGGCCTTGGCCAGGTCGGCCAGGCCGGTCTTGTCATAGACGCTGACCAGCGCCCGCCGAATCGGGCGGCGCTGGTCCGCAGTGGCACTCACGGTACGGTGACCTTTCTTCCGGTGATCGTCCAACCTTGCCGGACCAGCCGCCCGACCTGCTCGACGAGCTGGCGCCGTTCGGCTTCCTTGATCCGCTCGGTGAGCGTCTCCTCGTCGTCGTCGGTCAGCACCGGCACCGCGACCTGCGCGACGATCGGACCGGTGTCCATCCCGGCGTCGACGAAGAACAGGGTGGCCCCCGTGACCTTGACCCCGTAGGCGAGGGCGTCACGCGGGCCGTGGATACCGGGGAACGCCGGCAGGAGCGTGTTGTGCGTGTTCAGGTACCTGTCGCCGAACGCGGCCAGGAACCTCGGACCGACGAGCTTCAGGAAGCCCGCCGAGATGACCAGGTCCGGTCGGTGCTCGGCGACCCGGGCGGTGAGCGCCTCGTCCCAGTCCTCGCGGGTCGGGTGGTCCTTGAGCCGCTCGACGAAGGTCGGCACCCCGGCCGCCTCCGCCCGGTCCAGACCGGCGATCCCGTCGCGGTCGGCCCCCACGGCCACCACCCGGGCGCCGTACGCCGGGTCGGCGCCCGCGTCGAGCAGGGACTGGAGGTTGCTCCCGGAGCCGGAGACCAGGACGACGAGACGGGCGGCGGACGCGGGGTCGGTCACGCGGTCACCATATCGGGCGGCCGACGTGACCCGACCGGTGGGCGAGGACAAGCCCCCGCCAGGCTCTCCCTCCCGCCACGGACGGAGTCTGACCTGATGGGACAGGTCAGGTTCGTCACCGCGCAATGTCGCATCCGGCGGGTACGCTGCCGGTCGCTCGGTCCCGACGTCCTGCGGTTTCGTTTCCGCGCTGCGCGCTCGGTGTACTGGCGCGATCATGGTTCATGAGAACCCACGTACCGACATGACCAGCCAAGGAGCGTCCGACATGCAGCCCGGCAACCCAGGTCAGGACCCGTACGGCCAGCAGCCCGGCTCGGGCCAGCCCTACGGTCAGCAGCCCACCTCCGGCCAGCCGTACGGCCAGCAGCCCACCTCCGGCCAGCCGTACGGCCAGCAGCCCACCTCCGGCCAGCCTTACGGGCAGCCTTCCTCCTCGGACCAGCCCTACGGCCAGCAGCCCACCTCGGGACAGCCGTACGGGCAGCAGCCCACCTCCGGGCAGCCCTACGGCCAGCCCGACCCGTACGCCCCGCCGCCGCAGGCCCCGTACGGCCAGTCCGACCCGTACGGCCAGCAGCCCCCGTACGGCCCCGGGCCGACCTACCCGAACGCCGGATACCCCCAGCCCGGCGGGCAGAACAACACCCTCGGCCTGGTCGCGATGATCCTCGGTATCGCCTCCATCCCGCTGGCCTGCTGCTACCTGGGCATCCCGCTGGGTATCGCGGGCGCGGTGACCGGCTTCCTCGGCCGTCAGAAGGCCGCCCAGGGCGAGGCCAACAACGGCAGCCAGGCGCTCACCGGTCTGATCTGCGGCGGCATCGGCATCCTGCTGGGCATCCTCCAGCTCATCCTGGTCGTGTTCGTGAACGTGAACCCGACCGGCTCCTTCTGACCGCCGCCCAGGACCGGTAACGGCCGACGACCGATCGCAGCGACGACGTCGAGGGGCGTCCCTTCGGGGGCGCCCCTCGTCGCATCCTCAAGAGATCTGTCGCATCCTCAACAGATCTCGGGAGGGTATGGCCCCTGCAAGGGCCGAAGCCTTCCAAGATCCCCGAAGGGGGTGGGCGGTGATCGGTCTAGCGGGGGCGTCGGTCGGGGGCGTGGCCGGGGGTGAGGGCGCGGGTGGCGGCTGCACCGAGCAGGGCACCAGCCCCGACCACGGCCGTGGCGACGGCGGCCACCTGCCAGGCGACCGGGCCGATCTCGGATAGCCGACCGGCCCCCAGCGAGCCACCGGACGCCGCCGCGGCGATCCCCACCATCAGTCCTGCCACCGGCCCGGCGACCGCCGCCGGGGCGAGGAACGTGGGCCAGCCGACCGGGGCCCGGTCGGAGGCGGCCCGACCTCGACCGGTGTACTCCCGGGCCGACCGGAGCATCCGCCGCGCCAACAACCAACCGGCGGCCATCGCCACCAGGACCGGCACCGCGAGCAGGGCGGCACCGAACCCCCCGTCCAGCGGCCCACGCGGCAGTCCGGCGAGCAGCGGTACGGCGGGAAGCGCCCCCACGGAGACCTCACTGGTCCGTACGGCGGTGTCGGTGCCGACGGCGAACCCGGGGCCGAGCAGGTAGCTGATGGACCAGACCGTGGCGTTCGGCGCGTACGCGAAGCTGACCAGGGTCACCCCCGCCTGCCCGGCGACTCCGGTCCGGTAGGCCCCGATCATGTCGGCGGCGTCCCCGCCCCCGGTGGCCACCGCCAGTCCGGCCGCACCCGCACCCGCGGCGAAGAGCAGCAGCCCGGCGACCAGGCCGGTCCGGACCCCGTCCCGCAGGATCGACGGCACCCGCTGCGCCAGGTCGGCGGCGACGCCGGTGGTCTGCGCCGCCCCGATCAGCGCCCCGAGGGTGCCGACGACGGTGAGGGTGAGCCCCGCCCGGACCGGCGAGGCGTGCAGCCCACCGGTGCCGGCCAGGCCCGCGACGAGCGTGCCGATCACGCCGTACCCGACGCCGACGGCAGCCGCAGCGACGGCCGTCTGGCGGGGTGAGCGGCTGTTCCGGGCGCCGATGGCCCGGGTGGCGTGCACTCCGGCCCGGGCCAGCCGCCAGACCGCGAGCCCGGTCAGGACGAGGGGAGCCAGGTGTAGTGGCCCGGCGGGGGTCTGCAACGGAACCCAGTGACCGAGCAGCCAGCCGGCGAACCCGGCGAGCAGCGCGCCGCCGAGTGAGGCAGCCTCCTCGCTGAGCTGCGCCAACCCGAGCACCACCGCGACGGGGAGGTACGACGTGAGCGCCGCCCAGCCGGCGGCCACTGCGGCGGCCACCACGATCGGGGCACGCCGGGGGCGTGCGCCGGACCGGGGCCTGGGCACCATACGGCCCCGCCCGGCCGCAGCCCGCGCGTCCGGGCCGCCCGGACCGGCCCGGTCGCCCCGGCCAACCCGTTCGCCCCGATCAGCCCGGTCGGCTCGATCAGCCCGATCAGCCCGCTCGGCTCGGCCGGCCCGGTCGGACCGTTCAACCCGGTCGACTCGGCCAGCCCGGTCAGCCCGATCGGACCGGTCGGTCCGACGCGACGGGCCGGGCCGGTCGGCGGGACCTTCCGGCCGGGTGCCGCCACCGCGGCCACCGGGGCGGCGGGGCTGGTCAGGGGGGACGGAGGACATCGGTCCTACTCTGGCATGCCGAGCCCCGGTCGGCAGTCCGGTATCGCCGCCCGACGGTGGCGACTTCGGCGATCTTCGGGCCGGGTGTGCTCGATCCGGTCTAGCCTCGGGCCAAGACGCGACCGTCGCCGTCGCGGCACCGACCGCTCGGAGGAAGCCGTGAACGCTCCGTATCCGCCGCCGCCACCCGCCGCCGGCCGGGATCGTACGACGCTCTGGGGAATCCTGGGGATCATCCTCGGCCTCATCTGCTGTGGCATCCTCGGCATCGTCTTCGGTTACCTGTCGATCCGGGACGCCAAACGATACGGACAGTCGCCGGTCCTGGGCTACCTGGCGATCGCCTTCGGCGTCCTGAACATCGTGGGCAGCTCGATCCTGCGAGCGACAGGTAACTATCCGTTCTGGAACGACTGAACCGACCGTCCCGCAACGGACCGAGGGAGCCGACCGGTCAGGTCGACTCCCTCGGTGACGTCCGTCAGCCGGCTCAACCCGCCGACATGATCTCCCGCATCAGCTTGGCGGTCTCGGTCGGCGTCTTGCCGACCTTGACGCCGACCGCCTCCAGCGCCTCCTTCTTCGCCTCGGCGGTACCCGCCGAGCCGGAGATGATCGCGCCGGCGTGCCCCATGGTCTTGCCGGGGGGCGCGGTGAAGCCGGCGATGTAGCCGACCACCGGCTTGGTCACGTTGTCCCTGATGAACTCGGCAGCCCGCTCCTCGGCGTCGCCACCGATCTCACCGATCATCACGATGGCGTCGGTGTCGGGGTCGGCCTCGAACGCGGCGAGGGCGTCGATGTGGGTGGTCCCGATGATCGGGTCACCGCCGATGCCCACGCAGGTCGAGAAGCCGATGTCACGCAGCTCGTACATCATCTGGTAGGTCAGCGTGCCGCTCTTGCTGACCAGGCCGATCCGGCCCGAGCCGGTGATGTCGGCCGGGATGATGCCGGCGTTGGAGGCACCCGGGGAGGCGATGCCGGGGCAGTTCGGACCGACGATGCGGGTCTGCTCGCCCTTGGACTTGTTGTACGCCCAAAACGAGGCGGTGTCGTGCACCGGCACGCCCTCGGTGATCACCACGGCCAGCGGGATCCCGGCGTCGATCGCCTCGACCACCGCGCCCTTGGTGAACTTCGGCGGTACGAAGATGACTGTGACGTCGGCCCCGGTCTGGGCCATGGCGTCCGCGACGGAGGCGAAGACCGGCAGCTCGGTGCCGTCGAAGTCGACGGTGGTGCCGGCCTTGCGCGGGTTGACCCCGCCGACCACGTTGGTGCCGGCGGCGAGCATCCGCCGGGTGTGCTTGGAACCCTCGGAGCCGGTCATCCCCTGAACGATGACCTTGGATTCCTTGGTCAGCCAGATAGCCATCGTCAGACCCCCGCAGCTGCCAGCTCGGCGGCCCGATCGGCCGCGCCGTCCATGGTGTCCACCCGCTCGATCAGCGGGTTGTTCGCGCCGTCGAGGATCGCCCGACCGGCCTCGGCGTTGTTGCCGTCGAGGCGGACCACAAGCGGCTTGGTGACCTTCTCGCCCCGCTGCTCCAGCAGTGCCAGCGCCTGGACGATACCGTTGGCGACCGCGTCGCAGGCGGTGATTCCGCCGAAGACGTTGACGAAGACGCTGCGTACCGCCGGGTCGGAGAGCACGATCTCCAGCCCGTTGGCCATCACCGCGGCGCTCGCGCCACCGCCGATGTCGAGGAAGTTCGCCGGCTTGACGTTGCCGTGCCGCTCACCGGCGTACGCGACCACGTCGAGAGTGCTCATGACCAGACCCGCGCCGTTGCCGATGATGCCGACCTCGCCGTCGAGCTTGACGTAGTTGAGGTCCTTCTCCTTGGCCGCCTGCTCCAGCGGGTCCACGGCAGCCTGGTCGACCAGGTCCTCGTGGTCCGGGTGCCGGAAACCGGCGTTCTCGTCGAGGGTGACCTTGGCGTCGAGCAGCAGGAGGGTGCCGTCCTTGGTCTTGGCCAGCGGGTTCACCTCGACCAGCGTGGCGTCCTCGGCGACGAAGGCCTGCCAGAGCTTGACGGCGGTCTCCACCACCTGGTCGGCGACCTCGGCGGGGAAACCGGCCGCGTCGACGATCTCGCGGGCCTTGGCCTCGTCCACCCCGGCGACCGCGTCGATCGGAGCCTTGACGACCTTGTCAGGGGTCTCGGCTGCGACCTGCTCGATGTCCATGCCGCCGGCGACGCTGGCGATGCAGAGGAAGGTGCGGTTCGCCCGGTCGAGCAGGTACGAGAAGTAGTACTCCTCGGCCACGTCGGCGGTCACCGTGATCATGACCTTGTGGACCGTGTGGCCCTTGATGTCCATGCCGAGGATGTCGGTGGCCCGGGCCACCGTCTCCTCCGCGCCCTCGGCCAGCTTGACGCCGCCGGCCTTGCCCCGGCCGCCGACCTTCACCTGGGCCTTGACGACCACCCGACCGCCGAGGCGTTCGGCGATCGCGCGGGCCTCTTCCGGGGTCGTTGCGACGCCGCCGGCGAGCACGGGCAACCCGTGCCGCTCGAACAGGTCCCGCCCCTGGTACTCGTACAGGTCCACGATTGCGCGTCCCGTCCCGTCTCCGCGGCGCGCCGTCGCGCCGCCACCAGCGTTGTGGAAAACATCTTGACGCCTGTCATCTGTTGACGCAGGCCATTGGCGCAGCCTAGCGAGAGCGGCGCGGACGGCGACCCAGCGGGTACGCGGTGTGCCCTACTACACACCCCACCCGCCGCCACCGGCGGATTGTTCCCCGGCAGGTGCGTAACCACCGGGCAGAGGCGTCGTTGAGTCAGGTGTCGGAGCGCTGATACCAGCGCGAAGACGGGAGCGGCCGATGCCCTGTCGGTCGAGGGGTGGCGGCGGGGCATCGTGCATAGAGGGGCCGGACGTGTGAGGGGTGCGTCCGGCCCCTCCCCCTGTCCGCATACTCCCCGCACCTCATTACTTCCTACGTCCCCACACCGGGGTGTGGTCAGCCGACCGGTTGGGCGACGTTCTCCCGTACCCATTCGACGATCGACGCGGTGGTCGCCCCCGGGGTGAAGATCTTGGCCACCCCGATCCGCTCCAGCTCGGCCAGGTCGGTCTGCGGGATGATGCCGCCGCCGAAGACGACGATGTCCCGGGCCTCGCGCTCGTCGAGGAGTTCCAGCACCCGCCGAAAGAGCGTCATGTGCGCGCCGGAGAGCACGGAGAGGCCGATCGCGTCGGCGTCCTCCTGGATCGCCGTCTCGACGATCTGCTCCGGGGTCTGGTGCAGGCCGGTGTAGATGACCTCCATGCCGGCGTCCCGTAGGGCGCGGGCGACGACCTTTGCGCCTCGATCGTGGCCGTCCAGACCCGGCTTGGCGACGACGACCCGGACACGAGAGCTCATCAGCGCACACCTTTCACCGGCTCTGCGGTACTCGTCATCGAACTCCGCAGTCTGACCTTAACGAACGGTAACCCGGACGGCTCATGGCGGGGAATCCCGGCCCCGGCCGCCCCGCGTCGGCCAATCAGACATCTGGGTGGTGACGGTCACTGTACGCAGCAGCCAGGCGGTAACGAGGCCCCCCGGTAAAGGTGACGAGATACCACACTCAGGGGCGAATTGGGACAAAATCCGGCGGGGAGTTCGGCGCTTGCGCTTGTGACTCCTGTGACGGTTGGCTACCGTGTCCACGGTTGTCATCAGGTCCTGGGCCGGGCGACAACGCGGAACACCGAGGTTCACCCGAACGCCAAGGTTCACCCGAACGCAGTGGGTCGGGTCGCCTCGGATCCCCGACAACGGAGGGTGTGCGTGCGCCAGCGCCTGTCGTCTGAGCCCGATCGATATCGCGGTCGTCGCCGCGTTCCCACCCCCCCACGTAGCCGCTACGCAGCCGTGGTCACCACGGCGTTCGTCGGAGCCGGTGTGGTGGCCCTCGGTGCCGGCGCCCTGCCCGACGCCAAGAGCGTCAGCCCATCGGTCCTCGACGAGCTGCGCGCGTCCGCCGCCCTCAGCGACGACCTGGCCTCCCGTGGCGAGTCCGCCGAGCGCGCCTCCCGCGACAGCGGCCGGGGCGGCGCCGACGAGATCAGCGCCGAAGAGGTCTGGCTGCTGCCCCTGCAGGGGTACGACTTCACCTCGCCGTACGGAATGCGCTGGGGGAAGCTGCACACCGGCGTCGACCTCGTCGCCCCGGAGGGCACGCCGTACGTCGCGATCCACGCCGGGAAGGTCACCAAGGCCGGGTGGTTCGGCGGGTACGGCTACGCCGTCATCGTCCAGCACGCGGATGGCAGCGAGGCGATCTACGGCCACTCCTCGGCGGTCAGCGTCCAGGAGGGCCAGCAGGTCAAGGCGGGCGACCAGCTCGGACTGGTCGGCAACACCGGCCACTCCTACGGTTCCCACCTGCACCTTGAGCTGCATGTCAACGGGGAGCCGCTGGACCCGGTGCCGTTCCTCCAGGAGCGCGGAGTGGACATCAAGCTGCAAGTCGAGGCATTTTACAGCGACGTGTCCGCCTCCTGACGCTCCGTAACACACAGTTGCCGCCCGGATCAGTCGATCCGGGCGGTTTTCTTGTCCCGGTTCGAGGCGAAGGTGACCCGGGTCACGGCGAAGAATGTGAGCACCGCCACCGCCCAGCATGATCACTTTTCCGGATGTTCCCTCCCGAAGGAGGAGATACCCGGACGCCGACCACGGGTCGGCGTGGTGCGCCCTCCGGACCAGGTACCCACCCCGTCGTCGGCCGACACCAGTATTTCCGGGTCAGCAGCGTCCCCGACTGGGAAGGTCACCCGTGCACGACAGCCTCACCCCCAGCGAACCGAACGACAGCAACCCGAACGGCGACGGACCGAACGGCAGCACCACGCACGGCAGCGATCCGGACAGCGGCAACCCAAACGGCATCGCCCCGGTCCGCCACCGGCGCAGGCCCCGGCTGAGCGGCCGTACCGCCTGGGTGGTCGCGGGAGCGGTGGCCCTGGCCGGCCTCGGTGTGGCCGGCGCCTCGGTCGCCACCGAGCGCTCCGAGCCCGAGACCAGTGCCGTCGCCCTCGACGACCGGCTGGCGGCCGAACGCTCCGCCGACGACGACAGGGCGGACCGGTCGGTCCGCGAGTCGGCCACCCCCACGCCCGAGCCCGGTGCGTCGACGGCCGACCCGTCGCCCAGCGCCACCACCCCGGCTCCGACCAGGACGGCCACCCGCCCGGCCACCCCGAAGGCCGCCCCGAAGAAGACCACCGCGACGGCCACCCCGAAGAAGACGCCGACGAAGAGCGCCGGCACGCCGAAGGCCGCCTGGGTCAACCCGATGCCCGGCGCGGCGGTCACCAGCTGCTACGGCCCCCGGTGGGGAACGCTGCACGCCGGCATCGACCTCGCCCTGCCCGCCGGCACCCCGATCCGCGCGGCCGCCGCCGGCACCGTGGTCAAGGCCGGTGACGTCGGCGACGGCTACGGCATCTCCGTCTTCGTCGACCACGGCAACGGCTACCTCACCCACTACGCCCACCTCAGCGTGGCCAGTGTCGCTGTCGGTGCGAAGGTCACCGCCGGTCAGCGGATCGGCAGCGAGGGCTCCACCGGCGACTCCACCGGACCGCACCTGCACTTCGAGGTCCACCAGGGCGGCATGTGGAACCAGATCGACCCGGGCCCGTTCATGCGGGAACGCGGTGTCGACCTGGGCTGCTGAACCCGGCTCACGCCCCCGGTCGGCCCCCGTCGGCCGACCGGGGTCAGAGCTTCTCGACCGGGGCGTGCCGCAGTACCAACCACATGGTCTGGTCACCGAAGTCGATCTGCGCCCGCGCCCCGGCGCCGTGACCCTCGACGGCGAGTACCCGGCCCAGTCCGTACCGCTGGTGGTTGACCCGATCCCCGGCCGCGACCTTCGGTCCCTGGGGTAGCTCGCTGGCGGTGGTCAGCCGACTCCCGTCGACCCCGAGCCGCTTGGCCAGCTGGGCCGCCTTCGGCGTGCCGCCGGTGAAGCCGGACCGCCCGCCGGGGACCCGGTCCGCCCGGCCGCCGACGCCGCCGCCCCCGCCCGCCCACGAGGTGTACGACCCCTCGGTGCGCTCCCAGCGGACCAGCTCCGCCGGAAGCTCCTCCAGGAACCGGGACGGGGGGTTGTACGCCGGCTGCCCCCAGGCGGAGCGGGTCACCGCCCGGGACAGGTAGAGCCGCTGCCGGGCCCGGGTGATCCCCACGTACGCGAGCCGGCGCTCCTCCTCCAGCTCACGAGTGTCGCCCAGGGAGCGCAGGTGCGGGAAGACCCCGTCCTCCAGCCCGGTCAGGAACACCACCGGGAACTCGAGCCCCTTGGC
Source organism: Micromonospora sp. SH-82 (assembly GCF_051132485.1). Taxonomy (NCBI): domain Bacteria; kingdom Bacillati; phylum Actinomycetota; class Actinomycetes; order Micromonosporales; family Micromonosporaceae; genus Micromonospora; species Micromonospora sp. SH-82. The sequence goes on from NZ_CP148049.1 coordinate 250,288, forward strand.
GGTGTGCAGGGTCATCAGGGTGACCACCCCCTGGTGGTCGGGGTCGTCGCTCGGGATCTGGTCGGCGTCGGCGACCAGGGCGACCTGCTCCAGGAACCCGGCCAGCGTGGCGCGTTCCCCATCGTCACCGGTCGCCTCGATCCGTTCGGTGTACTCCCGGGCCACGCTCACCAGTTCCTGGAGGTTGTCCACCCGGCCGGCGTCCTGCGGGTCGAGGCTCTCCTCCAGCTCGGTCAGGTACCCGGAACGGGTGAGCAGCGCCTCCAGCACCTCCTCCGGGGTACCGGTCTCGGCCAGTTCCCGCGCACCGTCGAGCAGCGCCACGAAGTCGCCGATCCCGTTGGCCGCGCGGCTGGAGATCCCCGGGGCCTCCCGGGCCCGGCGCAGTGCCGCGCCGAAGGAGATCCGGTCCCGCGACGACAGCGCCTCGACGCAGGCCTCGGCCCGGTCCCCGATCCCCCGCCGGGGGGTGTTGAGGATCCGACGCAGGCTCACCGTGTCGTCGTCGTTGACCACCGCCCGCAGGTACGCCAGCGCGTCCCGGACCTCCTTGCGCTCGTAGAAGCGCACCCCACCGACCACCTTGTACGGCAGGCCGACCCGGATGAACACCTCCTCGAAGACCCGGGACTGGGCGTTGGTGCGGTAGAAGACGGCCACGTCACCGGGGCGGGCCGCGTCCTCGTCCACCAGCCGGTCGATCTCCCGGGCGACCCAGTCCGCCTCGGCGTGCTCGGTGTCGGCGACGTACCCGACGATCTGCTCGCCGGGGCCGGCGTCGCTCCAGAGCCGCTTCGGTTTGCGGGAGGTGTTCCGGTCGATCACCGCGTTGGCCGCGCTCAGGATCGTCTGGGTGGAGCGGTAGTTCTGCTCCAACAGGATCGTCCGGGCGTCGGTGAAGTCCCGCTCGAACTCCAGGATGTTGCGGATCGTCGCACCCCGGAAGGCGTAGATCGACTGGTCGGCGTCGCCGACGACGCAGAGTTCGGCCGGTTCGATCCCCTCGGTGCCCGAGACCAGCTCCTTGATCAGGACGTACTGGGCGCGGTTGGTGTCCTGGTACTCGTCGACCAGGACGTGGCGGAACCGGCGACGGTAGCTCTCCGCGACGTGCGGGTGGGCCTGGAGCAGGTGCACCGTCGTCATGATCAGGTCGTCGAAGTCCAGGGCGTGCGCCTCGCGCAGCCGCCGCTGGTAGAGCGTGTACGCCTCGGCGAGGGCCCGCTCGTTGGGTCCCTTGGCCCGGGCGGCGAACTCCTCCGGATCGGTCAGCTCGTTCTTCAGGTTGGAGACCTGGGCGGCGAGCCCCCGGGCCGGGTAGCGCTTCGGGTCGAGGTCGAGTTCCCGGGCGACAAGCTGCATCAACCGCCGCGAGTCGTCCGCGTCGTAGATCGAGAAGGTGGACTTCAGCCCGGCGTGCTCGTGCTCGGCGCGCAGGATGCGTACGCAGGCGGAGTGGAACGTGGACACCCACATCAGCCGGGCGCGCGGGCCGACCAGGTCGGTCACCCGTTCCTTCATCTCGCCGGCGGCCTTGTTGGTGAAGGTGATCGCGATGATCTCCCCCGGGTGCACGTCCCGGGCCGCCAGCAGGTACGCGATCCGGTGGGTGAGGACCCGGGTCTTGCCGGATCCGGCGCCGGCCACGATCAGCAGGGGGGACCCGGCGTGGGTGACCGCGTCGCGTTGGGGGCCGTTGAGGCCCTCGACCAACTGTCCGGGGTCGAGTCGGGCGCCGGGCCGGTGCGGCACGGTCGGCACGGGGTCGGGCGCGGACGGGGCGGCGGGGATGTCGAAGAGAGGATGCATCGCACGGCGAGTCTATGCCGACCGTCGGACACTTCCCGGCAAGGCGTCCGGCGACGCGGTGGGCGACGGCGACTCCCTGCGCTCCCTCCGCCGCGACGGCACGGTGCCCGGCAGCGATGCGGCACGGTGCCCGGCGGGCGGAGGGCGGCGGGCGGAGGGCGGCGGGCGGAGGGCGGCGGGTGCCCGGGTCGTCCCCTCGGACGCAGGCCCAGGTGGGTGGTGGGTTGCGCGGGACGCCGGACGGGTTGCATACTCGACGGCGTGTTCCGTCAGCGTGACTACTTTTACTACGGCACCGGGAGTCCGGCAGCCGTGGGTCGCGCCTGATCGATCAGACCTACGAAAGCCCCGGGCTCCCCAGGAGCCCGGGGCTTTTCGTTCCGGGATCCCGGCACCCGGTCCCGACATCCAAGGGGTAAGACGATGATGACAGACGTGATGGAGCAGAACGGTGGCGCGGCAGGTCCGGAGGCCGGGGACGCGGCGGGGACCGAGCCGACGCCGGACCGTCCCACGACCGGCACCGACGAGCCGGAGGCCGCCGCGCGGATCACCGCGATCCGGGAACGGATCGACGAGATCGACAAGGCCCTCATCGAGCTGTGGCAGGAGCGGGCCGGGCTCTCCCAGCAGGTCGGCGCGACCCGGATGGCCTCCGGCGGAACCCGGCTGGTGCTGTCCCGGGAGCGGGAGATCCTGGAGCGGTTCCGGCGTGAACTCGGTGCCGACGGCGCTCAGGTGGCCCTCCTGCTGCTGCGCGCCGGGCGGGGACCGCTCTGATCCCGGCCCCGACCCGACACGGCAGACGAGCCGCCGTCCGGCGTCACGGGTGACGGCGGACGGCGGCTCGGTCGCCGCTCAGGCCTCGTGGGTGGCGGCGGACGGCGCCTCAGGCCTCGTGGGTGGCGACGATCTCGCGCTTCTCGGCGAAGTGGCAGGCGCTCGGGTGATCCGACCCGTCCCGCACCTGCAGTAACGGGACCTGCTCGGCGCAGACGTCCTGCGCCTTCCAGCACCGGGTCCGGAACCGGCAGCCCGAGGGCGGGCTGATCGGCGAGGGGACGTCCCCGGTCAGCCGGATGATCGCCTTGCTCGACCGCAGCGTCGGGTCCGGCACCGGCACCGCGGAGAGCAGCGCCTGGGTGTACGGGTGGGTCGGCCGCTCGTAGATCTCGTCCTCGGTCCCGATCTCCACGATCTTGCCGAGGTACATCACCGCCACCCGGTCGGAGAGGTGACGCACCACCGACAGGTCGTGGGCGATGAAGACGTACGACAGGCCGAGCTCGCCCTGCAGCTTCTCCAGCAGGTTCATGACCTGGGCCTGGATCGACACGTCCAGGGCGGAGACCGGCTCGTCGCAGACGATGACCTCGGGGCGCAGGGCGAGCGCCCGGGCGATGCCGATGCGCTGCCGCTGACCGCCGGAGAACTGGTGCGGGTACCGGTTGATGTGCTCCGGGTTCAGGCCGACCAGGTCCAGCAGTTCCCGGACCTTGTCCCGCCGGCTGCCCTTGGGTGCCACGTCGGAGTGGATCTCGAACGGCTCCCCGATCAGGTCACCGACGGTCATCCGGGGGTTCAGCGAGGTGTACGGGTCCTGCATCACCAGTTGGATCTGGCGACGCAGCCGACGCAGCGCCGGTCCGGAGAGCTTGGAGATGTCCTGGCCCTTGTAGAGGACGCTGCCGGAGGTCGGCCGCTCCAGGTTCATCAGGACCCGGGCCAGCGTGGACTTGCCGCAGCCCGACTCGCCGACCAGGCCCAGGGTCTCCCCGGCCTTCAGCTCGAACGAGACACCGTCGACGGCCTTGACCTGACCGATGGTCTTCTTGAAGACCACCCCCCGGGTCACCGGGTAGTGCTTGACCAGGTCCCGGATCTCGAGAATGTTCTCAGTCACGGTTCACCAGCTCCTCGGCGAAGTGGCATGCGCTGGCCCGGCCCGGGGCGATCTGCAGCAACGGCGGGAGTTCCTCCCGGCAGACCGGCTGGGCCATCGGGCAGCGCGGGTTGAACGGACAGCCCGGCGGGATCGCCATCAGGTTCGGCGGCAGGCCCTTGATCGTCCGGAGTTCCTGCCCCTTCTCGTCCATCCGGGGAATCGAGTCGAGCAACCCCAGGGTGTACGGGTGCGACGGCTTGGCGTACAGGTCGTACACGTCGGCTTCCTCGACGATCCGGCCGGCGTACATGACAGCGATCCGGTCCGCCACGTCGGCGACCACCCCGAGGTCGTGGGTGATCAGGATCATCCCCATCTGCCGTTCCCGCTGGAGTTCGGCGAGCAGGTCCATGATCTGGGCCTGCACCGTCACGTCCAACGCGGTGGTCGGCTCGTCGGCGATCAGCACCTCGGGGTCCAGCGCCAGCGACATGGCGATCATCGCCCGCTGGCGCATACCGCCGGAGAACTGGTGCGGGTACTGGTTGAACCTGCTCTTGGCGTTGGGGATCTTGACCTGGTCGAGCATCTCGATGGCGCGCTTCTTGGCGTCGCGGCGGCTCATCCCCCGCCGGAACCGGAACTGCTCGGCGATCTGGAACCCGACGGTGAAGACCGGGTTCAGCGCGGAGAGCGCGTCCTGGAAGATCATCGCGATGCCCTCGCCGCGGAGCTTGCGGCGCTCCTCGAAGGACATCGCGAGCATGTCCCTGCCGTGGAAGCGGACCTGGCCGCCGGTGACGAACCCGGGGGGCGTGTCGAGGATGCCCATGACGGTCTGCGCGGTGACGCTCTTGCCGGAGCCGGACTCGCCGAGCACGGCGAGGGTCTCCCCCGCGTCGACGTGGTACGTCACCCCGTTGATGACCTTGGCGATCCCGTCCCGGGTACGGAACTCCACCCGAAGGTCGTCGACCTCCAGGAGACGCCCCGACGGGCGGTCGCCGGCCCCCGGCGTGGACTGCTCGGACACGAGAATGTCGGACACTGGATCTCCCCTAGCGGAGTTTCGGATCGAGGGCCTCGCGGACCGCCTCGCCGAGCATCACGAAGCTCAGGACGGCCATCACGAGGAACCCGGCGGGGAAGAAGAGCAGATACGGCGAGACGCGGATGTAGTTCTGCGCCTCACTGATCATGATTCCCCAGGAGACGACCGGGCTCCGCAGACCGACACCGAGGAAGGACAGGGTCGCCTCGGCGCCGATGAAGGACCCGACCAGGATCGTCCCGTAGACCAGCAGCGGCGCCAGACAGTTCGGCAGCAGGTGCTTGAAGATGATCCGGGAGGTGCTCGCCCCGAGCGCCCGCGCCGCCACGATGTAGTCGGCCTCCTTGGTGGCCAACACCGAGGAGCGCATCAGCCGCATGGAGACCGGCCAGCTCAGGACCATGAGGGAAAGGACCACCAACCCCATGATCTGCCACTCGTTGTTGTTCGACCCGACACCGTTGAACGTGGTCAGGATGACGATCGCACCGAGCACGAACGGCAACCCGAAGAAGACGTCGGCGATCCGGGAGAGCAGGGCGTCCACCCACCCGCCGACGTAGCCGGCGATGACCCCCATCATCCCGCCGAAGAGCAGGGTCCCGGCCACAGCGGTCAGCGCCACGATGATCGAGGCACGGGCACCGTAGATCACCCGGGCGTAGACGTCGCGGCCCTGCACGTCGTAGCCGAACCAGGCGTCGGCGGAGGGCTTGACCTGGCTGTTGCTCAGCGCGCCGTTCACCGCGTCCTTCGAGGTGAACAACCAGGGGAACGCCGCCATCAGCAGGAAGACCAGGATCAGGGCGGCGGAGATCCAGAACAGCGGCTTGCGGCGCAGGTCCATCCAGGCGTCCCCGAGCAGGCCGCGCGGCTTCTCCTTGCGGGCGTTCTCGGGCAGCCCGGCGTTCGTGGGCGCGCCGGAGCCAGCCTCCGTCGGCTGGTGCGACGGAGGTGTGGAGACGATGGATGCGGAGGTCGGGTCGCTCATGCCGTCACCTCGCTGACCAGGTCGGCGCGGACGCCGACGACACCGGTGTGCTCACTGCGCTCGGTCGGACCCGCCACCTCGCCGCCGTCGACCCCGGTCGGGGCGGCGCGGCGCGCTGTGGTGCCGGGTGCCACGTGGTTGCGCTCACTCATAGCGGATCCTCGGGTCCAGGGCGGCGTACAGCAGGTCGACCAGCAGGTTCATCAACAGGTAGATGACCACCAGGACCACCACGATGGAGACCACGGTGGAGCTCTCCTTGGTGGTGATCGACCGGTAGACGACCTGGCCGATGCCGTTGATCCCGAAGATGCCCTCGGTGACGATCGCGCCGCCCATCAGGGCGCCGAGGTCGGTGCCGAGCAGGGTGACCACCGGGATGAGGGAGTTGCGCAGCAGGTGCACGCCGACCACCCGGCGCATCGGCAGACCCTTGGCGATGGCGGTCCGGACGTAGTCGGCCCGGCGGTTCTCCGCGATGCTGGTCCGGGCCAGCCGGGCGATGTACGCCATGGAGGCGCTACCGAGCACGAACCCGGGTAGGAGTAGTTCGCTCAGTGGCATGCTGCTGGAGACCGTCGGTCGGACGATGCCCCACTGCACGCCGAGCAGCCACTGCAGGACGAAACCGATGACGAAGATCGGCAGGGCGATCAGGAACATCGTGGAGACCAGGACCAGGTTGTCCAGGAAGCCGTTGCGCCGCAGACCGGTCAGCACGCCGGCGGTGAGGCCGATGATCGCCTCGATGGCCAGGGCGACGAGCGCCAGCTTCAGCGTGTTCGGGTACGCCGCGACGATGATGTCGTTCACCGACCTGCCGCCGAACGTCTCTCCGAAGTCGCCCTGGAGCAGGTTGCGCATGTAGTTCGCGTACTGCACCAGCAGCGGCTGGTCGAGCTGGTACTTCTCGGTCATGAAGGCGACGTACTGCTCCGGGCAGCGCCGCTCGCCACACTTGCCGGCGAACGGGTCACCGGGCACCGCCCAGACGAGCCAGTAGATCAGGAACGTCGTCCCGATGAAGACGGGCACTAGTTGAAGCAACCGCCTCAACAGGTAACGGCCCATGGGTGGTCCTCCCAGACAGGGGGGTGTCGGGTATACCCGACACGGTGGTGACTACGCGCGGTGCCGCGGTGGTGCTCCGCGCGGAACGGCCCCGGGCCGGACTCACGGGTGTGTGAGCCCGGCCCGGGGCTTTGACCGCCTCGGATCAGAGCTCGACGCTGGTGATGTCGAGCTCGCCGACCGCCGTCACCTCGAGCTTCTTGATCTTCTCGGAGTGTCCGGCCTGGTTGGCGTAGTAGTAGATCGGCAGGCTCGGGACGTCCTGGTCGATCAGCTTCACGGCCTCGGCGAACTTGGCGTGCGAGGCGTTCAGGTCAGCCTGGCCACCCGCGTCCTTGGCCAGCGCGTCCACCTGCGGGTTGCTGTAGCCACCGTCGTTGGACGAACCACCGGTCACGTACAGCGGGTTGATCCAGTTCTCCACGTCCGGGTAGTCCTGCTGCCACGCGGCGCGGTACGGACCCGTCATCTTGCCGGCGTTGATCGCCTGACGGAAGACCGCGAAGGTCGGCATGCCCTCGGCGCGGGCCTCGATCCCCAGGGTGGTCTTCACCTGCTGGGCGACGGCCTCCATCCACTCCTTGTGGCTGGAGTCGGCGTTGTAGTAGAAGACCATCTCGCCCTCGAAGCCACCGGCCTCGGCGAACAGCTTCTTGGCCTCGTCCGGGTTGTACGTGCAGACGGTGCAGTTGCCGTCCACGGTGCCCGGGGCGAGCGGGTTGGCCCAGCTGGTGGCCGGCTTCCGGGTACCGAAGAAGATCTTGTCGACGACCTCCTGCCGGTTGATCGACAGCGAGACGGCCTTACGGAGCTTGACGTCCTGGAAGCGCTCGTCGTAGATCGGGAAGGCGATGATGCCGGTGATCGGGGTGGTCGTGCTGATCGCCCGCTCGCCGAGGTCGTTCTTCCAGCTGTCGCCCGCCAGCGCGGAGACCGGGACCTGCTCGACCCAGTCGAGGTTGCCCGAGACCAGGTCGGCGTAGGCGGCCGACTCGTCCTGGTACAGCTTGACGTCGACGTCCTTGATCTTCATCTTGTCGCGCAGGTTGTAGTCGTCGAAGCGCGTCAGCTTGATGAGGACGTCGTCCTCCCAGGAGACGAACTTGACCGGACCGTTACCGATCGGGCTGCGTCCGAACTCCTCGGGCTTCTGGGTGAAGAACGCGTCCGGCAGCGGGCTGTAGGCGCTGTAGCCGAGCTTGGTCGGCCAGACGGCGGTCGGCGCGTTCAGGGTGACCTCGAAGGTCCAGTCGTCAACGACCTTCAGGCCGGACATCTTGTCCGCGGTCGGCTCGGGGGCCTTCTGCGGGCCGTCCTCGTCCGGGTCGGGCTTGTTCACGTCGCTGAAGCCCTGGATGTCGGCGAAGAAGCTGCTGTTCTGCGCGCCGTTCGGCGAGTACGCGGCCCAGTTCCAGGCGTCGACGAAGTTCTTCGCCTTCACGACGGTCCCGTCGTGGAACTTGGTGTCCTGCTTGATCTTGACGGTGAAGACCTTGGAGTCGGTGGTCTCGATCGACTCCGCCACCGCGTTCCGGGGGGCACTGCCGTCGTTGGGGTACTCGACCAGGCCGGTCCACATCCAGTCGATGACCTTGCCGCCACCGGTCTCGGTGGTGTTCGCCGGAACCAGCGGGTTCTCCGGCTGGACGCCGTGGATGGTGATCGCGCCGTCGGCGCTGTTACCGCCTTCGCCGCTGTCGCTGTCGCTCGAGCAGCCGGACGCGACGAGCGCGAACGCCGCGCCCACCGCGACGACGCTGCTCGCCCGCTTCGAGACTCTCATTACGAGGGGCCTCCTCTTTCTCACCTGGTTCCGCGTGGGTTTCACGCACGTGTGGGGGTGATTGGCGTCCGGTAGGCCCATTACCACACCGAGCGCCGGATCACCGCTGGAAATCGGGGCACCCCCTGATGCACCGATCCGCCGGGCCACCGACCCCGTCGCATGCGACGCCGCACAGAACAGCAGGCCACGAAGCGCTTCGATCAGCAGCGTCCGCGGCCGGCAGGTCAGGCAGGGCGCCTCACGCGAGGGGGCGAGGTGCTGCAACTGTGACACCTACCGACGGGTTCCGTGAAGGCGCCGTTATCAAGACGTTAGTTGGCCGCCACGTCGTCGATACTTGAAAAAAGATCATGAAATACCCCAGATCCAGCATCCTGACCTGGCAAAACTCGGTCAGAACGGGCCTTCGACGGGCACCTCGCACCCCCTCCGGGTCACACCGGCTCCTGAGGCGTCGCCAACGGCAATCGGGGCCGACCGACTCGAAGTTCAACCGTACGGACGATGATTGTCGCGCCGACAGGACATCGCACCCGCGCCGGGAGGGTGACCGGCAGCGCACCGAACGGTGACCCCGGGTCGCCGGACATCCTGCCAACAACGTGGGCTTCCTCACCAGGTCAGGGACCACCGCCGATGCATGGGGCGCGCCGGTCGGCGAGGGATGCCGCCCGGTGGACAGCGGGCGGGGCCGGTCGCCGACGTCACCCGGACCGCCCGGGACGTGGAAACAGTCCGGCCCCGGCACCGCGCGGTGGCGGTGCCGGGGCCGGATGCAGCGGGTGGCCGAGCCACCCCACCGGTCAGGCGGTGAAGCGGACCTTCCGGCGGCGCAACACCAGCACGGTGATCGCACCCACTGCGAACAGCAGGACTCCGATGCTGGCGGCCACCGCGATCGGCGAACCGGTGAGCGGGAGGTTCCCGCCGCCGCTGACCGGGGAGGTCGACGGGGCCGGGCTCTCCTGCGGGGTGGAGGAGGAGGGCTCCGGGCTCTCCACCGGCGGGGTCGTCGTCGACTCCGACGGCGACGGGGAGGGGGACGGGGACTGCGGCGGCTCGCTCGGGGTCGGCGAGGACGGCGTCGGCTCGGGGGCGGGGGTGAAGACCGCGCCGGCCTCGGCGGTGAGCTGCGAACCGGTGCTGCCACCGAGGATCAGCTTCTGGTAGCGGTTCTTGCCACCGGCGAAGAGGAAGACCCGGCCGAAGGAGACCGAGTCCTCGGCGGTGAGGGTCACCGTCACCTTCCCGACGCCGTCCCGGTTCAGCCAGAAACGCCCCTCGTTGGCGGTCGTGGTGACCGGCTGCCCCTCGGCGTCGACAGCGCTGCCGCCCTCGACCCGAAGCGCGATCTCACCGGCGGGGCCCCGCACCGTGAACGGTCCCGCCTTCTCGCCGACGGCCACCTCGGCGGCCCGGGGGTCGACGCTCAGTTCGGCCTCGGGCTCCGGCGCGTCGGTGGCGTTGGCGATCAGGTAGTCGTACAGCTTCTTGATCGCCCGGTACTCGACGGGCCTGGTGAGATTCGGACGGTTCGCCCGGTCGGCGAGCCGGACGTTGTCACTGAAGTGCCAGATCGCGGTCTGGGTGCCGAAGTACAGGACGGTCTCCTTACGGAAACCGGTCTCCGGGACCTCGGCACCGGCCGCGGCGAGCAACGCGTCGCCGTCGACGTTCGGATACCCGTGGGTGAGCACCCACTGCACCTTGGCCAGGTTCTTCACCTGGGACTCGTCCCAGGTGCCCTCCTGGTAGTCCCCGTCGAGCGCGACCGGGGTGTGGAAGTCGATGCAGAAGACCGGCACCTTCCTGCCCTCGATCTCCAACTCCAGGGCGGAGGTGGTCTCCGGCCGGCTGTTGAGCTGGAGGACGACCTCCGTCCCCGGCTTCTCCGTGGCCCGGCCGGTGACCGGTCCCTCGGCGGCGGCCGGACCGGCCACCCCGAGCGCGAGTGCGCTGCCGACCACGCCCGCCACCGCGAGCCGGGCCCAGCGCCGTCCTCGTCGTCCGAACATCAGATCGCGTACCTCTTCCCCAGGGGTGACCCGTCGGGCGGGTGACCGGAAGCCAGGCGTTCTCGCGGGTATGGGACCACCCGTGTCCGAGAAACGTGACGGGGAATTATCAGCCGACGACCGTACAGTTGTCAGCCCCGCCGGGAGAGGAATTCGACCTTTGCCCTGATTGGTGCCGGGAAAATGTCAGACCAGTCGACGGTCGGCGGCCCACCGTGACAGCTCGTAGCGATTCGACATCTGAAGTTTCCGCAGCACGTTGGAGACGTGCGTCTCCACGGTCTTGATGGAGATGAAAAGTTCCTTGGCGATTTCCTTGTACGCGTACCCGCGCGCTAACAATCGGAGAACCTCACGCTCACGGTTGGTGAGCTGATCCAGTTCCGGATCGGTGACGGGAGTGTCCGACCGGGACGCGAATGCGTCGAGTACGAATCCGGCCAACCGGGGGCTGAACACGGCGTCGCCGTCGGCCACCCGACGGATCGCCGCCGCCAACTCGTCGGGTGCGATGGTCTTGGTGACGTACCCCCGGGCACCGGCCCGGATCAGCCCGATCACGTCCTCCGCCGCGTCCGACACGCTCAGCGCGAGGAACCGCACCTGCGGGTGGGTACGCCGCAACGTCTCCAACACCGCCCGCCCCCCGCCGTCGGGCATGTGGACGTCGAGCAGGACCACGTCCGGCGCCGTCACCGGGATCCGGCCGACCGCCTCGGCGACGGTGCTCGCCTCGCCGACCACCTCCACGTGGGCGCCCAGCTCGGCCCGGACCCCGGCCCGGAACATCGCGTGGTCGTCGACCAGGAACACGCGCAGTCGTTCGCCCTGGGTGCTCGCCGGCCCGGCCGGTTCCATCGGCTGCTGGTCCATGGTCAACTGTCCCTCTCCACCGTCGACGAGTCCTTGGCGATCGGCATGATCAGCCGGACCTCGGTTCCTTCTCCCGGAGCGGTACGGATCTCCGCCCGACCGCCGTGACGCTTCATCCGCCCGACGATCGAGCCCCGGACCCCGTGCCGGTGATTCTCCACGGTATCCAGGTCGAACCCGGCACCCCGGTCCCGGACGAAGACGCTGGCCTGCTCGGGTTCCACCTCGGCGTACAGGGAGACGGTGCGTACGCCGGCGTGGCGGGCCGCGTTGACCATCGCCTCCCGGGCCGCCGCCACCAGTGCGGAGACCCGTTCGTCGGTCTCCCGGTCCCCGACCACCACCACCTCCACGGTGATCGCGAAGGTGTCCTCGACCTCGGCGGCGGCCTCCTCCAGGGCTGCGGCGAACCGCTCGTGGGGGGAGGCGGTGGGCTTGTACAGCCAGCTGCGCAGGGAGCGCTCCTGCCCCCGGGCCAGCCGCTGGACGGTGGTCGTGTCGGCCGCGTTGCGTTGGATCAGCGCCAGGGTGTGCAGCACCTGGTCGTGGATCATCGCCGCGAGTTCGGCCCGCTCCTGCTCCCGGATCCGCCCCTCCCGCTCGGAGCGGAGCTGGTTGAACGTCCGCCACAGCATCGGGGCGGCGACCACCCCGACCCCGGCGAGCCCGACCAGGGCGAAGATGACCCCGTTGAGCACCGCCTCGAAGTTCTGGGCGGGCGAGTAGACCGCCGCCACCCCGATGATGCCGACCGCGACCAGCAGCCCTCCGCCGATGAACCGGAGCACGAACGCCCGACGGTCGCTCTCCTCCACCACGGCGTTGAGCCACGGCACCGGTATCGCCTCGCCCCACTCCCACCGGCGCTCCGGTGCGGACTGGTGCCAGATCACCCCGGCCCCGACGGCGATGATCGCCACCAGCCAACCGGCGGTACCGGCCGCCCCGACCGAGTTGAAGACCATCATCTGCAGGAGCAGGACACCGAGGCCGATCACCACGAACGGCAGCAGCTGACCGAATCCCCGCCGGGGCGGTACGGCGGTGTCCCCCGGCCGCACCGGGACCACCGCCCAGAACGCCGCGTACAGCAGGAGACCGAACCCGTTGAGCCCGAGCAGGATCATGAACGCGATCCGTACCCGGACCACCGGGAGACCGAGATGATCGGCGATGCCGGCCGCCACACCGGCGGCCAACCGGCGCTCCGGTGCCCGGTAGAGGCGGGGTGGCTGGCTGACGGCGTTGATCGGAACTCCCTGGTCAGGGCGGGACGAGCGGGTGCCGGTCGAGAACGGGGCCGACCGGTCGATCGTCACACGTCGTCAGCCCGGTCGACCACGGGGACGCCCCGGACATTGTCGGGTCCTCTTCTCAGGGTGGGCTCAGGGTCCGGTCCCGGAGGTGGTCCGCGCCGTCGCGGAGCAGGATCGGGAGTATGACCGAGGAAGCTGCGCCGTCGTTCCGTCCCGGGTCGGCGTCGACCGGGCCGGAGCCGGACACCGGATCCCGGGTCGCGCCGCCGCAGGCGGGCACCCCGCCCGAGCCCGACCCCACCGGGTTCCCCGGTCCCCCGCCACCGCCACCCGGCAACGCCGGCCCCCCACCGCCACCCGGCCCCGCCGGTCCGCCACCAACACCCGGCCCCGCCGGTCCGCCACCCGGCACCGCCGGTCCCCCGCCGCCGCTCGGCAGCGCCGCCTTCACCTCGCGGTACGGCCTGGTCCGGCCACGCGACGGGCGGTACCTGGCCGGGGTCTGCGCGGCGATCGGTAGGGCCACCAACACGGATCCGGTGCTGTGGCGGGTCCTGCTCGCCGTGCTCGGGTTCTTCGGCGGGATCGGCATCCTGGTCTACCTCAGCGCCTGGCTGATCATCCCGGGTGAGGGGGACACCGCCTCCCCGGTCGAGTCGATGCTCGGGCGGGGTCGGTCGAGCATGTCCCCGGTGACGGTGATCGTGCTGAGCATCGTGGTCGCGGTGATCTTCACCTACATCGTCACCGACGCCTTCACCGCCGTACTCCTCGGTGTGGCGATCCTGGTCGGCGGGGCGCTGCTGCTCAACCGGGAACGCAACGGTGCGCCGGGCCGCTCCCACCCGCCAGGCGGTCCGCCGCCGTTCGGGGCTCCGCCGACGGACGGGACGGCACCGTTCGCAGTGCCGCCGTACGCGACGGTGCCGGTGGCCGTCCCCCCACACCACGCGATGCCGGACGCCCACGCCGCTGCCGGGGTGGGGGCGGTGCCTCCCGGCGTGCCGCCGCGTACCGCCGGGCAGCACTTCGCCGGGCCGGTGGGTGGCGGGACCCTCCCCGCCTGGCCCGTCGTACCCCCGGCCGTGGCGTCGCCCGCTCCCGCACCGCCGACCCCGCCGCCCGGGTCCGAGACGACCACGGCGTCGGCCGCACCCTCGTGGGGTCCGGGTGCCGTCGGGGCCGGTTACCCGCCGGTTCCGCCGGGCGGCTACCGGCCGCCGTTCGCACCCCACGGGCCCTACGGCGGCCCTCCGCCACCACCGGTCCCGCCCGGACCGCCGCAGGCGGCACCCCGTCCACCGAAGCGACCCCGGGAGCGGTCCCCGCTGGGGGCGGTCACCTTCTCCCTGATCTTCGTCGCCCTCGGCGTGCTCGCCGTGCTCGACCTGCTCGGCGTCGTGTCGGCCCGGCCGTCGGCGTACTTCGCGGTGGCCCTGGCCACCATCGGGGTCGGGCTCCTGGTCGGCACGTGGTTCGGCCGCGCCCGGTGGCTGATCGCCCTGGGCCTGGTCGCCACCGCGGCGCTCGGGGTGGTCACGGTGGGCGAGTCCTGGCAGCGGGTCCGCACGTACGACGGGAACGTCACCTGGACACCAGCCGACCACACCGAACTCTCCGACCGGTACGAGCACTTCTTCGGACGCGCCGTACTCGACCTGCGTGCCGTCGACTTCGACGGCCAGGACAGCCAGGTAACCGTCTCGATCAATTTCGGGGAGGCCATCGTGCACCTGCCCTCGGACGTCGACGTCACCGTGATCAGCGACGTACGCGCCGGTGAGGCGGACATCCTCGGCCAGCGCACCAGCGGGGTCGACAACCGTGACCGAAGGGTCCTCGACTCGGGCGTGGACGGCTCCGGCGGCGGGGCGCTGACCCTGTACGTCAACGTCAAGGCCGGACACCTGGTGGTGACCCGATGAGGACCCACCGTACGGATCTCGTCTCGCTCGCCTTCGGACTGATCTTCCTGGGCATCGCGGTCTGGTGGCTTGTCGCCCAGCTGGTCGGGTTCGTCGCTCCGGCGGTCGGCTGGTTCGTCGCCGGGGCGTTGCTCCTGGTCGGTCTGCTCGGCCTGGCGGGTGCGGTACGCGCGGCCCGGTCGCCGAAGACCGGGCGTACCGCACCCGACGGACAGACCACCCCCGACGGGGAGACCCCGCTGGACGGGTCGGCCCTGCCGGACGTGACCGTGGGGCAGTCTCTCGTCGACGGCCGGGACGCCCCACCGATCGGGCGGGACCGGGCCCTCGACTGACCACAGCGGTGTGGTCGGCACCGGACGGCGCTTATGCTGGCCGGGGGAGATCTCCCCCGCCCCGTGGGTCCGTGTCACCGCGTCACGCCGCGATTGCCGTTCGCTACCTCGTCAGGAGCCCGTTCGAGATGACCCAGTCCCCCGCCGTGCCCGCCGCCGGCCGGCCCGGCCCGGTCCGCATCGGCGAGCGTGCCGCTCGTACCCTCGTCACCGAACTCGCCCGCCACAACGACCCCAAGCCCGCGCTGCTCGTCGGCGCGGACCCGGAGTCCGCGGCGCTCGCCGCAGCGTTCGACGCGCTGCTGCCGGGTGACGTGCTCACCGTCGTCGCGGCTGCCGGGTCGACCGCCGCCGACCTGCGCCTGCACGTCGAGACTCAGGGTCGGTGGATCGCCGACCGGGTACGCGTCGTGGAGTCCCTCGGCGAGGCCGACACCGCCGAGGTGATCATGGTTGCCGAGCCGCTCACCGGCACCGCCGACGAGGCCCGGGCCACGATCGAGGGCCTGGGCAAGCTGCTCGCCGAGGGTGGAGTGATCACCGTGGCGACGCCCGCCCTCCCGGGCCGGACCGAGGGCGCGGCGGCGGAGCTGGAGCGCCAGAGCGCGCTGTTCGGCGTCGGCACCGACCTGGTGCTGCGCAACAAGCCTCCGGTACGGATCCACCGGCTGCGGTTGACGGTGGCGGAGGTGGCTCGGGCCGCCCGGCTGGCCCCGGCCCACCGGCCGTCCAGCGTCCCGCTGACCCGGGGCATGCACATCGACTCCAACGGGGTGGCCGCGGCCGGCATCGCCCTCGGGTTGGCCGGACTGGCCCGGGTGACCCGCCCGAAGTCGAAGCTGTGGCTGCTGCCGGCGCTGGCCGCGCTCCCGGTCGCCGCCTTCTTCCGCGACCCGCAGCGGGACGTGCCGGAGGACCCGTCGGCGGTGGTCGCCGCCGCCGACGGTGAGGTCCTGTCGGTCCAGCGGCTCTACGACGAGCGGTTCGGCGACGGCGAGTGGCTCCGCGTCGCGGTCTTCCTGTCAGTGCTCGACGTGCACGTCAACCGCTCCCCGGTGGCCGGCAAGGTGGCCGACTACTTCGTCGCCGACGGCGGGTTCGCCAACGCGATGAAGCCGGAGGCCGAGCACAACGTCGCGGCGTACACGGTGTTGGACACCGACCACGGAACCGTGGTGGTCGCGCAGCGTACCGGCCTGATCGCCCGGCGGATCGTGCAGCGGGCGCCGATCGGGTCGCTGCTGGCCCGGGGCGAGCGGTTCGGACTGATCCGGTTCGGCTCGCGGACCGACGTCTACCTTCCGGCCGACGCGGCGGTGCCGCTCGTGGGTCCCGGTGACCGGGTGGCCGGCGGATCCACTGTCATCGCCCGCTGGCAGTAGTCACTGCGGGAACGACGAGAACGGGGTGCCGCGTCCGCGCGGCACCCCGTTCTCGTCGGTTCGTTCGATCAGACGCCGGCGGTCCGGCGCTGGTGCAGCCAGAGCAGCGGTCCACTGGCCAGGTAGCCCACCACGATCAGCGCGAAGGTGAGCCGGACGTCGATCAGCGCACCGGTCACCGGCACCAGCCACACCCACGGCGGCAGCTTGACCAGGCGGGCGAGCTTGGCGTACGGGAAGCTGGAGACCATGGTGAAGGCCAGCAGGGCGACCCCGGCGACCTGGAGCACCGCCGGCACCTCCAGGCCGATGGCCACACCGAGGGCGAGCACCGCGGCCGCCATCGTGGTGGGGACGCCGCAGAAGAACCGGCCGTCCTTCGGCGAGACGTTGAACCGGGCCAGTCGGATCGCGGCGCAGGCGGCGACGAGTGCGGCGGCCACCGCTGCGGCGGCCGTGGGGGCCGACCCGGCGAGCGAGGCGTAGACCACCACCGGGGCGGCGAGCCCGAACGAGCACATGTCGGCCAGCGAGTCCATCTGCGCGCCGAACGGGCTGGCCACACCGAGCCGGCGGGCGAGCAGGCCGTCGAGGCCGTCGAAGGCCACGCAGGCGATCAGCAGCAGCGCGGCGAGCCGCACCTCGCCGTGCATGGCGACGAAGATGGCGTTGATGCCGAGCACCAGGCTGGCCAGGGTGCAGGCGTTGACGAGTGCGAACTTCAGCCGCCGACCGACGGTGCGCTCACCGGGGAGCAACGGGATGGTCGCCGTCGGTGATTCGTCGACAGGTACCGGACGGACGGTGGGG
Source organism: Micromonospora sp. SH-82 (assembly GCF_051132485.1). NCBI lineage: Bacteria > Bacillati > Actinomycetota > Actinomycetes > Micromonosporales > Micromonosporaceae > Micromonospora > Micromonospora sp. SH-82. The sequence continues at coordinate 267,477 of NZ_CP148049.1, forward strand.
GGCACCGCCGGGCTGACCGGAGCGATCGTCGTCGCCTCGGCACCGACGGTGCGGCCCAGGCTGTATCGGCGGCGTGGCCGGTCGACGTGGCGGTGCTCGGGCAGGACCAGGTCGGTCCCGGTGGACGAGTCGCCGTTCTGGCGACCCACCCGGACCAGGAGTACCTGTCGGGCGAACGTGCCGCTGCGGCGCAACCTGCCCGCCCAGCGACGCCCTGCGGGACGCGGACTGTCGGTCGTACGACGCCGGCGCCATGGGGCTCTCGGCACGGTTCCTCCATCACCGGATCGACTCACCGTCACGAGGACGGGATGGTCCGGCTCTTCTCGTGCCGGACCGCTTGCTGGCCCGGCAGCCGTTTCGCGGAGTACACAATTGCACAGGGGAACGGGGGTTGGCGATAGCTGCCGGCGGTACTTGTATCTCCCTTAAACCGCGCCGACCGCCCTCTTGTTCCCGTCTATGGCGATATCATCCATTTGGGCGGGCTGCCTCGGTCTGCGGCAGATGACCCACCTGCTACTTCTATCCGTCGGTGGTGCGCTTCCTGGCTTGACGGATAGTTACCCAGGTCGGCGGAGTTCAACCACTTTGCCGCTGGATAGCCGTTTCGCGCATTAACTTCACCTACCGACTCTACCGGAGAGCACCACGGCCGGCGCATCGGGTGTCAGCTATGCGGCTTAACGCCCGGTTAGTCGGGCTGCCACCTCGGTCAATGAGAGGGTAGCGATCTGATTCGGGGCGAACCACGCGGCCCGCGCGGTCGAACCTCCCGCCGCTTCGGTCACCACCGCCTCGGTCGGCTCGTCCACGACCATCCGGTACACGACCCGGACACTGTGCCAGTTCATCGGCCGCCCCTCCGGACCCATCGCCCTCGGGTTGTGCAGGTTGTCCACGTCCACCATCTCGACCACCCGACCGACCTGCCCGGTCTCCTCCACCAACTCCCGCAGGAGGGCCGCGATCGGCTGCTCACCGTGGTCGGTGCCACCACCGGGCAGGTGCCACCGCCCCGCGCTCGGGTACCCATCGGCGATCATGGTGAGCAGCATCCGTCCGGCGGGGTCGGTGACCAGCCCGTACGCGGCGAACCGCTGCCCCCGGTCGTGCTCCCCGGCCGGCACGGCCGCCGGAGAGGACTCCGGCGTCGGCGACGCCGGAGCGACAGGCAAGTCGAACAGCTCGACGACGAACGGCATCAGCGGCAGACGGGACGCCTCGGCGGGGGTGCACCAGGCCACGTCCGGGTGCCTGTCGGACGGGACCCCGGATCCGTCCGGCCGGACCGTCACCTCGAAGACCACCCGGTCGGTGTGCACCGCGCGATCGGCCACGTGGGCCACGTCCGCCACTGCGGCGTGCACCCCGCCGACCTCGACGGGAAGCCCGGTCTGTTCGACGAACCGGCGTGCCAGGGTGTGCGACGGGTGCTCGGCGTGCTGCACGGTTCCCCCGGGCAGGCCCCACGCCCCGGGAAAGAGGGAGTCGTCGGCCCCGCGCACCAACAGCACGTGGTCACCGTCACGACACAGTCCGTAGGATCCGATCCGTCGTTCCCGCGTACCCACAGTGAACCCTCCCCGCCCGTCCCACCTCGTCGATCATGAGGCTAACCACAGATGGGCCGGCGTGCCGCCCGGTCGGCCCCACACCCAACGAGTGGGGAGGGAGGGGACAGGCGGGGAGGGAGGCCAGGGTGTCAGGTCAGCCGGGCCGCCTGCACCGCCTCGGCGGTGACCTCGGTGAGGCGGTCGGAGGGCAGCGCCCCCAACTCCTCCCGACCGAACCAGCGCGCCTCGCAGGTGGAGCCGCCGACATCGGTCACGACGGGTGGGGCCGGCTGGTCGACCATCACCCGGTAGAAGGCGCGGACGCCGTGCCAGTCGATCGGGTAGCCCTCCGGGCCGAGGGAGGCGGCGTCCCGGTGGCTGGCCACCCCGAGCAGCTCGACCAGGCGGCCGGTCTGCCCGGTCTCCTCGACGAGCTCCCGGATCAGCGCCGCTCCCGGCTGCTCGCCGTAGTCGGTGCCGCCGCCGGGCAGGTGCCAGCAGCCCGCCCCGGGGTAGCCGTCGGCCACCCGGGTGAGCAGCACCCGACCCGCCGGGTCGGTCGCCACCGCGTACGCGGCGAACCGCTGCGCCCGGTGCAGCCCGTCCGGACCGGGAACCGCGTAGAAGGACGGGAAGTCGGGAGCCTCGTCGGGCACCACGTCGACCGAGCTGGTCGACAGGCCCAGGGCGCGGGCGGTGAACGAGCGCAGCGGCAACAGCCGGGCCTCGTCGAGGGTGAACCAACGGGCCAGGTCGGTAGGCCGGTCCACCCGGTCGGTCAGGGTGCCACCACGGACCGAGACCCGGTAGATCAGCCGGTCGGTGTGGATGGTGATCGCCCGCTCGGGCAGCGCCCGCATGTCGGCCAGGACGTCGGAGAGGCCGGAGACGGCGACCGAGAGCCCGGTCTCTGCCGCGGTCTCCCGGACGACGGTGTGGTTCGGGTCCTCGCCGTGGTCGACGGCGCCGCCGGGCAACGACCAAGTGCCGGGGGTGCCGGAGCGCTCTGATGCGCGGACCAGCAACACCCGGCCGACTGAGTCAGCACAAACTGCGTATGCCGCGATCTTGCGGAGCGGCTCCAGCATGGTGGTCACGAGGGGAAATTCTCCCCGGACCGCGTTACCGCGGCGGAAAAGAGTCGGATTCCTGACGTAACGCTGGTCAGAGGGAATAGATCAGGGTACGGCCCACCCGACTCCGGGTCGGCTCAGGGTACGGATCCGGGCAGTCACCGAGGTCGTGACGCCCCGTGCGGGGCACCGTGGAGACATGACTTCTCCACACTCCGCTCAGGCCCCGTACAAGCAGCTCCGCCGCCCGACCACCGACCGGATGGTGGCCGGGGTGGCCAGTGGGCTCGGCCGCTACTTCGCCGTCGACCCGACCCTCGTCCGGGTGGTCTTCGCGGTGGCGACGATCCTGACCGGGGGCCTCGCCGCCCTCGCGTACCCGGTCCTGTGGTTCCTGATGCCCGAGGAGCCGACCGGTGCGCCGGCCTGGCCGCACTCGACGTACCCGGCGGGATCGGCCCCGGGGTTCCCCCCGCCGCAGCCCCACCCCGCCTGGCCGACGCCCCCGCCGGACCCGGCATCCGCGCCGACCGCCACGGCTGACGCCACGTCCACCACGGCACCGCCCGAGGGACCGGCTAGGACGGCCTGACCCGCCCGGGGAGGGTCACTCCCACTCGATGGTGCCCGGAGGCTTGCTGGTCACGTCCAGGACGACCCGGTTCACCTCGGCGACCTCGTTGGTGATCCGGGTCGAGATCCTCGCCACCAGCTCGTAGGGCAGCCGGGACCAGTCGGCGGTCATCGCGTCCTCGCTCGACACCGGGCGCAGCACCACGGGATGCCCGTAGCTGCGCCCGTCACCCTGCACCCCGACGCTGCGGACGTCGGCCAGGAGCACCACGGGGAACTGCCAGACCCCCCGGTCCAGGCCGGCGGCGGTCAGCTCCTCCCGGGCGATCAGGTCGGCACGACGCAGCAGGTCCAGCCGTTCCTGGTCCACCGCGCCGATGATCCGGATGGCCAGCCCGGGGCCGGGGAACGGGTGCCGCCAGATCATCGCCTCGGGCAGCCCCAGCTGGAGGCCGAGCGCCCGGACCTCGTCCTTGAACAGCGTCCGCAACGGCTCCACCAGGGCGAACTTCAGGTCCTCCGGGAGGCCCCCGACGTTGTGGTGGCTCTTGATGTTGGCGGTACCGCTGCCCCCGCCGGACTCCACCACGTCCGGGTAGAGCGTGCCCTGCACCAGGAACTCGACGTCACCGTGCGCGGCGACCTCCCGGGCGGCGGCCTCGAAGACCCTGATGAACTCCCGGCCGATGATCTTCCGCTTCTGCTCCGGGTCGGTCACCCCGGCCAACGCGTCGAGGAACCGGTCGGCCGCGTCGACCACCTTCAGCTTGATCCCGGTCGCCGCGACGTAGTCCTTCTCGACCTGCTCGGCCTCGCCCGCGCGCAGCAGTCCGTGGTCGACGAAGACACAGGTGAGCTGGTCACCGATGGCCTTGTGGACCAGGGCGGCGGCGACCGCGGAGTCGACCCCGCCGGAGAGGGCGCAGATGACCTCCTTGTCGCCGACCTGCGCCCGGATCTGGGCGACCTGGTCGTCGATGATGTTCTCCGGCGTCCAGGTCGGCTCGATGCCCGCGATGCCGTACAGGAAGCGGGTCAGCATCTCCTGGCCGTACGCGGTGTGCCCGACCTCCGGGTGGAACTGGACCCCGGCCCGACGCCCGGCGACGTCCTCGAAGGCGGCGACCGGCGCACCGGCCGACTCGGCGGTCACCACGAACCCGTCGGGGGCCTCGGTCACGCAGTCGCCGTGGCTCATCCAGACCGGGAGGTCGGCAGGCAGCTCACGGAGCAGGACGCCGGCCTCGGCACGGGGGTGCAGCGGGGTGCCGCCGTACTCCCGGCCGCCGGTCCGCGCGACGGTGCCGCCGAGGGCCAGGGCCATCGCCTGGAAGCCGTAGCAGATGCCGAAGACCGGCACGTCGGCGGTGAACATCGCGGCGTCGACCTGCGGGGCGCCCGGCGCGTAGACGCTGGACGGCCCCCCGGACAGGATGATCGCCGCCGGGTCCTTCGCCAGCATCTCGGCGACCGGCATGGTGTGCGGGACGATCTCCGAGTAGACCTTCGCCTCGCGTACCCGCCGTGCGATGAGTTGGGCGTACTGGGCTCCGAAGTCCACCACGAGGACGGGACGAGGCGTGCTCATGCGCAGGAAGCCTACCGACAGTCACCCCGGCACCGACCACGGGCTCCCCGCTTTCGGCACGTCCCGACCCACCCGACCCGGCGGGCCCGTTCGACCCGACCCGACGGGCTCGTTGAGAAGGGTGCCCCTCGATACCGTCGGCGGCGACCGGGGCACTTCCGTCACTAGCGGGGTTGGGGGTGGGTGGGGCGGCGGGTGCCGTACAGCCAGGGGTCGAAGACGTCGTCGAGCTGCTTGCCGGAGATCCGTTCGGCGAGGGCCACGAACTCGTCGGTGGTGGCGTTGGCGTCGCGTTTCTCCGCCGCCCAGGTCTTGAGGATCCGGAAGAACGCGTCGTCACCGACGGCCAGCCGGAGCGCGTGCACGGTCATCGCGCCCCGCTGGTAGACCGACTCGCTGAACAGGTTCTCCGGGCCGGGCCGACCGGGCGGGGTGCTCCACAGCTGCGGGGACGCCTCGGCGTAACGGGCGTCGAAGGTCTGCTGCACGCGGGGGCCGCCGTCGTGTTCCCTCCAGAGCCATTCGGCGTAGGTGGCGAAGCCCTCGTTGAGCCAGATGTCGGACCACCTGGTCAGCGCCACGCTGTTGCCGAACCACTGGTGGGCCAGCTCGTGGACGACGACCTCGACGTTGCTGCCCTGGGCGAAGAAGCTCGGCCCGTAGACCGGGCGGGACTGGGTCTCCAGCGCGTACCGGATCCTGTGGTCGGCGATCGCCACCCCGCCGTACGCCTGCACCGGGTACGGGCCGAAGAGGGTCTCCAGGTAGTCGGCGACCCGTACGGTGGCGGCGATCGACTCGTCGGCCGGCCCCTTCGGCAGGCCGGTGCTGACAGCGTGGTAGACCGGCCGACCCTTGTGCTCGCCGGTGCTCACCCGGAACCGGCCGATCACCACGGTGCTCAGGTAGCTGGCCATCGGGACCCGCTCGGCCCACTTCCAGGTGGTCCAGCCGTCGGCACTGCTGCGGCCCTGCGGTACGCCGTTGCTGACAGCGGTGAGCCCCTCCGGGACGGTGATCTCGAAGTCGTACGTGGCCTTGTCGGAGGGGTGGTCGTTGACAGGGAACCAACTGCTCGCCGACTCGGGCTGGCCGAGGGCGATCGCCCCGTCGACGGTGTGCAGCCAGCCGCCCTCGCCGAGGGTCTCGTTCTCGATCGGCTGCGGCCTGCCCGCGTAGGTGACCTCGGTGCGGAACCCGGTGCCGGTGCGGAGTCCGGCGGCCGGGGTGACCACCAGTTCACTGCCCTCCTGCCGGTGCCGGGCGTCGGCGCCGTCCACGGTGACCTTCGAGACGGTGAGCCCGGACAGGTCCAGGTTGAACGACGACAGGTCGGCGACGGCGGTGGCCTCGATGGTGGTGGCACCGGTGAGCCGCTCGTCGGCCGGGTCGTAGCGGACCCGGACCGTGTACCTGTCGACGTCGTACCCCCCGTTGCCGTAGGTGGGGAAGTAGTCGTCGCCGATCCCGGCGGCTCCGGGCCGGAAGTCCGGGGACGAGGGTGCGCCGGACGGCCCGTCCCGGCGCTCGGGTGCCGACTGGCATCCGCCCACCAGGAGCGCCCCGGTCAGGAGCAGGCCGACGGCCCGTCGGGTACCGCGTCGGGTCACACCCATGGATCCTCCCGTGAAAGCAGTCCGGCCGATCCTCCCGTGCGGGCAGTCCGGCCGGTCCTCCCGGTCAGCCTAGGCGGGGTCGGGACGTCGGTCGGGGATGGACAGGCCGTAGCAGACCCCCTCCACCAGGCTTTCGTCGAAAAATACAAAAGTTTGCCCTGCTGAGTTCTTTCTTTTCGCGGGGCACCGAAGTTAAGGTCTGACCCCAAGATGTAACGCGGACGCAACACTCCTCACGCGCTACGACGACCTTGGCCAGCGCCCGGTCGCCCCTTCCCCCGAGGGGCGGCACACGTCCACCCGTGGCGGCGAGTGGACTCATACCCCCGAACCTCTCCTCCTCGCGGACCGACGGTCCCCACCGGACACTCCGGGGACCTCGACGGCGCTTCGGCGGCGCCGTCCGACGGATCCGCCGCACACCTGGTGTTCTCCACCGACGGCGGCTCGCCGTCACGGACGCTCGACGGCCTCCCGCCGTCTAGGAAGGTGCAACGATGCCGGACCCCCAGCTCTCCCACGACCCCGTCACGCAGAACTCCGACGGTCGGCTCAGTCGTCGTAAGCTCCTCGCCGCCTCGGCCGGGGCCGCCGCCGCCATCGGTGCCGTCGGCATGCCGGTGCTCGGCACCGCCGCACCCGCCCTCGGCGCGACCCGCAAGACCGACCCGGACACCGGCAGCAGCGGCCTGCGGGCCGCCCCGCTGATCCCGGGCAACAACCGGGGCATCATCCTGTACTCGGTCCGGGACCGGATCTCCGCCGCCCCCGACGACAGCGGGGTCCCGTACGGCTTCGAGCGGGTCCTCGCCCGCCTCGCCGAGATCGGCTACAAGGAGATCGAGTTCGCCGGTTTCACCCAGAACACCAACATCCTGGGTCGACAGATCACCCCGGCCGAGATCCGCAAGATCCTGGACGACAACGGCCTGGTCGCCAACGGCTGCCACGTCTCCATCAACCCGAGCACCTTCCAGCAGCAGCTCGACATCGCCGAGACGCTGGGGATGAAGAACCTCGGCACCGGCAGCGCCCCGACCAACAGCGCCTACAAGGCCGACTGGGACGCCCAGGCCGACATCTGGAACGAGCTGGGCCGCCAGGCACGCTCCCGGGGGATGCGGCTCTACACCCACAACCACGACGCCGAGTACAACTTCCTCATCGACTCCGGCCCCCGCAACTCGGCCGGGCAGCAGACCCGCTCCTCCGGCATCCGCCGGCTGGAGTACTTCTTCGGGCAGACCGACCCCCGGTACGTCTTCTTCGAGATGGACATCTACTGGGCGTACGTGGCCCGGTTCAAGCACCAGAAGTTCATCAACCCCAACGGGGTGGAGAAGACCAGCCTCTTCGACCCGATCCTGACCGTGGCCGACCGGTCCCGCCGGTTCCCGCTGTTCCACGCCAAGGACGGCGCCCGCCGCCCCGACCTCGCCAACGGACACGAGATGACCCCCTTCGGCGAGGGCGACATCAACTTCCAGCAGTTCTTCCAGACCATCGGCGAGCGGCACTTCCGCAGCGCCAACTGGGAGATGGACACCGCCCCCGGCGGCAGCGAGAACCAGGGCCAGTCGCTGGCGATCGCCGCGACGAGCTACCAGAACCTCTCGGACCTCACCATCTACCTGCCCAAGTGATCCCCGGTGGGGGCCGGTCCACCGGCCCCCACCCGGGTCGGGCCGCCCGTCTCCGGACGAGGCGCCCCCTCCAGTTCCCGCGCTGATCGGCGGCACGCGCGGGCACCGACGACGTACCGCACGGCGGCGGTCCGCGTCGTCAGTCCAGGTTCACCCCTCGCAACCGCGCCACCGGCCCCCGCGCCGGTACTTCCGCGCGCCTGCCTACCCCCGGAGGCACCATGAAAGTCTCGACCGGCCGACGATGGCTCGCCGTCGCCGCTGGGTTCATGCTCGCCGTATCGCTCGTACCCGCCACCACCGCCGCCGCCGCCAACCCGGAGTCGGACACCCCGCCCGAGGACATGGTCGCCGCCGAGAACGGCCCGGCCGCGCTCCGCTCCGACGTCAGGGCACCGGAGAGCTTCGGTGTCCTGGTCTTCACCAAGACCGCCGGTGAGCGCCGGGCCTCCATCAGGGACGGCTCGCTCCTGCTGCGCAACCTCGGCAAGAACAACGGCTTCGACGTCACTGTCAGCGAGGACGCCGGCCTCTTCACCGCCGACGAGCTGGTGAAGTACCGGGCGATCGTCTTCCTCAACACCAGCGGCGACATCCTGAACTCGGCCCAGGAGGCCGCCTTCGAGGAGTACATCAAGACCGGTGGCGGGTTCGTCGGCATCCACTCCGCCGCCGAGACCGAGCCGGACTGGCAGTTCTACCAGGACCTGATCGGGGCGAAGGCCACCGGCAAGTCCTCGGTCACCGAGGCGATCATCGACGTGGCGGACCGGGCCCACCCGGCCACCGAGACCCTGCCGCGTCAGCTCCAGCACACCGACCAGTGGTACAACTTCTCCACCAACGTCCGGGGCAAGGCGCACGTCCTGGCCACCCTCGACGAGGCCAGCTACACCGGTGGCACGATGGGCTTCGACCACCCGATCACCTGGTGCCAGGACTACCAGGGCGGGCGGTCCTTCTACACCGGTCTGGGCCACACCGGGGACACCTTCCGGTACAACCCCTTCCGCAAGCAGATCCTCGGTGGCATCCGGTGGGCGGCCGGAGTGGTCGAGGGCGACTGCGGCGCCACGGTGTGGGCCAACTACGAGAAGGTCACCCTCAACGACGAGCCCGGCGAGCCGATGAACCTGTCGGTGCTTCCCGACGGCCGGGTCCTGCACAGCACCCGGGGCGGCGAGGTCCGGCTCTACGACCCGGCCACCGGCGCCAGCCCGGTGATCACCACCATCCCGGTCTACACCCACGACGAGGACGGCCTCCAGTACGTCACCATCGGGCCGGACTTCGCCAAGGACAAGTGGGTCTACATCTACTACTCCCCGAAGATCCCGGGCACCAACGAGGGCACCGCTCCGGCCACCTCGAACGACCCGACCGCGTGGGACGCGTACAAGGGCTGGAACCAGCTCTCCCGGGTGAAGTTCGTGGAGGAGCCGACCCCCCGCCTCGACCTGAGCACCGAACAGCAGATCCTGCGGGTGGACGTCGACCGGGGTGCCTGCTGCCACGTGGCCGGCGAGATCCGGTTCGACGGCAAGGGCCTGCTCTACCTGGTCACCGGGGACGACACCAACGCCGCCGGGTCGGACCAGTACACCCCGATCCTGGAGATGCCCACCCAGGGTCCGGCCTACGACGCCCAGCGTTCCTCGGCCAACACCAACGACCTCCGGGGCAAGGTCATCCGGATCAAGATGAAGGCCGACGGGACGTACAGCATCCCGCGCGGCAACCTCTTCCCGGAGGGTACGGCGAAGACCCGCCCGGAGATCTTCCTGATGGGTCTGCGCAACCCCTTCCGGTTCGACGTCTCCGACAACGGCTTCGTCTACATCGGTGACTACTCCCCCGACGCCCGGCTCCCCCACCCGGACCGTGGCCCGGAGGGCACCGGCAGGTGGATCGCCACCAACAAGGCGGGCAACTACGGCTGGCCGTACTGCAACACCCCGGACCAGCCGTACATCGACTTCGACTTCGCCACCCGTACGCCGAAGGGGGCCTTCGACTGCGCCGCCCCGATCAACGACTCGCCGCGCAACACGGGTCTGCGGGAGCTGCCGAAGGTCGAGCCGGTGCAGTTCTGGTACACCTTCAACGCCACCACCCCGTGTCCCGAGGCGTACCTCCAGAACCCGGCCCAGGCCTGTGACTTCACGTGGCCGGTGATCGGCACCGGTGGGGTCGGCCCGATGGGCGGCCCGATCTACAAGTACGACAGGGACTCGACCTCCGAGGTCAAGTTCCCCGAGTACTACGACAACGCCGTGGTCTTCGGCGAGTTCACCCGCGACAAGTTCTTCATGATGCGGACCAACGGCCGGGACCGGCTCTTCGACGTGGAGTCCTTCGTCCCGAACACCCCGTTCAGCAGCCCGATGGACATGGAGTTCGGCCCGGACGGGTCCCTCTACGTCCTGGAGTACGGCAAGGGCTTCTTCCGGGCCAACCCGGAGGCCCAGCTCTCGGTGATCCGGTACGTCAAGGGCACCCGGGCCCCGGTGGCCGACCTCCAGGCCAGCCCGACCTCGGGGCAGGCCCCGCTGACCGTCAACTTCGACGCGACGGCCAGCTACGACCCGGACCCGGGTGAGTCGATCTCCTTCGCCTGGGACTTCACCAGCGACGGCACTGTCGACTCGGCCGACCCGGTCACCTCGTTCACCTACACCGAGAACGGCACCTACACCGCCCGGTTGACGGTGACCGACTCCAGCGGGAAGACCGCGGTGCTGACCCGACAGATCACCGTCGGCAACACCGCCCCGACGGTGACCGTCACCTCGCCCATCCCGGGCAGCCTGTTCAACTGGGGTGACGACGTCCCGTACGTGGTCACCGTGACCGACCCCGAGGACGGGACGATCGACTGCTCCCGGGTCACCGTCACCTTCGTCCTCGGCCACGACGACCACGGCCACCCGGACGGCTCGGTGACCGGATGCACCGGCACCATCCCGACCCCGGCCGACGGGGCCGACCACGCCGGCAGCTACCTCTACGGCGGGCTCAGCGCCTCCTACACCGACCTCGGTGGGGGCGGTCAGGGACCGTTGACCGGCACCGGCCAGACCATCATCCAGCTCTACCGTCAGCAGGCCGAGTTCGCCCAGATCAAGCAGGGCGTGGGAGTGGGCAACACCGCCGACGCCGGGGGCGGCCAGCACGTCAACGGCATCGACCCGGGTGACCACATCGCGATGGACCCGATCAACCTGGGCGGGGTCACCTCGATCACCCTGCGGCACTCCGGCGGGTCGGCCGCCACCGCCGGTCAGCCCCGGGCCCAGGTCGAGCTGCGACTCGACGCACCCGACGGGCCTCTGGTGGGCACCGCGAACCTGAACGCCACCACCGGCAACAACGCGTTCACCAGCACGGACGTCGCGGTGAACCAGCCGGCCGGCTCACACAAGCTCTACTTCGTCTTCCGGGGCGTCGAGGGCGGGCCGACCAGCAACCTGTTCAACTTCAACTGGGTCAACTTCAACACCGACTGACCCCCGAGGTACGACGAGGACCGGCCCCCGCCACAGTGGCGGGGGCCGGTTCCGTTCGTCTTCCCTGGTCGGCGGACCGGAGGTCGGCGGACCCGCCCGAGGCGGACCGTCGGAGGTCGACGGCCCCGTCCGGGTCGAGCCGCAGGTCAGCGGTCCAGGACCAGGCCGACCTTCTGGAACTCCTTGAGGTCCCGGTAGCCGCACTTGGCCATCGCCCGGCGCAGCGCACCGAAGAGGTTGAGCTGGCCGTCCGGCTCGTCGGCCGGGCCGAAGAGCAGCTGCTCCATCGAACCGATCGGCTCACCGGCGACCTCGAACGCCCCCCGGGGCAGCGACGGGTGGCTGGCCGCCGAGTGCCACCAGGCACCCCCGGCCGGGGCCTCCGCGCAGAGCGAGAGGGGCTCGCCCAACATCACCGCGTCGGCCCCGCACCCCAGCGCCTTGGCGATGTCACCCGAGGTACGCAGGTCGCCGTCGGCGATCAGGTGCACGTACCGGCCACCGGTCTCGTCGAGGTAGTCCCGGCGGGCCGCCGCGGCGTCGGCGATCGCGGTGGCCATCGGCACCCTGATGCCCAGCACCGACTCGGTGGTCGACCACTCGTCCCCACCGGTGCCGATGATGACGCCGGCCGCCCCGGTCCGCATCAGGTGCAGGGCGGTCTTGTAGTCGGTGCACCCGCCGACGATGACCGGGAGGTCCAGGTCGGCGATGAACTCCTTGAGGTTCAGCGGCTCGTCGGTGGTGGAGACGTGCTCGGCGGAGACGATGGTCCCCTGGATGACCAGGATGTCCACCCCGGCGTCGAGGATCACCGGGGCCAGCGCCAGGGTGTGCTGGGGGGAGACCCGGACCGCCACGGTGCCCCCACCGGCGCGCAGCTCGCGTACCCGCTCGGCGATCAGGTCGGGGCGGATCGGCTCGGCGTACACCTCCTGGAGGCGCTTGGTGGCGCGGGCGTCCTCGCCCAGGGCGGCCAACTCCTCCAGGACCTTCGCCGGGTTCTCGTACCGGGTCCAGAGCCCTTCGACGTTGAGCACGCCGAGCCCACCGAGCTCGCCGAGCCGGACGGCCGAGGCCGGGCTCATGGTGGCGTCCGAGGGGTGCCCGACGCAGGGGATGGCGAAGGGGTACGCGTCGAGCTGCCACGCCGTGGAGACGTCGTCGACGTCCCGGGTACGCCGGCTCGGCACGATGGCGATGTCGTCCAGGTGGTAACCGCGCTGCGCGGTCTTACCCAGCCCGATCTCGACCACGTCACGCATGATGGGGGCTCCAGTTGTTCGTCGGGGTGGCGGTCAGCGGGAGTGGTAGTTGGGCGCCTCGACGGTCATCTGGATGTCGTGCGGGTGGCTCTCCTTGAGCCCCGCCGCGGTGATCCGGATGAGCTGGCCCCGCTGGTGCAGCTCGGCGATGCTCTCCGCGCCGACGTATCCCATGGCGGCGCGCAGCCCGCCGATGAGCTGGTGGGCGACCTGGGTCAGCGGGCCACGGTAGGGCACCTGACCCTCGACGCCTTCCGGGACCAGCTTGTCCTCGGCCAGGACGTCCTGCTGGAAGTAGCGGTCCTTGGAGTACGACTTGGCCTGACCACGGGACTGCATCGCGCCGAGCGACCCCATCCCCCGGTACGCCTTGTACTGCTTGCCGTTGATGATGATCAGGTCGCCGGGGCTCTCCTCGCAGCCGGCCAGCAGGCTGCCGAGCATCACCGTGTTCGCCCCGGCCACCAGGGCCTTGGCGATGTCGCCGGAGTACTGGATGCCGCCGTCGCCGATGACCGGGACCCCGGCCGGGCGGGCGGCCCGGGCCGCCTCCATGATCGCGGTGATCTGCGGCACCCCGACCCCGGCCACGATCCGGGTGGTGCAGATGGCGCCCGGCCCCACTCCGACCTTCACCCCGTCGACGCCCGCGTCGACGAGGGCCTTCGCCCCGGTGTACGTGGCGATGTTGCCGCCGACGACGTCGACGGTGACGTCCTTCTTGAGCCGGCGGACCATGTCGAGGACGGCCCGCTGGTGGCCGTGGGCGGTGTCGACGATCACCACGTCGACACCGGCGTCGACGAGGGTCCGGGCCCGCTTGTACGAGTCCTCCCCCACCCCGACGGCGGCGGCGACCCGCAGCCGACCTGCGTCGTCCTTGGTGGCGTTCGGGTACTGCTCGCTCTTGGTGAAGTCCTTCACGGTGATCAGGCCACGCAGCTTGCCGGAGCCGTCCACGATCGGCAGCTTCTCCACCTTGTGCCGGCGGAGCAGGCTCAGCGCGTCGTCCTTGCTCACCCCGACCGGGGCGGTGATCAGCGGCGTCCGGGTCATGATCTCGCGGACCGGGGTGGCCGGCTCGGAGACGAAGCGCATGTCCCGGTTGGTGACGATGCCCACGAGCTGCCCGTCACCGTCGACCACCGGGACCCCGGAGATCCGGTACCGCCCGCAGAGCTGGTCGACCTCCTGGAGGGTGTCGTCCGGGCTGGCCGTCACCGGGTTGGTGATCATGCCGGACTCGGAGCGCTTCACCAGGTCGACCTGGAGGGCTTGGTCCTCGACGGAGAGGTTGCGGTGCAACACGCCGATGCCGCCCATCCGGGCCATCGCGATCGCCATCCGCGCCTCGGTCACCGTGTCCATCGCGCTGGAGAGCAGCGGGACGGTGAGCTGCACGTTACGGGTGAGCTGGGTGACGGTGTTCACCCGGCTCGGCACCACGTCCGACTCGCCCGGCTGAAGGAGCACGTCGTCGAAGGTCAGACCGAGCGGCACCACCCGCGCCGAGCCGGCAGGCAGTTCCGGAAGGTGACCGCCCAGCTCGCCACTCTCGGCACCTGCGGCAACGTCGGGACCGGGCGAATTCTCCACGATTGCTCTCCTGAGCTGGTCGAACGGGCTTCAGCGAGGGGTGGTGAGGTGGTCCGCCGGGCCACCGGACCCCGCGCATCGCCTCATCGTACCCAGTGAGCTGCCCACCGCCTGTGGCGGCGGGTCCACCGAGGCTCGGGGGGTCGACGCCGCCGGGGGGCGGGCGTCCGGTCGGCGTTGGGTCTACGGTGAGGGGGTGCAAGACGAGCCCATCGACCCGTTCAACGGCGACCCGGCGGATCCGGCAGCCGGCCTGCACGATCCGGGCGACGACGCCCCCCTCGACCCGCTGACCGAGGTCGAGCGACAGGACGTACTGGAGGACCTGGCCGACCTGGAGATCTACCAGGCACTGCTGACGCCGATCGGGGTACGCGGGCTGGTGATCGACTGTGAGGACTGTCGTGAGCCGCACTACTTCGACTGGGACCTGCTCCGGGGCAACCTGCGGCACCTGCTCAACTCGGGGCGTCCCCGGGTGCACGAGCCGGCCTACGACCCGGATCCCGACCACTACGTGACCTGGGACTACGCCCGGGGGTACGCCGACGGCGTACACGACACCCTCTCCGAGGGCACCGAGGAGGACCCGCCGACGTCCGCCGACTGACCACCGACGGGCGGACCGCCACGGACGGCGGGCCGGTCACTGACGACCGGGCTGCCCAGGGACGGAGGCCGGTCACGGACGGACGGGCCGGTCACGGACAGCGGGCCGGTCACGGACGGGCTGCCGACGGGGTGGTCAGGCGACCAGACCGGCGCGGAAGCCGGCCGCCACCGCGTGCGCCCGGTCCCGGGCACCGAGCTTGCGGAAGAGCCGACGGGCGTGGGTCTTGACGGTGTCCTCGGAGACGAACAACTCCCGTCCGATCTCCGCGTTGCTCTTGCCCTCGGCCATCCCGAGCAGCACCTGGAGTTCCCGTTCGGTGAGCCCCACCGCGTTGCGACCGCCCCGTGGGGGCACGCCGGCGCGGGGGCGGGTGGGCTCGGTGACCCCCGACGAGGTGGTCCCCGACGAGGTGACCCCGGGTGGGGTCGGCTCGGCCTCGGCCTCGTCGTCGCCACGCTGCACGGGCACCACCGTCGGCGCTCCCGCCGTCGCCTCCGGGGCGGCAGGTGACCATCCGGGGCCACCGGCGGCCGGCGGCCGGCCACCCCTCGCCGCCGACCCGCCGACGGCGGCGGTGTCCCGCGACGGGTCGCCCACCCGGGGGCGGGCGCTGCGACCGGGCACGGCCAGCAGGAGCAGCGCCTTGGCCACCGCGCTGGTCAGGTCGTGGTCGGCGCCCTGGATCAGGCCCCGGGCACCGGCGCTGATGGTGGCCGCCGCCGCCTCACCCTCCTCCACCCCGAGCAGCAGGACGGCGGCCTGGGGGGCCCGGGCCAGCACCCGTCGGACGAACCCGGCACTGTCCGGCCGGGTCAACGCCGTGTCGGCCAGCACCACGTCGGCCGGTCGCTCGGTGAGCCGCAGCATCACCTCGGGATCGGAGACTGCGGTCCGGACGACGGAGGACAGACCGAGCCGGGCGGCGGCCGCCGCGAGGTGCTGGGCGGCGAGCGGTGTCCGAACGCACACGAGAACAGTACGCACTGTGTCTCCTCTCCGAGAACGAGCAGACCACGGCGACGTCCCGTCGGGAGGGGGTTCCCGGCAATCCTCGGAACTTTTCTGACTTTTCGGACAAATGCCGCGAGTAGCGAGAGGTTTTCGATCAGACACGTGTGAGCGGTGAGCAGCCCGGGTACCGGAGTGTCGAGCCGGGGACGGTGCGCCAGCGCGGCCCGCCGACCGGAGCCGGCCGGATACGAATTCGCGCGATGCCGCGCGGGAGGAGGGGTGCTGATGTCGAACGTACGCAGACTGCCCGGACCCATCGTCGACCTGTGGGACTGGCAGCGGCTCGGCTCCTGCCGGGGACGCGACAGCGCGCAGTTCTTCCACCCCGACGGGGAACGCGGCTCCTCCCGACTGCGCCGCGAGTCCGGTGCCAAGTCCGTGTGCCGCGCCTGCCCGGTACGGGCCGAGTGCGCCGCCCACGCCCTGTCGGTGCGCGAGCCGTACGGCGTCTGGGGCGGGTTCAGCGAGTCCGAGCGGCTGCGTCTGCTCGCCGTCGGCTGGGAGGACACCGCCGACCGGCGGCTGGCCCGGGTCGACGTCACCCGCCTGGAGGCCCGGCTGGGCGGCAGCCACAAGTCCGCGATGACCGGGACCGGCACCGTGCCCACCACCGCCGCGATCCCGGCCGGACCGACCGCCACCGTGCAGACGAGCGTGCCGGCCCCGGCGAACGTGCCCGCGCAGCCCACCGCCGTCTGACCACACGACGCCACCGGCGTCACACGTCGACCGAAGCGCCCCGGATCCCGGGGCGCTTCGTCGTGTCACCGGCCCCGGTGCCCGACACCGGTGTCGGCCCGGTGCCCGGCACCGGTGTCGGAGGGTTCTGCGAGGATCCGGCAGATGCGAATCGACATCGCGGATCCCCCGACGCTGTGGGCCCGGTGGGGTGCCCTCGCCGCCGCCCTGACCACCCTCGGCAACGACGACGTGTACTGGTGCGACGCGAACGGCGCCCACCATGACGACCACGGCGGCAACTGGGCCCGGCTGGTGCTCGTCGAGGGTGGCCGGGCGGTGCTCTTCGGCTACGACCACGAGTACAGCGACACCACCTGGGCGAGCCCTCCGCTCGACCTGCTCGCCGGGGCACCCGCCTGGCTGCCCTGGCCCGAGTTGACCCGGTACGCCGAGAGCGACGAGCTCGGCTACGTCTACTGGTACGACGACGGGTGGACCCGGGTGCCGTACCCGGACCCGTCCCTCGACGACGGTCTGCGGGCCTGCGCCCGGGCCGTCCTCGACGCCGAGCAGGCCCGGCGGGAACTCGGCGAGGTGGTCTTCGAGTGGGGCGGACACCACCCGACCGACGAGCCGACCGAACGGGCGGAGGTGACAGTCGAGGCCGACCGGCTGCTCGCCGCCGCCACCGCCGCCACCGTCGACGAGTCCGCCCTGGACCGGCTGCTCGGCCGGATCCGCCCCGGGGCCGCTGTCGATCCGGGTGCGGGAGCGGCGATGGCCGCCCGCTTCGGGCTCACCCCCACGACGGTGCCGCCGACGGTGGCCGCCGGCACCGAGGTCCCGGACCGGCTGGTCCGCGCCCTCAGCGACGACGGGCACGACGCACTGGTCTGGGCGGCGATGCGACAGGCCGTGGAGGCGGAGCGTCCCGCCCCGGCCGAGACCCCGGAGCTCGCCGCGCTCGTCGGGTGGGCCCGCGATCGCGCCCCGGCGGGTGACGGCCGGTGCTCGGTGACGTTCACGGTGACCGACGGGGCGCTGCGCCAGCACAGCGGCGGCACACCCCCGGCCGCCCGGCCCGACGAGGACCGGTGGGCGGTCTTCGAGGAGGCAGTGGAACGGGTACGCCGACTGCACCGGGCGGAGGCGGACCAGGAGCACGGCCGGTGGATCTTCCTCCGGGTCGAGACCACCGCCGACGACTTCACTGTCGAACGCCACTACGACTCGTGGCCCGCCGGACTCCCTGTCGACAGGCACGGCGGACCGGGGCGTACCGAGTTGCGGAAGGAGCTGGACCGACGGGGTCCGGCCTTCCGGCCCGCCTGGGGTGTCCTGCTGGCCCCGGAGGTCGCCTACCTCGGGCCACCGCCGCCCTTCACCGACCTGGTCTGACCTCCGGCACGGAAGAACCCCTCCTCGACCGGCGAGAAGGGGTTCTCCTACTGCACGAGGTACGGGTGGGTCAGAAGCCCGGCCCGTGCTGGTGGCCGTGGCCGTGCGAGTGGCCGTGGCCACCGGCGGCGGCCGGCTCGGCCTTCTCCGGCTTCTCCACCACCAGGCTCTCGGTGGTGAGCACCAGGCCGGCGATCGAAGCGGCGTTGGTGACCGCGTTGCGGGTCACCTTCACCGGGTCGATGATGCCGCTCTTGGCCAGGTCGACCCAGGAGTCGGTGGCGGCGTCGAGGCCGTTGCCCCACTCCTGGCCGACGACCTTCTGGACCACGACGTACCCGTCGTGACCGGCGTTCGAGGCGATCCACCGCAGCGGCTCGACGAGCGCGGAGCGCAGGATCGAGACACCGACCTTCTCGTCACCGGTGAAGCCGAGGTCGTCGGCGAGCACCGGCAGGATCTGCGCCAGGGCGGCACCGCCGCCGGGGACCGTACCCTCCTCGACAGCGGCCTTGGTCGCGGCGATGGCGTCCTCGATGCGGTGCTTGCGCTCCTTCATCTCGACCTCGGTCGCCGCCCCGGCCTTGATGACGGCGATGCCGCCGGAGAGCTTCGCGAGACGCTCGGAGAGCTTCTCCCGGTCCCAGTCGGAGTCGGTGGCCTCGATCTCCTTGCGGATCTGCGCGACCCGGTCGGAGACCTCCGAGGACTGCCCGCCACCGTCGACGATGGTGGTGGTCTCCTTGTCGACCACGATGCGCCGGGCAGAGCCGAGCACCTCCAGGCCGACCTGGTCGAGCTTGTGGCCCAGCTCCGGGGCGACCAGCTCGGCCCCGGTGGCGATCGCCAGGTCCTGGAGCATCGCCTTACGGCGGTCACCGAAGCCGGGGGCCTTGACCGCGCAGACCTTGACGGTCTTGCGCAGGGCGTTGACCACCAGGGTGGAGAGCGCCTGTCCCTCGACGTCCTCGGCGACGATCAGCAGCGGCTTGCTGTCGGAGAGCACCTTCTCCAGCAGCGGCAGCAGCTCCTCGATCGCCGAGATCTTCTGCGTGGTGATCAGGATGTACGCGTCTTCGAGGACGGACTCCTGGGACTCCGCGTCGGTGACGAAGTTGGGCGAGATGAAGCCCTTGTCGAACTGGAGACCCTCGGTCACGTCCAGCTCGGTGTGCAGGGCGGAGCCCTCCTCGACGGTGATCACACCGTCGCGGCCGACCCGCTCCATCGCCTCGGCGATCAGCTCGCCGATCGTGGCGTCCTGCGCGGAGATCGTCGCGACGTGCGCGATGGACTCCTTGCTGGAGACCTCCACCGCCCGGTCCAGCAGGGCCTCGGAGACCTTCTGCGCCGCGGCGTCCAGGCCCCGCTTCAGCCCGATCGGGTTCGATCCGGCGGTCACGTTGCGCAGACCCTCGCGGATCATCGCCTGGGCCAGCACGGTCGCGGTGGTGGTCCCGTCGCCGGCGACGTCGTTGGTCTTGGTCGCCACCTCCTTGACCAGCTGCGCGCCGAGGTTCTCGTACGGGTTGGTGAGCTCGATCTCCTTGGCGATGGTCACACCATCGTTGGTGATCGTCGGCGCACCGAATTTCTTGTCCAGGACGACGTTGCGCCCGCGCGGGCCGAGAGTGACCTTGACCGCGTCCGCGAGGGCGTTGACACCGTGCTCCAGCAGGTGCCGGGCGTCGTCCGAGAAGCTCAGGATCTTCGCCATCAATGTCCCTTCGAAGCGTCGCTGCCCCGGCCCGGCGAGCCGGACCGGGGCAGCGACACGGATCGGTTGCTTACTTCTCGATGACCGCGAGGACGTCGCGCGCGGAGAGGACCAGGTACTCCTCGCCGGCGTACTTGACCTCGGTGCCGCCGTACTTGGAGTAGAGGACGACGTCGCCGACCTGCACGTCGACCGGAACCCGGTTGCCCTTGTCGTCGATACGACCCGGGCCGACGGCGAGGACGGTGCCCTCCTGCGGCTTCTCCTTGGCGGTGTCGGGAATCACGATGCCCGACGCAGTGGTGGTCTCAGCCTCGTTCGCCTGGACCACGATCCGGTCCTCGAGCGGCTTGATCGCAACCTTGGTCGCGGTAGTCACGGGCATACCCTCCTGGGGTATTGAGTTTCGTAGCCGGTCGACAATCCGACCAGCGTCAATCTGCCACATGCCACCGGGCGGGGCCGTCGTCGCGGGTGTCGGTCCGCCTGGCGTTCAGCACCCCGACCGCAGGGGTCAGGATGCTGGCACCCTCAGGGTGAGAGTGCTAATCGCAGGTTATTCCTCGGCTAGCACTCCGTCAAGGAGAGTGCCAACGAGACCCCCGTCGTGTCCACCCCCGCCGCCCCCTCGACCACCGTCGCCAGGCTTTCGCCACTGATGACCGCACCACGCCGACGACCTCTCGCCAGAGCGTGACCGGATCCCTACCCTGCGACGCCAGAGCCGGTTGGACACCGACGGAGTCGACGGGACAGTCGGGGCTGACGGGTGGGGGCGTCGGCTGTCGACCGGCCCGCGACAATGGCCCGGTGGATCTGGAACAGCTCGCCGCGCTGCGTACCCCCGAGGGGTCGGCGGTGCTCGCCGAGGCCGCGCAGCTGGCCGGCGGTGACCCGCTGCACGCGGCGGCGGCGCTCCGCACGACGGGTGTCGCGCCCGGCCTCGCCGCCGCTGCACTGACCCAGGCCGAGCTGCGCCGTCGGGCGGTCGGGAAGTTCGGCCCGGCCGCCGCCGG
The DNA here is from genome assembly GCF_051132485.1 of Micromonospora sp. SH-82. NCBI lineage: Bacteria > Bacillati > Actinomycetota > Actinomycetes > Micromonosporales > Micromonosporaceae > Micromonospora > Micromonospora sp. SH-82. The sequence goes on from NZ_CP148049.1 coordinate 288,329, forward strand.
GATGTTCCTCACCCGCCCCGGCCTGGAACAGGCCACCCGGGGGGTCGTCGCCCGGCGGCGGGCCGACCGGCTGCGGGCCGCCGGGGTGCGGACCCTCGCCGACCTCGGGTGCGGCCTCGGGGCCGACGCGCTCGCCGCCGCCCGCTCCGGCATCCGGGTGTACGGCGTGGAGGCCGACCCGCTCACCGCCGCGATGGCCGCCGCCAACGCCGAGGCCGCCGGGCTGGCCGGCATGTTCACGGTGACCTGCGGCGACGCCACCACCTTCGACGTGACCACCGTCGACGCGGTCTTCTGCGATCCGGCCCGCCGCCGGGGCGGCACCGGCCGACGGATCTTCGACCCGAACTCGTACTCCCCGCCCTGGGACTTCGTCACCGGGCTGGCCGAGCGGGTTCCCCACACGGTGGTCAAGGTGGCCCCGGGGATCGACCACGCGCTGATCCCGGCCGGTGCCGAGGCCGAATGGGTGAGCGTGGGCGGTGACCTGGTCGAGGCGGCCCTCTGGTGCGGCCCCCTCGCCGGGTTCCCCCGCCGCGCCACCCTCCTCGGCAAGGAAGGGCCCCCCGTCGACGCCGCCGGGTTGACCGGGGACGGGACGGCCGAGGCACCGGTCGGGCCGGTCGGTCGCTACCTGTACGACCCCGACCCCGCAGTGGTCCGCGCCCACCTGGTCGCCGAACTCTCCGCCGAACTGGGTGCCACCCTGGCCGACCCGACGATCGCCTACCTCTACGCCGACCGGGCGGTCGACACCCCGTACGCCCGGTGTCTGGAGGTCACCGACGTGCTGCCGTTCTCCCTCAAACGGCTCCGGAGCCTGCTGCGGGATCGGGGGGTCGGCCGGGTGGAGATCCTCAAGCGCGGGTCGGCCCTGGAGCCCGAGAAACTCCGCCGCGACCTGCGGCTCGCCGGTGACCTCCCGGCCAGCCTGGTGTTGACCCGGGTCGCCGCCGCCCCCACCGTCCTGGTCTGCCGTCCGGTCTGAGCCACCCACCGGCCGCCAGGGCACGGCGGACCGGGACACGGCCGGACACGGCCGGACACGGCCGGACACGGCGGGGCACGGCAGGGCCGGTATAGCGTGAGGGCATGGCGGGACGGGGTACGCCGGCGACGGCACTGTTGACCCGGCAGGGGATCACCCACCGCCTTCATCCGTACGACGTGTCGCCGGACGCGCCGCACTACGGGGCGTCGGTCGCCGAGGCGCTCGGGGTGCCCGGGGACCGGCTGTTCAAGACCTTGGTGGGTGAGGTCGACGGGGTCCTGGTGGTGGCCGTCGTACCGGTGACCGGCGAACTCGACCTCAGGAGGCTCGCGGCGGCGACGGGCGGCAAGCGGGCCGTCCTGGCCGAGCGGCCGGTCGCGGAGCGGGTCACCGGGTACGTCCGTGGCGGGATCAGCCCGCTCGGCCAGCGCCGACGGCTGCCCACGGTGGTCGACTCGTCGGCCCTGGACCGGGACACCGTGTACGTGTCGGCGGGGCGTCGGGGTCTCCAGGTCGAACTCGCCCCGACGGACCTGGTCGCCCTCACCGGGGCCACCGTCGCCCTCATCGCCGCCCCCGCCTGACCGGCCGTACGTCCCCACCGACGACCGTCGACGCCCTCGTCTGACAGGCCTCGGCGACGGGCGCGTTGCGGGATTGTTACCGCCGCCAACAATTTTCTGGCCTCGATGGCCTTGCGGGCGAAGTGTGACCCGGAATACGTTGCCGGACACAACAAACCACCGCCACGTCGAAACCCACCCCGAAAGGACCCGTGCACATGCGCAAGGGCTTCCTCACCGTCGCCGCCGTGGGCCTGCTGGCCACCGGCAGCCTGACCGCCTGCGGCGACGACTCCGCCGGGACCGAGGCCGGCAGCGACACCAAGGCGAAGATCGGCGTCATCCTGCCGGACAGCAAGTCCTCGGCCCGCTGGGAGACCGCCGACCGCCGGTTCCTGGAAGAGGCGTTCAAGGCCGCCGGAGTCGAGTACGACATCCAGAACGCGCAGAACGACAAGAACGCGTTCCAGACCATCGCCGACCAGATGATCACCAACGGGGCGACCGTCCTGATGATCGTCAACCTGGACTCCGGCACCGGCAAGGCGGTGCTGGACAAGGCCAAGTCGCAGGGCGTGGCCACCATCGACTACGACCGGCTGACCCTGGGCGGTTCGGCGGAGTACTACGTCAGCTTCGACAACGAGGCGGTCGGCAAGCTCCAGGGCGAGGGCCTGAGCAAGTGCCTGGCCGACCAGGGCGTGCAGAAGCCGACGATCGCGTACCTCAACGGCTCGCCGACTGACAACAACGCCACCCTGTTCAAGGCCGGGTACGACTCCGTCCTGAAGCCGAAGTTCGACAGCGGCGAGTACACCAAGGGTCCGGAGCAGTCGGTGCCGGACTGGGACCCGGCGCAGGGGGCCACGCTCTTCGAGCAGATGCTGACCCAGACCGGCGGCAAGATCGACGGGGTGCTCTCGGCCAACGACGGTCTCGGCAACGCGGCCATCTCGGTGCTGAAGAAGAACAAGCTCAACGGCAAGGTGCCGGTGACCGGTCAGGACGCCGACCTCCAGGGCCTGCAGAACATCCTCGCCGGTGACCAGTGCATGACCGTCTACAAGGCGGTCAAGCAGGAGGCGGACGCGGCGGCCGAGCTGGCCATCTCCATCGCCAAGGGCGAGCGGAAGGACACCGGGCAGACGGTCAAGGACCCGGAGAGCGGCCGGGACGTCCCCGCCCGCCTGCTGGAGCCGAAGCTGATCTACAAGGAGAACGTCAAGGACGTCGTGGCCGACGGTTACGTCGACAAGGCCAAGCTCTGCGAGGGCTCCTTCGCCAAGCTCTGCGCGGACGCGGGCATCAGCTGACCCGTACCGCCGTCGACGGCAGCGCCGCCCGGCACGACCACCAGCGTGCCGGGCGGCGCTGCGGTGCACAGCTGATCGAGACCTCCCCTCCGTGAGACGAAGGAGACCCCGTGTCCGGGACCCCCCTGTTGGAGCTACGCGGGATCGACAAGAGCTTCGGTCCCGTCCAGGTTCTGCGTGACGTCGCACTCTCCGCCCACGCCGGGGAGGTGACCGCCCTCGTCGGCGACAACGGTGCCGGCAAGTCGACGCTGGTCAAGTGCATCAGCGGCATCTACCCGACCGACTCCGGCGAGTTCCTCTTCGACGGCCAGCCGGTGACGGTGAACAGCCCCCGGGACGCCGCCGACCTCGGCATCGAGATCGTCTACCAGGATCTGGCGCTCTGCGACAACCTGGACATCGTCCAGAACATGTTCCTCGGCCGGGAGAAGCGCAACGGCATCGTGCTCGACGAGCCGACGATGGAGCAGCTCGCCGCCGAGACCCTCGCCGGACTGAGCGTACGGACCGTCAAGTCGCTGCGTCAGCACGTCGCCAGCCTCTCCGGTGGGCAGCGGCAGACGGTGGCGATCGCCAAGGCGGTGCTCTGGAACAGCCGGGTGGTGATCCTGGACGAGCCGACCGCCGCGCTCGGGGTGGCGCAGACCGCCCAGGTGCTCGAACTGGTCCGCCGGCTGGCCGACAGCGGCCTGGCCGTCATCCTCATCTCGCACAACATGAACGACGTCTTCGCCGTCTCCGACCGGATCGCCGCGCTCTACCTCGGCCAGATGGTCGCCCAGGTGAAGACCACCGAGATCACCCACGCACAGGTGGTCGAGCTGATCACCGCCGGACGCTCCGGCAATCTCGGGCTGTCCGCCGACCCGGCCGCCCCGGACAGCGGTGTCGGTGCCGCACCCGCAGATTCGCACACCCCAGGAGCCGTCCGATGACCACCACCGTCGTCAAGAAGAAGGGTCCGGCGGCGGTCGCCCCCGCCCCGACCGTCGCCGAACACGTCCGCAACTACTGGGACCGGGTACGCGGTGGCGACATCGGATCGCTGCCCGCCGTCCTCGGACTCGTGGTGCTCTGCACCGTCTTCTCGGTCATGCGGCCGACCTTCCTCACCGCCGGCAACTTCGCGAACCTGTTCACCCAGGGTGCCGCGGTGACCCTGATCGCCATGGGGCTGGTCTTCGTCCTGCTGCTCGGGGAGATCGACCTCTCGGCCGGCTTCGCCAGCGGGGTCTGTGCGGCGATCCTGGCCAACATCGCCACCGTCCTGGGCCAGCCGTGGTACGTCGCGGTGGTGGCGGCGATCGCCACCGGCGTACTCATCGGCACCTTCCTCGGCTTCCTGGTGTCCAAGATCGGGATTCCGTCCTTCGTGGTCACCCTGGCCGCCTTCCTCGGTTTCCAGGGCGTCGTCCTGCTCCTGATCGACCAGGGCAGCAACATCGCGATCCGTGACGACGTCCTGCTCGCCATCGCCAACCGGAACCTCCCCCCGCTGGTCGGGTGGCTGCTCGTCGCGATCGCCGTCGGCGGGTACGCACTCGTGCAGCTCAACAGGTACCGCACCCGGTCGGCGCGCGGGCTGCTCACCGACCCGATGCCTGTCGTCCTGGCCCGGATCGGGGGGCTGGCGCTGATCCTCGGCGTGGCCGTCTACATCCTGAACCTCGAACGCAGCCGCAACGTGCTGGTCACCTCGCTCAAGGGCGTCCCGATCGTGGTCCCGATCATCGCGGTCCTGTTGATCTTCTGGACCTTCGTCCTCCAGCGCACCAGCTACGGCCGGCACGTCTACGCCGTCGGCGGCAACAAGGAGGCCGCCCGGCGCGCCGGGATCAACGTCGACCGGATCCGCATCTCGGTCTTCGTGATCTGCTCGGCGATGGCCGCCGTCGGCGGCATCGTGGCCGCGAGCAGGGGGAACTCGGTCGACCCGAACACCGGGGGGAGTAACGTTCTGCTCTACGCCGTGGGCGCGGCGGTGATCGGCGGCACCAGCCTCTTCGGGGGCAAGGGCCGGGTGCTCGACGCGGTGCTCGGCGGCGCGGTGGTGGCCGTCATCGACAACGGGATGGGTCTGTTGGGCTACAGCGCTGGGACGAAGTTCGTGGTGACCGGGGTGGTCCTCCTGCTCGCCGCGAGCGTCGACGCCCTGTCACGTCGACGGGCCGTCGCCACCGGCACCCGTTGACGCCGCTGCACAGGGAAGCACCGACCGGATGCGTACAGGACCGACCCAGGACGAGATCCGTCGGCAGAACCTCGGTGCCCTGCTGCGGTACGTGCACGTGCACGGTGCCACCACCCGCGCCGAGCTGACCAACCGGTTGGGGCTCAACCGCAGCACCATCGGGGCGCTCACCGCCGACCTGGCCGGGGCCGGACTGGTCAGCGAGGGAGCACCGAAGGAGACCGGCCGGGCCGGACGACCGTCGCTCGTCGTCCGGCCCGAGTCGGCGAGGATCTACGCGTACGCGTACTCGATCGAGGTGGACCGGCTGCGGGCCGCGCGCGTCGGGTTGGGCGGGGTCCTGCTCGACCAGCGGGAGCTGGACCGCCCCCGGGACCTGCTGGCCGCCGACGCCGCTCCGCTGCTGACCGGGGCGGTCAAGGAGATGCACCAGGCGGTACCGGCCGACGCGGTCTGCGTGGGCGCGGGCGTCGCGGTCTGCGGCATGGTCCGCCGCGAGGACGGTCTGGTCCGGCTGAGTCCCACCACCGGGTGGGTCGACGAGCCGATCGGGTCGACGCTCGCCGCCGAACTCGGCAGTGACGTGCCGGTGACCACCGGGAACGTGGCCGACGTGGCGGCCTTCGCCGAGCACATCCGGGGCGTCGCGGCGGGCTGCGACAACGTCATCTACCTCTACGGTGACGTCGGGGTCGGGGCCGGGATCATCGCCGGGGGGCGACGGCTCACCGGGCACGGCGGCTACGGCGGCGAGGTCGGCCACATGGTGGTGGTCCGGGACGGCCGACGCTGCGAGTGCGGTCGGCAGGGGTGCTGGGAGACCGAGATCGGCGAGCACGGGCTGCTCCACGCCGCCGGACGGTCCGGCTCCCGGGGCCGGGAGGCGCTGCTGGGCGTCTTCGACGCCGCCGACCGGGGCGACGCGACCGCCCAGACGGCAGTCCGGCAGGCCGGGGACTGGCTCGGCTTCGGGGTGGCCAACCTGGTCAACATCTTCAACCCGGAGCTCGTCATCTTCGGCGGCACCATGCGCGACCTCTATCTGGCCTCCGCAGCACAGGTACGCAGTCGGCTCAACGCCAACGCCCTGCCCGCCTGCCTGGAACACGTCCGCCTCCGGACCCCGAAACTCGGCCCGGACGCCCCCCTGCTCGGTGCCGCCGAACTCGCCTTCGAACGGCTCCTCGCCGACCCGCTCGACCGGCCCTGACCAGCCCCCGCCGACCGGTCGACGATCCCGCGTCGTCGACTGCCCGAGCGGTGCCACCGGCCGGTCGGCCATCGGGCTTCGCCGACGTCCACCATCGACCTGCCGGAACGCTGAACTGATCGGCCGCTCGGTGCGTACCACTGCACGGACGGGCGGCCGGCAGGCCTACGGCGCCCGCCGACCCGCGTTTCGGCCCGGACGAGGAGGCACCGCAGAGATGGCACCGCTGAAGACCGCACACCGTCGGGCAGGGCGCACGACCCACCGGCTGACGGTGCTCATCATCGCGATCGTGGCGGGGATCGGTGTGCTGCCCGGGGCGGCCACCGCCGTGCCGGCACCCCCGCAGTCGCTGAACGCGGCCGACCAGGCGCTCCTGGCGGGGGTCCGACTCGCCGGGCTGTGGGAGATGCCGGCGGGTCAGATGGCCGCCGAGAAGGGCCAGTCGGCGGTGGTCCGGGAGATCGGTGCCGAGATCGCCAAGCAGCACGAGGAGTTGGACCGGCTCACCGTCGAGGCGGCGAACAAGCTCGGTGCCGCCATCCCCTCGGAGCCGACCGCCGAGCAGAAGGGCTGGCTGCTGGAGATGCAGAACGCCAGCGGAGCCCGGTTCGACCAGATCTTCGTCACCCGGCTCCGGGTGGCCCACGGCGCCATCTTCCCGGTGATCGGGGCGGTCCGCGCCGCCACCCGCAACGCCACGGTCCGCAAGCTCGCCGACGACGCCAACAAGTTCGTCCTGGCCCACATGGAGATGCTCGAACGGACCAACCTGGTCCGGTGGGAGCAGCTTCCGCCGGCGGTCCTGCCCGCCTCCGGCAACGACACCCTCCTGGCCAAGGCCGGTGCCAACACCGGTCCCGGGGTCGGGGTCAGCACCACGGTGATCTGGCTGGTGTTCCTCGCCGCCCTGGCCACCGGCGGGGCGGCGACCTGGAAGATGATGCGCCGAAACTAGGGACCCCGTCCGGGCGGTGCCCCGGCGCGATCGGGCGCGCCGGGGCACCGTCGTGTCCGGGGTCGTCCGGGTCAGTAACCGGTCCGGGCCGTCGGTGACCCGGGCCGTCGGCGCGCCGGGGTCGGTCGGGTCAGCGGCCGGACCGGGCCAGTCGGTGACCCGGGGCCGGTCGGGTCAGCGGTCGACCTGGGTGAAGTCCCAGGAGTGCGGCGGGCGGGCGACGAGCTTCGCCGGCGGGTCCGGCAGGGAGTGGGCGCTGCTGCGCCACTTGGAGATGACCACCACCCGGTGGTCGGTGGAGGAGAAGACCTCGCTGGACAGGTGCAGCGGGTCGTGGTCGAACTCGGGCAGCGCCGTCTCGCAGACCCAGGTGATCAGCTCGGCGACCGCGTACGGCTCGGCCTTCACCTCCCACATCCGGACGATCATGCCGTCTTCTCCTCTCCCGCCACGCTGACCAGAGTCAACGGCATGGCCGAGTCGGCGGGCAGGGTCAGCCGACTGGGCGCGACCCCGGCGGCGACCAGGTGCGAGCCGAGCGCCGCCACCATCGCCCCGTTGTCGGTGCAGAGCTTCGGCCGGGGCACCCGGACCCGGATGTCGTACTTCGCGGCCCGCTGTTCGGCCATCGCCCGCAGCCGGGAGTTCGCCGCGACTCCCCCACCGATCACCAACGTGTCGATCCCCTCGGTCCGGCAGGCGTCGATCGCCTTGTTGGTCAACACGTCGCAGACCGCCTCCTGGAAGGACGCGGCCACGTCGGCGACCGGCACCGTCTCACCGGCCCGCTGCCGGGCCTCGACCCACCGGGCCACCGCCGTCTTCAACCCGGAGAAGGAGAAGTCGTACCGGTGGGCCGCCAGGTCCTTGGCGGCGCTCAGTCCGCGCGGGAACGCGATGGACCCGGCGTCGCCGACGCGGGCCTCCCTGTCGATCGGCGGGCCACCCGGGAACGGCAGCCCGAGCAGGCGGGCCACCTTGTCGAACGCCTCACCGGCCGCGTCGTCGATCGTCGCGCCGAGCGGGGTGACGCCCCGGGCCAGGTCGTCGACGCGCAGGAGGGACGAGTGTCCGCCGGAGACCAGCAGGGCGATCGCCGGTTCGGGCAACGGGCCGTGCTCCAGAGTGTCCACCGCCACGTGCGCGGCGAGGTGGTTGACCCCGTACAGCGGCTTCTCGGCGGCCACCGCGTACCCCTTGGCGGCGGCGACGCCGACGAGCAACGCACCGGCCAGGCCCGGCCCGGAGGTCACCGCGATCGCGTCGATGTCGGCGATGGTCACCCCGGCCTCGGCCAGGGCCCGGTCCATCGTCGGCACGATCGCCTCCAGGTGCGCCCGGCTGGCCACCTCCGGCACCACACCGCCGAACCGGGCGTGCTCGGCGACGCTCGACGCCAGCGCGTCGGCCAGCAGGGTGTGGCCGCGCACGATCCCGACCCCGGTCTCGTCACACGAGGTCTCGATGCCGAGAATCAGCGGTTCGTCAGCCATGCTCGTCTGTCCCCTCCCCGGTCGACGCCGCCGACCGGTCCGGCGTCGAGTCCCGACGCATCACCAGCGCGTCGGTGTTGCTCGGTTGGTAGTAGCCCCGGCGTACGCCGATCGGCTCGAACCCGTAGGCCGCGTAGAGCCGCTGGGCGGCGGCGTTGTCGGCGGCGACCTCCAGCAACGTGCTCCCCGCCCCCTGTCGGGCAGCCTCGGCGAGCAGCGCCTCCAACAGCATCCGGCCCACCCCGCGCCGTTGGGCGTCGCGGCGGACCGCGATGTTCTGCACCCAGGACTCGTCGGGTGGCTGGGCCGTCAATCCGGCGTAGCCGAGCACGGCCCCCGCCGGATCCTGGGCGACCAGGTAGTGATGGCCGTTCGCCAACTCGTTCCAGAACATCGCCGGGGACCAGCGCTCCGCGCCGAACAGGTCCGCCTCGATCGGCAGCACCTCGTCGATGTGCCACCACCGGAACCGGGCCAGTCGGACCGACCCCTCCCCCGACGCCTCCGGCACCGCCCCCGGGCGGGGACCGCCGGGACCGGCCTGCGGCGCAGGGTTGAGGTCGGCGGGACCGGCCTGCGGCGCGCCCGGGTGGAGATCGTCGGTCACGGCAGGACCGGCTTGCGGCCGGCCGCCGCCACCGCGTCCGGGCGGCGCAGGTAGAGCGGGGTGAGCCGCTCCCCGGGAGCCCCGGCGCGGATCCGCTCGGCGGCGAGCACCGCCAGGGTGGTGGCGTCCGGGTAGCGCGGCTCGGCCCGCACCGGCAGGCCGAGCACGTCGGCGTACCGGTGCGCCCCGTCACCGACGGCGACCGTCACGGCGAGGTCCCGGGCCCGGGCGGCGGCGACCGTCGGGGTGTCCACCTCCGGCCCGGCGATCCGCTGACCGGACCCGTCGTACACCGCCCAGTAGATCTCCCGACGGCGGGCGTCGCTCGCCGCCAGCACCGGTTCCCCGGCCGCCGCCGGGTGGCCGATCCCGTCCAGCGAACAGACACCGTACGTCGGCACGCCGAGCACCTGGCCCATGGTGGCGGCCGTCACCAGCCCCACCCGCAGCCCGGTGAACGGACCGGGGCCGAGACCGGCGACGATCGCCGTCAGGTCACCCGGCCGGGCGTCGGCGTCGGCCAGCACCGCGTCGACCTGGGGGGCGAGCAGTTCGCCGTGGGCTCGGGCGTCGACGGTGCACCGGGTCGCCCGGAGCGCGACGCCGTCCGTCGAGACCTCGACCAGCGCCGCGGTCACCGCCGGGGTCGATGAGTCCACCACGAGTACGAGCACGGCTGTCACCCTAGTCGCCCCGGACGCCGCCACCGGTGACGCCCCACGATGGTGGCGCCGGGGCGTCGGGTCAGCCGGCCGTACGTTCCCACTCGACGGTCGGCAGCCCCGCGTCGGCCAGCGCCTTGTTGGCGGCGCTGAACGGACGGCTGCCCAGGAAACCACGGGGGTTCATCGGGCTGGGGTGCCCGGCCTCCAGCACCACGTGCCGGGAGTTCGTGACCAGCGCCGCCTTCTTCCGGGCGTACCCACCCCAGAGCAGGAACACCACCCGGTGCTCCAGCGCGTCGAGGGCGCGGATGGTGGCGTCGGTGAACTCCTCCCAGCCCTTGTTGGCGTGCGACCCCGGGGTCGCCTGCCGGACCGTCAGGACCGAGTTGAGCAGGAGGACCCCCTGGTCGGCCCAGCCGCTCAGGTTGCCCCCGGCCGGCTTCGGCACCCCGAGGTCCTCCCCCAGCTCCTTGAAGACGTTGCGCAGGGAGGGCGGCACCGCCACCCCGTCCCGGACGCTGAAGCTCAACCCGTGCGCCTGCCCGGCCTTGTGGTACGGATCCTGCCCGAGGATGAGCACCCGGCAGTCCTGCGGAGCGCAGTGCCGGTACGCCGAGAAGAGGTCCTCGACCGGCGGGAAGACCGTCTGGGTGGCGTACTCCCCGGCGACGAACCGGCCCAGGTCGGCGGTGACCGCCGGGTCCAGGTGCGGGGTCAGGACGGCCTGCCAGTCCGAGGGGAGCAGGGTCGGCAGGTCGAGAGGCGCAACGTCGTCGGGCATGGGCCACCTTTCACGCGTACGGATCGGCTACTTCCTACCAGTCGCCTCCGACACGGGCGCACTCCGCCGGTCGCCGGTGCGGGCGACTGAGTATCCGTACGCAGAAGACTGGGCCTCACGGCGGATGTTCACCGACCCCGTTGAGCTGGCCGAATGGACGCCATGACACGAGAGGTCCACATCACCGGCTGTGCTTCCTTCCTTCCCGGCGACCCGGTGGGCAACGACGACCTGGTCAGTCTGCTCGGCGACGACGGCAGTACGGCCGGCGCCGCCGTACGACGTCGGGTCCTGTCCGCCAACGGCATCCAGACCCGGCACTACGCCCTCGACCGGGACGGGCGGACCACGATGCTCAACGAGGAGCTGGCCGTCGAGGCGGTCCGGCAGGCGCTCAAGGACAGCGGTCGTGACCTCGACCAGCTGGGCCTGCTGGCCACCGGAACCACCCAGGGTGACCTCCTGGTACCGGGGTTCGCCTCGATGGTCCACGGCCGGTTGGGTGGCGGCCCGATGGAGACCCTCTCGGCGTCCGGGGTCTGCGCGTCGAGCATGGCGGCCTTCAAGTCGGCGGTCGCCGGGGTCCGCCTCGGTGAGCACGACGTGGCCGCCGTGGTCGGCTCCGAGCTGGTCAGCCGGGGCCTCAAGCAGAGCCGGTACGCCACCACCACCTCCCCCGAGCGGATCGGGTACGACGCCCAGTTCCTGCGGTGGACGCTCTCCGACGGTGCCGGTGCGGTGGTCCTCGAACCGACAGCCCGACCGGACCGGCCCAGCCTGCGTGTCGACTGGGTCCACCTGGTCTCGCACGCCCACGAGCACGACACCTGCATGCGCGCCGGACTGGCCGACGGCGCAGCGGGCGACGACGGCCCCCGACCCGGGCGGACCTGGCTCGACCGGGCCACCGCCGCCGAGGCCGAACGGGACGGTCTGCTGCGGCTGCGCCAGGACGTCCGCGCCCTGCCCGACCTGTTCACCGCAGGGATCGCCGAGTACGTCCGGCTGGTCCGGGACGGCCGTTTCGACCCGCGTCAGATCGAGCACGTCCTGTGCCACTACAGCTCCCAGCACTTCCGGGCGGACATCTTCCGGCTCATGCGGGAGGCCGGCCTGATGATCGACGAGGAGCGGTGGTTCACCAACCTGTCGACCCGGGGGAACACCGGGGCCGCCAGCATCTTCGTGATGCTCGCCGAGGCCTGGCAGACCGGTCGGTTCACCCCCGGTGACCGGATCCTGCTGGTCGTCCCCGAGTCGGGCCGGTTCTCCTTCGCCTTCGCCCACCTGACCTGCGTCGGACCGACCGGCCCCGAGGTCGTCGGCACGACGGGGAGCACCGCTTCGGCCGTCGCCGGGACCGGACGGACCGGGTCTGCCGTCGAGGGGACCGCGCCGTCCCTGTCGACAGCGGAGGGCACCGCCGCCGACTCACCGGCCGGGACCGTCGCGTCCCCGCTGGGCGAGCCGGAGGCGGCCGACGACGAGGTGGTCCGCTGGACCGTCCTGGAACTGGCCGGGGTCTGGGCCGAGCTGGAGTCCCGGCTGCGCCGGGTGCCGGTGCTGCGCCGGATCGAGACCGGCACCGCCACCCTCGGCGACTACCGTCGGCTCCTGCTCACCCTGCGCCCCCAGGTCGTCGAGGGGGGACGGTGGATCGCCAGGGCAGCGTCGAACTTCTCCGAGGAGCTGTTCGAGCTGCGCAGCGCCGCCCTGCACCACGGGCTGGAGGAACACCGCGACTTCCGGCTGCTCGACGCCGACTTCGCGGCCATCGGTGGCGACCCGGACGAGATCCGTACGGCGACGAAGAACCTCGGCTCGGAGGCGCTCTCGGCGTACATGTTCCACCAGGCCGGTCAGCCCGACCCGGTGGACCTGCTCGGCGCCATGTTCGTCATCGAGGGGCTGGGCACCGCGAAGGCGGCCCGGTGGGCGGGGCTGCTCCGCGACCAGCTCGGCCTCGCCGACGACCAGCTGCGGTTCCTGCTCTACCACGGTGCCAACGACGACGACCACTTCGCGGCGCTGCGCAACGTCCTGCGGTCGCCGCTGATCGACAGGCCCCGCGCCGAGCGGATCGTGCGGACCGCCCGGGTGGTCGCCCGGCTCTACGCGCTGCAACTGGAGGAGATCGATGGTTGAGCGCAAGCCCGACGGACGGGCCACGGCGGGTCGATCCGAACCCTCGGTGTGGGACGCGATCATGTCCGACCCCACGGTGCCGATCAGCCGACGGACCCTGGAACTGGTGGTCCGGGACCAGCAGCGGTGGTCGCGGACCTGGCTCCTGCCCTGGGTACGGATCCTGTCCCGGCTGGCGGTGACCCTGATCAGCGTGGTCAAACGGGTCCTCCCCGGGCAGCTGCGCGCCCACACCACCATGGACACCCTCTGCGTCTGGTTCCTCCGCAACTTCGTCTCCCCGGAGGCCGGTGAGCTGCTGATCCGGCACTTCGTGGTGGAGACCCAGCTGCTGAACTTCGTGGTCCGCAACGCGAACGTGTCCGGGCAGCACGAGGTGGACCTGCTCCCGACGAACCTGCGGGAGCTGGGCGACCGGGCGGTCATCGAACACGACCTCAACGTGTACGACGTCCTGATCGCGCTCGGCCGGGCGGCGGCACCCCCCGGTGGTGCCCCCGGCGACCTGCCCCGGCCCGCCGGCCCCCTGGACACCTCGATGTTGACGGTCCCCCGCCTGGACACCGAGCCGGGCCGCCGCCGGTGGCTGAACATCGACATCCAGACCGCGCTCTACCTGATGAACGTGCCGTTCGCGCTCTGCCTCACCAGTGAGGAGTACCGCCGGGCGGTGCACTCGATGCGGCTGGACATCTCCCTGCTGGGACTGCTGACCCAGCTCACCGGTGACCCGACCTTCCTGGCCTGGCGGCCCGGCGGGTCGGTCCTGCGGGTCGACTCCACCGTCGACGTGCCCCGGGCTGTCTACGAGCACGCGGTGATCTGCGAGTACGCCTACGCCCGCCTGATCCGCCTCCGCGCGGAAGCCCCCCGCACCGAGGTGGCTGCGTAGAATCACCTGGTCGGTCGAGGTCTCGCGGAGGAACGATGATTCGGACGCTCACTGCCGCCGTGCACCAGGAAGACGACTGGTACGTCGCCCGATGCCTGGAGCTCGATGTGGCCAGCCAGGGCGAGACCGTGGACGAGGCGCTTTCGAACCTCCGAGAAGCCGTCGAGACGTACCTCGACGAGGTCACCCACCCGACTATCGAGACGACTCCACTGGTCACCTCGTTCCAGGTGGGCCGGGCCGCGTGAGCCCGGCCCTCGCCGACCTCCCTCTGCGGAAAGTCCTCGAAGGGGCTGAGACGCGCCGGCTTCGAGCAGGTTCGGACGAAGGGTAGTCACGCCGTCTACCGGAGTGCCGCCGGTAACGTGGTGGTCGTGCCGCAACACGCCACGATCAAACGCGGCACCCTGGCTTCGATTCTGCGTCAGGCCGGACTGACGCCCGGTGAGTTCGTCAGGCTGATTCGCTGAGCCGGCCGTCCAGGGCGCGGAGCCGTCCCGCCCAGTCGCCACCGACCGGGTCCAGCTCGACGAAGCGGGTGTCGTCGTCGCGACGGTCGAGCCTGATCCGCAGGTGGGCGTCGGTCAGGTGCTCGGCGAGCCCTTCGCCCCACTCGACCACGGTGACCGAGTCCTCGACCGAGGCGTCCAGGTCGAGGTCGTCGATCTCGGCGCGGGGATCGGCAGCGTCGCCCAGCCGGTACGCGTCGGCGTGCACCAGCGCCGTCCGGCCGCCCCGTGCCGGGTCCGGGCGGTGCACCCGGGCGATCACGAACGTCGGCGAGGTGACGTCACCGGACACCCCCAGGCCGGCGCCGATGCCCTGGGTCAGGGCGGTCTTCCCGGCACCCAGCGGGCCGGTGAGCAGCACCAGGTCGCCGGGGCGCAGCAGGGCGGCCAGGCGGCGGCCGAAATCGTACGTGTCGGCCGGTGTCGGCAGCCGCACGGTGTCGCTCACAACCCCTCCAGGAACCGCTCCAGCGCGGCGTTGACCTCGTCCGCGTGCTCCAGCATCACCACGTGCCCACTGTCGGAGATCTTCACGTACTCGGCGTGCGGCAGCCGCCTGACGATCTCCTCGGAGTGGACCACCGGCGTGATCATGTCCTTGTCGCCGACCACCACGAGGACCGGGGCCCCCGACAGCGCACCCAGGGCCGGATACCGGGAGTGGGTGGCGATGGTCCGCAGGTACCTGGTCACCGTGTCGGCCGAGGTACGCGAGTTCATCGTCTCCACGTACGACACCAGGGCCGGGCTGGGGTTCGGCGTGCCGAAGCCGTACCGGCGGGTGAGCAGCCAGGCCACGTTGGAGGTGGATCGACGGGCCCTGTCGATCACCGTCCCGCCGTACCGGGTGGCGTTGCTGACCATGGCGAGCATCGGGGAACCGAGCCGACCGAGCAGAGCCGGTGCGACCAGTTTCGTCTCCGCCAGCAGACCGCCGGAGGTGGCGATCAGGACCGTCCCGGCGACCCGGTCGGCGAAGAACTCCGGGTACAGCTCGGCCAGCGCCATGATGACCATCCCGCCCAGTGAGTGGCCGACCAGCACCAGCGGCCCCTGAGCGGCCGTCCGGTCGATCACCCGGCGGAGCGTGTGGCCCAGGGCGGTCAGGTCGTACTCGCCGCTCTCCAGCCGACCGGACAACCCGTGCCCCGGCTGGTCGTACGCGACGATCCGGTGTTCACCCCGCTCCGCCAGCAGCTTCCGCTGGAAGTGGAAGGTCCCCATGTCCAGGCAGAAGCCGTGCACCAGGACGACGGTCGGGTTGCCGTCGACCGGGCGGGTCGGCTCCACCACCTCCACGTGGATGTCGGTGCCGTCCGGCATCTCCAACCGGTACGCCTGGTCGTACCGCTGGTCGCCGAAGACCTCGTCGGCGTACCTGTCGGTGGGGTCGGACTTGAACCGGCGGACCATCCGGCGTTCGGTGGCCACCCCGGCGGCGAGACCGGCGGCGGCCACCCCCACCGCCCCGACCAGTCCGGCGACCTTCCCGGCGGCGGTCCGGGGCCGGGGCAACCGAAATCGAGCAGGGCTCATGGTCGACCTCCGATTCGCGACTGCGGGGCGCGCAGAACCGGCGCACTCCTCGCGCTCATGAGCTGCGCTCCCCGTGGTAGGTCCGGGGCACCCGAGTACCGCCGAACCGGGTGACGATCTCGTAGTTGATGGTGCCGACCACCTCGGCCCAGTCGTCGGCGGTCGGTGCGCCGTCGGCACCGTCACCGAAGAGGGTGACCACGTCCCCGGCGGCCACCGGGTCGTCGCCGCAGTCGACGACGAACTGGTCCATGCAGACCCGTCCGGCGATGCTGCGGCGGACGCCACCGAGCTGCACCGGCCCGGAGTTGGAGGCGTGCCGGGGCACCCCGTCGGCGTACCCGAGGGGCACCACGGCCACCGTCGCGTCCCGGTCCACGTGGTACGTGTGGCCGTAGGAGATCCCGGTCCCGGCCGACACCCGTTTGGTGAGCATCACCCGGGCCCGGGCGGTCATCGCCGGGCGTAGCCCGTACCGCTCACCGGCGACCGGGGAGAGCCCGTACACGGCGATCCCGGGGCGGACCAGGTCGAAGTGGGTGTCCGGGCGGGTGAGCGTGGCCGCCGAGTTGGCGAGGTGCCGGTACCGGGGACGCAGACCGGCCCGTTCGACCATGTCCAGGCCCTCGTGGAAGACGGCGAGCTGCCTGTCGGTGGTCGGATGGCCGGGCAGGTCGGCGTAGACGAAGTGGCTCCACACCCCGACCACCTCGACCAGCCCGTCGGCCTGGGCCTTGGCGGCGGCGTCCAGCAGCGCCGGCCAGTCGGCGACGGTGGCCCCACCCCGGCTCAACCCGGTATCGATCTTGAGATGGAGTCGGGCCGGGCGCTCCGCCCGACGGCTCGCCTCGATCATCTCGTCGAGCTGCGGGAGGCTGGCCGCGCTCAGGTCGACCCCGGCCGTCACCCCCTCGTGCAACGGCAGCCCGGGGGCGAGCAGCCAGGCCAGCACCGGTGCGGTGATCCCGGCCCGGCGCAGCGTCAGCGCCTCGTCGAGGGTGCAGACCCCGAGCCACTCCGCCCCCGCCTCCAGCGCGGCACGGGCCGACGGGACCATGCCGTGGCCGTACCCGTCGGCCTTGACCACCGCCATCATCTCGGCGGTGGTGCCCGACCGGAGTCGTGCCACGTTCTCACGGATCGCGTCGAGGTCGACGCGTACCTCGGCCTGCCACATGCGCCCAGCCTACTTCCAGGGGATCTCCCCGGCCCGACCAAGCACCGGGCGGAGCGCCGCCACCACGTCGGGCGCGGTCACCGGGCCGCCCCGGGCCGCCTCCCGACCGGCCGACCCGTGGAGGTACGCGGCGACGGCCGCCGCCCGGTCCGCGCGTACCCCGGCGGCGAGCAGCGAACCGAGCAGCCCGGCCAGTACGTCCCCGGTCCCCCCGGTGGACAGCGCCGCAGAACCGGTCGGATTCACGTACGCCCGGCCGTCCGGCGTACCGATCACGGTGCGGTCCCCCTTGAGCAGGACCACGGCGTTCATCCAGGCGGCCAGCCGCAGCGTCGCCGCCACCCGGTCGGCCCCCGGCTGCTCCCCACAGAGCCGGGCGTACTCCCGGTCGTGCGGGGTGACCACCACCGGTGCGTCCCGACGGCGCAGCAGATCCGCCATCGACCCGTCGACGAGCAGGGTCAGCGCGTCGGCGTCGAGCACCACCGGCACCGACGTGGCGAGCACCGCCCGCAGTTCACCGGCCGCCTCGGCACCGGTGCCCAGCCCGGAGCCGCAGACCCAGGCCTGCACCCGGCCGGCGTCGGCGACCCGCCCGGTGGCGATCACCGACGGGTGGTCACGGAGCACCTCGTCCCGTGCACCACCTGCGTACCTCACCAGGCCGGCCGGCCCGGCGAGCGCGCCGCCCACCGAGAGCACCGCCGCCCCGGGGTACGTCCGGGAACCGGTCGCCACCCCGACCACGCCCCGGGTGTACTTCTCCGACGCGGGCCCCAGGTCGGGCCACCAGTCGGCCACGTCCGAACCCTCCACGACGTGCAGCGCCGGGGTGCCGCGCAGCCACGGGCCGAGGCCGATGTCGACGAGTTCCACCTCGCCGGTCAAAGCGGCGGCCGGACCGACCACCAACGCCGGTTTCCAGGCCCCGAACGTCACCGTCACGTCGGCGTGGACCGCGGCGGGTCGCCCGGCGGCGGTCGACGGGACGTCACCGGTGTCCACGGCGACCCCGCTGGGTACGTCCACGGCGACGACAACGGCCCGGTGGCCGTCGCGTCCCCGGTGCCGGATCAGCCCACCGGCCAACTGCTGGGCGGTCTCCCGCAGGCCGCCCCGGCCGCCGATCCCGACGATGCCGTCGACCACCAGGTCGACTGTGGGCGGGGGACCGTCGACCACCCGCCCACCGGCGGCCCGCAGCGCGGCTAACCCTTCGGCGTGCACCCGATCCCTGTCGACGAGCAACGCCGAGACCGCCGCCCCGCGCCGGGCCAGGTGTTCACCGGCGAAGAGGGCGTCCCCGCCGTTGTCCCCGGAGCCGACCAGGAGCAGCACCCGGGCGCCGTACACCCCGCCCCGGTCGACCAGCAGGAGCGCGCAGCGCCGGGCCAGTCCGGCGGCGGCACGCCGCATCAGCGTGCCGGGGGGAAGGGTGGCCAGCAGGCCGGCCTCCGCCGCCCGTACGTCCGCGACCCGCCACACCGGCCTCATGGCACCCCGTCTCGTCGGTTCTCGGGCCGTACCGCATCGATCGCCCCCGCCACCCTATCGGTCACGGGTCGCGCAGATTACCCATCGGCTCCACCGGCGGCAAGACCTGTGGACGACCCCGGTGGACGACCGCCACGGGTTGTCCACAGGGCGTTCCGGACGGTGGACCGGCGTCCTAACGTCTGCGGCACCGGGGGCGAGGGCCGACGGATCGGCGGCACCGGGGGCGAGGTTCGACGGGGCGGCGGCCACGAGGGGGCGAGGATGGGACAGGAGTCGTTCGAGGTGGATCCGGGTGTGCTGCGCGAGGTGTCGGGGCGGCTCGCCGACCAGGCGTACCGGCTGGCCCACGGGCTGGCCGGGGTGCCCGGGCTCGTCGTGCCGGCACCACAGTGGTCGACCGGGGCCGCCCTCGTCGGGTGGGAGGCGGCGGTGCACCGGTGGTGTGGCCGCCTGGGGGCACGGATGGCGGAGACCGCCGGGGCGCTCGGTCACGCCGCCGACGGGTACGAGACCGTCGACCGGCGGGCCGCCGGACGACTGACCCGGCTGTCCCGATGACCGGGTACGCCCAGCTCTGGGCCGCCGACCCACCGGCCTGGGGCCGGGCCGGTGCCGCCTGGGGCGGGCTCGTCGGCCGGGTCGACAGGTGGGCCGAGGAGCTGACGGAGCGCGTCGGGCGGCTGCACACCGGCTGGTCCGGTGGGGCCGCCGTGGCGGCCGGCACCCGGATCGGTGGGCTCCGGGGCGAGCTGCGGTCCGTCGCCCCCGCCCTGATCGAGGCCGATCAGGTGCTCGCCGAGTTCGCCGGTCGGCTGGTGGTGGCCAAGGCCCGCCTGGCCGCCGCGGTCGAGCGGGCCGACTCCGCCGGGGTGCTGATCGACAGGCAGGGCCGGGTGTCGGCGGACCCGGCAGCCCTGCGCCCGACCCACCAGAGCGGTCCGGCAGTGGTCCAGGTGGCCGGTGGGATCACCGCCGCGCTCACCCTGGCCGGGCAGGCGGACCGGGAGGCGGCGGCCCGGCTCGCCGAACTCGTCGACGCCGCCGGGTCGGGATGGACCCGCCCACCGCCCCCGGGGCGCCCACCGGCCGACGCCGACCCGGCCCGGGTCCGTGCCTGGTGGGACGGGCTCACCCCGGCCATGCGCCGCTGGCTGGTCCTTCACGAGTCGACAGTCGTGGGCCGCCTGGACGGGGTGCCGGCCGCCGCCCGGGACCAGGCCAACCGGCTGCTCGTCGAGGACCGGCGGGCCGAGTTGCTGGCCGAGCGGGACCGGGTCCTGACCCGCCTTCCGCGCGGCCCGGCGGAGCTGCTGGACCTACGCCGGGTCGACCTGGCACTGGCCGGGCTGGGCGCCCTCACCGAGCGGCTGACCCGCGACGAGTCACCCCGGGCGTACCTGCTGGGTCTGGAGACCGGCGGGGAGGGCCGGACGATCGTGGCGTTGGGCAACCCGGACCGGGCCGACAACGTGCTCACCTACGTGCCGGGGATGACCTCGGGGCTGGCCGACGCGACAGGGGAGCTGAGCCGGGCGGCCCGGGTCCGGTCCCGCTGCGCCGAGCTCGCCCCCGACCGGGAGACCGCCGCGCTGCTCTGGCTCGACTACGACGCCCCGGACTTCCTGCACGAGGCGCTGCGGTCCGGGCCGGCCCGCGACGCCGGGCCGACCCTGCACCAGTTCCAGGAGGGGTTACGGGCCACCCACGAGGGGCCGCCGGCCCGGCAGACGGTCCTCGGGCACAGCTACGGCTCGACCGTGGTGGGCACCGCCGCCCGAGACCACGGTCTCGCCGCCGACGCCCTGGTCTTCGTCGGATCCCCCGGGGTGGGGGTGGACCACGCCGGGCAGCTGCGGGTGCCCGCCGGGCAGGTCTGGTCGAGCACCGCACCGGACGACGTCATCCGACTGACCCGCCCGCCGGAGGACCTGCTGCGACGGGCGGCCCTGGCCGGGACGCCGCTGGGAGTGGTGACCGGACTCGTCGACGGCAGCGACGGCGGGCTCTGGTTCGGTCGCGACCCGAGCCACCCCGGGTTCGGCGGGCGGACCTTCCCCAGCAGCCGGCACGGTCACACCGGCTACTGGGAGGACGGCAATCCGGCGCTGGACGGGATGGCCGGGATCGTGCTGGGTCGAGGATGACCGGCCCGGCCGGCCACCACCGCCCCGGCCGGTCCCTCCCGCCCGACGGTGCCCGGTTACTCGACGGTGACGGACTTGGCCAGGTTGCGCGGCTGGTCCACGTCGTGTCCCCGGGCTGCGGCGATCTCGGCGGCGAGCACCTGCAACGGGACCGTGGTCATCAGCGGGGCGAGCAACGTCGGGGTACGCGGAACGTAGATCAGGTGGTCGGCGTAGCGCTGCACGGCCTCGTCGCCCTCCTCGGCGATGACGATGGTCCGGGCGCCCCGGGCGCGTACCTCCTGGATGTTGGAGACGACCTTGTCGTGCAGGAGTCCCCGGCTGACCGGCGAGGGGACGATGCAGATCACCGGCGTCCCCTGGTCGATCAGGGCGATCGGGCCGTGCTTGAGCTCACCGGCGGCGAACCCCTCGGCGTGCATGTACGCCAGTTCCTTGAGCTTGAGTGCGCCCTCCAGGGCCACCGGGTAGCCGACGTGCCGGCCGATGAAGAGCACCGTCGGCTCGGACTTGATCTCCCGGGCCAGTTCCCGGACCGGCTCGATGCGCTCCAGCAGCTCGCGCAGTTTGCCGGGCATCTGGTGCAGCTGCTCCACCACGGCCGCCACCTCGTCGGCGAACTTGACCCCGCGTACCTGGGCCAGGTGCAGGCCGATCAGGTAACAGGCGACGAGCTGGGTGAGGAAGGCCTTGGTGGAGGCGACGGCGATCTCCGGCCCGCCGTGGGTGTAGAGGACCGCGTCGGACTCACGCGGGATGGTGGATCCGTTGGTGTTGCAGATCGCCAGCACCCGGGCCTTCTGCTCCTTGGCGTGGCGCAACGCCATCAGGGTGTCCATGGTCTCCCCGGACTGGGAGATCACCACGATCAGGGTGGCCCGGTCCAGCACCGGGTCGCGGTAGCGGAACTCGCTGGCCAGCTCCACCTCACAGGGGATCCGGGTCCAGTGCTCGATGGCGTACTTGGCGACCAGCCCGGAGTGGTACGCAGTGCCGCAGGCCACGATGAAGATCTTGTCGACGTCGCGGAGGTCCTGGTCGCTGAGGCGGACCTCGTCGAGCACGATCTCGCCGGTCTCGGTGAGTCGACCGAGGAGGGTGTCGGCGATCGCCTGCGGCTGCTCCTCGATCTCCTTGAGCATGAACCAGTCGTACCCGCCCTTCTCGGCGGCGGAGGCGTCCCAGTCGATGTGGAAGTCCTTGCCGGTGGCGGGGAGCCCGGCGAAGTCGGTGATCTCGATGGTGTCGCCGGTGATCAGCACGATCTGGTCCTGGCCCAGCTCGACCGCTTCCCGGGTGTGTTCGATGAACGCGGCGACGTCACTGGCCAGGTAGTTCTCCCCGTCGCCCCGGCCGACGACGAGCGGCGAGTTGCGTCGGGCACCGACCACCGCGCCCGGGATGGCCGCGTCCACAGCGAGCAGGGTGAAGGCACCCTCCAACCGGGCACAGACGGCGCGCATGGCGGCGGCGAGCAGTCGGGGGCCGTCGTCGGCACCCGTCGACCGCAGGTCGGCGAGGGCTGCCGAGAGCAGGTGGGCGGCGCACTCGGTGTCGGTGTCGCTGGTGAACTGGACTCCGGCGTCCTCCAGTTCGGTACGCAGCTTGGCGAAGTTCTCGATGATGCCGTTGTGGATGACGGCGACCCGCCCGTCGGGCGAGACGTGCGGGTGGGCGTTGCGGTCGGTGGGGCCGCCGTGGGTGGCCCAGCGGGTGTGTCCGATCCCGGTGGTGCCGTCGCCGATGCCGACCGAGCCGTCGGCGCAGGCGGTCCCCTCGGCGAGCGCCTTCTCAAGGTTGGCCAGCTTGCCCGCCTTCTTCTCGGTCAGCAGCTCGTCGTCGCAGACGACCGCCACGCCGGCCGAGTCGTAGCCGCGATACTCCAGACGCCGCAGCCCGTCGAGCACGATCCCCAGCGCCGGCCGACTGCCGGCGTACCCCACGATTCCACACATGACCCGAAGCCTAGCGGAGTTACGCTCACCACGCGTGCGCGGAACCCTGGTAAACGAACAGGCATTTTGATCGTTTGGGTCACCGGGGGCACCGGCCGGACAAACCGCCGTCGGCGCGCCAGGGCCGCCGCGCGGGCGTGCGACGGGGCGTCACCGCGCCGTACCCTGGCGAATGTGACGACGACCACGAACGACCCGTTGGTGGCCCGGATGCGGCCGTTCGGAACGACCATCTTCGCCGAGATGTCCGCGCTCGCCCTGCGCACCGGCGCCGTCAACCTCGGTCAGGGCTTCCCGGACACCGACGGCCCGCCCGAGATGCTGGCCGCCGCCGCCGAGGCCCTGCGCACCGGGCAGAACCAGTACCCGCCCGGCCCCGGGATCCCGGCGCTGCGCGCGGCGGTCGCCGAACACCAGCGCCGGTTCTGGGGACTGGAGTACGACCCCGACGGCGAGGTCGTCGTCACCGCCGGTGCCACCGAGGCGATCGCCGCCGCCATCCTCTCCCTGTGCGAGCCGGGCGACGAGGTGGTCTGCTTCGAGCCGTACTACGACTCCTACGCCGCCTCGATCGCACTGGCCGGGGCGGTCCGGCGACCGGTGACACTCCGTCCCGCCCCCGACGGCCGGTACGCCTTCGACAGGCAGGCGCTGCGCTCGGCGTTCGGCCCCCGCACCCGACTCGTGCTGTTGAACTCCCCACACAACCCGACCGGGAAGGTCTTCACCCCCGCCGAACTGGCCCTGATCGCCGAACTCTGCCAGGAGCACGACGCGTACGCGGTCACCGACGAGGTCTACGAGCACCTGGTCTTCACCGACGCCGACACCCCGCACGTCCCACTGGCCACCCTGCCCGGAATGCGGGAGCGGACCCTGCGCATCTCCTCGGCCGGCAAGACGTTCTCCTGCACGGGGTGGAAGGTCGGCTGGGCGAGCGGTCCGGCGACGCTGGTCTCGGCGCTGCTACGGGTCAAGCAGTTCCTCACCTTCGTCAACGCGGCCCCCCTCCAACCGGCGGTGGCGGTGGCGCTGGCGCTGCCCGACGACTACTACACCGGTTTCCGTGACGGTCTCCAGCAGCGCAGGGACCAGCTGACCGCCGGGCTCTCCGACGCCGGATTCGACGTGCTCACCCCGGCGGGGACGTACTTCGTCACCGCCGACGTCACCGCCCTGGGCGCCTCGGACGGGGTGGAGTTCTGCCTGTCCCTGCCGGAGCGGTGTGGCGTAGTCGCCGTGCCGACCCAGGTCTTCTACGACGACGCCGAAGCCGGCCGGAGGCTGGTCCGGTTCGCCTTCTGCAAGCGTCCGGAGGTCCTCACCGAAGCGGTCACCCGGCTGCGTCAGCTCACCGGCTGACCGGCTGACCGGCTCACCGGCCGTCGCCGGTCACCAGTTCACCCGGCTGCGTCAGCTCACCGGCTCACCGGCTGACTACTGTCGTCGAGCCTCAGGCCACCGGGCTGGCGACCCGGACCCGGTCGGCGATGCGCTCGGCGACCTCCCGGGCGGTGGCCTCGGTGGCGGCCTCCACCATGACCCGGACCAGCGGCTCGGTGCCCGAGGGGCGCAGCAGCACCCGACCGGTGTCGCCCAGTTCGGCCTCGGCCCGCTCGACCTCGGTGCGGACGGTCGGGGCGGCGGCACCGACGGTCCGGTCCCCGACCGGGACGTTGATCAGCACCTGCGGCAGCTTGGTCACCACCGAGGCCAGCTCGGCCAGGGACTTGCCGGTCTGGGCCAGTCGGGCCATCAGGTGCAGCCCGGTCAACACCCCGTCGCCGGTGGTCGCGTACGCCGGCATCACGATGTGTCCGCTCTGCTCCCCACCGAGGGCCAGGCCGGAGGCGCGCAGCTCCTCCAGGACGTACCTGTCGCCGACCTTGGTCTCGACCAGCCGGATGCCCTCGGCGGACATGGCCAGACGCAGGCCGAGGTTGCTCATCACCGTCGCGACGAGCGTGTTCTCGGCGAGGGTGCCGGCCTCCTGCATGGCCAGGGCGAGGATCGCCATGACCTGGTCGCCGTCGACCTCCTCGCCGTCGGCGGTGACCGCCACGCAGCGGTCGGCGTCGCCGTCGTGGGCGATGCCGAGGTCAGCGCCGAGCTTGACCACCGTCTCGCGGAGCTGGGCGATGTCGTTGGAGCCGCAGCCGTCGTTGATGTTGAGGCCGTCCGGCTCGGCGTAGATGGCGTGGACGTCGGCACCGGCCTCGCGGTACACGACCGGGGCGACCTCGGCGGCGGCGCCGTTGGCGCAGTCGACCACGACCTTGAGCCCGTCGAGGCGGTGCGGAAGGGTCCCGATCAGGTGCTGGACGTAGTGGTCGGCACCGTCGAGCAGGTCGTGCACCCGACCGACACCGGCACCCACAGGCCGATCCCACGCGGTGGTGGCGTTCGCCTCGACGGCGGCCTCGATCCGGGCCTCGATCTCGTCGGGAAGCTTGTGCCCCCCGGCGGCGAAGAGCTTGATCCCGTTGTCCGGCATCGGGTTGTGCGAGGCGGAGAGCATCACCCCCAGGTCGGCCTTGGCCTCGGCGGTGAGGAACGCCACCGCCGGGGTGGGCAGCACCCCGACCCGGACCACGTTGGCCCCGGCGCTGGTCAGACCGGCGACCACCGCCGCCTCCAGCATCTCGCCGCTGGCCCGGGTGTCCCGGCCCACCACCGCCAACGGCGGATGGGTGCGGTCCGTCTCGGCGAGCGTGTGCGCGGCGGCCACCGCCACCGCGAGCGCCAACTCGGGCGTGAGGTCAACGTTCGCCCGTCCGCGGACGCCGTCCGTACCGAACAACCGGCCCATACCCGCCTACCTTCGCTAACGATGTCGGTTCTGAAGAGAAGATCGTGCAAAACGAAACGGCCGGTCCGCCTCCCGCGACAGGGGGGTGGACCGGCCGTTCGTCAGAAGTGCAACGCGCTGCTGAAGATCAGCGCTTCGAGTACTGAGGAGCCTTACGGGCCTTCTTGAGGCCGTACTTCTTGCTCTCCTTGACCCGGGCGTCCCGGGTCAGGAAGCCGGCCTTCTTCAGCGCGGGGCGGTCCTCGGGCTCGCTGACGATCAGCGCCCGGGCGATCGCCAGTCGCAGCGCACCGGCCTGGCCGGTGGTGCCGCCACCACGCAGGTTGGCGATGACGTCGAAGCTCTCGGCCTTCTCGGCGGTGACCAGCGGGTCCTTGATCAGCTGCTGGTGCACCTTGCTCGGGAAGTAGGCCTCAAGGTCCCGGCCGTTGCAGGTGATCTTGCCGGTGCCGGGGACGATCCGGACCCGGACGATGGCCTCCTTGCGGCGGCCCACGGTCTGGATCGGCCGCTCGCCACGGTGGGTGCGGGCGACGGGCGCCGGCACCTCGGCGGCCTCGGGGGCCTCGGCGGCCTCGGTCACCTCGGGGGCGACCTCGGTCTCGGTGATGTCGGTCATGCTGTTTCCTTCGCCCGCGCTCACTGCGCGATCTGCTTGATCTCGAACGGCACCGGCTGCTGCGCGGCGTGCGGGTGCTCGGCACCGGCGTAGACCTTCAGCTTCTTGATGAGCTTCCGGCCGAGCTTGTTGTGCGGGAGCATCCCCTTCACGGCCAGCTCGATGGCCCGCTCGGGACGCTTGGAGAGCAGCTCCTCGTAGCCGACCTGCTTGAGACCGCCCGGGTAACCGGAGTGGCGGTAGGCGATCTTCTGCTGCCGCTTGTTGCCGGTCAGCGCAACCTTGCCCGCGTTCACGATGACGACGAAGTCGCCCGTGTCGACGTGCGGCGCGAAAGTCGGCTTGTGCTTTCCGCGCAGCAGCGTGGCGGTGTGGGTGGCCAGGCGGCCCAGCACGACATCAGAGGCGTCGATGATGTGCCACTGACGCTCGATCTCACCCGGCTTCGGGCTGTACGTACGCACAGGTCTACCTTGTCTCGTCGTCGGTCTGGGGTCGCGCGCCGAGATGACCAGGTGTTCCGAGTTGACCAGGACTCGTTTCCGAGTTGACCAGGACTCCAAGCCGGACCAGCGCGCACGAACGACCAAGCGTACCCTGAGGGGAACGCCTCTTGATGTCGTACAACAGCAGGCAACGATACCCGGCACCGGGTCGCCTGGTCAAAACGGGTCCCCCCGGGCGCGCCCCGGCGGCAAAGAGAGATCAGAATCACCCGCCTGCGAGGTCGCCAGACACCCGGGAGCCGGTCAGACGCCCGAGAGCCGGTGGGCGCCCGGGCGTAGGTACACCGCCCAGGTGACCAGGAAGCAGAGGGCGTACCAGCCGATGAAGGCGAGGTAGGCGGCGTCGGCGGTACCGGAGACGAGGAACGACTGCCGGAAGGCCACGTTCACCAGGACCCCACCGAAGGCCCCGACCGCCCCGGCGATGCCGATCAGGGAGCCGGTCATCCGGCGGGCCCACCGCTCGGCGGCCTCCGCCTCCCGCTGTCCCGCCGCCACCGAGGCCCCGGCCCGGGCCCGGAAGATCGCCGGGATCATCTTGTACGTCGATCCGTTGCCGACGCCGGAGAAGACGAACAGGGCCAGGAAGCCCACCAGGTACAGCCCGAAGGAGCGGTCCCGGGCGGCGTACAGGACCAGTCCGGCCCCGGCGGCCATGGCGACGAAGTTCCAGAAGGTCACCCGGGCCCCGCCCAGCCGGTCGGCGAGCTGTCCCCCGACCGGCCGGACCAGCGATCCGATCAGGGGGCCGAGAAAGGTCAGCCAGGCGGCGTGGACGGGGGTGGGGAACCGCTCGGCGAACTGGAGTTGGAGCACCTGGCCGAAGGCGAACCCGAACCCGATGAAGGAGCCGAAGGTGCCGACGTACAGCACCGACATCGCCCAGGTGTGCCGGTCGGCGGCGGCGGCCCGCAGGGCACCCGGCTCGTTGCGGGCGGCGGGGATGTTGTCCAGCCACCGGGCCGAGGCGAGGGCGGCCAGCACGATCAGGGGGATGTAGACCGCCGGGACCAGCCGGGGGTACGCGGCTCCGGCGGTGGCCAGCACGGCGAGCCCCACGAGCTGCACCGCCGGCACCCCCAGGTTGCCCCCGCCCGCGTTGAAGCCGAGGGCCCGCCCCTTGAGCCGGTCCGGGAAGAACAGGTTGATGTTGGCCATGGAGGAGGCGAAGTTCCCCCCGCCCACCCCGGTCAGGCAGGCCAGCACCATCAGGGTGGAGTAGGAGACCCCCGGTTCCAGCAGCACCGCCATGGGCACCGTCGGCACCAGCAGGAGCAGGGCGCTGACGATGGTCCAGTTCCGGCCACCGAACCGGGCCACCGCCAGGGTGTACGGCAGCCGCAGCACCGCCCCCAGGGCGGCGGGTACGGCGGTGAGCAGGAACTTCCCGGCGGGGTCGATGCCGTACTGGGGGCCGAGGAACAGGACGGTCACCGACCAGAGGCTCCAGACGGAGAACCCGACGTGTTCGGCGAGGATGGAGACCCACAGGTTGCGGCGGGCGACCCGGGCCCCGGTGTCCCGCCAGAAGGCGGGGTCCTCCGGACGCCAGTGTTCGAGGCGGTGTCGACCCCTGGGCGCTGCTGCTGCGGCGGGGGGCGTGGTGGGGGCGAGCGTGCTCACGGCGGCTCCTCCTCGTCGGTCTGCCCGCCGACGCTAGGAAGGGGCCGTTACCGCCGGGTGCCCGTCCCGGGTCGGGCCGGATACGACAACCGCACCGCCGCCCGGGGCCGTCGGTGAGGGCTCGGAGCTGTCGCCGGATCCGGACCGCCTGCTGCACGGTGTCGGTGGACATCCGCCCCCGACGTCACCCTGGGTCAGTCTCCGGCCGGCGTCCGCCGAAGACCGCGAAGCGCCACTCCTTGAAGAAGCAGTCCACGTCGACCAGGCCGGCCTCGGTGAGCCACCGACACTGGTCGCCGACGGTGGCCGGGCGGTCGTGGCGCATCCGCTCCCGGGCCCCGGCGATCTCGGCGGGGTCGGAGCCGAGTTCGGTGATCCGGGCGGTCCACACCTCGTCGTACCGTCGGTCCAGGGTCGGGGTGGGGCCGGCGACCTGTTCGGCGTTGACGAGGACCCCGCCGGGCACCAGTGCTCCGGCGGCCCGCCGGTAGAGCCCTCGCTTGCCCTCGTCGTCGAGGTGGTGCACGGCGAGGGCGGAGACCACCGCGTCGTACCGCCCCTCGGGGAGGGGGTCGGCGAGGTCGGCCCGGACGATCCGGTGGGCGATCCCCCGGGTCTTCAGGTGCCCGGCGGCGACCGCGAGCATGGCCGGGGCCGCGTCGACCAGGGTCACCCGGGCCTGCGGGAGGGCCGCTGTCAGGAGCAGGGAGAGCAGGCCGGTGCCGGCCCCCAGGTCCAGGACCTCGGGGGTACGCCCGGCGGCGAGGGCCGCCCGGATCGGGGGTGCCGCGACCTCGACGGCGGTGCCGTAGAAGGCGTCGAAGCAGGGCACCAGCCGACGACGGGCCTGGTCGTAGCCGCCCGCCACGGCATCGAAGGAGTCCACCACACCCATGCCGCTCCCTCCTCGGGATGTCCTGAAATATGAGACGGTCTTCTCACATTTTAGACCATGCCGTCTGACCTGCAACTCCGGTGCGGTGTGAGCCGCTCTTGACAGGACCGAAACAGAGCAGACCCGGACCGGAAACTGCCTCCCGGCACGCTTCCGGACATGACAGACGGTGCGCAGACGGCGACGCTTCCGGGGGTCGGGCCCCGACAGGCGGCCACGCACTGTCCCTACTGCGCCCTCCAGTGCGGCATGGTGCTGCGCACCTCCGGGACCCGGATCGAGGTCACCCCCCGGCAGTTCCCCACCAACCAGGGGGGCCTGTGCCAGAAGGGCTGGACCGCCGCCGAACTGCTCGACCACCCGGACCGGCTGACCACCCCCCTGGTGCGGGACCGTCCCCACGGGCCGCTGCGTCCGGCCGGGTGGGCGGAGGCCCTGGACCGGGTCGCCGCCGGGATCCGGGCCACCTGGCAGCGGTACGACCGGGACGCGGTGGCGGTCTTCGGCGGGGGTGGGCTGACGAACGAGAAGGCGTACGCCCTGGGCAAGTTCGCCCGGGTGGCCCTGGGCACCCGGAACATCGACTACAACGGACGCTGGTGCATGTCCTCGGCGGCGGCGGCCGGGCTGCGGGCCTTCGGGATCGACAGGGGGCTCCCCTTTCCCGTCACCGACCTGGCGCAGGCGCAGACCCTGCTGCTGGTCGGGGCGAACCCGGCGGAGACCATGCCCCCGCTGATGCGCCACCTGGCCGCGATGCGGGAGCGGGGTGGCCGGCTGATAGTGGTCGACCCCCGGGTCACCGCCACCGCCCGACAGGCCGACCTGCACCTGCAACCCCTGCCCGGTACCGACCTGGCGGTCGCCAACGCCCTCCTGCACGTCGCCCTCGTCGAGGGCCGGCTGGACCGGGCGTACCTCGCCGAGCGGACCACCGGCTTCGACGAGGTCCGGCGGACGGTGGCCGGGTACTGGCCGGCGGAGGTGGAGCGGCTCTCCGGGGTGCCGGTGGCCGACCTGGAGACGACCGCCCGGGATCTGGCCACCGTGGACCGGGCCGTCATCCTCACCGCCCGGGGGGCCGAGCAGCACGCCAAGGGGGTGGACACCGTCACCGCCTTCATCAACCTGGCCCTCGCCCTGGGCCTGCCCGGCCGCCCCGGCTCCGGGTACGGATGCCTCACCGGGCAGGGCAACGGCCAGGGGGGACGCGAGCACGGGCAGAAGGCCGACCAGCTCCCCGGCTACCGGCGGATCGACGACCCGGCGGCCCGGTCCCACGTGGCAGGGGTCTGGGGGGTGACCCCCGAGTCCCTGCCCGGCCCCGGGGTCCCCGCCTACCAGCTCCTGGACTCCCTCGGCACCGACACCGGCCCGAAAGCCCTGCTGGTCTTCGGCTCCAACCCGGTGGTCTCCGCCCCCCGGGCCGCCCGGGTCGAGTCCCGGCTACGCGACCTGGACCTGCTGGTGGTGGCCGACTTCCTCCGGTCGGAGACCGCCGAACTGGCCGACGTGGTGCTCCCGGTGGCCCAGTGGGCCGAGGAGGACGGCACCATGACCAACCTGGAGGGTCGGGTGCTGCGTCGCCGGGCCCTGCGCCCGCCACCGGACGGGGTCCGTACCGACCTGGAGGTCCTGGCCGGGCTCGCCGACCGCCTCGACTCCCCGGTGGACTTCCCCACCGACCCGGCGACGGTCTTCACCGAGCTGCGCCGGGCCTCGGCCGGAGGCCCGGCCGACTACGCCGGAGTCACCTGGGAGCGCATCGAGTCCGACACCGGGGTGTTCTGGCCCTGCCCCGACCCGACCGGCCCGGACACCCCCCGGCTCTTCGCCGACTCCTTCCCGACCCCTGACGGTCGGGCCCGACTCCGGGCGGTCTCCCACCGTCCCGCCGCCGAACCGGTCTGCGCCGACTACCCGCTGCACTTCACCACCGGTCGGGTCCTCGCCCAGTACCAGTCGGGGACCCAGACCCGTCGGGTCGCAGCCCTGCGCCGGGCCGCCCCGACGGGCTTCGTGGAGCTGCACCCCGACCTGGCCGACAGGCTGGGGGTGGCCGAAGGGGATCCGGTGCGGGTGCTCTCCCGCCGGGGGGAGCTGCAGGCCCCGGCCCGGATCAGCCCGACGATCCGCCCCGACACCGTCTTCGCTCCCTTCCACTGGCCGGGTGCGGCCCGGGCCAACTCGGTCACCAACGACGCTGTGGACCCGGTCTCCGGAATGCCCGAGTTCAAGATCTGCGCGGTACGGGTCGAGCGGGTGGCCCCGGCCACGGAGAGGGAGCCGGCATGAGAGTCCTGGTCGTCGGGAACGGCATGGCCGGGTCCCGGCTCGCCGCCGACCTCCAGGCCCGGGGCGGGGACCGGAAGGTGACGACCCTGGGCGCGGAGCCGCACCGGGCGTACAACCGGATCATGCTCTCCACCCTGCTCGCCGGGAAGATCGAGGAGCCGGACCTGGAGCTGACCGACCCCGCCGGGCCGGGCGTGGAGGTCCGGACCGGGGTGACGGTCACCGGGATCGACAGGGCCGCCCGGCAGGTGCACACCGACCAGGGCGAGCGGTACGACTACGACCACCTGGTCCTGGCCACCGGGGCCCGGGCGGTGGTGCCGCCCCTGCCGGGGCTGGACCCGGTACCCGACCGGGTGGTGCCCTTCCGCACCCTGGCGGACTGTCGGCGGATCCTCGCCGCCGCCGAGGGTGCCGGCGAGGCCCTGGTCCTGGGCGGCGGGCTGCTGGGGTTGGAGGCCGCCCGGGGGCTCGCCGCGCGAGGGCTCCGGGTCACTGTGGTCCACCCCAGGCCGCACCTCATGGAACGGCAACTCGACCCGACGGCGGGGGCGGTGCTCGCCGGCACCCTGGACCGGCTGGGGGTCCGTACCCTGCTGGGGGTTCCGGCTGCGGGCGTGGCCGCCGAGGGCGACCGGGTCCACCTCGACCTCGCCGACGGCCGGCGACTCACCGCCGACCTGCTGGTGCTCTCCTGCGGGGTACGCCCCGACACCGCAGTCGCGGCTGCTGCCGGGCTGACGGTGCGGCGGGGGGTGGTGGTCGACGACCGGCTGCGCACCAGCGACCCGGCGATCTCGGCGGTCGGGGACTGCGCCGAGCACCGGGACACCCTGACCGGCCTGGTCGCCCCGGCCTGGGCGCAGGCCCGGGTGGTGGCCGACCTGCTCACCGGGACCGACCCGGCGGCCCGGTACCGGCCCCGACCGGGGGTGACCCGGTTGAAGGCGGCCGGGGTCGACCTGGCCGCGATGGGCGACACCACCGGGTCGACACAGACCCCGGGAGTGGAGGAGTTGACCTTCACCGACCCGACGCGGGGCACCTACGCCCGGCTGCGCATCGACCGGGATCGCCTGACCGGGGCGATCCTGGTCGGCGAGAACCCTTCCGTCGGCACCGTGGTCCAGCTCTTCGACAGGGGCACCCCGGTCCCCGCCGACCGACGGTCCCTCCTGCTCGGCCGGGCCTTCGGGACGGCCCCGGTCAGCACGGCCGGATCCCCGGCCCTGATGCCGGACGCGACGACGATCTGCCAGTGCAACGACGTGACGAAGGGAGCCCTGGTGGCCTGCTGGCGGGCCGGTGCCCGAACCCCGGCGGAGCTGTCGGCGGCCACCCGGGCCGCCACCGGCTGCGGAACCTGCCGAGAAGCCCTCACCGGCATAGCCACCTGGCTGGCCACCACCGACCCACCCCCCACCCCATGACCCACCCCCCCTTCGGGGTCGATCAAGGGATTTGCGTCAGCTCCGTCGTGGTTCCTGACGCAAACCCCTTGGTCAACGGGGCGAGACGGGGAAGGGGGCGGGGGCAGGTGGGTGGGAGCAGGGGTGGGGGTGGGGGTGGGGGTGGGGGGAGCAGCGGAGGAGATGATGGAGGTGGACGGATGAACGGCGGACGGTTGGTCGTCGTCGGGAACGGGATGGTCGGGCAGCGCTTCGTCGAGGCCCTGCGCGCCCGCGACACCGGGCGACGGTGGCAGGTCACGGTCCTCGCCGAGGAGGACCGACCGGCGTACGACCGGGTGCGGCTGTCGGCGTACCTCGACGGGGTCGACGCCGAGGAGCTGAACCTGCACACCCCGGACGAGGGGGTCCGGCTGCGCCTGGACGAGCCGGTCACCGCCCTGGACCGGAACCGGCGGGTGGTCACCACGGCAGTCGGGGAGTACCCGTACGACGCGCTGGTGCTGGCCACCGGCTCGTACCCGTTCGTGCCCCCGGTGCCCGGCACCGACCTGCCCGGGGTCTTCGCGTACCGCACCCTGGAGGACCTGACCGCCATCCGGGCGTACGCCGCCGGCCGCCACACCGGGGCGGTGATCGGCGGGGGGCTCCTCGGACTGGAGGCGGCGAACGCCCTGCGTCTGCTGGGCCTGACCACCCACGTGGTGGAGTTCGCCCCCCGGCTGATGCCGGTACAGGTGGACACCGCCGGTGGGGCGATGCTGCGCCGGTACGTCGAGGAGTTGGGGGTGACCTGTCACCTGGGGACGGCCACCACCGCCCTGCTCCCCGGCCCGGCGGGCGGGGTGGCCGCCCTGGAACTCGGCGACGGCACCCGGGTCGACACCGACCTGGTGGTGGTCGCCGCCGGCATCCGCCCCCGCGACGAGCTGGCCAGGGCCGCCGGGCTGGCCCTCGGCCCCCGGGGCGGGGTGGCGGTCGACGACTCCTGCCGGACCGCCGACGACCGGATCTGGGCGGTCGGGGAGTGCGCGGCGGTGGACGGCACCTGCCACGGCCTGGTCGCCCCCGGGTACGCCATGGCCGAGGTGGTCGCCGACCGGCTGCTCGACGGGACGGCCACCTTCCCCGGCGCGGACACCGCCACCAAACTGAAGCTGCTCGGCGTGGACGTGGCCTCCTTCGGGGACGCCCACGGCACCACCCCGGGCTGCCTGGACGTCACCTACACCGACCCGGCCACCCGCTCGTACGCGAAGCTGGTCCTCTCCGACGACGCCCGGACCCTGCTCGGGGGGATCCTGGTCGGGGACGCCACCGCCTACCCCACCCTGCGGGCCGGTGTCGGGGGTCCCCTCCCCGGTCCCCCGCTGGCCCTGCTGGCCCCCGCCGACGCCACTGGTGTCGGCGTCGGGGCGGCGGCCCTGCCCGGCACCGCCCAGGTCTGTTCCTGCAACGCGGTGACCCGGGACGACGTCGAGGCCGCCATCGCCCAGGGGTGCACCGACGTACCGGGGTTGAAGGCGTGCACCCGGGCCGGGACGAGCTGCGGCTCCTGCGTACCGATGCTCAAGCAGCTCCTGGACGCGGCCGGGGTACGCCAGTCCACCGCCCTGTGTGAACACTTCGCGGTCAGCCGCCGGGAGCTGTTCGACATCGTCCGGGTCCGGGGGATCCGTACCTTCTCCCAGCTCGTCGCCGAACACGGGGTGGGCCGGGGCTGCGACATCTGCAAGCCGGTGGTCGCCTCGATCCTGGCCAGCCTCGGCAACGGGTACGTCCTCGACGGGGAGCAGGCCAGCCTCCAGGACACCAACGACCACTTCCTCGCCAACCTGCAACGCGACGGCAGCTACTCGGTGGTGCCCCGGATCCCCGGCGGGGAGATCTCCCCGGAGAAGCTGATCGTCATCGGGGAGGTGGCCCGGGACTTCGACCTCTACACGAAGATCACCGGAGGTCAGCGGATCGACCTGTTCGGGGCCCGGGTCGAGCAGTTGCCGGAGATCTGGCGGCGGCTGGTGGACGCGGGCTTCGAGTCCGGTCACGCCTACGGCAAGGCCCTGCGTACGGTGAAATCCTGCGTCGGGGACACCTGGTGCCGGTACGGGGTGCAGGACTCCGTCGGGCTGGCGATCGCCCTGGAACAGCGGTACCGGGGGCTGCGCGCCCCCCACAAGCTCAAGTCGGCGGTCTCCGGGTGCGCCAGGGAGTGTGCCGAGGCCCGCAGCAAGGACTTCGGCATCATCGCCACCGACAACGGGTGGAACCTCTACCTGGGCGGCAACGGGGGTTTCAAGCCCCGGCACGCCGACCTCTTCGCCACCGACCTGTCCACCGAGACCCTGATCCGGCTGATCGACAGGTTCCTCGTCTACTACGTCCGGACCGCCGACCGGTTGCAGCGCACGTCGGCCTGGATCGAGGCGATGGAGGGGGGTCTGGAGCACCTGCGGGAGGTGATCGTCGAGGACTCCCTGGGTCTCTGCGCCGAACTGGACGCCGCCATGGCCCGGCACGTCGACTCCTACTCCGACGAGTGGCGGGACACCCTGGCCGACCCGGAGCGGTTGCGCCGGTTCACCTCCTTCGTCAACGCCCCGGGGGTCCCCGACCCCTCGATCGACTTCCAACTGGTCCGGGGCCAACCGGTCCCGGCGCGGGTCGGCCCCGCGCAGGTCGGTGCGGACCGAGGAGGACCGGCGCAGGAAGGGCCCGACCGGCGAGGCCCGGACCGGGGGGAACCGGCGGTCGCCGGGCCGGTCCGGCTCGGTCTGCCCCAGGCCCGACGTCCGGAGGTGCCGCGATGACCTCGACCCTCGCCCCGGCCTGGACCCCGGTCTGCCCCCTGACCCGGCTGGAGTACGACAGGGGGGTCGCCGCCCTCGTCGAGGGGGTCCAGGTGGCCGTCTTCCGGACCACCGAGGGGTTGTACGCCGTCGACAACCTCGACCCGGCCAGCGGCGCGAACGTGTTGAGCCGGGGCATCGTCGGCAGCCGCGAAGGGGTGCCGACAGTGGCCTCACCCCTGCACAAGCAGGTGTACGACCTGCGGACCGGTGACTGCCTCGACCGACCCGGGGCCGGTGTGTCCCGACACGAGGTGCGGTGCCGCGACGGTCTGGTCGAGGTGCGGCTGCGACAGGAGGAATGATGGGTGGGGAACTGGCAGGCTTCACCATCGGGGTGACCGCCGACCGACGGCGAGACGAACTCGCCGCCCTCCTGGAACGGCGGGGGGCCCGGGTGGTGCTCGCCCCGGCCCTGCGGATCGTGCCGTTGGCCGACGACACCGAACTGCGCGAGGCGACCCGGGCCTGCCTGGACCGTCCGCCGGACATCCTGATGGCGAACACCGGGATCGGGATGCGGGGCTGGCTGGAGGCGGCCGAGGGCTGGGGGCTGGCCGAGCCCCTACGGTCGGTGCTGACCGACGCGTACGTGGTGGCCCGGGGCCCCAAGGCCCGGGGTGCCATCCGGGCCGCCGGGCTGCACGACCAGTGGTCCCCCGACTCCGAGAGCTGCGACGAGGTGGTCGACCACCTTCGGCGACGCGGGGTGGCCGGGCAGGTCATCGCCATGCAGCTGCACGGGGAACGCCAGCCGGAGTGCACCCTGGCCCTGGAGTCGGCCGGGGCCACCGTCATCGAGATCCCGGTCTACCGGTGGGCTCCCCCGACCGACCCGGCCCCCCTGCACCGGCTGATCGACCTGATCGCCGGACGACTCGTCGACGCTGTCACCTTCACCTCCGCGATGGCGACGGAGGCACTGATCCGGGCTGCCGGGGACCGGACCTCGGCGGTGCTCGACGCCCTGCGGGCGGAGGTGATGGCCGGCTGCGTGGGGCCGGTCACCGCCGAACCGTTGCGCCGTCGGGGCGTACCGGTCACCACCCCGACCCGGGCCCGCCTCGGCGCCCTGGCCCGCACCATCGTCGACGAACTGCCCAGGCGGACCACCACCGTCAAGGCGGCCGGTCACCTCATCACCCTGCGCGGCCACGCCGCCGTGGTGGACGGGGAGCTGCGTCTCCTGGCCCCCGCCCCGATGGCGATCCTGCGCGAACTGGCCCGCTCGCCCGGCCGGGTCATGTCCCGTGCCGCCCTGCTGCGCACCCTGCCCCGGGGGGCCGACGAGCACGCCGTGGAGATGGCGGTGGCCAGACTCCGAGCCGGCCTGAAGACCCCCCGAGTCGTCCAGACCGTCGTCAAACGCGGCTACCGCCTCCACACCGACTGACCCCACCCCTCCCCCACCGTCCCCACCCGCGATCTGTTCGTTGATCAAGGGGTTTGCGTCACCCGCGGCCGGATCCATGACGCAAACCCCTTGATCAACGCACGAGACGGCGGGAGGGCGGGAGGGTGGGGGGCGCGGGAGGGGGCGGGGCGCGGGAGGGTGGGGGCGCGGGAGGGTGGGGGCGCGGGAGGGTGGGGACAGGGCGGAGCCCTCCCCGGCGCTGGGGGGCGTCGGGGAGGGCTCCGGGGTGGGTCGGGTCGGTCAGCCGACGGGGGCGGGGAAACCCCGTCCGTGCTCGGCTTCGAGCCGCATCATGGCGTGCTCCACCACTGTCACCAGGACCTGCTTGACCGACTCCCGGTGCCGGGCGTCGGTCCACACCAGCGGTACGTCGGGCGAGATCGCCAGCGCCTCGCGTACCTCTTCGAGCTCGTACTGGGACGCGCCGTCGAAGTGGTTGAGCGCCACGACGTACGGCAGCTTGCGGTTCTCGAAGTAGTCCAGGGGAGCGAAGGCGTCGGTGATCCGACGGGTGTCCACCAGGACGGCGGCCCCCACCGCACCCCTGATGATCTCGTCCCACATGAACCAGAACCGGGTCTGACCGGGCGTACCGAACAGGTACAGGATCAGGTCCTGGGCCATCGTGATACGACCGAAGTCCATGGCGACCGTGGTGGTCTCCTTGCCGGGCACCTTGGACGGATCGTCGATCCCCACACCCGCTGCGGTCATCACCGCCTCGGTGGTCAGCGGAGTGATCTCCGAGATCGCTCCGACGAGGGTCGTCTTGCCTACGCCGAAGCCACCCGCGACCACGATCTTCGCCGAGACGATTCCCCGGTTCTGGCGGGCCCCGGCGGGGTCATAGCCTGCGAAGTCCACTTAGCACCCTTCCAAGGATTTCCATGCGCTCCTCGTACCCGTCGGCGGGAGCGGCAGTGTGTAGCGTCAGCAGACCCTCGGCCACCATGTCGGCGACCAGCACCCGGGAGACGCCCAACGGCATCCGGGTGTACGCGGCGATCTCCGCCAGCGACTGCGGCCGTCCCTCGCAGACCGAGGCGATCCGGTGCTTGTCGTGTCCGGCGAAACGGGACTCCGCGACGGCGGTGGGGCTGGCCGTCAGCACCGCCTCCAGCGCGATGTCCTGTCGGGGCTCGGTGCGACCGCGGGTGACCGCGTAAGGCCGTACGAGCGCGCCCCGTGGGTCCGAGCGACGTTGGTCCATCCCTGGTCACCTCCTCCCGTACGGCACTGGTGGGTTGCCGTTCACGTCTGTCCCGGTGCGCTCTGGCCACCGGCCTCTGTGGTGATGCGTATCACGATCGCACGGCATCCCGCGGCAGCGGAACCAGTGCGGCACCGACCCTTTCGACGAGCAGCGCCATCTCGTACCCGACCTGGCCGACGTCGCAGCTGCGGGCGGCGAGGACCGCCATCGAGGAGCCGTCGCTGATCGACATGAGGAACAGGTATCCGCTGTCCATCTCGATGACGGTCTGGAGGACGCCACCGGCGCTGAACATCCGGGCCGCCCCCTCGGTCAGGCTGACCACACCGGAGGTGATCGCCGCGAGCTGGTCGGCCCGGTCCCCCGGGAGGTCCCGGGACGAGGCGAGCAACAGCCCGTCGGCGGACACCGCCACCACGTGTGCGATACCCGCCACACTGTCGGCGAAGTTGGTGAGCAGCCAACCCATGTCCTGCATAGCCGCTGGCCTGTTCATCGGCTCGTCTCCTTGGTCGAGGTGCTGTTCTGGTCGGCCCCGGCCGTGCGGCCACGTTGGACACCCCGGTGGTAGGCGGAGAGTAGACCGCGTACCTCGTCGGGCGTCCGTCGGCTCCGGTCCCGTCCGCTCTTGTTCTCGATCCCGCCCGGTACGAGCTGGGCCTGCGGGACCCGCTTCGGCAACCCGGAACGGGTGGTGCCGGAGTTGGTCGGCTCGGCGGCCCGGCTCGCCCGACTCCAACCGTCGTCGGCAGCGGTCTGCCATGCCTCGGGTTCGGCGGCCGACGGGGCGGAGACGGGCGGAAGGCTGCTCGGTGCCGGCTCGGCGGGGGCCGTCGGTACGGCCGGTGGCGCGCTCGCCGCCGGAGGGGTGTACGACGGCGGTGGCGTCTGGGCCGGTGCCGGTGCCGGCGGTGGGGTGGCCACCGCTCCGGGGGTCCGGGTCGGCAGCGGCGGTCGGGACGGCGCGGCGGGAGCCGCCGGAGTCGGGGTCGTGGTGCCGGTGGTGGGCGGTTGGTCGAAGCTGGGCCGGGTGAAGATGGCGGTCTCGTCGTTGCCGTGCGACCGGAACCAGACCGCCTCCATCTCCCGGAATATC
Organism: Micromonospora sp. SH-82; assembly: GCF_051132485.1. Classification (NCBI taxonomy): domain Bacteria; kingdom Bacillati; phylum Actinomycetota; class Actinomycetes; order Micromonosporales; family Micromonosporaceae; genus Micromonospora; species Micromonospora sp. SH-82. The sequence goes on from NZ_CP148049.1 coordinate 327,687, forward strand.
GGCGCCTCGGCCGGTTGGTTCCGACGTCCCGTCACCGGGGGGTTGGCGGCCGGGGAAGTCGGTGCCGGAACAGCGGGCAGTGGAGTCGGTGCCGGGGTGGAGGTGGCGGCCGGCAGCCCGGCGGTCGGGCCGGCCGGCAGCACCGGGGTCGCCGGTCGGGTCGGCTCGTCGACCGGTGCCCGCCGAGGCAGCGGGTCCAGGGCGGGGATCGCCACGGTGGGGCCACCCACCGCAGGCAGGCCGCCGTTGCGGACCGCCGGGTCGGCCGGGGTCGGTTCGGGCGTGGTCAGCGGTGACCCACCCGCCCGGACGGGCGGGGCGGTGGTCCGGGCGTCGACAGGGGTCTGCCAACTGACCGGTGGGGTGGGGGTGGGGGTCGTGGCGGGGGTGCGCCACTGCTCGGTCATGGTCGCCGCCGAGCTGCGACCGGCACCGGCCGGGGCGTCGCCGTTGACGCTCGCCGGGGTCAGGGGGGTCGGCTCCGGCTGACGCGGCCGGCTCTCGATCTGGTCCCGGCCCCGCTGGCTGGGCAGGACCACTGCCGCGGCGGGCAGGGTCACCTGGGCGACGGTCCCGCCCTCGACGTTGCGGCGCAGCTCCACCCGGATCTGGTACCGGGAGGCGAGCCGGCTCACCACTGCCAGACCCATCAGGCGGAACGCCGCCACGTCGACGGTGGGGGGCGCGGCCAGGCGGCGGTTGAGCGAGTCGAGCTGCTCGTCGCTGAGCCCGAGCCCCCGGTCCTCGATCTGGATGAGGACGTAGTCCCGGATCCGGCGTCCGTCCGCCACGACGGTGGTGTTCGGTGCGGAGAACCGGGTCGCGTTGTCGAGCAGTTCGGCGACGAGCCGGACCACGTCGTTGACGGCGTGGGCGGCGACGGAGACGTCGGTGTCGACGGTGCCGAACTCGATCCGGTTGTACTGCTCCACCTCGGATTGGGCGGCGCGCAGCACGTCGACCAGGAGGGCGTCGTCGCGGCGCGGTACTGCGGAGTCGGCACCGGCGAGGACCAGCAGGTTCTCGTCGTTGCGGCGCATTCGGGTGGCCAGGTGGTCCAGCTCGAAGAGCCGGGCGAGCCGCTTCGGGTCCTCCTCGGAGCGCTCGATGGCGTCCAGCTCACCGATCATCCGGTCGACGAGCGTCTGGGAGCGCCGGGCCAGGTTGAGGAACATCGCCGAGACGCTGGTCCGCAGGGCGGCCTGCTCGGCGGCGACCCGGACGGCCTCCTGGTGGACGACGTTGAAGGCCAGGGCCACCTGCCCGACCTCGTCGCGGGTGTTGAGCTTGATCGGGTCCCGGACCTGCCGGACGATCTCCTCCACACCGCCGTCGCCGACGTTGTTGATGTTCTGGAGCCGGCTCACCGCCTCGGGCAGGTCGTGGTTGGCCACCGAGAGGGCGCCCTCCCGCAGTCGACGCAGCGACTGGTTGAGGGAGCGGGCGAGCATCACGGCCAGCGTCACGGCGATGATCAGGGTGAGCAGCACCAGGATCGCCTCGACGATCGCCTGCCGGATCACCTCGGTACGGGCCTGTTCGGCGTCGGCGAGCAGCTCGTCCTGGAGCCGCACCTCGGCCCAGCGCATCAGGTCGTTGACGGCACCGATCGAGTTGGCCGCCTCCTCCTTGGTGACCAGCGCGCTCTGCCCGACCGAGCGGGTGATGTCGCTGGCGATCTTGTCGGCCAGGCCGACGGCGTCACCGGAGACGGTGCTGTCGACGAGTGCCCGTTGAGCGGGGTCGGCGGCGAGGGAGAAGGCGAGCAGCGCCTCCTGCTGACCGGTCAGGGTGGCCACGAAGGAGGAGAACTGTTCCTCGTCGAGGCGACCACCGACCAGGGCGGTGAAGGCGACGGCCTCCTGCTCGGCGACGGCGCCCTTGGCGCGGCTGAACGCGGCCACCGCCCGGCGGTTCTCGGCCAGCCGGTCGTCGCCGGAGAGCTGGGCGAGCACGTCACCGTAGGAGACCAGGTCGCCCAGGACCACGCCGTAGCGCAGCGCGGCGGCGGCGACCGGCATCTGCCGCCGGTCCAGCACGCCCTGCCGGGTGCCGCTGAGGGTTTCCAGGTGGTTGTCGATCACGTCGAGCCGGTTGTCGACCGAGGTCGGTACGGCCCCGACCCGCGCCCGCTCCTCGCGGTAGTCGGCGATGCGCTCGTCGGTACGGCGTACCCGCAGGTTGTAGTCGTCGGCCGACTGACCGGGGGTGGCCAGGTAGGCGGCGGCGGCCATCCGCTCCCGGTGCAGGTCCTGGGTCAGCGCCGAGACGTCGACGGAGAGCGCGGTGAGGGCACGGATCCGGGTGGCCTCGACGGCGCCCTCGCCGGTGGCGATCAGTCGGATAGTCGCCAATGCGATGACTGCCGCGACCGGAACGACGAGAATGAGGGCCAGCTTGGACCGGATCCGGGCGTCCCGTAGCCGGGGCAGTCGGCGACGTACTGTCTCCAGCTTGCCGTCACCAGCGTCGGGCATGGTCGTAGGTCCGGTGCTCACGGCATCGCCTCCGTCGTTTCTTCCACGCCTGACCCGCCGACCCACGCCGAGTGCGGCGGGCAGGGCCGCGCTCGGCACGGCCGCGATTTCATCAAAGAAGATCCGGTTTGGGAAGCCGCAGTGAGGGAGAAAACCGTCGAGCCCAGCCCGACACCCGCAGCGATCACCTGATACCGCCAATTCTCTACCGCCCCTGACCAGGGCATATGATCCAGAGTGGTCGGATGAATCTGCAAAGTGAGCGTCTGTGAACAGCTGATGTCTCCAGCATGTGGGACGGCTGTCCCGAAACGCTGCCGGTGCCCGCGCTTGACCGCAGCGCTTGGCATTGGCAAGGTTTTGCAGGCTTCGCGCACACCGTACGGCACACGATTCCCGATCCTGCAATGAGGACGGCGGAACCGGCGGTGACCGGGCTTGGACCCGTGCCGCACCCTGGAGGACAGAGTTGATCCCCATCCGCACCGCGACCATCGCGGCGCTAGCATCGGCCGTCCTGGCCACGACGCTCACCGGCTGCCAGTTCGGCGCCGCCGAGGAGGACACCAGCCCCATCGTCATCGGCGCGGACCTGGAGTTGTCCGGCGCCTCGGCGCCGGTGGGACAGGCGTACCAGCGTGCCCTGGAACTGAAGGTAGAACAGCTCAACGCCTCCGGCGCCCTCAACGGTCGCCGGATCGAACTGCGGATCAAGGACAACCGATCGGACGCGGCGGAGTCGCTGCGCAACGTCGGTGAGTTCGGCAACGACAGCGGGATCAGCGCCGTCGTCATGGGCGGCTGCAACGAGTGCGCCGTGGGGGCGGTCCGGACCATCAACGAACGGCGGGTCCCCACCATCGCACTCGCCGCGTCCAGCGAGGTCGTCAACCCCGTCGTCGACCGCCGGTACGTGTTCCAGCTCGCCCCCGGCGCCGGGGCCAGCGCCAGCGTCCTGGTCGACGAACTCCAGCGGGCCCGCAACCGTACGGTGGCCGTGCTGCACAGCGACGACAGCTACGGCCGGGAGGGCCTGGCCGCCCTGCGCCGGGAGCTGACCAAGGCCAACATCGAACTGCAGCGCCGGATCGCGATCGGCAGCACCGTCACCGACCTCGCCCAGCCGGTCCAGCAGCTGGTCTCCGGAGGACCGGACGCCGTCGTCCTCTGGACCAACGCCGAGCAGGCCACCATCGCCGCGAACGCCGCCCAGCAGGCGGACTTCGACGGGAACCTCTACTTCGACGCGGTGGCCGGGGGCGAGCTGTTCCTCGGTGGCTCGGGGCGGGCGAACGCCCGGTCGACACTGGTCTTCACCCAGACCATGGCGATCGACGACGTCATCGCCACGACCCCGGCCAAGGCGGCCCGCCGCCAGTGGTTCCAGGACTACACCGCCCGGTACGGCAGCTACCACGGCTTCTCCTCCTTCGCGGCGGACGCCGTACAGCTGATCGCCGACGCCGAACTGCGTCGCTCCGGCCCGGCCGGGCAGGTCGACCGGGACGGCATCCGGGACGTCCTGGAGACCGCTCAGCTCGACGGGCTCTCCGGCCCGATCCGGATCACCCCGGACAACCACTCGGCGCTGATGCCGCAGGCCCTCACCACCCTGGTCGCCCGGGGCGGTCGGTGGCGTCTGGCCGGCTGACCGGCCCTCGGTGACGAACCGGCCGGCCTCCTGGGTCAGGAGGCCGGCCGGCTCTGCGTCCGGTGGTCCGTCGCCGACGGCGTCGGAACCCGGTCAGCGGTGCGAGGTGGTCTCGCGGACCCAGGGCAGGGCGAACCGCTCGACGGCCACCAGCGCCGAGTAGAGCAGGATGCTCGCCAGCGCGACCAGGATGATCGCCGCCCACGAGGTGGCGGTGTCCCCGATCCCGGCGTACTGCTGGATGACGAAACCGAGGCCGGCCTCACCGGCCTGGAACTCACCGATCACCGCACCGATCGCGGCCAACGGCATCGCCACCTTCAGCCCGACGAAGATCTGCGGCAGCGCGGCCGGGAACCGGACCTTGCGGAACGACTGCCACCAGGACGCGTTCCAGGACCGGACCAGCTCGGCCAGGTCGGCCGGGGTGGTGGTCAGACCCGTGGCGGTGGAGAGCACGATCGGGAAGAAGCAGAGCAGGAACACCATGGTCAGGATCGGCATCTGACCCCACCCGAACGCCACCACCAGCAGCGGCCCCAGGGTGATCTTCGGAACCGCGTTGATCGCCACCAGCAACGGGGTGAACATCCGCTCGACGGTCCGCGACGCGGCGAGCGAGAGGCCGATCGCGATACCGGCCACCGCCGAGAGCAGGAAACCCAGCAGGATCTCCAGGGTGGTGGTCCAGGTGTGGTCCAGCATCAGGGACGGCTTCTCGACGAACGCGGCGAGCACCGATCCCGGTGGGGGCAGTGCGGCCGGGTGGACCAGCTCCAGCCGGGCGGTCAGCCACCACACGCCGATCGCGATCAGCAGCCCGACCACCGGCAGCCCCAGCGCCGATGTCCCGGCGCGCACGTGCACGCCCTTCCCGGTCGGCTCCCTCGCCGCCGGACTGTCCGTCGTGGTCGGTGGTGGAGCCACCGCCGGCACCCGGACGTCGGTCATCTTCTCCTCCTCAAACCTCCCGGCCCGTCGGCCGGGACGACAGGGGGTACGCCCCACCGAATGATCGGTGGGGCGTACCCCCTGGTCATGGATGCTTCGATCAGCTCTGCGGCGTCAGGCGGAAGTCGACCACCTGGTCCGGGGTGAGGTTCTGCTTCAACGCACCGGCGCCCTGCAGGATCGCGATGCTCTTGGCGACCCGGCCGTTGTCCAGGGTGCCCACGACGGTGCCGGAGTTGCTGGACCGGACGTACCCGGCCATCAGCTGAAGCTCGGCGGCGGCGGCGGCGGCGTTGGTCGCCTCGACGTTCTTCTTCAGGATCTCGCCGGCCTCCTGCGGGTTGGCCAGGGCGTACTCCAGGCCCTTGAGCAACGCGCCGGTGAACCGCTTGACCATCTCCGGCTGCTCCTGCGCGGTCTTGCTGGAGGTGAACAGCACGTTGCCGTAGAGGTCCTGCATGACCTCGCTGTACGGCAGCATGACCGCCTTCTTCTTGGTGACCGCCTCGATGGTCGGCTGGCCCACGACGAACTGTCCGATGCCGTCGACCGAGTCTGAGGCGAGCATCCCCATCAGGCTCTGTGCGTCACCGTTGACCCACGTCACCTTGTTGACGTCGATGCCCGAGAGCTGCGCGTAGGTGGGGAACAGGTTCCGGACCACGGAACCGGCGGTGTCGGCGAGCTTCTTGCCCTCCAGGTCCTTCGGCGCCACGATCCCGCTGCCCTCGACCGTGGCGATGCCCGCCATGGTGCGCTGGTGGATGGCGGCCACCGAGACGAAGTCCTTCGCCTGGCCGTTGCCGTACAGCAGCAGTGCGGCGGTGAGGTCACCGGTGCCGAAGTGGGCCTGACCACCGACGATGTTCTGGATCACCGCGCCCGTACCCTGACCGGGCTTGATCTCGACGTCGAAGCCGGCTTCCTTGAAGAAGCCCTTCTCCTTCGCCACCCAGGCATACGAGTCACGGCCGAAATTCGCGAACGAGGTGAGGTAGGTCACCTTCTCAAGGGACCCACCGTTACCACCCGCTGACTCCTCGGAGGCGGTCGATCCGCTGCTGCAGGCAGCCGTCATGGCCAGGGTGGTGGCCAGCGCAGCGGCAAAGACCGTACGGGTCAGCCTTCTCATCAGTGCACCATGTCCTTTCCCACCGGGCAGGGTTCACCGCCCGGGAGGGTCGTCGAACTAGGCCGGGCGAGCCCAGGGGGTGGCTCACTCCGGCATCAGAGGGGGACTCTTCGCGCGCACAGCGTACGAGACTCCTACCTGGTGGTCACCAGTCACTTCCGGTCGAGAAAGGAAAACATGAGGAAATCCACCCCGGACTGTTCGTAGTGAACAGTCCTTCGCTACCCTGACCGTCCCCCGCAAGATCCCAGCTCAAGGAGGCGGGTCGGGATGATCCGACTGACCGGAGTTTCCCGCACCTTCACCGGTCGCACCGGTCAGGTCGAGGCGTTACGCAACATCGACCTCTCCGTCACCGAAGGTGAGTTCGTCGCCGTCCTCGGTAGATCCGGGTGCGGCAAGTCCACTCTGTTGCGGATGATCGCCGGGCTCCTGCCGGTCACCGGTGGCGAGATCACCGTGGCCGGTACGCCGATCACCAAGCCCCGCCAGGACATCGCCATGCTCTTCCAGAAGCCGGCGCTGCTCCCCTGGCGCACGGTCCTGGACAACGTCCTGCTGCCGGTCGAGATCTTCGGCTGGAGTCGGGCGAAGTACCGGGACCGCGCCCGGCAACTGCTCGACCTCGCCGGGCTCGCCGGATTCGAGAAGCGGCTGCCGCACGAGCTCTCCGGCGGCATGCAGCAGCGGGTGTCGCTGTGCCGGTCGTTGATCGGTGAACCCCGGGTGATGCTGATGGACGAGCCGTTCTCCGCGCTCGACGCGCTGACCCGCGAGGAACTCTCCGGTGAACTCCAGCGGGTCCACATGGAGACCCGGGCCACCATCGTCTTCGTCACCCACTCGATCGACGAGGCGGTGCTGCTCGCCGACCGGGTGGTGGTGCTCAGCCCCCGTCCGGGCCGGATCCGCAAGGTGGTCGAGGTGACCATCCCCCGACCCCGGTCGCTGGGCCGCAACGCCCACCTGGCCGACGTGGCCCAGGTCAGCGCGGACCTGCACGAACTCCTCATGGAGCAGCACGCGCCGGACAGCGGACAGCAGAGCCAGGTGCCGGTCGGGGCGTCGGCGGGCGCCACCTCCACCGGCCCGGCACACCGGTGACGGGGAAACCCACGTAGACCCGCCGGACCACGTCGTGGCGGCACGCTGGGCGAAGGTGGCGATCGGCCCCACCTGGCCGTAACGTGCCCGACATGGCGATTCGGACCTGGAGCAGGCTGCTGCTCACCGCCCTCGCGGTGAGCACGCTCGCCGGTGCCGGTCAGCTCGGCGTGACGTACGCCTTCGGCATTCTCCGTCTGATCGGCGAGTACGACGGCGCGGACGCCAACCGCTGGCCCGGACAGCTCGTCTGGGTGGGCTGGTGCGCGGCGGTGGCCGCGACGACCGGTGCGGTCGTCGCCGATCGGCTGCTCGGCCGCGACGGACCGACGGCCACCACGGCGCGTCGCCTGGCGGTCGCCGGGGTCGCCGGGCTCGGGGCGACGGTCGTCGTCCCGCTCTGCACCCTGCCGGCCCGCGCCGCCGAGATCGGCACCGGGAACCCGGCCTGGCCGGTGGCGGTCTGCGCGGTGCTCGGCGCGGTGGTCGGCACCGGTGCCGCGATCGCCGCCCTGTGGTTCCCCCCGCTGGGGTGGAACATGGCGCTGATCACCGCCGCGATCTGGCTGGTCGCCCTCTTCTCGGTCGCCCCGTCGGTCCTCGGCACGGGTCCCCTGCCCTTCGTCCGGTTGGGTGTGGTGGAGCCCGCCTGGCTCGACGCCACCGCGGCCCAGCGTCTGGCGCCGCTACTGCTGCCCCTGCTGGCCCTCCTCGCCGGGGCGGTGACCGGTTGGCTGGCCCGCGAGCAGGGCCACCCGACGGTGCTGACCGCGGTGGTCGGGGTGGCCGGGCCGGCGTTGGTCGCCTTCACCTATCTGACCGCCGGGCCGGGTAACGGCGCCGACCAACTCCAGTTCGCCCCGTACCTCGGTGCGCTGATCGCGGTGGGCACCGGCGCGCTCGGTTCCGCCGCCGCGACCGCGTGGCGTTGGCCGCTGTTCACCCCGGCGGCTCGGACCACCGGGGCCATCGAGCCGACCGACATCCTCGATCCGCTTCCCGCCGACGGCGACGACCTGCCGACCACCGGCGAACCCATCCACCCGAAGACTTCGGAGAGCCTCAGCAGCATGTCCACCCCCGACACCCCGACCCGTCCACCAGCCGAGGCCCCGACCCCGACCGACGCAGGCCGTACCCCGACCGACGGGGACAGCGCCCCGACCGATGGCGACCCGGTCCCGACCGACGGCCCCGTCGACCAGGTGGCCACGACCGGGAACCTCTCCCCGGTCGTGGCGACCGGTGCCGACGGGGCGACCGACCCCGCCGACAGGGGGCCGGGGCCGGACGCCGGTTCCCCGGCAGCGGCCACCCCGGCCCACTGGGACTGGCCGACGGTGACCCGGGCCGAGACCCCCCGACCGATCTTCGCCGACGACGACGCGCCCCGACCCCCGGCCGCGCCGGTCCCCGCCGCCCGACCGGCCGAGCCGCCGCCCGCCACCCGGGAGGCGCAGCCGTCGCCCGCCGCCTGGGAGGCGGAGCCGAAGCCCGCCGCCTGGAAGGCCGAGCCGCCGGCGGTCGTCCGGGAGGCAGAGCCGAAGCCCCCCGTCCGGGAGACCGAGCCGACGGCGCCGAGGGTCAGCAGTCGGTTCCCGTCCCTGCCCGACCTGAGCAACGTGAGCAGTTGGAACGCCTTCACCCCGCCCCGGCGGTCCGAGCCGGAGCCGGAGCCGGACCTGGATCTGGAACCGGTCGAGCACAAGCCGGAACCGGTGCCGGTCGGGGTCACCGCCGAGTCGACGGAGGCCGATCCGAACGCCGACGAGGCGACCCCGACCCGGTCCGTGCTGCGCTTCTTCCGACGCAACCGGAACCGGACCGAGTCGGGCGACCCGACCGCCGAGGCCCCTCGGGAGCGGGGCGGCAGGGAACGCCCCGAACCGGAGGTACCGGCCCAGGACGAGGAGTACGTCGACTGGGTCACCGGACTGGGTCGGCCGACCACGGAGCCGGAGACCGGTAAGCGGCGGCTGGGCTCCTCCGGCCGACACAGCCGGGACTGACAGGGGACCCTCAGGCGAGGGGCAGGTAGACCCGTCCCCCGGCGGAGAGGAACTCGTCGGACTTGGCCTGCATGCCCCGGGCGGCGTACTCCTTCAGCTCCTGGGTGATCTTCATGGAGCAGAACTTCGGTCCGCACATGGAGCAGAAGTGGGCCGTCTTCGCCGGCGCGGCCGGCAGGGTCGCGTCGTGGTACGACCGCGCCGTCTGCGGGTCCAGGGAGAGGTTGAACTGGTCCTCCCACCGGAACTCGAACCGGGCCTTCGACAGCGCGTCGTCCCAGTCCTGCGCCCCGGGGTGGCCCTTGGCCAGGTCGGCCGCGTGCGCGGCGATCTTGTACGCGATGACCCCGGCCTTGACGTCGTCCCGGTCCGGCAGCCCGAGGTGCTCCTTCGGCGTGACGTAACAGAGCATCGCGGTGCCGAACATGCCGATCATCGCGGCACCGATCGCCGAGGTGATGTGGTCGTACGCCGGGGCGATGTCGGTGGTCAGCGGACCGAGGGTGTAGAAGGGCGCCTCGTGGCACCACTCCTGCTGGAGGTCGACGTTCTCCTTGATCTTGTGCATCGGTACGTGCCCCGGTCCCTCGATCATGACCTGGACGTCGTACTCCCAGGCGATCCTGGTGAGTTCGCCGAGGGTACGGAGTTCGGCGAACTGCGCCTCGTCGTTGGCGTCCGCGATGGAACCCGGGCGCAGCCCGTCCCCGAGGGAGAAGGTCACGTCGTAGCGGGCCAGGATCTCGCAGAGTTCCCGGAAGTTGGTGTAGAGGAAGTTCTCCGTGTGGTGTGCCAGGCACCAGGCGGCCATGATCGACCCGCCCCGGGAGACGATCCCGGTGACCCGGTCCACCGCCATCGGCACGTACGGCAGCAGCACCCCGGCGTGCACCGTCATGTAGTCCACGCCCTGCTCGGCCTGCTCGATCACGGTCTCCCGGAACACCTCCCAGGTGAGCTTCACCGGGTCGCCGTCGACCTTCTCCAACGCCTGGTAGATGGGGACCGTCCCGATCGGCACCGGCGAGTTGCGCACGATCGCCTCGCGGGTCTGGTGGATCCGCTTTCCGGTGGAGAGGTCCATCACCGTGTCCGCACCCCAACGGGTCGCCCACGTCATCTTCTCCACCTCCTCGGCCACCGAGGAGGTGACAGCCGAGGTGCCGATGTTGGCGTTCACCTTCACCAGGAACGCCTTGCCGATGATCGCCGGTTCGCACTCGGGGTGGTTGACGTTGAGCGGGAGCACCGCCCGACCGGCGGCGATCTCGTCGCGCACCAGTTCCGGCGTCACCTGCTCCCGGATCGCCACGAACTCCATCTCCGGGGTCACCACCCCGGCGCGGGCGTACGCGAGCTGGGTCGGTCGCCGACCGTCCACGCCCACCAGCGGGGTGCCCCCGCCCCGGACCGGGGCCACGTCCCCCCGTTCGGCGATCCACGGTCCGCGCAGCGGCGGCAGCCCCACCTCCGGGTCGGAGCCCGGCCCCGACGTGTCGTACAACCGCACGGGCGGGTTGTCGCCGGTCAACTCCACCTCGGCGAAGGGCACCCGGACGTCCGGCCGGGATCCCTCGACGTAGACCTTGCGGCGTGTGTGCATGACAGCCTCCCTGTGCTTCACGCGGGGCGGGACGCCCCTGCGGTCCCCTGACCCGGGGCGCAGGCCCAGCCGAAGTGGTCCAACGGACCGGCTCCCGCGCCCAGCTTCCAGTCCCGCCCGCCGGTCAGCGCACGGGCGACGTACTCCTTGGCGGTCGCCACCGCCACCGCCACCGGGTCCCCGGCGGCCAACCGGACGGCCACCGCCGCCGAGAACGAGCAGCCGGTCCCGTGGTTGTTGACGGTGTCCACCCTCGGACCCCGCAGCAGCGTGGTGCCCCCGGCCCCGACCAGGACGTCGACGGACTCCCCGTCGGCGTCCACGTCACCGCCGGTCACCACCACGTGCGCCGGTCCGCCGGCGGCCAGCGCCTCGGCGGCGGCGACCATCTCCTCCACAGTGGTCACCGGGCCACCGGTGAGGGCTGCGGCCTCCGCACAGTTCGGTGTCGCCACCTGCGCGTACGGTAGGAGCCGCTCGACCGCCGCCGTCACCCCGAGGGTGTGCCCGCTGGTGGCCACCAGCACCGGGTCCACCACCAGATGCGGCAGCCGCCCCGAGCGGGCCGCGTCGGCGATGGCGTCGGCGACGGCCGGGGTGCCCAGGACGCCGGTCTTCACCGCCCGGACGGTGAAGTCGGTCAGGACGCTGTCGAGCTGCTCGGTGACTGTCTGCGGGGGCAACGGGAGGACCCCGTCGACGCCCCTGGTGTTCTGGGCGGTGACCGCGGTGAGGACACTCGTGCCGTACGCGCCGAGGGCGGCGAAGGTCTTGAGGTCGGCTTGGATTCCGGCGCCGCCACCGGAGTCCGAGCCGGCGATGGTGAGTACGGTCCTGGGCGTCACGGCGTTCCCCTCCTGGGCGTGCTGGTGAGCTGGTTCGGCTGATCGCCGACGGCCGAGCCGACGCCTGCAGCGACGTCGGTCAAGGCGGCCTCGGCGGAGGCGGCGTCGGTCACGGCGGCGTCGGTCACGGCGGCAGCGGTCAAGGCGGCAGCGGTGGGGACGCCTGCGGCGGCGGCGGTGAAGGCTGCGGTGAAGGCTGCGGTGAGGGTGACGGCCGTCTCGGCCGGGTCCCCGGCCCGCATGATCGCGCCGAGGACTGCGACACCGGCGGCACCCGCCGCGACGGCTGCGGACACCCGGGCTGGGGTGGTCACCCCGCCGAGGGCCAGGACCGGAACGGGACTGCGTCCGATCAACCGGGCCAGCCCGTCGGGGTGCAGGGGTGGACCGTGGCCGGGTTTGGTCTCGGTGGGCCAGACCGGGGAGAGGGTGACGTAGTCCTCAGTGGTCAGTCGGGCCAGCTCGGCGGCGTCGTGGCAGGAGCGCCCGACCAGGCCGACGGTCGGCGGCGGGTACGGCCCCCGGGCCGACAGGTGCACGGCGTCCCCGTCGAGCGGGTCCGGCCCGGCCACGATCAGCGTGCCGTCCACCTCGGCGAGGATCGCGCGCAGCTCGACGGCGAGGGCGGCGCGTTCGGCCCGGGGAAGGTCCCGCTCCCGCAGGACCACCCACCGCACTCCCCCGGCCACCGCCCCGGCGACCACCCGTTCCACCCCTCTCGGGGCGTCGGCCCGACCGGTGAGCACCACCACCCCGGAGGGCGTCGGGGAGGGTTCCGGCCCGGCCGGGGGCCGCCTCCTGCCGGATTCTCCGGTCGGCCGCTCCCGCCCGGATGGTGGTGTGGCACGAGACGCGGGGTCGGCCGTCACAGGTCGGGTCGCCCCTCGTCCGGGGTGGAGGCGAGGGCGTGGAACCGGCGGGGGATCCGACCGGCGACGTGGGCCAGCCGACCGGCCTCGGTCGCGTACCGCATCGCGGTGGCCATCGCCACTGGATCCACCGCCCGGGTGACGGCGCTGGCCAGCAACACCGCGTCGCAGCCGAGTTCCATCGCCAGGGCCGCGTCGGAGGCGGTGCCGATCCCGGCGTCCAGGATCACCGGTACGTCGACGCTCTGCCGGATCAGCCGGATGTGGTGCGGGTTGCCCACGCCCAGCCCCGACCCGATCGGCGAACCGGCAGGCATCACCGCAGCGCAGCCGACGTCGGCGAGCCGACGGGCGAGAATCGGATCGTCACTGGTGTACGGCAGGACGGTGAAGCCCTCGGCGACCAGTTCCTCGGCGGCGCGCAGCAGCTCCACCCCGTCGGGCAGCAGCGTACGCTCGTCGCCGATCACCTCCAGCTTGATCCAGTCGGTGTCGAAGGCGTCCCGGGCCAGGTGGGCCACCTTGACCGCCTCGGCGGCGGTGTAGCAGCCGGCCGTGTTGGGCAGCAGGCGTACGCCGCACCGGTCGAGCAGGTCGAGCAGCCCACCGGAGGTGCCGGGGGCGGTGTCCACCCGACGCAGTGCCAGCGTGACCAGTCCGGTGCCGGAGGCGCGGATCGCCTGCTCCAGGACGTGCAGGTTGGCCGCCCCACCGGTGCCGAGGATGAGCCGGGAGTCGAAGGTCCGCCCGCCGAGGACGAGCCCGTCGGTGGTGGTCACCGCGTTCACCCGCCCTGTGCCGCGCTGAGGACCTCGACCCGGTCCCCCGGGTGCAGGACCTCGTCCGGCCACCCCGTACGCGGCACCACCTCGCCGTTGACCGCCACGGCCAGTCCCCGCTGCTCCGCGGTGACCACGCGGACCAGGTCGGCCACGCTCAGCCCCTCGGTCACCGTCCGGGCCACCCCGTTCACAGTCACTTCCACCTGTCCTCCTCGATCGACTGGCCGCCGGTGTCGAACCGGTCGGCGGCGAAGGGGGCGAGCCGGGGGTCGGGCACGCCGGTGGTCACCAGGTCGGCGATCAGGTCTGCGGTGACCGGGGTGAGGGCGATCCCGTGCCTGTGGTGTCCGGTGGCGACCAGGACGTCCGGCCGACCGGGGAGCGTCCCCAGGACCGGGGCGTTGTCGGGCGTACCGGGGCGCAGCCCGGCGACCGTCTCCACCAGGTCGTACTCGGCCAGCTCGGGCACCAGGTCGACGGCGGCGCGCAGGAGTCGCAGGACGGCGCCGGCGGTGACGGTGGTGTCGGACCGTTCCTCGACGGTCGCCCCGACGACCACCTCTCCGTCGGCGCGGGGGACCAGGTAGACCGGTTCCCCGTCGGCGTGTCCCCTGATGACGTGGCGCAGCCCCGGCGGGCCGCCGTCGGGGGCCCGGAGTCGGAGGATCTGCCCCTTGACCGGCCGGATCGGGAGCCCGGTCAGTGCGGCGGCCCCGCACCCGGCGGCGACCACAGTGGTCCGGGCGGTCACCTCGGCCAGGTCGGCGACCCGGGTTCCGACGAGTCGGGCGCCGGCCCGGCGGGCGGCGGTCCGCAGCGCGGCGACCAACAGGCGCGGGTCGACCTGGTGGTCGGTGGCGGCCAGCGCACCACCGCGCAGCCGCAGGGCCAGCGCCGGTTCGCGTTCGCGCAGCTGCGAGGGGCGCAGCGGGGTGATCGGCAGCCCCAGCCCCGCCTGGTACGTCCAGAGTCGTCGCGCCTCGGCCAGGTCGTCGCCGGTCAGTCCGACCACGAGGGTGCCCTCGGTGCGGTATCCGAAGTCGGTGTCGGCGGCCTCGGTCAGCTCGGCGGCGAAGGCCGGCCACCGGGCCGCCGAGTCGGCCAGCAGCCCGGTCAACTCGCCCTCGCCGAAGTGCGCCTCGACGACCGGGGAGAGCATCCCGGCCGCGACGTGCGAGGCTCCGCTGCCGGGGGTGGGATCGTGCACTGTGACCCGGAGCCCGCGTCGGGCGCAGCGCCAGGCCACCGCCAGCCCGATCACCCCCGCCCCGATCACCGCCACCTCGGGTGCACCGACGGATCCGTCGACCTCGGATGCACCGACGGGACCGTCGACCTCGCCCGTCGACGGGGCGGAGGCCGTTCCTAACACGTCAGTTCCCGCAGGAACTCGGCGGTGGTCCGGCCCGGGTCGGCGGCGTCGGAGAGCGCCCCCACCACCGCCACCCCGTACGCTCCGGCGGCGCGCAGCGCCGGGACTGTCGCCACCGTCACCCCGCCGATCGCGATGACCGGTACGTCGACGGCGTCGGCGACGGCGCGTACCCCGGCGGGGCCGATCGGGTCGGGCAGACCGTCCTTGGTGGTGGTTCGGTGGCACGGGCCGACGCCCAGGTAGTCGGCCCCGGCGGCGACGGCGGCCCGGGCGGCGACGGGTTCCCGGGCGGTGGCGCCGAGCACCCCGTCCGGGCCGAGGACCCGGCGGGCGGCGGGGACGGGCAGGTCGTCGGCGCCGACGTGCCCACCGGCCGCACCGACCGCCAGGGCGACGTGCAGTCGATCGTTGACCAGGCAGGTGGCCCGGTACGGGGTGCAGAGCCCGAGGACCCGGGCGGCCAGGTCGTACGCCTCGCGGTCGGTGGCCTCGTCGGCGACCCGGACCTGGACGACGAGTTCGCTGTCGGCGACGGCCAGCGCGGCACGGACCACGGCGAGCGGATCCCGCCCGGGGCGGGTGTCGGTGACCAGATGCAATCGTCCCAGGGACGGCACGGCAACGCTCCTCCCTGCGCCGGCATTACCCGGATCAGGTTCGACGGTCGGGGGCTCCTAGCCCCCCTCTCAGCCCGGTGTACCGGGCTCCCGTGGGTTGGTTGGGTGCCACCGTACGACGGATCGGCGGATCCGCCAAGGGGGTGTCGACCGGGCCGTGCCGCAGCTCACCCGGGGCCGGTCGGGTGACCGGGCGCGTTCCGGTCGGGTTTGGCGGGAGTCGGGGCTATTGCGGAATGGCGTTACACAACCGTGACCGGACTGCATCTTGTCGGACATAGATACATCCGAATTAATTTGTTTATCGATTCGTCAGAATGACCGTCCGGGCGTCGGCGCCTCCTGGTCGTCAGTGCTGTCGGGTCGGATCGGAGCGGTCTTCGGCGGGCCGCTCCGACACCCGTCGTCCCGCACGGACAGAGGAGACCTTGGTGTCCCGATTCCGCCGCATCAGATCGCCACGGGGTCCCCTCCCCGCGGCCCTGCTCGCGCTCACCCTCACCACCACCATGCTCATGGGTGTGCCCGCCCAGGCCGCCCCGACCGTCGCACCCGCAGCCGCGCAGGCCGCCCCGGCACCGGCGCCACCCGCCCCGGCGGCGGACGAGGTCGAGCCGTACTCCGTGCTGGTCTTCTCCAAGACCGCCGGGTTCCGGCACGGTTCCATTCCGGCCGGCATCGCCGCCATCCAACGACTCGGCGCCGAACACGGGTTCACAGTCGACACCACCGAGGACGGCGGCGCGTTCACCGACGCCAACCTGGCCCGCTACCAGGCGGTCGTCTGGCTCTCCACCACCGGGGACGTCCTCGACGCCGGTCAGCAGGCGGCGTTCGAGCGCTACATCCAGGCCGGTGGCGGCTACGCCGGTGTGCACGCCGCCTCGGACACCGAGTACAGCTGGGAGTGGTACGGCAAGCTGGTCGGCGCGTACTTCGCCAGCCACCCGGCCAACCAGACCGCGACGATCAAGGTCGAGGACCACGCGCACGAGTCGACGGCACACCTGCCGGAGCGCTGGACCCGGTACGACGAGTGGTACAACTTCCGGTCCAACCCGCGCTCCCAGGTCCACGTCCTGTCCAGCCTGGACGAGAGCACCTACTCCCCCGGCAGCGGCGCGATGGGACACGACCACCCGATCGCCTGGTGCCAGGAGTACGACGGCGGCCGGGCCTGGTACACCGGCGGCGGCCACACCGACGAGTCCTTCGCCGAACCGGAGTTCCTGCAACACCTGCTGGGCGGCATCCAGACCGCCGCCGGAGTGGTCGACTCCGACTGTGCCGCCTCGAAGACCGACAGCTTCGAGAAGGTGACGCTCGACGACGACACCAGCAACCCGATGGAGTTGGACGTCGCCGCCGACGGCCGGGTCTTCTACATCGAGCGTGACGGCCGGGTCCAGATCGTCAAGCCGGACACCGGCACCACGGTCACCGCCGCCGACCTGGACGTCTTCACCGGAAACGAGGACGGCCTGATCGGCATCCGCCTCGACCCGGACTTCGCCACGAACAACTGGGTGTACCTCTACTACGCGCCCAACGGGGGCGGCCCCCGCAACCTGCTGTCCCGGTTCACCGTCACCGGCGACACCATCGACACCGCCAGCGAGAAGGTCGTCCTGGAGGTCACCACCCAGCGCAACACCTGCTGCCACGCGGGCGGGACGATGACGTTCGACTCGGCCGGCAACCTCTACCTGGCCACCGGGGACAACACCAACCCCTTCGAGTCCAGCGCGTTCACCCCGATCGACGAGCGACCGGGACGCCAGGACTACGACGCCCAGCGGTCCTCCGGGAACACCAACGACCTGCGCGGGAAGGTCCTCCGGATCCACCCGGAGGACGACGGGACGTACACGGTTCCGGAGGGCAACCTCTTCCCGGCCGGCACCGAGAGGACCCGCCCCGAGATCTACGCGATGGGCTTCCGCAACCCGTTCCGGATCGGTGTCGACCTCCGTACCGACGTGCTCTACGTCGCCGACTACGGGCCGGACGCCGGTGCGGCCAACCCCGACCGGGGACCCGAGGGTCTGGTCGAGTGGAACATCGTCGACCGGCCCGGCAACTACGGCTGGCCGTACTGCCACGGGGCCAACCAGGCGTACAACGACTACCAGTTCCCCTCCGGCCCGAGCGGGGCGAAGTTCGACTGCGCCGCCCCGGTGAACGACTCCCCCAACAACACCGGCCTGACCACCCTGCCGGCGGCCATCCCGGCCACCGTCGACTACGGCTACGCTCCCAACCCGCGCTTCCCCGAGATCGGCGGCGGCGGGGCCCCGATGGGCGGCCCGGTCTACCGGTACGACGCCGACAACCAGTCGACCCGCAAGTGGCCCGCGTACTACGACGGCAAGGCCCTCCTCGGCGAGTGGAACCAGTCGAAGATGTACACCATGCAGGTCACCGAGGACGGGAAGTCCCTGGTCGACATCAACCAGCTGCTCACCGGGATGACCTTCATCCGGCCGATGGACTTCGAGTTCGGGCCGGACGGCGCGCTGTACCTGATCGAGTGGGGCAGCGGGTTCGGCGGCAACAACGACAACTCGGGGGTCTACCGGATCGACTACGTCGCCGGTGACCGGGCCCCCATCGCGCAGGCCGAGGCGGACCCGACCTCCGGGCCGTCACCGCTGACCGTCACCTTCTCCAGCGCCGGTTCCCGGGACCCCGACGGCGGGTCGCTGACGTACGCCTGGACCTTCGGCGACGGCGAGTCCTCCACGGCGGCGAACCCCACCCACACGTACGACGCTGCGGGCAACTACAACGCCCAGCTCACCGTCACCAACGACCGGGGGCGGACCGCGGTGGCGAACGTCCGGGTGACGGTCGGCAACACCGCCCCGACGGTGACCATCGAGTTCCCCCCGGACGGCGGCTTCTTCGACTGGGGTGACCAGGTCGAGTACACGGTCAAGGTGACCGACCCGGAGGACGGGGAGATCGACTGCGCCAAGGTGAACCTGCAGGTCCTGCTCGGCCACGACGAGCACGCCCACCCGCTGGAGCAGCACACCGGCTGCACCGGCACCGTGCAGACCCAGCTCGCCGCCGGCCACGGGGCCGAGGCGAACGTCTTCACCGTCCTGGAGGCGACCTACACCGACAACGGCGGTACGGGCGGCGCCGGGGCACTGACCGGCCGGTCCCTGGAGATCCTCCAGCCCAAGCGCAAGCAGGCCGAGTACTTCACCGCCACCGGCCGGATCCCGGGCAGCACCGGGGGCGGCGACCCGGGCGTCGGGCGGGAGACCACCGGGGACACCGCCGGGGGTGGACAGAACATCGGGTTCATCGAGGACGGCGACTGGTGGTCGGTCAAGCCGGCCAGCCTGACCGGCATCGACGCCATCCGGTTCCGGGTCGCCTCGGCGACCTCCGGTGGACGTGTCGAGGTACGCGCCGGTGCGCCCGACGGCCCGCTGCTCACCTCGGTCGACGTCCCCACGACGGGGCAGTGGCAGACGTACACCGACGTCACCGCGCAGGTGCCGGCGGACGCCGACTCGGGCGGCACGCTCTTCTTCGTGGCCCGGGACCCGGGCGGAGGCGCGAACAGTCTGTTCAACGTCAACTGGATGGACTTCGTCGGCAGGGGCGTGACCGACAACGCCCCGCCGACAGTGACGGCCACCGCCACCCCCACCACCGGCACCGCCCCGGTCACCGTCGCCTTCGTCGGCACCGCCACGGACCCGGAGGGCGACACCCCGCTCACGTACGCCTGGGACTTCGGTGACGGTGCCACGGCGGACACCCTGAACGCCGAACACACCTACACCGTCCCGGGTACGTTCACCGCCACCCTGACGGTGACCGACAAGCGGGGGGCCACCTCGTACGCCACCGCCCAGGTACGGGTGGAGGCGCCGAACACCTCCTGCTTCGGTGCCCGGTCGGACGCCTTCGACGGCAACTCCCTGGACCGGGACCGGTGGAAGACGATCGTCCGGGAGAACCAGTCGTACGCGGTCTCCGGCGGCTCGCTGCGCCTGCCCACCGGGGTCGGGGACCTCTACGGTGACCGCAACGACGCGACGAACCTGGTCCTCCAGCCCGCGCCGACCGGGGCCTGGCAGGTGACCACGAAGGTGACGGTGCCGACCACCGCCGACTACCAGCAGGCCGGTCTGATCGTCTACGGCGACGACGACAACTACGCCAAGCTCGACCTGCTCTACGGCGGAAACCGTCGGGTGGAGTTCATCCGGGAGACCGCCGGGGTGCCCCGCAACGAGGGGACCGACAGTGGCCCCGCCCCGGACGGTGACACCATCCACCTGCGGCTGACCAGCGACGGGACGAACGTGACCGCCGCCTTCTCGGCCGACGGGCAGACCTACACTCCGGTCGGCCGACCGGCCGCGCTGGCCGGCATCACCGCCCCGCAGATCGGTCTGTTCGCCCTCAACGGCGGCACCACCGCCCCGGTGGTGCAGGCGGCCTTCGACTGGTTCCAGGTCGCCCCGGACATCCCGGCCGAGCCGGTGACCCCGTCGGACGAGTTCACCGGGGACGCCCTGGACGTGTGCCGGTGGAACGCGGTCGTCAGGGAGGACCCGGACGGCTACCGGGTGACCGACGGCGCGCTGCACGTGGACGTCCCGAACGGTGACATCTACGGTGGCGGCAACTCCGGGCCGACCAACTTCATCCTGCAGACCGCACCGCAGGGTGACTGGACCATCCAGACGAAGGTCGACGGGAGCCTCCTCGACGAGCAGTACCAGCAGGCCGGGCTCCTGGTGTACGCGGACGACGACAACTACCTCAAGCTCGACTACCTGGTGGACAACTCCCCCGGCCAACCGGTCAACCGCCGGATCGAGTTCCGTAACGAGATCGGCGGGGCGGTCCAGAACCCCCAACCGGACGCGGGCAGCCTCACCCAGGGGGTGTGGCACCTGCGGGTGGCCCGTAGCGGTGACACGTACACCGCGTCGTACTCGGCGGACGGGTCGGAGTGGACGGTCCTGGGAGAGTTGACGAACGCCGCCGTCGGGGCCACCCCCAGGGTGGGTCTGTTCACCCTCGGGGCCGCCCAGACGGCCTCGAAGACGGTGTCGTTCGACTACTTCCGGCTCACCGCCAGCACCGTCGACACCACCGCCCCGGTGAGTTCGGCGTCGTTCGCGTCCCCGAACGACGAGGGCTGGCACGACGGTACGGTCCCGGTGGTGCTCACCTCCACCGACGGAGGCTCCGGGGTACGGCTCCTGGAGTGGTCGCTCGACGGTGGTGAGTGGCAGCCGTACGCCGGTCCGGTGCAGATCAGCGGGGACGGCGAGCACGAGCTGCTCTACCGGGCCACCGACAACGCCGGCAACGTCGAGTCGCTGAAGTCGGCGGTGGTCCGCATCGACGGCACCAAGCCGACGCTGCTGGTGTCCGGGGTCGCCGACGGCCAGCTCTACGGCGACAGCCAGGACGTCCGCGTCTCCTGGCAGGCGGTCGACCCGACCTCCGGGATCCGGTCGGTGGTGGGGACGCTCGACGGCCGACCGTACGCCTCCGGAACCCTGCAGGCCATGTACGAGCTGCCGCTCGGCCTGCACGAGCTGACAGTCACCGCCACCGACCGGGCGGGCAACGGCACCACCGCCACGGTCCGGTTCTTCGTCACCACCTCGCTGCGGGACATGCAGAACCTGATCGACAGGTTCCGCGCCACCGGGCGGATCTCCGAACCGGCCCACCGGAAGCTGACGAACAAGCTGACGGCGGCCCGGACCTCGGAGGCGGCGGGCGACGACAGGCGGGCCGTCCAGCAGCTCACCGCGTTCCGAGGGCTCGCCGCCGACTCCGCGCTGGTGGGCGAGGCCGAGGTCCGTGAGGTGCTGGTCCGGGACGCCGACGCCATGATCGTCCGGCTGGGCGGTACGGCCAGCCGCGCCGGCGTAGCCGCCAACGACGGCCGGACGGTCAAGGGAACCGGCCGCCTCCCCAAGGACCCCACCCGAATCAACCCCGCCACCCCCCTCTAACCCCCAACTCCCCGTCCACCCGGATCACCTCGTCGACCAAGGGGTTCGTGTCACCGAGGCACCTACTGGTGACACGAACCCCTTGGTCACCGGACGCCGGGAGGCCGAAGGGCGGGGAGAGGGTGGGGTCAGGGGGTCAGGAGGGTGTTCAGGGCTGCCAGGTCGTCGAGGGTGGGTCGCCAGGCACCGGCGGCGGCGTTGGACCGGACCTGGTCGGCGGTGGTGGCACCGGCGATCACCGAGGTCACCGCCGGTTGGGCGGCGAGACCGCCGACGGCCACCTGGAGCAGGGACACGTCCCGCTCGGCGGCGTACGCCTCCAGGGCCTCGATGGTGTCCCAGTCGGCGGCGGCCAGGCGCTGCTGGTAACGGGTGCCGCTGCCGGAGAGCCGGCTGCCGCCGGGCGGGGCCTGGTCCCGGCGGTACTTGCCGGTGAGCAGCCCGTCGGCGAGCGGGAAGAACGGCAGCAGCCCCAGCCCGAAGCGCTCACAGGCCGGCACCACCTCCGCCTCGACCCCCCGCTCCAGCAGGCTGTACTGGTTCTGGGCGCTGACGAACCGGTTGGTGCCGGCGGTCCGGGCCGTCCAGTCGGCGTCGGCGATCTGCCAGCCGGTGAAGTTGGAGTTGCCGAGGTAGCGGACCTTCCCGGCGCGGACCAGGTCGTCCAGGGCGGCCAGGGTCTCCTCGATCGGGGTGCCCGGGTCCGGCTCGTGCATCTGGTACAGGTCGATGTGGTCGGTGCCGAGGCGGCGCAGGGAGGCCTCCACCGCACGGGTCAGGTACCGCCGGGCGCCACGGGCACCGTGGTCGGGGCCGTTGAGTCCGTGCATGTCCATACCGAACTTGCTGGCCAGCACCACGTCGTCCCGGCGGCCCTTGAGCACCTGGCCGAGCAGTTCCTCGGAGGCGCCCTGCGGCTCACCGTAGATGTCGGCGGTGTCGAAGAGGTTGATCCCGACGTCCAGCGCGGCGTCGACCACCTCCCGGGTGCCGTCGAGGTCGAGCTTGCGGCCGAAGTTGTTGCAGCCGACGCCGACCACGGACACCACGAGCCCGGAGTCGCCCAGCCGGCGATACGTCATCTCAGTCACCAGGCCACCCTATGCCGAGCCGGGCACCCGCGCCCCGGGCACGACCTACGGCGTCCCCGGGGTCACTGTCAGGCGACGTCCCAGAACGGCTCGTCGGTCTCGACCACCTCACCGTCGCCACGGAACAGCACGAACCTGTCGAACGAGCGGGTGAACCAGCGGTCGTGGGTGACCGCGACGACGGTGCCGGCGAATCCGGCCAGCCCCGCCTCCAGCGCCTCCGCACTGGCCAGGTCCAGGTTGTCGGTGGGCTCGTCGAGCAGGAGCAGGGTCGCCCCGGACAGCTCCAGCAGGAGCACCAGGAACCGGGCCTGCTGCCCGCCGGAGAGGCTGCCGAACCGCTGGTCGCCCTGCCCGGCCAGCTCGTACCGACTCAGTGCGGCCATGGCGGCGTGCCGGTCCATCCCGGTCCGGTGGTCGTCCCCCCGCCAGAGGATCTCGACGAGTGTCCTCCCGGTCAGCTCGGGCCGGTCGTGGGTCTGGGAGAAGTGTCCGGGACGGACCCGTGCCCCGAGTCGGGCCACCCCGTCGTGGGCCACCGGGGTGAGCCCGGACGCCGCGTCCTGGTCGACGACCGTCGCGTCCGGGTCGGTGCCGCCCCGGGCCAGCAGCCGCAGGAAGTGGGACTTGCCGGTGCCGTTGGCACCGAGGACCGCCACCCGGTCGCCGTACCAGAGCTCCAGGTCGAAGGGGTAGGTCAGGCCGTCCAGCTCCAGCTGCTCGCAGATCACCGCGCGCCGCCCGGTCCGACCGCCGGAGAGCTGCATCCGGATGTCCTGCTCCTTCGGGGGTACGGGCGGCGGCCCGGCCTCCTCGAACTTACGCAGCCGGGTCTGGGCGGCCTGGTACCGCGACGCCAGCCCGTCGTTGTACGCGGCCTTCTGCTTGTACATCAGCATCAGCTCACGCAACTTCTGGTGCTCCTCGTCCCACCGCCGACGCAGCTCGTCGAGGCGGGCGTGCCGGGCGACCCGGGCCTCGTACCAGCTGGCGAAGCCGCCCGGGTGCACCCAGGCGCTGCCGCCTTCGACTGTGACCACCCGCTCGGCGGTCCGGGCCAGCAGTTCCCGGTCGTGCGAGACGTAGAGGACCGACTTCGTCGACTCCCGCAGCCGGCCCTCCAGCCAGCGTTTGCCCGGCACGTCGAGGAAGTTGTCCGGCTCGTCGAGGAGCAGCACCTCGTCGGTGCCGCGCAGCAGCAGTTCCAGGGCGAACCGCTTCTGCTGGCCGCCGGAGAGGGTCCGCACCGGACGGTCGCGTACCGCCTCCCACTGCCGGTCGAGCACGATGGTGGCGACGGTGTCCAGGAGCACCTCGGCGTCGTACCCGCCGACCTCCCCCCAGGCGGCCAGGGCGTCGGCGTACGCGAGTTGGCTCCGACCGGCGGATCTGCTGTCGCGCGCCTCGGCCTCGCGCATGGCCTGCTCGGTGTCGGCGAGCCGGTGGCCGGCGTCCCGTACGGCGGGCGGGAGCAGCGACAGCGCCAGGTCGGCGAGGGTCTGCTCGTCCCCGATCATGCCGATGAACTGGCGCATCACCCCGAGCCCACCGGCACGGGCCACGGCCCCGGTGTGCACCGGTTGGTCTCCGGCGACCAACCGCAGCAGTGTCGTCTTCCCCGCGCCGTTCGGCCCGACCAGGGCTACCTTGGTCCCCTCGCCCACCCGGAACGACACGTCGCGTAGCAACTCACGGCCGTCGGGTAGGACGTGTCCGACGGCTGCCACGTCCACATATCCCACGACGGCATCCTGCCCGAGTCAGGCCCGGACGCGACAACCATTTACCTGGTGATCCGCAGGACCCGGTAACCCTTCTGGCTCGCGTGCCGTTCGACCTGCCAACCCTGGTCGACCAGCCACCGGTGCAGGGAGTCCCCGCCGAGGTGCCGGGCCACCACCAGCCAGCCGACGCCGTCCGGGGCGAGTCGGGGCAGCCACCGTCGCAGCAGGTCGTGCAGCTCGGTCTTGCCGATCCGGATCGGCGGGTTGGACCAGATCTGGGTGAAGGTGACGTCCTGCGGGACGTCGTCCGGAGCGTGCACCCGGACCCGGTCGGCCACCCCGACCCGTGCCGCGTTCGCCGTGGTCAGGTCGCGGGCCCGCTCGTTGACGTCGACCGCCCAGACGGTGCCGGCCGGGGCCGAGACGGCCAGGACGCAGGTGATGGGACCGAACCCGCAGCCCAGGTCGAGCAGCGCGCCGGTGGTGGCGGCGTGCGGCAGCCGGGCCTTTCGCAGCAGTACGGCGGTGCCCGCGTCGAGCCGGTCGGCGGAGAAGACGTTGGCTGCGGAGGCGAGTGTCCACTCGCGTCCGGCGGCGGTGAACTCCACCTCCCGTGGTGCGGCGGCAGCCGTGGGTTCGGCGGTGAAGTAGTGGTCCCCGGTCACGTCCGGCATTCTCGCACCGACCCGGATCGGGGCTGTCGACGGCCGGGGCGGTGGCCCCGGCGGCGTGGGAAGTTGATTTCCGGGAAATACCCCTTAAGGGGGCATTGTTCCTTAACCTGGGCAACATGGTTTATCGGTACGAGTCCGGTGAGGACCGCCCCATGGAATCCCCCCGCCCCGGGACCGAACTGTCGGTGGTGACGGGTCGACCCACCCACACCGGCCCGTCACCGTCGCGCTTCCCGACCCCGATCCTGACCCGGGCCAGCCGTCCGGCACCGGTCGTCGAGGCGGAACCGATAGCCGAACCAGAACCCGAGCCGGCACCCGCCCCACCCCCGGCACACACCAGCCGCCTGTCACCGCCGATGCAGCCCCTCGGACCGGCGCACAGCCACCGCGAGGCAGGCCGGGGCGCCCGCCCCTGGCAGGTCCTGATCGGAAGCGCGGCGGTACTGGTCCTGCTCGCCCTCTGCGGGCTCACCGCCGCCGCCCT
Source organism: Micromonospora sp. SH-82 (assembly GCF_051132485.1). Taxonomy (NCBI): domain Bacteria; kingdom Bacillati; phylum Actinomycetota; class Actinomycetes; order Micromonosporales; family Micromonosporaceae; genus Micromonospora; species Micromonospora sp. SH-82. The sequence continues at coordinate 353,083 of NZ_CP148049.1, forward strand.
GATCGTCGACCGGGATCCGGAGGTCCCCGGGACCCCGGCCGCCGCACCGGTCACCGCACCGCCCCGCGCCGAACCGCAGAACATCGACTCCCGGGACACCGACCAGGCACCGCTGACCACCAAGGAGGTCTTCGGCACCAAGCGGCTGACGCTCGACGGCACCGGCCCCTACCAGGTCTTGCGGACCCACAGCAGCGGCAGCTGCGCGACAGCCGCCACCGGGGAGGTCGCCGACCTGCTGTCCCGGGTCGGATGCAGCCAGGTGGTCCGGGGCACCCTGCGCAGCCCCGACGGCCGACACCTGGTCACCGCCGGCCTGTTCAACCTGCCCGACGTCGCCAACGCCGAACGGGCCAGGGACCGGATCCGGGAACTCCTCGACGAACGGCAGGGCCGGTTCCAGGGGATGACCGCCGGGACCGACACCGCCGTACTGGGCACCGCGCCGTCCCGGGTCGGCTGGCAGGTACGCGGCCACTACCTGGCGTTCACCCTGGTCGTCCGGACGGACGGAGAGCCGATCCCGTCCGGCGACCCGACAGTGCGCGACATCATGTTCGACCTGATCGAGCTGCACCTGGACAAGACGGTCCTGGAGGCACGGGCCAACGGCGGGACCGCCGGTCAGCCCGACCCCGACCTCGACGGGCGCACCGGCGACGGCGACTCCCCCGAGGGCGACTGACGGACGCTGCGGAAGGACCCGGGTGGGCGGCGTCCGGGTCCGAAGACGTCCAGGTCCGAAGGCGACCGGGTCCGAAGGCGACCGGGTCCGAAGGCGACCGGGTCCGAGGCCGACCGCCACCCGGGTCAGGAGCCGACCGGGTCAGGAGCCACCCAGGTCAGGAGCCGGCCGGGACCCGCAACCGCCGGGTGAGATCGGCGCGGCGGGCGTACTCGGCGGGATCGTCCGGATAGCCGACCGCCACCAGCGTCAACCCGTGTGCGGCGGCCACCGTCACCTCACTGGCCCGGTCCCGTCGGGTCAACAGACCCGCCGGCCACTCCACCGGCCGCCGACCGTCCCCGGCCACCAGCATCGCCCCGACCAGGCTGCGGACCATCGCCTGGCAGAACGCGTCGGCCTGCACGGTGGCCACCAGGACACCGTCCGGGTCCCGCCGCCAGTCCAACCGGGACACCGCCCGCAAAGTGGTCGCGTTCTCCTTGCGCCGGCAGTACGCGGCGAAGTCGTGCTCCCCCACCAGCCCGGCTGCGGCGGCGTTGAGCAGGTCGACGTCGAGCGGCTTCGGCCAGGCCAGGACCGCATGCCGGCGTAACGGATCCGCCCCGAACGCGGCGTCGGTCACCCGGTACTCGTAGCGGCGGAAGGTGGCCGAGAACCGGGCGTCGAAGTCGGCGGGCACCTCCGTCGCCGCCCGCACCCGGACGTCGGTGGGCAGGATCCGGGCCAGCCGCCTGACGAGCAGCCCTTCGTGCTCCCGCCACACCACCGTCGGCAGGTCGACGTGGCAGACCTGCCCGGTGGCGTGCACCCCGGCGTCGGTCCGACCGGCCACCGTCAACCCGACCACGGTCCCCGCCCCGAGCACCAGGTCCAGCTTCTCGACGAGCACTCCGGCGACCGTACGCCGGCTCGGCTGGGGGGCCCAGCCGGAGAAGTCCGTGCCGTCGTACGAGACGTCCAACCGCAACCGGGTCCGCTCGTCCACTCGTACCTCCACTGACGGGTCGAGCCCGGCACCCCGTGAGAGGGTGCCGGGCCCGACGTGTGCTGCTGTGCGATCAGGCCTTGTTCTCGGTGGCCTCGTCGCTGTCCTCACGGGCGGCGGCGGTGTCGCCGGAAGCCGAGACCGGAGCCTCGGAGTCCTGGTCACCCTCGCTGGACCGGGGGGTCTCGTCGGCCGGGGCCAGGGCCTCGACCTTGTCCTGTTGCGCCGCCTTGCGGTCGGCGGTCTTCTTGTTCGCCGTCGGCTCGACGACCTGCAGCTCCTCGACCAGCTCGATGATCGCCATCGGAGCGTTGTCGCCCTTGCGGGGGCCGACCTTCACGATCCGGGTGTAACCGCCGTTGCGGTTGGCGAACCGGGGCGCGATCTGGTCGAACAGGGCGTAGACCACGTCCTTGTCCTTGACCACACCCAGGACCCGACGCCGGGAGGCCAGATCACCGCGCTTGGCCTTGGTGATGAGCCGCTCGGCGACCGGGCGCAGGCGACGAGCCTTGGTCTCGGTGGTCTTGATCTTGCCGTGCTGGAACAGCGAGGTGGCCAGGTTGGCCAACATCAGCCGCTCGTGCGCGGGGCTGCCGCCGAGGCGGGCGCCTTTCGTGGGCGTGGGCATGCTTGCTCCTCAGGTGTGGCGGCAGCGCGGACTAGAGCTGCTCGGTCTCGCGGTAGTCGTCCGTGTCGTAGTCGGCCTCACCAAAGGCGTCCACGACGTGCGCCGGGTCGAAGTTGGGAGCCGAATCCTTCAGCCCCAGCCCCATCCCGGCCAGCTTCATCTTGACCTCGTCGATCGACTTCTGACCGAAGTTGCGGATGTCGAGGAGGTCGGCCTCGGTGCGCCCGATCAGCTCACCGACGGAGTTGATGCCCTCGCGCTTGAGGCAGTTGTAGGAACGGACCGTGAGGTCCAGCTCCTCGATCGGCAGTGCCAGGTCCGCCGCCAGCTGAGCGTCCTGCGGGGACGGGCCGATGTCGATGCCCTCGGCGGTCTCGTCCAGCTCCCGAGCCAGACCGAAGAGCTCCACCAGCGTCGAACCGGCGGAGGCCAGCGCGGTACGCGGGCCCATCGACGGCTTGGTCTCGACGTCGATGATCAGCCGGTCGAAGTCGGTCCGCTGCTCGACCCGGGTGGCCTCGACGCGGTACGTCACCTTCAGCACGGGCGAGTAGATCGAGTCGACCGGGATCCGGCCGATCTCGGCACCCGCCTGCTTGTTCTGTGCCGCCGTGACGTAGCCGCGACCCCGCTCGACGGTCAGCTCCATGTCGAGCCGGCCCTTGCCGTTGAGGGTGGCGAGCTTGAGGTCCGGGTTGTGCACCGAGACGCCGGCCGGCGGCTGGATGTCCCCCGCCGTCACGTCGCCCGGGCCCTGCTTGCGCAGGTACATGCTGACCGGCTCGTCGTGCTCGGAGCTGACGCAGAGCTCCTTGACGTTCATGACGAGCTCGACCACGTCCTCCTTGACCCCGGGGATCGTGGTGAACTCGTGCAGCACCCCGTCGATCTTGATCGAGGTCACCGCCGCGCCCGGGATGGACGACAGCAGCGTACGCCGCAGCGAGTTGCCCAGGGTGTACCCGAAGCCCGGCTCCAGCGGCTCGATGGTGAACCGGGACCGGGTCTCGTTGATCGACTCTTCGGAGAGAGTCGGTCGCTGACTGATGAGCATTGTTTCTCTTCTCTTCCGGAGCGCCCGCCATATGACGCTCAGGTGAATGTCTCCGGTGGCCCGCCCCCAGGGACGGGCCACCGCGACGAGTCGATGCCTACTTGGAGTAGAGCTCGACGATCAGCTGCTCCTGGACCTGCGTGTCGATGACCTGCCGGGCCGGGAGGGAGTGCACGAGGATCTTCATGTTGCTCGGGATCACCTCGAGCCAGGCGGGGACGGTCCGCGAACCGGCCTCGGCCTGCGCCACGATGAACGGGGTGAGCTCCTTGCTCTTGCCCCGAACCTCGATGATGTCGTGCTCCTTGACCCGGTACGACGGGATGTCGACCTTCTTGCCGTTCACCGTGAGGTGACCGTGCTTGACCAGCTGGCGAGCCATGTCCCGCGACTTGCCGAAGCCGGCCCGGTACACCACGTTGTCGAGCCGCGACTCGAGGATCTGCAGGAGGACCTCACCGGTCTTGGCCTGCTTCGCCACGGCCTCCACGTAGTAACCGTGGAACTGCTTCTCCAGCACGCCGTAGATGCGGCGGGCCTTCTGCTTCTCACGGAGCTGGAGCAGGTACTCCGTCTCCTTGGTACGTCCTCGGCCGTGCTGCCCGGGCGGGAACGGCCGGGACTCGAACGGGCACTTCGGACCATCGCACTTGCTGCCCTTGAGGAACAGCTTCATCTTCTCCCGCCGGCAACGGCGGCAGTCAGCACCGGTATAACGAGCCATCTCTCTCTAACCTCTCAGACCCGGCGACGCTTCGGCGGACGGCACCCGTTGTGCGGCTGCGGCGTGACGTCGGAGATCTGCCCGACCTCCAGCCCGACGGCCTGCAGCGAACGGATCGCGGTCTCCCGGCCGGAGCCGGGGCCCTTGACGAAAACGTCGACCTTGCGCATGCCGTGCTCCATCGCCCGGCGAGCGGCGGCCTCGGCGGCCAGCTGCGCGGCGAACGGGGTCGACTTGCGGGACCCCTTGAAGCCGACCTGGCCGGCGGAGGCCCAGGAGATGACGGCACCGGTCGGGTCCGTGATGGACACGATGGTGTTGTTGAAGGTGCTCTTGATATGCGCCTGCCCGTGGGCGACGTTCTTGCGTTCCTTGCGCCGGACCTTCTTGACGGCGGCTCCGGCACGAGCCTTCGGTGGCATGTGTGTATGCGCTCCTGTGTTGGTTCTCGATCGGCTTCCGGCTGCCCGCCCTGTCGATCACCTGGCCCCCGTTGCGGGGTGCCTCGACAGCGAGTGACCAGAATTCCGGCTGGGCCCTACTTCTTGCCGGGCTTCTTCTTGCCGGCGACGGTCCGCTTCGGGCCCTTCCGGGTCCGGGCGTTCGTACGGGTCCGCTGCCCACGCACGGGCAGACCCCGGCGGTGCCGGATACCGGCGTAGCAGCCGATCTCGACCTTGCGGCGGATGTCGGCGGCGACCTCGCGGCGCAGGTCGCCTTCAACCTTGTAGTTGCCCTCGATGTGGTCGCGGAGCTGGACCAGCTCCTCGTCCGTGAGGTCCCGGGCGCGCTTGTCCGGCGAGATGCCGGTGGCGGCGAGCGTCTCCTGGGCGCGGGTCCGACCCACGCCGAAGATGTAGGTGAGCGCGATCTCCATCCGCTTCTCGCGGGGGAGGTCGACGCCGACTAGACGTGCCATGTGCGGGCTTGCTCCTCTGTGATGTTCTGGCGGAGGTGTGGACCCGTCCCACCCCGCTACCGTCCGTCCCGTCTTTCCGGTGCGTGACGCACCGGCGACCGGGATCGGTCGTTGCCCGAGCGGGCCCCGGCCTCCGACCGGGGGTCAACCACGAGCAGGTACGCACTGCGCACCGCCCGGAGCTGGAACGAGCTGGTGATGTTGGCAGGATCTACGGCCCGGAAAGATCTCGACCGGACGTCACCGACCGGTCAGGCTGATCAACCCTGGCGCTGCTTGTGGCGCGGGTCGGTGCAGATGACCATGACCCGACCGTGCCGACGGATCACCCGGCACTTGTTGCAGATCCTCTTGACGCTCGGCTTGACCTTCACGGTTGCCTTACTTCCCATCTGGCCCGGAGCCGCGTCTTCACGCGCCCGGACGTCGAAGACGGACACGGGACTTCCCGGCCCGCCGTCAGGTTCGGTTACTTGTAGCGGTAGACGATGCGCCCGCGAGTCAAGTCGTACGGCGAGAGTTCGACGACGACCCGGTCCTCCGGCAGGATGCGGATGTAGTGCTGCCGCATCTTGCCGCTGATGTGAGCCAGCACCTTGTGGCCGTTCGCGAGCTCCACCCGGAACATTGCGTTCGGCAGGGGCTCGATGACCCGACCCTCGATCTCGATGGCTCCGTCTTTTTTCGGCATGTCCTCCGCTGTCCTGACGTCGGTTGCTCCGGACGGCTCACAACGCCTTACACGGACCCGAGGTCACGATCCAGGAGGATCGCGAACTGCAAGCCCGGCCAGCCGCGGCTCCGGCCCCACCGAAGCGCGGGTGGGCATGCCGGAGTGGACGCTGTGCGCCGATCCGAAAGTCTACGCCGGTCGACCGGCGGTCGCCAAACCGGCCACCCCGTAGGTCACCGATTCGGGCGAAGAACCTCGGATCAGGCGGAAATTCCACCCTCGGAGGAACGGCGCCGAGGATTCGACTCCCGCAGCTCCTCCCCCGCCGGCTGGGCCGCCTGACCGCCCTGCTGGGCCGACCCGGTCGTCTGGGGCGGGTTCTGCCGCTCGGCGGACCACACCTGCGGTGTCACCCCGTCCCCGCCGGCGGAACGGGCCGGCGGGACCGGGAAGGTCTGCGGCCCGGAGGCCGGGGCACTGCCGACTCCCCCGCCGAGGAAGGTCGCGCCCCCGCCCGGATCAGCAGTCAGCCCCTGCTCGGCGGCCTTGGCCTCCCGCTTACGGGCCCGCTTCTCCGCCTTACGCAGGCGCTTCTGCTCCTCCTTGGCGGCCCACCGTTCCGGCTCACCCTTCGAGAGCCCGATCACGGTGCTCACCATCAGCACCGCCCCCCACGGCCCGGCCACCCAGCCCGGCCAGAAGTAGAGCAGCTCGCCGCTCAGTAGGCTGATCATGCCCCAGACCGCCGTGGTGACGGCGACGGTCGTCAGGTACCCCTCCCAGGTGTCGGCCAGCCAGCGCAGCGTCGCCGACCTGGTCGGCGCCGGCTGCGCCACCGCCGCCGGGTCACTCGGCGTCGGAGCGGCGACCTCCGCGGCGGCGTACCCCGCCGGTCGGGGAACCTTGGTCACCGGCAGGTCCGTCAGGATCGCGTCCAACTCGCCGTAGGTGCGCGCGGTGAAGGTGCGTTGCAACCGCTCGTCGTATTCGTGCAGGTCCAGCCGGCCCTCGTCGAGCGCCGCCCGCAACCGCCCGGCCACTACCTCGCGGTCCGCGTCGGCCGCCCGCATCCCGTCGCGTTGGTCCATGGCGCCAAGCATGCCATCAACCCGCCAACCCCCGCTCACGACGTCACCCCCGGCCGCCGCCTACGACCTCGACCGCCGGTGCCACCCCGCAAGGTGGTCGCCGGGCGGTCAAGGGCCGCGGTACGCCCTCCAGGAGCCCGTCAGCCGGACGGCCTGACGGCGTCAGGTGGCCCGGGGAGTCGGCGAGTTGCCCCTCGGCCGCCAGACGCGGCGTCAGGTGGCCGGGGAGTCGGCGGGCTGTCGCTCGGTCACCAGGTCGCCGAGTCGGGTCCGGCCGCCGTCGAAGGCCGTCAGCACCCAGACCCCGTCGGGCAACAACGCCATCGAGTGCTCGACGTGGGCCGCGAAGGACCGGTCCCGGGTCACCACCGTCCACCCGTCGGCCAGCTCCGCCGTCCTGGGCGACCCCATGGTGATCATCGGTTCGATGGCCAGCGCCATCCCGGGCACCAGACGGGGTCCCTTGCCCGGCCGCCCGTGGTTGAGCACGTGCGGGTCCTGGTGCATCTCGGTACCGATGCCGTGGCCGCCGTACCCGTCGACGATGCCGTACCGCCCGCCCTTGCGGACGGCCTTCTCCACCGCGTGGGAGATGTCGGTGAGGCGTCCCTTGCCGCTGGCCGCGCCCCGCGCGGCGGCGGCGATCCCGGCCCACATGGCGTCCTCGGCCACCTCGGCCATCCGCAGCAGCGCCGGGTCCACCTCGCCGACCCCGACGGTGATGGCCGCGTCGCCGTGCCAACCGTCGAGCACCGCACCGCAGTCGATGGAGATCAGGTCTCCCTCGGCGAGCACCTGCTTCGGGGAGGGGATGGCGTGCACGATCTGCTCGTTGACCGAGGAGCAGATCGAGCCCGGGAACCCGTGGTAGCCCTTGAACGAGGGCTGGCCGCCCGCCTCACGGATGGTGGACTCCGCGATCGCGTCCAGGTCGGCGGTGCTGACCCCGGGGGCCACCGCCTCCCGCATCCGGCGCAGGGCCTCGGCGACCACCAGTCCGGCGGCCCGCATCTTCTCGACCTGCTCGGGGGTCTTCAGCTGGATGTCCAGCTGGGGACGACGCATGACGCATTCACCTTCCGTCGGCGATTCGGGTGCACACACCGCAGGGCACGGGTACGCGAACGCGTACCCGTGCCTCGCACTCTAACCACGCCGGCGGTCACCGGCAGCCGGAGCACCCGGGCGGTGAATCAGCCGCCGTACGAGCGCAGGGCGTCGATCGCCCGGACCGTGACGTCCTCGACCGGGCCGGTGGCGTCGATGCCCACCAGCTTGCCCTGAGCGCCGTAGTAGTCCACCAACGGGGCGGTCTTCTCGGCGTACTCCCGCAGTCGGGCGGCGATGGTCTCCGGCTTGTCGTCGTCACGCTGGAACAGTTCGGCACCGCACCTGTCGCAGATGCCGTCCCGGAGCGTGGCGTCGAACTCGACGTGCCAGATCTTGCCGCAGCCCCGGCAGGTACGCCGGCCGGAGAGCCGTCGGATCACCTCGTCGTCGTCGACCACCAACTCCAGGACCAGGTCCAGGGCGGTGCCGAGGTCGGCGAGGAGCTTGTCCAGGGCGGCAGCCTGCGGGGTGGTCCGGGGGAAGCCGTCGAGGAGGAATCCCTCGGCGGCGTCCGCCTCGGCGAGCCGGTCCCGGACCATGTTGATGGTCACCTCGTCCGGAACCAGCTTGCCCGCGTCCATGTACCGCTTGGCCTCGACCCCCAGGGGCGTGCCCTGGGTGACGTTGGCCCGGAAGATGTCCCCGGTGGAGATCTTCGGCACCGAGAGGTGCGCGGCGATGAACTCTGCCTGTGTGCCTTTGCCCGCGCCCGGCGGGCCAACCAGAACGAGTCGCATCTACCGCAGGAACCCTTCGTAGTTCCGCTGCATCAGTTGGCTCTCGATCTGCTTCACGGTCTCCAGACCGACGCCGACCATGATGAGCACAGCGGTACCGCCGAACGGGAAGTTGACGTACTGCTCGCTGTCCAACCAGATGAAGAAGAAGCTCGGCAGGATCGAGATGACCGCCAGGTAGAGAGAGCCCGGCAGGGTGATCCGGCTGAGGATGAAATCGAGGTAGTCGGCGGTCGGCTTGCCGGGACGGATCCCCGGCACGAAGCCGCCGTACTTCTTCATGTTGTCTGCGACCTCGGTCGGGTTGAACGTGATCGAGACGTAGAAGTACGTGAAGAAGATGATCAGCAGGAAGAAGACCGCGATGTAGATCGGGCTGGTCGGGTTGACCAGGTTGTTCTGGATCCACGCCTGGGTCTTGCCCGGGTCGTTCTGGTCGAAGAACTGCAGGCCCAGCTGCGGGAGGTACAGCAGCGAGGAGCCGAAGATGACCGGGATGACACCCGCCTGGTTGACCTTCAACGGGATGTAGGTCGAGGTGCCGCCGTACATCCGCCGGCCGATCATCCGCTTGGCGTACTGCACCGGGATCCGGCGCTGCGCCTGCTCGATGAAGGTGACGGCGCAGATGACCACCAGAACCAGGGCGATCACCAGGAAGAACATCCCCCAGCCCTTGGACTGCTTGATCTGCCAACCCTCGCTGGGGAGGCGGGCCGCGATCGAGGTGAAGATCAGCACGGACATGCCGTTGCCGACGCCCCGGTCGGTGATCAGCTCACCCAGCCACATGACCACGCCGGTACCGGCGGTCATCGTCATGACCAGGATCGTCAGGGTCAGCCAGTCCGGGATACCGGTGTCCCGCGGAATGATCGGCCACTGGTCGCACTGGTTGTTGAAGAGCTGCCCGGAGCGGGCCAGCGCCACGAACGCCGAGGCCTGGAGCACGCCCAGGCCGAGGGTGAGGTAGCGGGTGTACTGGGTGATCTTCGCCTGGCCGGCCTGCCCCTCCTTGCGGAGCTGCTCGAGCCGGGGGATCACCACGGTCAGGAGTTGCAGGATGATCGACGCGGTGATGTAGGGCATGATGCCCAGCGCGAAGACCGAGAGCTGCAACAACGCGCCGCCGGAGAAGAGGTTGAGCAGGTTCAGCACACCTGCCGAACCGCCCTCCAACGCATCCAGACAGCGCTGCACGTTGCCGTACGAGACGCCGGGGCTGGGCAAAGTGGCACCGAGACGGTAGACCGCGATGATGCCTACTGTGAACAGCAGCTTCTTGCGCAGGTCAGGCGTACGGAACGCACTGAGAAAGGCGGACAGCAACTTCTTCCTCCTGCGCGAGGCGGGCCGCCGGTGAACCCTGGCGGGGCGGGGTGGGTGCCGGGCACACGCCCGATATCCGTAGCTGGGACAGGACTCTAACAGTCCTGTCCGCTTGTGGGCAGGTGTGCCTGGCTACATAAATCAATTCCGATGTTACCTGGCACACATCTCCCGGGTGCACCATGGCGCCCGCCAGTTGCGAACAACCGGGCGGGCGCCATGGTGTTGATATGTCCTACAGCTCGGTGACAGTGCCACCGGCGGCGGTGATCTTCTCCTTGGCCGACGCGCTGAACGCGTGCGCCGACACCTGGAGCGCCACTCCACCGAGGTCACCGGTGCCGAGCACCTTGACCGGGTGACCCTTGCGGACCGCGCCGGACTCGATCAGCTCGACCGGGCCGACCTCGCCGCCGTTGGGGAACAGTTCGGCGAGCCGGTCCAGGTTGATCACCTGGAAGACCACCTTGAACTTGTTCTTGAAGCCCTTCATCTTCGGCAGGCGCATGTGGATGGGCATCTGCCCACCCTCGAACGCCGCCGAGATGTTCTTGCGGGCCTTGGAACCCTTGGTACCGCGACCGGCGGTCTTGCCCTTGGAGCCCTCACCACGACCCACCCGGGTCTTGGCGGTCTTGGACCCCGGCGCCGGGCGCAGGTGGTGGACCTTGATCGTCATTACTCGACCTCCTCGACCTTCACGAGGTGGTTGACCGTGAAGATCATGCCGCGGATCTCCGGCCGGTCCTCCTTGACCACCACGTCGTTGATCCGCTTGAGACCGAGCGAACGCAGCGACTCACGCTGGTTGTGCTTGGTCCCGATCCCGGACCGGACCTGGGTGACCTTCAGGCGCGCCATCAGGACGCCACCCCCGCCCGCGACGCGAGCATGGCCGCCGGCGCTACGTCCTCGACCGGCAGGCCACGACGGGCCGCGACGGCCTCCGGGGACTCGAGCCCCTTCAGCGCCGCCACCGTGGCGTGCACGATGTTGATCGGGTTCGACGAGCCGAGGCTCTTGGAGAGCACGTCGTGGATGCCCGCGCACTCCAGCACCGCGCGCACCGGGCCACCGGCGATGACGCCCGTACCGGCCGAGGCCGGCTTGAGCAGCACCACACCGGCGGCGTCCTCGCCCTGCACCGGGTGCGGGATCGAGGCACCGATCCGGGGCACCTTGAAGAAGTGCTTCTTGGCCTCCTCGACGCCCTTGGCGATCGCCGCGGGCACCTCCTTGGCCTTTCCGTACCCCACGCCGACGGTGCCGTCGCCGTCGCCCACGATCACCAGGGCGGTGAAGCTGAAGCGACGACCACCCTTCACGACCTTGGCGACGCGGTTGATCGCGACGACCCGCTCGAGGTGCGGGGTCTTCTCGACGGGCGCGTTTCCGCGGCCGCCCTCACGGCGGTTGTCGCGGCGACCACCCTCGTTGCCACCGGACCCGCCGCCACGGCGCTGTTGACCTGGCATCAGCAGCCTTCCTTCTCTCTCGTGACGGGGTTTCTTAGAACTCGAGCCCGGCTTCGCGAGCGGCGTCGGCCAGAGCAGCTACCCGCCCCGCGTACCGACTGCCACCGCGGTCGAAGACGACCTTCGAGACGCCGGCGGCCTTCGCCCGCTCGGCGAGCAGCGCACCGACCTTGCCGGCCAGAGCGCTCTTGTCGCCCTCGCCGCCACGCACGGAGGCGTCCAGGGTCGAGGCCGACGCCAGGGTGTGACCCTTGGTGTCGTCCACGATCTGGGCCACGATGTGGCGCAGCGACCGGGTGACCACCAGGCGGGGACGCTCGGCGGTGCCGCTGATGTTCTTGCGGACCCGGAAGTGCCGGCGCGCCCGACCGACGGCGCGCTTGGCGGCGACGCCGCGGCGGCGCTTGAGCAGCGTGGCGCTCACTTCTTACCTGCCTTTCCGGCCTTGCGGCGGATGACCTCGCCCTGGTACTTCACACCCTTGCCCTTGTACGGCTCCGGGGGGCGGATCTTCCGGATGTTGGCGGCGACCTCGCCGACCAACTGCTTGTCGATGCCGTCCACGTGGAACAGCGTCGGCTTCTCCACCGTGAAGGTGATGCCCTCGGGAGCCCGCACCAGAACCGGGTGGGAGAACCCGAGCGCGAACTCGAGGTCCTTGCCCTTGGCGGTGACCCGGTAACCGGTACCGGCGATCTCCAGGCTCTTGCGGTAGCCCTTGGTCGAGCCCTCGATCAGGTTGAAGAGCAGGGTACGGCTGAGGCCGTGCCGCTCCTTGGCCTTGCGCTCGTCGTTGGGCCGCTTGACGACCAGCTCGCCGTCCTCGCCCCGCTCGACCGTGATCGGCTCGACGACGGTGTGGCTCAGCTCGCCCTTCGGGCCCTTGACCCTGACGGTCTGCCCGTCGATGGTGACGTCGACGCCGGCGGGTACCGGGATCGACTTACGTCCAATACGCGACATTTCTACCTGTCTCCCGTTACCAGACGAAGGCGAGGACTTCCCCGCCAACGCTCCGCTTGCGGGCCTGCCGGTCGGTCAGCAGTCCCTGGGACGTCGAAATGATCGCCACGCCCAGGCCACCGAGCACCCGCGGGAGCCCGTCGGTCTTGGCGTACACCCGCAGACCGGGCTTGGAGACGCGCTTGATGCCGGCCAGGCTCCGCTCCCGGTTCTGGCCGTACTTCAGCTCGACGACCAGTCGCTTGCCGACGGCGCCCTCCTCGGGCTCCTCGACCGACCAGGTGGCGATGTAGCCCTCGGCCTTCAGGACCTCGGCGATGTTCGCCTTGATCTTGGAGTACGGCATCGTCACCCGGTCGTGGTACGCCTGGTTGGCGTTACGCAGACGCGTGAGCATGTCTGCGATCGGGTCGGTCATCGTCATGGATTTCGTCAGCCTTTCTCGCCGGGGTTCCCGGGGCGGTCCGCCCCGGGCCTACGGCGAAGAGCAATACATGATCGGTGCGGGGGCCCCGGCACGAGCCGGAGCGCCGTCGCCCTTACCAGGAAGCCTTGGACACGCCCGGCAGCTCACCGCGGTGGGCCATCTCCCGGATGCACACCCGGCAGAGACCGAACTTACGGTAGACCGCCTTCGGGCGCCCGCACCGCTGGCAGCGGGTGTAAGCGCGAACCGAGAACTTCGGCTTCGCGGCCGCCTTGAGGATCAGCGCCTTCTTGGCCATCTCAGTTCTCCTTGAACGGGAAGCCCAGGAGCTTGAGCAGCGCCCGGCCCTCGTCGTCGGTCTTGGCGGTGGTGACCACCGTGATGTCCATGCCCCGCTGCCGATCGATCCGGTCCTGGTCGATCTCGTGGAACACCGACTGCTCGGTCAGGCCGAACGTGTAGTTGCCGTGCCCGTCGAGCTTGCGCCCGTCGAGACCGCGGAAGTCGCGGATACGCGGCAGGGCGATCGACAGCAGCCGGTCCAGGAACTCCCACATCCGGTCGCCGCGAAGGGTCACCTTCGCGCCGATCGGCATGCCCTCGCGGAGCTTGAACTGCGCGATCGACTTCGTCGCCCGCCGCACCTGCGGCTTCTGACCGGTGATGGTGGTCAGGTCACGCACCGCGCCGTCGATCAATTTGGCGTCCCGGGCGGCCTCGCCCACACCCATGTTGACGACGATCTTGACCAACCGCGGCACCTGCATGGGGTTGCCGAAGTTGTGCTGCTCCTGCAGCTGCGCCGCGATCTCGTTGCGGTACCGCTCCTTGAGGCGCGGCATGGTCTTCGTTTCGGTCGCCGTGGTCATCACAGGTCCTTACCGGTGCTACGCGCGATGCGGACCTTCTGGCCGTTGTCGTCGATCCGGTAACCGACCCGGGTCGGCTTACCGTCGGAGTCCAGCACCATCACGTTGGAGATGTGGATCGGGGCCTCCTGGGTGACGATGCCACCGGTCTTCGCGCCGCGCTGAGTGGTGCTGACGCGGGTGTGCTTCTTGACCCGGTTCACGCCCTCGACCAGGACCTTGTCCTGCCGCGGGTAGGCCACGATGACCTTGCCCTTGGCACCCTTGTCCTTGCCGGCGATGACGACGACCGTGTCGCCCTTCTTGACCTTCACGGTCACAACACCTCCGGCGCGAGGGAAATGATCTTCATGAACCGCTTGTCCCGCAGCTCCCGACCCACCGGGCCGAAGATACGGGTGCCGCGCGGGTCACCACCGTCCTTGATGATGACGGCGGCGTTCTCGTCGAAGCGGATGTACGAGCCGTCCGGCCGCCGCCTCTCCTTCGCGGTGCGGACGACGACGGCCTTGACCACGTCGCCCTTCTTCACACCGGCGCCCGGGATCGCGTCCTTCACGGTGGCCACGATGACGTCGCCGATGCTCGCGTAGCGCCGACCGGAGCCACCGAGAACCCGGATGCACAGGATCTCCCGGGCACCCGTGTTGTCGGCGACGCGCAGTCGCGACTCCTGCTGAATCACGTCTATCTCCTATGTCTGCCGGTTCTCGCAGCCGCAACCGCGGCCGGAGCCTGGCGGAACCTGCGCCCGGCCGACGCCGGGCGAGATCGAGCCTTCGCTACTTGGCCTTTTCCAGGATCTCCACGAGCCGCCAGCGCTTGGTGGCGGACAGCGGCCGGGTCTCCATGATCAGAACCCGGTCGCCGATGCCGGCGCTGTTCTGCTCGTCGTGCACCTTCAGCTTGCTGGTCCGGCGCATGATCTTGCCGTACAGCGCGTGCTTGACCCGGTCCTCGACCTCGACGACGACGGTCTTGTCCATCTTGTCGCTGACCACCAGGCCCTCACGGACCTTCCGGCGGGCCCGTACGGGCGCCGTGGCGGTGTTCTCGGTCTCGCTCATGATGCAGTCACCTCACTCGGCGCAGCCGAGAGCCCCAGCTCACGCTCACGCATGATCGTGTAGATCCGGGCGATCTCCCGACGGATGACCTGCAGCCGCCGGTTGTTGTCCAGCTGCCCGGTTGCGGCCTGCACGCGGAGGTTGAACAGCTCCGCCTTGGCCTCCCGCAGCTTCGTGACCAGCTCCTCCTCGGAGAGCTCACGCAGCTCGGAGGCCTTAACGCCCGCTGCCATCAGGATTCACCCACTTCGCGCGTCACAATCCGGCACTTCATCGGGAGCTTGTGGATCGCGCGACGCATCGCCTCGCGGGCCACCTGCTCGTTGGGGAAGGACATCTCGAACAGGATCCGCCCCGGCTTCACGTTCGCGACCCACCACTCCGGCGAACCCTTACCGGAACCCATCCGGGTCTCGGCAGGCTTCTTGGTGAGGGCCTGGTCCGGGAAGACCGAGATCCAGACCTTGCCGCCACGCTTGATGTGACGGGTCATCGCGATACGCGCCGACTCGATCTGACGGTTGGTCACGTACGCCGGCTCGAGAGCCTGGATCCCGAACTCGCCGAACACCACCCGGTTACCACCCTTGGACATTCCACTGCGGTCCGGGTGGTGCGGCTTGCGGAAGCCCTTCGGGGGCTTGCGCGGCATCAGCATCTGTCAGCCCTCCTGCTGCGTTTCTGCCGGAGTCGAAACGGCCGAGGCGACAGCGGAGCTGTCGACCGGCTCGCCGCTCGGCGTCTCGGCCTGCTGCGCGACGGTGGTCGCGGCAGCCCGGCCGGCGTCGGTGCCGCCGGGGGTCGTACCGGAGGAGCCGGAACGACCACGGCGCGGCCGCTCGGGGCGGTCACCGCGCTCACGGCGCGGGCGCGACGGAGCCTCGGCCGGAGTCTCCCGACCCGGCACCGCGTCACCCTTGTAGATCCAGACCTTCACACCGATCCGGCCGAAGGTGGTACGGGCCTCGAAGAAGCCGTACTCGATGTTGGCCCGCAGCGTGTGCAGCGGAACCCGACCCTCGCGGTAGAACTCGGTCCGGCTCATCTCGGCACCGCCGAGTCGACCCGAGACCTGCACCCGGATGCCCTTGCAGACCGGGTTCTTCATGGCCGACTGCATGGCCTTACGCATCGCACGACGGAAGCTGACCCGGCTGGAGAGCTGCTCGGCGACGCCCTGGGCGACCAGCTGCGCATCCGACTCGGGGTTCTTCACCTCGATGATGTTCAGCTGCACCTGCTTGCCGGTGAGCTTCTCCAGCTTGCCGCGGATCTTGTCGGCCTCCGCACCCTTACGGCCGATGACGATGCCCGGCCGGGCGGTGTGAATGTCGACCCGGACCCGGTCCCGGGTCCGCTCGATGTCGACCTTGGAGATGCCGGCCCGCTCCAGCCCACTGGACATCATCCGGCGGATCTTCACGTCCTCGCCGATGTAGTCCTTGTAGAGCTTGTCCGCGAACCAGCGGGACTTCCAGTCGGTCGAGATGCCGAGCCGGAACCCGTGCGGGTGAACCTTCTGACCCATTACTCGGCGCCCTCCGTCTTGCTCTCCGTCTCGGCGGCCTCGGCCGGCTTCGCCGGAGTGGCCTTCTTCGCCGCGGACTTCTTCGGAGCGGCCGGTGCGACCGCCTCGACCGCCACGGTGATGTGACAGGTCCGCTTCCGGATCCGGTACGCCCGGCCCTGCGCCCGAGGCTGGAACCGCTTCATGGTCGGGCCCTCGTCGACGAACGCCTCGCTCACGAGCAGCGCATCGGGGTCCAGCCGCTCGTTGTTCTCCGCGTTGGCGATCGCGCTCGCGAGCACCTTGTACACCTGCTCGCTCGCAGCCTGCGGCGCGAACTGCAGCACCGTGAGCGCCTCCTTCGCGGGCAGGCCGCGGACGAGGTTGACCACCCGGCGCGCCTTCATCGGCGAGATGCGCACGTACCGCGCAACCGCCCGCGCGCCCGGAAGCACCGGAGCGTCGCCCTTTCCTGGCATCGCTGTAACCCCTTGATCCTCTATCCGTATGCCCGCGGCTTCAGCGCCGACGGCTCTTCCGGTCGTCCTTCTCGTGACCCTTGAACGTACGGGTCAGCGCGAACTCGCCGAGCTTGTGCCCGACCATCGCCTCGGTCACGAACACCGGCACGTGCTTGCGACCGTCGTGCACCGCGATCGTGTGCCCGAGCATGTCCGGGATGATCATCGAGCGCCGCGACCAGGTCTTGATCACGTTCTTCGTGCCCTTTTCGTTCTGCACCACCACCTTCTTGTACAGGTGGTCGTCGACGAACGGGCCCTTCTTCAGGCTGCGAGGCATCTTCTATCTCCCTCAGCCGCGCTTACGCGTGGCGTAGCGACGGCGGACGATCAGCCGGTCACTCGGCTGGCCCTTGCGACGGGTGCGGCCCTCGGGCTTACCCTGCGGGTTCACCGGGTGGCGACCACCGGAGGTCTTACCCTCACCACCACCGTGCGGGTGGTCGACCGGGTTCATGGCGACACCACGGACGGTCGGGCGCTTGCCCTTCCACCGCATCCGGCCGGCCTTGCCCCAGTTGATGTTCGACTGGTCGGCGTTGCCGATCTCGCCGATGCTGGCCCGGCAGCGCACGTCGACCCGCCGGATCTCACCGGAGGGCATCCGCAGGGTCGCGTACGCGCCCTCACGGCCGAGCAGCTGGATGCCGGTGCCGGCCGAACGGGCCAGCTTCGCCCCACCGCCGGGCCGCAGCTCCACCGCGTGCACGGTGCTACCGACCGGGATGTTGCGCAGCGCCAGGTTGTTGCCCGGCTTGATGTCCGCGCCCGGGCCCGACTCGACGATGTCGCCCTGCTTGAGGTCCTTCGGCGCGAGAATGTACCGCTTCTCGCCGTCGGCGTAGTGCAGCAGCGCGATCCGCGAGGTGCGGTTCGGGTCGTACTCGATGTGGGCGACCTTCGCCGGCACGCCGTCCTTGTCGACCCGCTTGAAGTCGATCAGACGGTACTGGCGCTTGTGGCCACCACCCTGGTGCCGCGCCGTGATCCGGCCGTGGACGTTACGTCCACCCTTCTTCGGCAGCGGAACCAGCAGCGACTTCTCCGGCGTGGACCGGGTGATCTCGGCGAAGTCGGCGACGCTGGAGCCACGGCGGCCCGGCGTCGTCGGCTTGTACTTACGGATAGCCATTGTCTACACCCCTCAGCTGACCGGGCCGCCGAAGGCCTCGATACGGTCACCGTCAGCCAGCTTCACGATCGCCCGCTTGGTGGCCTTGCGCTGGCCGAAACCCGTACGGGTCCGCTTGCGCTTGCCCTCGCGGTTGAGCGTGTTGACCGTCAGGACGCGGACGTTGAAGATCTGCTGGATAGCGATCTTGATCGCGGTCTTGTTGGCGTCCGGGTGCACCAGGAAGGTGTACCAGTTGCGGTTCAGCTCGCTGTAGCTCTTCTCCGAGACGACCGGCGCCACGATGATGTCGCGCGGGTCGGCGATCGTGCTCACTTGCCACCCTCCTCGGTGGTCTCGGCGGGCACCCCGAGGAACTCGTCCAGGGCGTCCTTGGTGAAGACCACGTCGTCAGCCACCAGCACGTCGTACGTGTTGAGCTGACCGGCCTCGATGAGGTGCACCCGCGACTCGTTGCGCAGGGACAGCCAGTTCAACTCGTCGGTGCTGGTCAGAACGACCAGTACGCGCTTGGCCGTGGTCAGCTTCTCCAGGGTGGCCAGTGCCGCCTTGGTCGAAGGCTTGTCGCCGGAGAGGAAGGCCTCCACGACGTGCACCCGTCCGGCGCGGGCCCGGTCGGAGAGGGCACCGCGGAGCGCGGCGGCCTTCATCTTCTTCGGGGTCCGCTGGCTGTAGTCGCGCGGCACCGGGCCGTGGACCACGCCACCGCCGGCGAACTGCGGCGCGCGGATCGAGCCCTGCCGGGCACGACCGGTGCCCTTCTGCTTGTACGGCTTCTTGCCGCCACCGGCGACCTCGCCGCGGGTCTTGGTCTTGTGCGTGCCCTGGCGTGCCGCCGCGAGCTGACCCACCACGACCTGGTGCATCAGCGCGACGTTCGCCTGGACGTCGAAGATGTCGGCCGGCAGCTCGACGGAGCCGCTCTTGCCGCCTTCGACGGTCAGGACGTCGACGGTGGTCACTTGCCAGCACCACCCTTCTTCGCCTTGGTCTTGGCCGCGGTACGGACCAGCACCAGCGCGCCCTTCGGGCCCGGGATGGCCCCGCGGACGAGCAGGAGGTTGTTCTCGGTGTCGACCGCCTGGACGGTCAGGTTCTGGACGGTGAAACGAACGCCACCCATCCGACCGGCCATCCGGGTGCCCTTGAAGACCCGGCCCGGCGTGGCACACGCGCCGATGGAGCCCGGCGAGCGGTGCTTGCGCTGGACACCGTGGCTGGCCCGCAGACCGTGGAAGCCGTGACGCTTCATCGGTCCGGCGTAGCCCTTGCCCTTGGTCCGGCCGGTCACGTCGATCGAGAGGCCGGCCGGGAACTCCTCGACCGTGACCTCCTGGCCGAGCGAGTAGTCGGCGGCGGTGCTGGTGCGCAGCTCGACGATGTGCCGGCGCGGCGCGACGTCCGCCTTGGCGTAGTGCCCGCTGACCGGCTTCTTGACCTTGCGCGGGTCGATCGCTCCGTACGCCAACTGGACCGCGGAGTAACCGTCCTTCTCGGCGTCACGGATCTGGCTGATGACGCAGGGACCGGCCTGAACCACGGTCACCGGGACAACTCGGTTGTTGTCCCAGACCTGGGTCATGCCGAGCTTTGCGCCCAGGATCCCCTTAACTTCCCTGTCCATTTGTCCGGTCCCTACAGCTTGATCTCGATGTCGACGCCAGCCGGCAGGTCGAGGCGCATGAGCGAGTCGACCGTCTTCGGGGTCGGGTCGATGATGTCGATCAGCCGCTTGTGCGTACGCATCTCGAAGTGCTCGCGCGAGTCCTTGTACTTGTGCGGCGAGCGGATGACGCAGAAACGGTTGATTTCCGTGGGCAGCGGCACCGGGCCAGCGACCTGCGCCCCGGTACGCGTCACCGTCTCGACGATCTTCCGAGCCGAGGAGTCGACGACCTCGTGGTCATAGGCCTTGAGCCGGATGCGGATCTTCTGTCCCGCCATGGTGGCTTCTGTTCCTTCTCTCGATGCCGCTGTGTCGCGGGTGCCCGTGCCGGCTGGCACGAACCCTCTTCGCCGACCCCCGCGGTCGGGCGTGTCGCGCCCGGTGACCGGGCTCCGCCCCGAGGCTTCGGAGCGATCCCGACCCGCGTATGGGTCAAGGCGCCGATCGCACTACCGCGACCTGAACGCCGTGCGAGGGTGGTTGACGGCATGGCCGTCAACCACCCTACGCCCGACTGTTCTTCCGTCCGGCGATTCAACACAAACCGAACTCGAACGGCGAACCGTCGTTACGCAACCTGACTAGTATGCCGCACGCTCGACGGCAACGCTAATCGGGGTTACCTAGCTCACTTGACGATCTTGGTGACGAACCCGGCGCCGACGGTGCGGCCACCCTCGCGGATCGCGAACTTGAGGTTCTCCTCCATGGCGATGGGCTGGATCAGCTTCACCGCCATGGAGGTGTTGTCACCCGGCATGACCATCTCGGTGCCCTCGGGCAGCGTGACGACGCCGGTGACGTCAGTGGTGCGGAAGTAGAACTGCGGACGGTAGTTCTGGAAGAACGGGGTGTGCCGTCCACCCTCCTCCTTGGAGAGGATGTAGACGGTCGCCTCGAACTCCGTGTGCGGGGTCGTGGTGCCCGGCTTGACGACCACCATGCCGCGCTCGACGTCCTCGCGCTTGGTGCCGCGGAGCAGCAGACCGACGTTCTCGCCTGCGCGAGCGTCGTCCAGGGTCTTCCGGAACATCTCGATCGCGGTGACCTTGGTCTTGAAGCCCTTCTCGCGGATGCCGACGACCTCGACGTCCTCGTTCGGGAGCAGCACGCCACGCTCGACGCGACCGGTGACCACGGTGCCACGACCGGTGATGGTGAAGACGTCCTCGACGGGCATGAGGAACGGCTTCTCGGTCTCGCGCTCGGGCTGCGGGATCGCGGT
Source organism: Micromonospora sp. SH-82 (assembly GCF_051132485.1). NCBI lineage: Bacteria > Bacillati > Actinomycetota > Actinomycetes > Micromonosporales > Micromonosporaceae > Micromonospora > Micromonospora sp. SH-82. The sequence goes on from NZ_CP148049.1 coordinate 373,873, forward strand.
GTCCACCGCGCTCATCAGCTCGAGCAGCTTCTCGGTCCAGGCCGGGTCGCCCTCGAGGGCCTTCAGCGCGGAGACCTGGACGACCGGCAGGTCGTCACCCGGGTAGTCCTGAGCCGAGAGCAGCTCACGGACCTCGAGCTCGACGAGCTCCAGGAGCTCCTCGTCGTCGACCATGTCGCTCTTGTTGAGCGCCACGACGATGTACGGCACACCGACCTGACGGGCCAGCAGCACGTGCTCGCGGGTCTGCGGCATCGGGCCGTCGGTCGCCGCCACCACCAGGATCGCGCCGTCCATCTGCGCGGCACCGGTGATCATGTTCTTGATGTAGTCGGCGTGCCCGGGGCAGTCGACGTGCGCGTAGTGCCGCGCCTCGGTCTGGTACTCGACGTGCGCGATCGAGATCGTGATGCCCCGGGCCTTCTCCTCCGGCGCCTTGTCGATCTCGTCGAACGGCGTGTACGGGTTGAGGTCGGGGTACTGGTCGTGCAGGACCTTGGTGATGGCCGCCGTCAGCGTCGTCTTACCGTGGTCGATGTGACCAATGGTGCCGATGTTGACGTGCGGCTTAGTCCGCTCGAACTTCGCCTTCGCCACTGGTGTCCTCCTGTGGACTTTCTTGGTTCGTACGCCCGGCCCGCCGTGTGGCGTTTCAGGACTCTGTCGACAGCCTTTCCGGCCTTGGTGACCGGAGAGCTTTGGTGGGTTCTGCGGCGATGAAGCCTACAGGCCCGGTCTCACGCAATCCGACCGCGGTGGTCGCGGACGCGGGTAACCACCCACGACCACCGACGGCTCATCAGATCATGCCCGGTTGAGCGTCACTCACCCGTGGCCTTGGCGATGATCTCCTTCGCGACGCTCTGCGGAACCTCCGCGTAGGAGTCGAACTGCATGCTGTAGCTAGCCCGGCCCTGGGTCTTCGACCGCAGGTCGCCGACGTAGCCGAACATCTCCGACAACGGCACCAGGGCCCGGACGACACGGGCGCCGCTGCGCTCCTCCATCGCCTGGATGATGCCACGGCGGGAGTTCAGGTCACCGATGACGTCACCCATGTTCTCCTCGGGAGTGGTGACCTCAACGGCCATCATCGGCTCGAGCAGCGCGGGATCGGCCTTGCGGGCCGCGTCCTTCATCACCATCGAGCCGGCGATCTTGAATGCCATCTCGGACGAGTCGACCTCGTGGTACTGACCGTCGAGCAGGGTCAGCTTGACACCCACCAGGGGGAAGCCGGCCAGGATGCCGTACTGCATGGCGTCCTGCGCACCGGCGTCCACCGACGGGATGAACTCCCGGGGGATACGGCCACCGGTCACGGCGTTGGCGAACTCGTAGGTCGGCGCGTCGTTGCCCAGCGGCAGCGGCTCCAGGCTGATGATCACCCGGGCGTACTGGCCGGAACCACCGGTCTGCTTCTTGTGGGTGTACTCGACCTTCTCCACCTTGCGGCGGATGGTCTCGCGGTACGCCACCTGCGGCTTGCCGATGTTCGCCTCGACGTTGAACTCGCGGCGCATCCGGTCGACCAGGATGTCCAGGTGCAGTTCGCCCATGCCGGAGATGACCGTCTGACCGGTCTGGTCGTCCAGCTTCACGCGGAAGGTCGGGTCCTCCTCGGCGAGCCGCTGGATGGCGGTGCTGAGCTTCTCCTGGTCGGCCTTGGTCTTGGGCTCGATCGCCACCTCGATGACCGGCTCCGGGAAGGTCATCGACTCCAGGATGACCGGGTTCGCCGAGTCGCAGAGGGTGTCACCGGTGGTGGTCTGCTTCAGACCCTGCACCGCGATGATGTCGCCGGCCTTGGCGGAGCCGCGCTCCTCACGCTTGTTGGCGTGCATCTGGTAGATCTTGCCGACCCGCTCCTTGCGGTCCTTGGTGGAGTTGACCACCTGGGACCCGGTCTCGACCACGCCGGAGTAGACCCGGACGTAGGTGAGCTTACCGAGGTGCTTGTCGGTCTGGATCTTGAAGGCCAGGCCGGAGAAGGGCTCCGAGGGCGAGGGCTTACGCAGCAGCGGCGTCTCGCCGTCGGTCGCCGTACCCTCGATCGCCGGGATGTCCAGCGGCGACGGCAGGAAGTCGATGACGGCGTCGAGCATGGGCTGCACGCCCTTGTTCTTGAACGCCGAGCCACAGAGCACCGGGTTGGCCTTGCTGGCGATGGTGGCCCGCCGGATGGCGGCCTTGATCTCCTCGGCGGAGATCTCCTCGCCCTCCAGGTACTTCTCCATGACCGCGTCGTCGACGTCGGCCAGGGTCTCCATCAGCTTCTCGCGCCACTCGGCGGCGGAGTCGGCCAGCTCGGCCGGGATCTCCTCGACCGCGTAGTCCTCGCCCTTCTGGGTCTCGCCACGCCAGGTGAGGGCACGCATGCCGATCAGGTCGACGACGCCGATGTGGTCGCCCTCGAGCCCGATCGGGATCTGGAGGACCAGCGGAGTCGCGTTGAGCCGGTCGATCATCATCTGCACGCAGCGGAAGAAGTCGGCACCGGTGCGGTCGAGCTTGTTGACGAAGCACATCCGCGGAACGTCGTACTTGTCGGCCTGACGCCAGACGTTCTCCGTCTGGGGCTCGACACCGGCGACCCCGTCGTAGACGGCGACAGCACCGTCGAGGACCCGCAGCGACCGCTCGACCTCGACCGTGAAGTCGACGTGGCCGGGCGTGTCGATGATCTGGATCGTGTGGCCCTTCCACTCACACTTGGTGGCGGCGGAGGTGATCGTGATCCCCCGCTCCTGCTCCTGCTCCATCCAGTCCATGACGGCGGCGCCCTCGTGGACCTCACCGATCTTGTACGTGATGCCGGTGTAGAACAGGATCCGCTCAGTGGTCGTGGTCTTACCGGCATCGATGTGCGCCATGATGCCGATGTTGCGTACGTTGGCGAGCGCGTCTGCGGCGGCCACTTCAATCCCTACTTATCGTCGTCCCGACACAACTGGCTGCGGTTCCGGCGCCGGGTGGGCGCCGGAACCAGTGTGTTACCAGCGGTAGTGCGCGAAGGCCTTGTTGGACTCCGCCATCTTGTGAGTGTCCTCGCGCCGCTTGACCGCAGCGCCCAGACCGTTGCTGGCGTCCAGCAGCTCGTTCATGAGCCGCTCGACGATCGTCTTCTCCCGACGGGCCCGGCTGTAGCTGACCAGCCAACGCAGGCCCAGGGTGGTCGCCCGGGCGGGGCGGACCTCGACCGGGACCTGGTAGGTGGCGCCACCGACCCGGCGGCTGCGCACCTCGAGGGTCGGCTTGACGTTGTCCATCGCCCGCTTCAGGGTGACGACCGGGTCGGTGCCGGACTTCTCGCGGCAACCCTCCAGGGCGGCGTACACGATGCGCTCGGCGAGCTGACGCTTACCGCGCATCAGGATCTTGTTCACCAGCTGGGTGACCAGCGGCGAGTTGTACACCGGGTCAGCGACCAGCGGCTTCCGCGGAGCGGGTCCCTTACGCGGCATGTCAGCTCTTCTCCTTCTTCGCGCCGTAACGGCTGCGCGCCTGCTTGCGGTTACGGACACCCTGGGTGTCGAGCGAACCGCGGACGATCTTGTACCGCACGCCGGGGAGGTCCTTCACCCGGCCACCACGCACGAGCACGATGGAGTGCTCCTGCAGGTTGTGACCGACGCCGGGGATGTAGGCGGTCACCTCGATCTGGCTGCTGAGCTTGACACGAGCGACCTTGCGCAGCGCCGAGTTCGGCTTCTTCGGGGTGGTGGTGTAGACCCGCGTGCAGACGCCTCGCCGCTGCGGGCTTCCCTTCAGTGCGGGCGTCTTGGTCTTGGTCGTCTTGGCCTGGCGGCCCTTACGGACCAGCTGCTGAATGGTGGGCACCGGGTTTCTCCGCTCCCTTCGGCCGCCTGTCGCGGCCGCGCCGTCTGCTCGTTAGCCGCCCTGCTGGACAGCTCTCCTACCTTCCGACCAGGTCCCCTTGTCGGGGGTCCCGGCACCCGCGGTCGGGCGTGTCGACCTTCCCGCGGTTCCGGTGACGCCGCTTCCGCCGCCCACCGAATCGTCTTGTCGACCGGGACGCAACCGCCACCAGCCGGATATGTGGCTTGCCGTGTCGCTACACGATCACCGAGTCACCGGTTCAGCGCACGCACGAGTTGCCCGGGCAAGCCCGGGCACAAGGGGAAAGAGTACCTACCACAGGCGCACAGGTCAAAACGGAACCGGCCCCCCGGCCGCATTCGGCCAAGGGCTCGATCCGATCGTCGACCAACCGTCTCGCCTGCCCACCCGCGATGGGCACCTATGAACGCAAGTGTAGCCGCTCGAACCGGAAACGACTCAGCGCCCCCGAGAGCCGCCTCGCCGGCACCACCGGAGCCCTCCGACCGGCTGCCGGCGTCGGCCGTACCGCCGGAGCCCTCCGACCGGCCGTCGTCGTCGGCCGCACTCCGCCCCGGACCGGCCGGTCCCCGCCCCGGACCCACCCGAGGCGGTCAGACGTACGTCACCAGGAGTCCGAGAGCCAACCCCAGGAGGGTGCACACCGCGCCCACCCCGCCGCAACTGATCCCGGCGATGGCCAGCCCGCGGCCGGTGAACCGCACTGCGGGCGGGGTCGACGGCCGGCGGATCTGGCGGAGGGCGGACAGACCGGCGACGATCGCACCCGCCCCGGTCAGCACCCCCAACGCGGTGAAAGCCCCGGCCGCCCAGGCCCCGGAGAGTTCGCCCGCGGCGATCCCCAGGCAGCCGACCAGCATCGACACCAGGATCGAGGCGACCCCGGCGACGAGCGAACCGATAGCCAGACCGGAGGTCACCGGCGCGACGTCGAGGTGCACCACCCCGAAGGGGGTACCCGGCACCGCGTCCACCCGGGCCGGGCGACTGAGCGCGTCCGCTGGAGGTGGAGGGACAGACGGTGCTCCCCAACCGGGTCCCGGGCCCCATCCCGGGTGGGACACCGGTGCCGCAGGGTACGGCGACCACCCGCCCCCGGGCGACTGGGACGGCGGCGGCGACCACCCGCCCTCCGGCGTCTGGTTCCACGGTGGCGGCCACCCACCACCGGAGGCCGGGGACGGCGGTGGTGGCGGACCCGTCGTCGGATGAGCCGACGGCATCTCGGGTGCCCCCTGAGGCGGTCCTCCCCGTCCGGCCTCCGACGGCCACGCCGGTTCCGTCACGCGGTCCTCCTGTCGCAGAGTGCCCCGCCCACCGGCGGTCACCCGGTCAGGCTACCGCCGCAGGGGCGGACGTCCGGCCCCGGCGGGTGATCGTCACCCGCCGGCCGGCTCCCCCGTCCCGGGGGTCAGTCGACGTTCGAGTCGAAGTCCTGGCCGACCGGCGCCTGGGCCAGCCCCACCACACCGGCGATCAGGAGCACCACCAGGCAGGCCGCGAAGAGCACCAGACCGGTCCAGGCCAGCCGCTCTCCCCGGCGCAGCCAGGCCGCACCGGTCAGGAAACCCCCCGAGGCGTACGCCTCCCGGCGGGCCTGCCGGGCGAGCAGCAGCGCCACCGTGGCCGGTACCACACCACCGACGAACAGCCCGGTGCACGCCGCCACCAGCCCCAGGGCGAAGACCGCCCGGGCCTTCGTCGAGCGGACCGGCTCCGGGTCGAGCGGGTGACGCGGCGGTTGGTACCCGATGGGCACCTGCCCGGCTGCGATCGTCATGTCCCCATCATGCCCCGCCGGTCGGCACCGGCGCTCCGAACCGTACCGGCGGTGTCCGGGACACCCACCGGCCCGTCGGGGTCCGCGATGACGAAGAGGCCCCCGGCGGTCGCCGGGGGCCTCTTCGGTTCAGCAGATCTAGCGGTACGACCCGAAGTCGAAGTCGTCCAGCGGCACTGCCTGCCCGCTGGCCGGTCCGAAGCCGTAGTCGGTCTCCGGGTACCCGGTCATCGAGTAGACCTTCGCCTTGGCCTCCTCGGTCGGCTCGACCCGGACGTTGCGGTACTTGCTGATGCCCGTACCGGCCGGGATGAGCTTACCGATGATCACGTTCTCCTTCAGGCCGATCAACGAGTCGCTGCGGGCGTGGATCGCCGCGTCCGTCAGCACCCGGGTGGTCTCCTGGAAGGAGGCCGCCGACAGCCAGGAGTCGGTGGCCAGCGAGGCCTTGGTGATACCCATCAGGACCGGACGACCGGCAGCGGGCTCGCCACCCTCACCGACGAGCCGGCGGTTCTCCGACTCGAACAGTGCCCGGTCGACGAGCACACCCGGCAGGAACTCGGTCGAGCCGGAGTCGATGACCGTCACCCGCTTCAGCATCTGCCGGATGATGATCTCGATGTGCTTGTCGTGGATGAGCACACCCTGCGAGCGGTAGACCTCCTGGACCTCCTGGGTCAGGTGGACCTGGACCGCGCGCGGGCCGAGGATGCGCAGCAGCTCGTGCGGGTCGATGGTGCCCTCGGTGAGCTTCTCGCCGACCTCGACGTGGTCTCCGTCGTGGGTCCGCAGCCGGACCCGCTTGGAGATCTTGTCGTAGACGATCTCGTCGCTGCCGTCGTCCGGCACCACGATGATCTTCCGCGACCGCTCGGCGTCCTCGATCCGGACCCGACCCGGGGTGTCGGCGATGGGCGCCTTGCCCTTCGGGATCCGGGCCTCGAAGATCTCCTGGACACGCGGCAGACCCTGGGTGATGTCCTCACCGGCCACACCACCGGTGTGGAAGGTCCGCATCGTCAGCTGCGTTCCCGGCTCACCGATCGACTGGGCGGCGATGATGCCGACCGCCTCGCCGACGTCCACGGTCTTGCCGGTGGGCAGCGAGCGCCCGTAGCAGGCACCGCAGACACCGAGCTTGGACTCGCAGGTGAGGACGCTGCGGACCCGGATCGTCTCCGCGCCTGCGGCGACGATCCGCTCGACCACGATCGAGTTGATGTCCACGCCCCGCTCGGCGACGACGGTGCCGTCCGGCCCCTTGATGTCGTCGGCCAGGGTACGGGCGTGCACGCTGGTCTCGGCGTGCTCGTGGACCACCAGCTTCCCGTCGAGGCGCTGACCCACCTGCATCGGGATCGCCCGATCGGTGCCGCAGTCCTCCTCACGGATGATGACGTCCTGCGAGACGTCCACCAGACGCCGGGTCAGGTAACCCGAGTCGGCGGTACGCAGCGCCGTGTCCGCCAGACCCTTACGGGCACCGTGGGTGGAGATGAAGTACTCCAGGACGGAGAGGCCCTCCCGGTACGACGCCTTGATCGGACGCGGGATGATCTCACCCTTGGGGTTGGCCACCAGGCCACGGATCGCAGCGATCTGCCGGAGCTGGAGCAGGTTACCGCGAGCACCCGAGTGGATCATCTTCCACAGCGGGTTCTCCTGCGGCAGCGCGGTGTCCATCTCCTTGGCGACCTCGTTGGTCGCCTTGGTCCAGATCTCGATGAGTTCGCCGCGACGCTCCTCGGCGGTCATCAGACCACGCTGGTACTGCTTGTCGATCCGGTCGGCTTCCTTCTCGTACCGCTCCAGGATCTCCCGCTTGCGCGGCGGAGCGATGACGTCCTCCATGCCGATGGTGACGCCGGACCAGGTGGCCCAGTGGAAACCGGCCTCCTTGAGCCCGTCCAGGGTGGCGGCCAGCGCCACCTTCGGGAACCGCTCGGCGAGGTCGTTGACGATCGCCGAGAGCTGACCCTTGCGGATCTCGTAGTTCACGAACCGGTAGCCCTGCGGCAGCGTCTCGTTGAACAGCACCCGGCCCAGGGTGGTCTCGACGGTGAGCGGCTCACCCTCGGTCCAGCCCTCCGGGGCGACCCACTGCTCGGCACCGGCGCCGTTGTCGACCCCGATCAGCCCGTGCAGGCGGATCTTCACCGGCGTCTGCAGGTGCAGCTCGCCGTTGTCGAACGCCATCCGGGCCTCGGCGTCCGAGCTGAACGCCCGCCCCTCGCCCTTCTCACCGGCGGTGAGGTGGGTGAGGTGGTAGAGACCGATGACCATGTCCTGGGTGGGCATGGTGACCGGCTTGCCGTCGGCCGGCTTGAGGATGTTGTTCGACGACAGCATCAGGATCCGCGCCTCGGCCTGCGCCTCGGCCGACAGCGGTACGTGCACCGCCATCTGGTCACCGTCGAAGTCGGCGTTGAACGCGGTGCAGACCAGCGGGTGGATCTGGATCGCCTTGCCCTCGACCAGCTGCGGCTCGAAGGCCTGGATGCCCAGTCGGTGCAGGGTCGGCGCGCGGTTCAGCAGCACCGGGTGCTCACCGATGACCTCTTCCAGCACGTCCCACACGACCGGCCGCTGCCGCTCGACCATCCGCTTGGCGGACTTGATGTTCTGGGCGTGGTTGAGGTCGACCAGCCGCTTCATCACGAACGGCTTGAACAGCTCCAGCGCCATCTGCTTGGGCAGACCGCACTGGTGCAGCTTCAGCTTCGGGCCGACCACGATGACCGAACGGCCGGAGTAGTCGACGCGCTTGCCGAGCAGGTTCTGCCGGAACCGGCCCTGCTTGCCCTTGAGCATGTCCGACAGCGACTTCAGCGGCCGGTTACCCGGACCGGTGACCGGACGGCCCCGACGGCCGTTGTCGAACAGCGCGTCGACGGCCTCCTGGAGCATCCGCTTCTCGTTGTTGACGATGATCTCGGGCGCGCCGAGGTCGATCAGTCGCTTGAGCCGGTTGTTCCGGTTGATCACGCGGCGGTACAGGTCGTTCAGGTCGGAGGTGGCGAACCGGCCACCGTCGAGCTGCACCATCGGACGCAGGTCCGGCGGGATGACCGGAACGCAGTCCAGCACCATGCCCAGCGGGGAGTTGCGGGTGTTCAGGAACGCGGCCACGACCTTGAGGCGCTTGAGCGCGCGGATCTTCCGCTGCCCCTTGCCGCTGCGGATGGTTTCCCGCAGGTTCTCCGCCTCGGCGATGAGGTCCATGTTCTGGACCAACGCCTTGATCGCCTCGGCGCCCATCGCGCCGGTGAAGTACTCACCGAAGCGGTCGCGCAGCTCACGGTAGAGCAGCTCGTCGGTGACCAGCTGCTTCGAGTCCAGCTTGCGGAAGGTGTCCAGGACCTCGTCGAGGCGGTCGATCTCGCGCTGGGCCCGGTCGCGGATCTGGCGCATCTCGCGCTCTCCGCCCTCCTTGACCTTGCGCCGGACGTCCGCCTTCGCGCCCTCGGCCTCCAGCTCGGCCAGGTCGCCCTCGAGCTTGGCGGCCCGCTTCTCGATCTCCGAGTCGCGGCTGTTCTCCGACTGCCGCTTCTCGGCCAGGATCTCGTTCTCGATCGTCGAGAGATCACGGTGACGCGCCTCGGCGTCGACGCTCGTGATCACGTACGATGCGAAATAGATGATCTTTTCGAGATCCTTGGGAGCCAGGTCGAGCAGGTAACCGAGCCGACTCGGGACACCCTTGAAGTACCAGATGTGGGTGACCGGCGCGGCCAGCTCGATGTGCCCCATCCGCTCACGGCGGACCTTGGAGCGGGTCACCTCGACGCCGCAACGCTCACAGATGATGCCCTTGAACCGGACCCGCTTGTACTTTCCGCAGTAGCACTCCCAGTCCCGCTGAGGACCGAAGATCTTCTCGCAGAAGAGTCCGTCCTTTTCCGGCTTGAGGGTGCGGTAGTTGATCGTCTCGGGCTTCTTGACCTCGCCGTGCGACCACTGACGGATGTCGTCGGCGGTGGCGAGCCCGATCCGGAGCTCGTCGAAGAAGTTGACGTCGAGCACTTGGTTATCCCTCACATCAAGTCAGCTCGGTTGAGTGGTTCGGTGGATCGGGTGCGGCGACGGTGGCCGTCGCCGCACCCGGCCCGATCAGACTTCGTCGACGCTGCTCACACCCTCGTTGGGGCGGCGGGAGAGGTCGATGCCGAGTTCCTCCGCCGCCCGGAACACCTCGTCGTCGGTCTCGCGCATCTCCAGGGCGACACCGTCGCTGGAGAGCACTTCGACGTTGAGGCAGAGCGACTGGAGCTCCTTGAGCAACACCTTGAACGACTCCGGGATGCCGGGCTCCGGAATGTTCTCGCCCTTGACGATGGCCTCGTAAACCTTCACCCGACCGAGGACGTCGTCGGACTTGATGGTCAGCAGTTCCTGCAGGGCGTACGCGGCACCGTAGGCCTGCATGGCCCAGCACTCCATCTCACCGAAGCGCTGACCACCGAACTGTGCCTTACCACCCAGCGGCTGCTGCGTGATCATCGAGTACGGCCCGGTCGACCGAGCGTGGATCTTGTCGTCGACCAGGTGGTTGAGCTTCAGGATGTAGATGTACCCGACAGCGATCGGGTCCGGCAGCGGCTCGCCCGAACGCCCGTCGAAGAGCCGGGCCTTGCCGGTGGAGCCGATCAGCTGCTTGCCGTCCCGGTTGGGCAGGGTCGACGCGAGCAGACCGGAGATCTCCTCCTCGCGGGCACCGTCGAAGACCGGGGTGGCCACGTTGGTGTCCGGCTCGGACTCGTGCGCCTCGATGGAGCGCAGCTGCCGCTTCCACTCGGCGTCGTCGCCGTCCACGCTCCAGCCGGTCTTGGCCACCCACCCGAGGTGGGTCTCCAGGACCTGCCCGATGTTCATCCGGGAGGGCACACCGAGCGGGTTCAGCACGATGTCGACGGGAGTGCCGTCCTCCAGGAAGGGCATGTCCTCGATCGGCAGGATCTTGGAGATGACGCCCTTGTTGCCGTGCCGGCCGGCGAGCTTGTCGCCGTCCTGGATCTTCCGCTTCTGGGCGACGTAGACCCGGACCAGCTCGTTGACGCCCGGAGGCAGCTCGTCGCCGTCCTCCCGGGAGAAGGTACGCACGCCGATGACCGTGCCGGTCTCACCGTGCGGAACCTTCAGCGAGGTGTCCCGGACCTCCCGCGCCTTCTCACCGAAGATCGCGCGGAGCAGGCGCTCCTCCGGGGTCAGCTCGGTCTCACCCTTCGGGGTGACCTTGCCGACCAGGATGTCGCCGGGGACGACCTCGGCGCCGATCCGGATGATGCCGCGCTCGTCGAGGTCGGCGAGCATCTCCTCGCTGACGTTCGGGATGTCGCGGGTGATCTCCTCCGGACCCAGCTTGGTGTCCCGGGCGTCGACCTCGTGCTCCTCGATGTGGATCGAGGTGAGCACGTCCTGCTGCACGAGGCGCTGCGACAGGATGATCGCGTCCTCGTAGTTGTGCCCCTCCCAGGTCATGAAGGCCACGAGCAGGTTACGCCCGAGCGCCATCTCGCCCTCGTCGGTGCACGGGCCGTCCGCGATGACCTGGCCGGCCTCGACCCGGTCGCCCTCGAAGACCACGGGCTTCTGGTTGACGCAGGAGCCGGCGTTCGAGCGACGGAACTTGTGCAGCAGGTACGTCCGGCGGTGACCGTCGTCCTGGTGGATCGTGATGTAGTCGGCGCAGAGGTCCTCGATCACACCACCGACCTCGGCGACGACCACGTCACCGGCGTCGACGGCGGCCCGGTACTCCATGCCCGTACCGACGAGCGGCGACTCGGCCTTGACCAGCGGCACCGCCTGGCGCTGCATGTTCGCGCCCATCAGTGCGCGGTTGGCGTCGTCGTGCTCGAGGAACGGGATCATCGCGGTGGCGACCGAGGTCATCTGCCGCGGCGACACGTCCATGTAGTCCACGGCGCCCGGCGCGACGTCCTCGGTCTCGCCGCCCTTACGACGGACCAGGACCCGGTCCTCGGCGAACGTGCCGTCGGCCCGCAGCGGGGCGTTGGCCTGCGCCTTGACGAACCGGTCCTCCTCGTCCGCGGTCAGGTAGTCGATCTGGTCGGTGACCCGACCCTCGACGACCTTCCGGTACGGCGTCTCGATGAAGCCGAACGGGTTGACCCGGGCGAAGGTGGACAGCGCGCCGATAAGACCGATGTTCGGGCCTTCCGGCGTCTCGATCGGGCACATCCGGCCGTAGTGCGACGGGTGCACGTCACGGACCTCGAAGCCGGCCCGCTCCCGGGACAGACCACCCGGGCCGAGCGCGCTCAGCCGGCGCCGGTGGGTCAGGCCCGCCAGCGGGTTGGTCTGGTCCATGAACTGGGACAGCTGGGAGGTACCGAAGAACTCCCGGATCGCCGCCACCACCGGTCGGATGTTGATCAGGGTCTGCGGCGTGATCGCCTCGACGTCCTGGGTGGTCATCCGCTCCCGGACGACCCGCTCCATCCGCGACAGGCCGACCCGAACCTGGTTCTGGATCAGCTCGCCCACGGTCCGGAGACGGCGGTTGCCGAAGTGGTCGATGTCGTCGGCCTCGTAGCCCTCCTCACCGGCGTGCAGCCGGCAGAGGTACTCCACGGTGGCGACGATGTCGTCCTCGGTCAGCGTGCCGGTGGTGATCGGCACAGCGACTTCGAGCTTCTTGTTGAACTTGTACCGACCGACCTTGGCGACGTCGTACCGCTTCGGGTTGAAGAAGAGGTTGTCGAGCAGGGTCTGGGCGTTCTCCCGCGTCGGCGGCTCGCCAGGGCGCAGCTTCCGGTAGATATCGAGTAGCGCCTCGTCCTGCCCGCCGATGTGGTCCTTCTCGAGCGTGGTCATCAGCAGCTCGGACCAGCCGAACTTCTCGCGGATCTGCTCCGCCGACCATCCGACGGCCTTGAGCAGCACGGTGACGGCCTGACGGCGCTTACGGTCGATCCGGACGCCGACGGTGTCGCGCTTGTCGATGTCGAACTCCAGCCAGGCACCCCGGCTGGGGATGACCTTGACGCTGGACAGGTCGCGGTCGGAGGTCTTGTCCGGCTCCTTGGAGAAGTACACACCCGGGGAGCGGACCAGCTGGCTGACCACTACCCGCTCGGTCCCGTTGATGATGAAGGTGCCCTTCGGCGTCATCATCGGGAAGTCACCCATGAACACCGTCTGGCTCTTGATCTCGCCGGTGGTGTTGTTGGTGAACTCCGCGGTGACGAAGAGCGGAGCGCAGTAGGTCAGGTCCTTCTCCTTGCACTCCTCGATCGAGGCCTTGACCTCGTCGAAGCGCGGTGCCGAGAAGGAGAGTGACATGGTGCCGGAGAAGTCCTCAATGGGACTGATCTCGTCGAGGATTTCCGCGAGACCCGAGCGTGCGTGCGGGTCGTCCGCCGACCGGCCCTGCCAAGCCTCGTTGCCGACCAGCCAGTCGAAGGACTCGTTCTGGATGGCGAGGAGGTTGGGGACCTCGAGGTGTTCGGTGATCCTGCCGAAAGAGACTCGGCGGGGTGCGAAAGCGCTCGACGTACGACTGGTCTTCGCAGGGCGGGAAGCTGCCAAGATGCGTCCTTCCGAGGACCGGTGCTGCAGAACGGCTGGTATGCGTGCACTCCAATGACCCCACCAGAATTATCCAGAATCGGACATTCCGAGCAGGGGTCAAGTCGGAAGGCAGCGCAAACTAGCAGTGTAGCCGAAAGGCTAACCGCTGTCCAGCCAACCGGCAGGTCGGCGCGGAACGTGCCTCGGGACCCCTGGAACCGGGGTCTACCGGGCCGCTCGGAACGCGTCGTTCCTACCGGACCGCTCCGGCGATGGCGAGGCGGCTGTCACCGCCACTGCCATTACCCGAGAGATGGCCGTTGCAAGCGCGGAAGGTCTTGCTGTGTGCCAGCGTGCCTGTCCGGTCGGTACCGCGTCAAGGGCCGGACCTACGGGTGAGAACTTCTTTGCACCCGCCGGGCGAACCTCGAAGCCGACAGGCTACCCGACGCCCACACCGGACTCCCTGGTCACCTCGTCTCCCCCGGGGGTCCACAAACGCGACGGGCGACGACCCGTTGCCGGATCGCCGCCCGTCGCGACAAGGTGTGTGCCGCCTCACGTGAGGCGGCACACCACAGGTGATGCCGAAGTCACTTGAGGGTGACCTTGGCGCCCTCACCCTCGAGCTTGGTCTTCGCCTTCTCGGCGGTCTCCTTGTTGACCTTCTCCAGGATCGCCTTCGGCGCGGACTCGACCGCGTCCTTGGCCTCCTTGAGGCCCAGGCCGGTCAGCTCACGCACGACCTTGATGACCTGGATCTTCTTGCCACCGTCGGCCTCGAGGATGACGTCGAACTCGTCCTTCTCCTCCTCGGCCGGCGCGGCCCCACCCGGGCCACCCGGGGCGGCGGCCAGGGCGACCGGCGCGGCGGCGGTGACCTCGAAGGTCTCCTCGAACTGCTTCACGAACTCCGAGAGCTCGATCAGCGTCATCTCCTTGAACGCGTCGAGCAGCTCTTCGGTGCTGAGCTTCGCCATGTCTGGCGTCCTTTCCTGAATGGTTGACTAAGAACGTGGGTGCGCCGCGCGGCCTCAGGCCGCCTCGGCGCCCTCCTTCTCGCGCTTGTCCTGCAGGGCGGCCGCCAGCTGGGCGGTCTTGGAGAGCGGAGCCTGGAACAGGGCCGCGGCCTTGCTCAGGTTGCCCTTCATCGCGCCAGCCAGCTTGGCCAGCAGCACCTCACGGGACTCCAGGTCGGCGAGCTTCGTGACCTCGGCCGCGGTGATGGCCCTGCCCTCGAAGACACCGCCCTTGATGACGAGCTTCGGGTTGGCCTTCGCGAAGTCACGAAGGCCCTTCGCCGCCTCGACGACGTCGCCCGAAACGAAAGTCAGCGCGGTAGGACCGGAGAACAGCTCGTCGAGGCCGGAGATGCCCGCGTCGGTCGCGGCACGCTTCGCCAGCGTGTTCTTCGCGACGGTGTAGGTGGTCTCCTTGCCGAGCGAGCGCCGCAGCTGGGTGAGCTGGGAAACCGTCAGACCGCGGTACTCGGTCAGCACGGTCGCACCCGCAGTGCGGAAGCTCTCGGTCAGCTCGGCGACGGCCGAGGCCTTGTCGGCCCGGATCGACTTGTCCGCCATGTCCCTCCTCTCTCGTTGCTCGGAGCTGGTCGCCGTCGGAGGGGCGGGATCGCCCGTGACGGCACCGTAGGCATCACGACAAACGAAAAGCCCCGGCGCAGGGCGCACGGGGCGAGGAACGGCCCGAAAGCCGATGTATCGCTTACCGCCCTGCGCGGGTCGCCCGTCATCGCGGACCTTCGACCATGCCGGAGCATGGTGACCAGCGGTCTCTGGGTGGAACTCGGTCAGGTTACGCGACGCTCCACCCGGACACCAAATCGCCCCGCACCGACGGCCCGTTCACGTGTCCCGGCTCACCGGCCCGCCCCCGGGGGGGTCCGACGACTGCGGCGGCGCCGCCGGCAGAGTGTCGCCTTCGAACAGAGCCCGAGACTCCGGGCGAGGGCCGGGAACTCCGGGCGAGGGCCGGCCAAGCGGTCCATCCGGGAACGGGCGAAGGCCCTGCCACCGTCGGTGGCAGGGCCTTCGTCGGAACAGCGGTGCTCAGCCCTCGGCGAGGCCGTCCTGCAGGTTCTTCACCACGTTCGGGTCGATCGGGACACCCGGGCCCATGGTCGTCGTCAGGGTGACCTTCTTCAGGTACTTGCCCTTGGACGCGGAGGGCTTGGCCCGCAGGACCTCGTCCAGGACCGCGGCGTAGTTGTCCACCAGCTGGGCGGCCGAGAAGGACGCCTTGCCGATGATCAGGTGGAGGTTGGAGTGCTTGTCCACCCGGAAGGCGATCTTTCCGCCCTTGATGTCCGCGACCGCCTTGGTGACGTCCATGGTCACCGTGCCGGTCTTCGGGTTCGGCATGAGACCGCGCGGGCCCAGGATCCGCGCGATCCGGCCGATCTTGGCCATCTGGTCCGGAGTGGCGATGGCGGCGTCGAAGTCCAACCAGCCACCCTGGATCCGAGCGACCAGCTCGTCGGTCCCCACCTCGTCCGCACCCGCCGCGACGGCCTCTTCGGCCTTCGCGCCGGCGGCGAAGACGATCACGCGGGCGGTCTTACCGGTGCCGTGCGGCAGGTTGACCGTCCCCCGGACCATCTGGTCCGCCTTACGGGGGTCGACGCCGAGGCGCATCGCGACCTCGACCGTGGCGTCGAACTTGGTGTTGGTGGTGTCCTTGGCGAGCTTGATCGCCTCGGCCGGGGTGTAGAACTTCGAGCGGTCGATGACCTCGGCCGCCTTGCGGTAGCTCTTGCTGCGCTGCATGTCTGTCTGACTCCTGTGGTGTCTGGCGGGTCGCGCCTTCGCGCGCCCTCCCACGATCGGGCCGTACGGGGTTCGGATCAGTCGGTGACGTTCAGGCCCATCGACCGGGCGGTGCCGGCGATGATCTTCTCGGCCTGGTCGAGGTCGTTGGCGTTGAGGTCAGCCATCTTCTTCTCGGCGATCTCGCGCACCTGGGCACGGGACACCGAGCCGACCTTCTCCTTGTGCGGGACGCCCGAGCCCTTCTGCACACCGGCGGCCTTGATCAGCAGCCGGGCGGCGGGCGGGGTCTTCAGCACGAAGGTGAAGGAACGGTCCTCGTACACGCTGATCTCGGCGGGAACGACGTCCCCCCGCTGCGACTCGGTCTGCGCGTTGTAGGACTTGCAGAATTCCATGATGTTCACGCCGTGCTGACCGAGCGCGGGGCCGACCGGCGGCGCCGGGGTGGCCTGGCCCGCCGGCAACTGAAGCGTGAACGTCTTGACGAGCTTCTTCTTCGGAGGCATGTCTCTTCCTGGGACGTGGATCGGGAAAGGCGCCGGCCTCGGCACGCACGGTCAGCGCGCTGCGACAACGACGACGTTCTAGGGTAGCGCAGTCATCGACGGTCACCTGCTGGAGGTGCCGCAGGAGACCGTCGACGACCGACCACGGCCGGAACGGACGCGCCGGCGGCGAGCCGAAGCCCGCCGCCGGTCACCGCTCAGATCTTGGTCACCTGGTTGAAGTTCAGCTCGACCGGGGTCTCCCGGCCGAAGATCGAAACCAGGACCTTCAGCTTCTGCTGGTCGGCGTTGATCTCACTGATCGTGGCCGGCAGCGAGGCGAACGCGCCGTCGGTGACCGTGACCGAGTCGCCGACCTCGAAGTCGAGGACCTTGACCTCCGGCTTCGCCTTCTTCTGCTCGGTCTCGACCGCCGGGGCGAGCCACTTGAGGACCTCGTCGAGGGAGAGCGGCGCCGGGCGGTCGGCCCGGTCGGTCGCCCCGACGAAGCCGGTCACACCGGGGGTGTTGCGGACGCAGGAGTACGACTCGGCGGTCAGCTCCATCCGGACCAGGATGTAGCCGGGGAAGACCTTGGCCTGGACCTGGGAACGCTTGCCGTTCTTGACCTCGACCTCTTCCCGGGTCGGCACCTCGACCTGGTAGATGTAGTCCTCCATGTCGAGGGACGTGATCCGGGTCTCGAGGTTGGTCTTGACCTTGTTCTCGTAACCGGCGTACGAGTGGACCACGTACCAGTCGCCGGGGGCGTACCGCAGCTTCTGGCGCAGCTCGGCGACCGGGTCGTAGTCCTCGGCCGGCTCCGGCTCGGTGGTCGGGAACTCCGGCTCGCTGGCGGCCTCGACCGACTCGTCACTCGCCGCCGTCGCCACCGTGGACTGGTCGTCCGTGGGTCCGGCGGTCTCGTCGTACTCAGGCACGCTTGCTCACTTCCGTCACTTATCGGCTCGGTCAGCCGGTCAGCTGGGGTTACCGAAGACCCACAGCACGCCCTTCGCGAAGGCGAAGTCGAGCCCGGCCACGATCGTCAGCATGACCGCGACGAACACGACCACCACGGCGGTGTAGGTCAGCAGCTCCTTGCGGGTCGGCCAGATGACCTTACGCAATTCGGCCACGACCTCGCGGAAGAACCGCGCCACGCGGCCGAACACGCCGACCCGGCCGTCGTCGGCCTTGGTCTTCGGCTTGCTGTCCGCCGACTCGGCCCGAGCCTTGGACCGGGTCGTGGTGCCACCGCGCGAAACCGGCTCGTCCGCGTCGGTAGCGTTGGCATCGGTCACATCGTCGCCGGCGGTCTCGTCGACGACGTCCTCGTCGTGCTGACGGTCGTCGCCGGCGTCCTCGCCGCGCCGCTTGTTCTCGGCCACTTCGCCCTCCGTCGCGGGAATCAGGGTCGCACGCCGGGAGGCGTACGCGGCGTTGGTCACGCCGACCGGACCGAACCGTCCCGCGACGGGCCGCGGCCGGCAGACCGACCGAGAGGACCCGATGCCTCGGGACCACCCCGCCGGTACCACCACCACGGGCCGGACGCCACCAGGTGGCGGCGCGACCCACGGGAACGGTCAGGCCTGAGGCGCAGGGGTGACAGGACTTGAACCTGCAGCCTGCGGTTTTGGAGACCGCTGCTCTGCCAATTGAGCTACACCCCTGTGCGGAAAAGCTCACCCCACCCCGCCGAACACGACGAGGAAGGGCCACTTACCCCACGGCGGACCAGTGTACGGGTACCGGCACCAGTTTCCCAACCGGTCTCCCCCACACGCGTGGCGGGCAGCCTCAGTCGCGGACGCGCACCGTGGCGCGGGCCTGCGACAGGACCTTCTCCCCCCGGCACACGGCGGTCACGTCGAGCCTGGTCAGGCCCGTCTCGGTGACCTCGCGAACCTTCGCCGACACCTCGATCTCGGTGCCCTCTTCGTCGTCGGGGACCACCACCGGCCGGGCGAAGCGGACACCGTACTCGACGACGGCGTCCGGGGCGCCGGCCCACTCGGCGACCGCCCGACCGACCAGTGCCATGGTGAACATGCCGTGGGCGATCACCCCGGGCAGGCCGACGGTGGTGGCGACCCGGTCGTTCCAGTGGATCGGGTTGAAGTCCCCCGAGGCTCCGGCGTAGCGGACCAGGTCCGCGCGCGTCACCCGGTACGTCCTGACCGGCAGCTCCATCTCAGCCCTCCCCACGTACGACCATCTTGGACCACATGGTGACCACCGGGTCGCCGGTGGTCGTCACGACCTCGATCCGGGTGGTGAGGAAGTCGTGTCCGCCCCGCTGGGTGATCTCCTCGATGGTGGTCCGGCAGACCAGCTCGTCCCCGGCGACCACCGGGCGGGTGTAGACGAACCGCTGGTCCCCGTGGACCACCCGGGCGAAGTCGACGCCCAGCTGCGGATCGGTGAAGACCTGCTGACTGGCGCGCTCGGAGACCACCACGGGGAAGGTCGGCGGGGCCACCACGTCGGAGTGGCCGAGCGCCCGGGCGGCGTCCGGATCGTGGTGGGCCGGGTCGGTGGCCCCGATCGCCGTGGCGAACTCGCGGATCTTTTCTCGGCCCACCTGGTAGGGGGCGGTCGGCGGATAGCTCCGGCCGACGAAGGACGGGTCCATGGGCATGCCGAGAAACCTACAACGGGACGAACGTCGGCCCCGGTCAGGGCACCGACGCACGAAAGCCGACCCGGAAGACAACGGGCGGCGGTGCCGCGCATCCTGCTCGGATCGGCGATCGGTGCTCTGGTGTGCCGGCTCGCGCCGGCGACGACTCAGCGGGTCTCGCGGTGAAGGGTGTGCTTCCCGTCTCGGGGGCAGAACTTCTTCATCTCGATACGGTCCGGGTCGTTACGGCGGTTCTTGCGCGTGATGTAGTTGCGCTCCTTGCACTCCACACACGCCAAAGTGATCTTCGGCCGGACATCGGTCGCCTTCGCCACGGCGGAGTGCCTTCCTCGCTAACGGAACAACTACAGCGCATCAGCCTACGCGCTAACTGCGCGGACATGCAAAGTGGGCGCCAACGGCGCCCATCCCATCGAAACCCCGGACAACTGGATCCCGAAAGTAGCGGTGGCCGGACTTGAACCGGCGACACAGCGATTATGAGCCGCTTGCTCTACCATCTGAGCTACACCGCTGCAGGTGGGGTCCAGCCGGACCCTCTGAGCCCCCTTACGGAATCGAACCGTAGACCTTCTCCTTACCATGGAGACGCTCTGCCGACTGAGCTAAGGGGGCCTGCGCGATCTCCCCGTGGGGGCCGCGCAGAGGTAAGAGTACACGGCCTGCCCGGCGAGGTGAAATCGGATCCCCCACCCGCCGCCACCCGACGTTCCAGCGCAGGTCAGAAGACATCCCGACCAGCCGTCAGGGCACCGCCCGCAACCGGGGCAGGTCCACGTTCCCGGCCGAGTCCGGCTCGGCCTGGGCGCTGAACCAGGCGGCCAGGCGCTCGTACGGCAGCGGACGGCTGAAGAGGAACCCCTGCCCGATCTCGCAGCCGATGTCCTGCAACAGCTCCAGGGTCAGCTCGCTCTCCACCCCCTCGGCCACCACGGTGAGGCCGAACTGCTGGGAGAGGGTCACCACGGCGTTCACGATGGCCAGATCCCCCGGGTCGGTCGCCATCCCCTGGACGAACGAGCTGTCGACCTTCACCTCGTGCACCGGCAGGCGACGCAGGTACGCCAGAGAGGTGGCCCCGGTGCCGAAGTCGTCCAGGGAGAGCCGTACGCCCAGCTCCCGGAGCCGACGCAGGGTCGAGATCGGCTGGTCGGTGCCGTCGAGGACCCCTGACTCGCGGATCTCGAAGGTGAGCCGGTGCGGGGGTACGCCGTACTCGGTGAGCAGTTCGCGGACCCGGTCGGGGAAGTCCCTGTCGGTGAGCGTACGGGCGGAGATGTTGACCGAGACGGCGAGTGGCTGCTCCGAGTAGACCCAGTCCCGACTGCGCCGCAGCCCCTCCCGGAGCACCACCTCGGTGAGCCGGCCGATCTGGCCGGTGTGCTCGGCCACCGCGACGAAGTCCGCCGGGGCCACCTGGCCGTGCGCGTGGTGCTCCCACCGGGCCAGGCACTCGACCCCGACCAGGCGCCGGTCCCGCAGCGTGACCTTGGGTTGGAAGTAGACCTGCACCTGCCCCTCGTCCAGCGCCCGCCGCAGGTCCTCGGCGAGACCGAGCCGGTGCAGGGTTCCGCTCTCCAGGGCCGGGTTGAAGACCTGGACGCTGCCGGGTACGGACTTGGCCGCCGTCGCGGCGAGGTCGACCCGTTGCAGCAGGGTCGCCGCGTCGCTGCCGTGTTCGGGGTGCACGACGATCCCGACGGCCGTGTCGACGTCGAGGGTCAGCAGGTCGAAGACCATCTCGTCGCGGATCTGCTCGCGCAGGGAGGCGGCCAGCTCGACCGCCTCGTCGACGTTGGCCAGCCGGAGGGTGACCAGGAACTCGTCCCCGCCGGCCCGGCCGACCAGGGCGGCCGACGGCGCGCAGGCCCGGAGCCGGCCGGCGACCTCGGCGAGGACCTTGTCCCCGGCGGCGTGCCCGAGCGTCTCGTTGACCTGCCGCAGCCCGTCCACGTCGAACAGCAGCACCGCCACCACCTCGCCGGGTGCCCTGATCTTGACCGACTCGTCCAGGGCAGCCGTGATCCGCCGCCGGTTGGGCAGCTTGGTCAGCGCGTCGTGGTACGCGTCGTGCCGCAGCCGGTCGACGAGGCGGGAGTTCTCCAACGCCACGGCGGCGTGCGCGGCCACGGTCTCCAGGACCGGTACGTCCTCGGGGGTGAAGTTGTTCGCGTCGCCCAGCCGGTTGACGACCTCCAGCGTGCCCATCGCCACCGAGCCGACCCGCAGTGGCAGGACTATCGCGTCCTTGACCCGCTCGACGCGGACGGTGGCCCGCTGACCGGCCTCGTCCCGGAAACGGGGACCGACGGTGACGGTCTGCGCCGTCCGGACCGCCTGCTCACGCAGGTCGGCGGGGGTGACGGCGATGTCCAACAGCCCGCTGTTGTCCTCCCGCGCGGTCAGCAGGACCTCGGGGTGACGCCCCTGGGCGGGTAGCCAGAGGGTGGCGTACTCGGCCTGCATCAGGGTCCGGACCCGGCCCAGGAGCGCGTCGACGAGGGTGCCGTCGTGGCCGGTCTCGGTGATCGCACCGGTCAGGTCGTACAGGTCGGCGAGGGTCCGGTGCTGGCGCAGGAACTGGGTGTACGACCGGTACACCAGCATGAGGGCCAGGGCGATCGCCGCGAGCAGGACGACCGCCCACCGGTTGGTGACCAGGGTGATCAGGATGAGCAGACCGGCGGCCACCTGGATCACCCCGGCCAGCAGCGCCGGGGGTGAGGTACGGATCAACTGCCATCCGGCCTGCCAGCCCTGCACCACACCGATGACGACAGCCACGGCCGTCAGGGTCACCAGGGTGTGCACGCTGGTGGCGAGGAAGAGGATCGCCCAGGTCTGTGGGCCGACCCCGACCGGTTCGGGGAGGGCCAGCAGGGTCATCTCGGCCAGCGCGGTGGCCGCCGCGGCGAGCGCCACGTTGAACCAGAACTTGACCGGCGCGAGTCGTCGCCGGATCTGCACGATCAGGGTCGCCAGTGTGTACGCGAACACCACCGACAGCGGTGGCAGCAGGTAGAAGGCGACCACCAGGGGGATCTCGGTGAGGAGCACGCCGAGCGCCTGGCGGCGTACCACGATGTTGATGACCGGCAGCGCGGCGGCGACCATCACCGCGGTCATGACCAGCGTCGCCGGCCACTGCCCGACCGACGGACGTTCGGCAAGCGCCAGCACTGTCGAGCAGAGGACCGCGATCAGGGCGATCGGGCCGCTGACGAGCCAGGCATTCTCGGTCGATCGGCGTGACCTCGGCCGGTGCTCGACCATGCCGTCCCCTCCAACGAGCACGTCGGCCCGGGGTCAACCGGGCCGACGTGATTGACGTCTAGCGGACGACCGCCTGCAGGGCCGGCATCTGCCAGTCGAAGCCGTCCGCCTGCACGCTCCGTACCTGCCACTCGAAGCCGTCCTGACGGTCGACGATCACGTTGCTCGTGAGCACGACCAACGCGGCGGCGGCGAGCAGCGAACCGACGAGCCGGCCCACCCTTCGAGCAAGCATGTTCGCTCCCTGTCACGAGTTAGTCAGAGTGAGTAAAGGTTCCACGATGGTGCCACACGGCCAGCGGGGGTAAAAGCGGAGAGCGCCGTGGGTCGGCACCATGACCGGGTAATTCATCCGTTCGACGCTTCGGATCACCTCTCTGGACCAGATCGTCACCACCACAGGTCCGCACTCCGCTACAGAACCTGCAAATTGCGACCTCACCCGCTTAACGTGCGGATCACCAGTCTCCCGGTTCCTGCACTTGCGGTCGCATCTGCAGATGCACCTGCATCGACCCGTACGCCGATTCCACCGGAACCAATGCCGAACCCACCCCACCGACTAACGACCGATTTGCCGCATTCGCCACATTCATTGGTCGGGCCGGCCTCCACCGTGGGCGGACCGGCGCGCCGTCCCGGTGAGCCCCGATCCCCGCCGCCGCGCCCCCGCGCTCCGCCCCGCCCGACGCCTGAACCGGACCACCGATCCGGCCACCCGTGCGCCACCGGAGCCGCGGCACCCCGACGGCCCGCGCCCACCCCGCCGACACCACTGGTGACGCCGCCCCGGCGAAGCATCGGGGACGCCCATTCGAGCTCCCGCCGAATCGCCACCGGATTGACGCCGACCCGGCCGTTACCGACCGCTCCCGAGAATTTCCGCGACGAAGCCGCAAATGGTCCGGAAGTCACCACAGAACCACCGACCGTTCTTCGGCCTTACCGAGCCGGGATCATCCGGCACCGGCCATCACAGGCGACCGGCGACGACCAAAGCCCGGACCCCGAAACCGAACGGGGGATGGCCGAATCAGGAGACGACAGGAAGATACGGCCCCCCGAGAAGTGCACCACGAAGATCCTGCCGTCGATCGAGGTTCCCGGGGCCCTCTCTAGGATCTTGGTGCGGAACCACATCGGAACCGCGAACCCTGGAGGTCGGTACATGCGGCGGATCATCACAGTGTCGGCAGCGGTGCTGCTCCTGCTCGGCGGGTGCGGCAGGGTGGACGACTCCACACCCGAGGCCGCCCCCTCGGCCGGGAACGTCGACGAGGGTGCCCCCACCCCGGAGACGACACCGCAGGCCCCGCCGCCGGGTCTGTCCTCCGGCATCGTGTTCGCCCAGGGCGTGGGCCTCGCGCCGACGAAGACGCTCATCGTCCGGGACGTCGCCACCGGCAACCCCGTCGGTTCCCCGGTCGTCGTCCCCTACGAGGCCGCGAGCGCGAAGCGGACGACCTTCGACAAGACGATGAACCGCCTGACGTACGTCAAGGACTGCGAACTGCGCGTCGCCACCCTGACCGACGGCGTCTTCACCGACAGTGGAACCTGGACCGCGCCCCAGGTGTACGGCGCAGGCGAGCAGTGCTACCAGAAGGCCCGCTTCACCGAGGACGGCCGGATCCACGCCGTCCTCGGGGTGGGACAGCGTCAGGCCCCCGGCAGCAAGGCCGGACGGGTCGTCTCGGTGGACCCGGCCACCCCCGACGCCGACCCGAAGGACGAGGGCGTCGCCGACCCCCGCAGCGAGAAGGTCTACAAGATCGACGGGCTGACCACCTCGGACACCCGGGTGTACGCCTTCGGTGACGACATCGAGCACGTCCTGGTGAACGGGGCCGCCCCCGGCGCCGGCGTCCTCGACGGATTCGAGTACCACTGCGGAGTCCCCGTCGACGCCGACCGGTTCCTGTGCAGCGCCAGAACCGACGAGACCCGTCAGCACTTCGGCAGCATCGCGCTGGTCACCGTGGACCGCGCCGCCAGCACCGTCACCATGAAGAAGCTGGCCCCGCCGAACAAGTCGAGGATCCAGCACCTGGTCCTCTCCCCCGACGGCAAGATGATCGCCATCCAGGACTCGACCGGCTGGTACACCACCACCCTCGACGGGGCGGGCACCCCCGTACGGCAGCAGTTCGAGGTCGACAACCCCGGCGAGCCCCTGTTCTGGTCCTGACCGACGCCGCCTCGATCCACCTCCGGCCGTTCCCCGATCCGCTGGGTGTCGGTCGGAGGTGGATAGGTACCGTCCGGCAGTTGGAGAGCCCGACGAGAACGGCCCCCGATCGGCATCTCTGCTGATCAGGGGCCGTTCTCGCACCTGGTGGCGGGTAGAGGATTCGAACCTCTGAAGCTTTCGCGACGGATTTACAGTCCGCTCCCATTGGCCGCTCGGGCAACCCGCCAGGGCGTACCACCACGCTGTGCGCGGCAGCGGAAGCAAGAATAGCGGTTCGCCCCGGCACCGCCGCAACCGGGTACGGTCAGGGTGCCCACCGCCTGGTCGGTGGGCGACAGTACGTGACGAAGACCGCCGGACAGCAGGAGCATGAACATGGCAGCGAACCCGTCGTTCGACATCGTGAGCAAGGTCGACCGGCAGGAGGTCGACAACGCCCTTCGTCAGGCGCAGCGGGAGCTCTCCACGCGGTTCGACTTCCGGGGCACCGGTGCCGAGATCGACTGGTCCGGTGAGGAGACGATCGGCCTGCAGGCCGAGACCGAGGAACGGGTCCGGGCGGCGTTGGACGTCTTCAAGGAGAAGTTGGTCAAGCGGAACATCTCGCTGAAGTCGCTGGACGCGGGGGACCCGAAGCCGTCGGGCAAGATCTTCAAGATCGACTGCAAGGTGGTCCAGGGCATCGAGTCCGACAAGGCCAAGGCGATCAGCAAGAAGATCCGGGACGAGGGTCCCAAGGGCGTGCAGGCGCAGATCCAGGGCGACCAGCTGCGGGTCACCGGCAAGAAGAAGGACGACCTCCAGTCGATCATCACCCTGCTCAAGGGCGAGGACTTCGGTATCGCCCTGCAGTTCACGAACTACAGGTAGGGCACGCCCGGGCCGGTGGTCGACGGGACGTCTCCCCGTCCGGCTGCCGGCCCGCGCCGTACCCGCAGAGCCCCGGAGAAGGTGCCGCCGGAACCGATCGGTGTGCGGGCCGGGGTCGGGCCGGTCCGGGGACGAAAGGCCGTCGGGTCAGGCCGGTTCGGGGGTGAGGAGGCCGTCGGGGTCGAGGGCCGTGCGGGTCTCGGCGCGGGCGACCGGGCCGGTGGGCAGCGCGGCCACCAGGGCGCCGACGGCGACCGCCGACCCGGCGAAGAGGAACGCGCCGGGGACTCCCCCGCCGTGGTCGACGATCAGCCCGGCGATCGCGCCCCCGGCCGCGCTGGCTCCCACCGACACCGTGACCACCCAGGTGTACGCCTCGTTGAGCATGCCGTTCGGGGTGATCCGGCCGACCAGGGTGTTCTCCAGGGTCAGCGCGGGGGCGATCAGCGCGCCGCCGACGACCAGGGCCACGCCGAGTGCGATCGGCCCCGGCATCACCGCGAACACGGCGAACGAGGCGGCCACTCCGGCGAGGAGTTGGGCGAAGAGACGGGTCATGTTGCGGGCCGGGGCCCGGGTGCCGAACCAGAGGCCACCGGCGGCGCTGCCGACACCCCAGACGGCGAGCAGCACACCGGCCAGCCCTTCGGCCTCCCCGCTGCCGGCGTGGCTTGAGGCGTAGGCGGGGACTGTCACCCCGGCGGCGCCGAAGGCGACCCCGAGGCCGCCGACGCAGACCAGGAGGGCCGGGAATCCGGCGACGGCGAGCGGGCCGAGTCCTCGGGCGTGGTGCTCCCGTCCGTGGGGACGCCATCCGCGCATCACCCGGCCGAGCGCCACCGCTGTCGTACCGATCAGGGTCACCACCGCCGCTCCGACGAGCGCGGCGGCGGCGTCGGCGAAGAGGACGAAGCCCGCGACCAGCAGCGGGCCGAGGACGAAGACCACCTCGAAGAGGGTGGTCTCGGCCGCGAGGGCGGTGTTGCGCAGGTGGTAACGGCCGGTGGCGGGGGCGGTGAGGTCGTTCCAGGCTCCCCGGATCGCGGCGCTCAGCGGCGGGTACGTCGCCCCGGCCGCTGCGGCGGCCAGGAAGATCCAGCCCAGCGTGGGTCGCCCGGAGTTGCTGGCGAGGAGGAGGGCGATCAGGGCCACCGGGTGGGCCACGGCGGTGACCAGCAGGACCGGGGTGGGGCCGAGCCGGTCGGCGAGCCGTCCGGCGACCGGGCTGAGCGCGGCCCCGGAGAGGGCGTAGAGGCCACCGGCGACGGCGGCGAGGGAGTACCGCCCGGTCACCTGCTCCACGACGAGGAGGAGGGCCAGCGGGGTCATCCCGATCCCGAGCCTGCCGAGGACCCCGGTGATCAGGAGTACCGGGGCTCCGGGGATCCGCCACACCCCTGCGTAGCGACCGACTGCGGCCACGGCGAACCCTCCAGCGTTTCGTGCGGTAATGAGTGAAAGACCGTACGACCCTAACGCCGCCGGTTCGCCGGGCACAGGGTTTTTTCGCTCACACGCGTCCCGCCCGCGTCCGGTGGGCCGGGCACGGGCGGGGGTGTCTCGGGTGGGGGACCGTCAGCGCTGGAACCGTACGGGTCCGCTGTTCGCGGCGAGCTGTTCGAGGCGGCGTACCCGCTCCTCCATCGGGGGGTGGGTGGCGAACATGGCCGAGATCCCACCGCCCTTCTTGAACGGGTTGTCGATCATCAGGTGAGCGGTGCTGGTCAGCTGCCCCTGGGCGGGCAGGGGGCGCGCCTGGGTCCCCGCGTGGATCTTTCGGAGGGCACTGGCCAGGGCCATCGGGTCGCCGGTCAGCTCGGCACCGGAGGCGTCCGCCTGGAACTCCCGGCTCCGGCTGATGGCCAGCTGGATGACGGTCGCGGCGATCGGCCCGAGGATGATGGTGATCAGCAGGACCAGCGGGTTGGGGCCGTTGTCGTTGCGTCCCCCGAGGGGGATGAACAGGGCCAGGTTCGCCAGCATGGTGATGATGCCGGCCAGACCGGCGGCGACGCTGGAGATCAGGATGTCCCGGTTGTACACGTGTGACAGCTCGTGCCCGATGACGCCCCGCAACTCTCGGTAGTCGAGGATCTGGGTGATCCCCTGCGTGACGCAGACCGCCGCGTTCTGCGGGTTCCGGCCGGTGGCGAACGCGTTCGGCTGGGCCGTGGGGCTCATGTACAGGCGGGGCATCGGCTGTTCTGCCTGCTGGGCCAGCTCCCTGACCATCCGGTACAGCTCGGGGAACTGCGCCTCGCTGACCGGCTGCGCCCCCATCGACCGCAGCGCGATCTTGTCGGAGAAGAAGTAGCTCACGCCGTTCATCACCAGTGAGACGACGACGGCGACGACCAGTCCGCCACTGCCGCCGAACCAGTAGCCCACCGCCAGGATCAGCGAGGTGAGCAGGCCGAGCAGCGCGGCGGTCTTCAGACGGTTGTGGTGCACGTTGACTCCTTCGGTGCACGGATCAGGACCGGATCCGCTGACCGGTTCAACAAGCCGGTACCCCGCAACAGTCCGTCTAATGACTGTGAGTTACCTGGGAGCGGTGACGTCCAGCACGATCTGCGGGGCGAACCCGACGATGACCGCTACCGCCGTCGCCACCGCCAGCACCACCAGGACCACCAGCGCCGGACGGCCCGCACCGGCTTGGGCCGACCCGCCGGAGGCAGCTGGGGGAGCCCAGAGGACGGCGGCCAGGCGCAGGTAGTAGGCCAGACCGACGACGGCGTTCAGCGCCACCACCAGGGCGAGCCAACCCGCACCGCCGGTCAGCAGCGACCGGACCACCGTGACCTTGGCGAAGAGCCCGGCCAGCCCCGGGGGGAGGCCGGCCAGGCCGACCAGGGCCAGCCCGAAGGCCGCCGCCGTCCAGGGGTGCCGTCGTGCCGCGCCGCGCAGCTCCTCCACCGTGCCCCCGTCCGCGCCCGCCGGACGCAACGCGACCAGCGCCGCGAACGCGCCCAACTCCAGGAGCACGAAGAAGACCGCGTACGCCAGCGCCGCCGCGTACGCCGCGGTCATGGCCTGCTCGGTGCGACCGGCGGCCAGGGCCAGGACGCCCAGCGGGGCCAGGACGTAACCGGCCTGGGCCACCGACGACCAGGCGAGGAGTCGGACGGTACGTCGCTGACGTAGCGCCACCAGGTTCCCGATCGTCATCGTCAGCACCGCGAGCAGGGCGAGGACCGGGCCGGTGACCGTCTCCGGCAGCGCGTCCCCGACGACGGCGAGGAGGGCCACCACGCCACCGAACTTCGACGCGGTGGAGAGGTACGCGGCGACCGGCACCGGCGCACCGTCGTAGGTGGCCGGTGCCCAGGCGTGCATCGGCACCGCCGCCACCTTGAACGCCAGCCCGAGGACCACCAGGGCGACGGCGACGGTGGCCAGCGGCAGGTCGGTCAACTCCGGCCGGTCGGCGAAGATCGCACCGAGCCGGTCCAGGTGCAGGCCGCCGGTGGACGCGTAGAGCAGGGCCGCACCGAGCAGGGTCAGGGTGGTCGCCACCACGCTGACCACGAAGAAGGTGACGGCCGCCTCGGCTCCGGCCAGGCTGCCCCGGCGGAGCCCGACCAGGACGTAGATCGGCAGGGTCAGGGTCTCCACCGCCACGATCAGGGTGATCAGGTCCCCGGCAGCGCCGAGGACCACGCCGCCGGTCATCGAGCAGGCCAGCAGGAAGGCGTACTCCCCCGTCGGGACGGATCCGGTGCGCAGCAGGGGCACCGACAACCCCAGCACCCCGAGGGCGAGCAGGGCGAAGACCACTGCCACCAGGGCGGACCGGCTGTCGGCGACGTACGAGCAGTCGGCACCGACGCAGAAGGTCCGACGGGTCGGGCCGGACCCGACCACTGCCGCACCGACGGCGGTGGCGGCGGCCCCGACGGCGGCCACCGCCAGCGTCACCCGCCCCCGGCCCAGCAGGACGTCGGCGAGCAGGACCAGGACCGCCGTCCCGGCCGCCAGGTAGGCGGGGGTCAGGGCCACGTGGTCGATGCTCTGCACCAGGCTCCCGGTCATCGCAGCACCTCCACCAGGGCGGCGACCGGTTCCCCGGCCACCCCCAGGACCAGTGTGGGTGCGAGTCCGATGGCCAGGGTCAGCACGACCAGGGGCGCCCACGCGGTCAGTTCGGCGCCGGACAGCACGGGGGTGACCGAGCCGACCGCCGGGCCGGGTCGGCCGTGGGTCACCCGACGCAACAACCGCAGCAGGTACGCGGCGGTGAGCGCCCCGCCGACGGCGGCCAGCACCGCCAGGGTCGTCCAGTACGCCCCGCCCACCTGGACGGCGGCGATCACCGCCAGCGCCTCTCCCCAGAACCCGGCGAGGCCGGGCAGCCCCAGCGAGGCGATCGCGGCGAAGGCGAGCAGACCGGCGAGTCGGGGTGCGGTCTCCCGCAGCCCGGACAGCTCGGCGAGGGATCCCGTGCCGGTCCGGTCCTTGATCGCCCCGGCCAGGAAGAAGAGCAGTCCGGTGATCACCCCGTGGGCGACGTTGCCGATGAGGGCCCCCTGGATCCCGGTGGCGGTGAGGGTGGCGACGCCGAGCAGGACGAAGCCCATGTGCCCGACGCTGGAGTACGCGATGAGCCGCTTCAGTTCGGTCTGGGCCAGGCAGACCAGGGAGCCGACCAGGATCGCCGCCACCGCCAGCGCGCCGAGCACCGGGGCCGCCCACCGGGCGCCCTCGGGGGCCACCCCGACGGCCACCCGGATCAGCCCGTACGTCCCCATCTTGAGCAGGACCCCGGCGAGGACCACGCTGCCGACTGTGGGGGCCTGGGTGTGCGCGTCGGGCAGCCAGGAGTGCAGGGGCCACAGTGGGCTCTTCACCGCGAAGGCCAGTCCCAGCAGGACGAACGCGGCGAGTTGGGTGCCCCGGGTCAGCTCACTGCCCCCGGTCAGGACGATCAGGTCGGCGGTGCCGGCGGCGGAGACCACGGCGTACACCCCGACCAGCAGGAGGACCGAGCCGAACAGCGTGTAGAGGGCGAACTTGCGGGCCGCCGCCCGAGCGGCGTCCCGGGCGGGGCGACCGTCCCGTCCGGTGCTGCCGCCCCACCCGACGATGATCGCGTACATCGGCAGGAGGACGACCTCGAAGAAGAGGAAGAACAGGACCAGGTCCAGGGCGAGGAAGGTGCCGAGGATGCCCACCTCGACCACGAGCAGCAGCGCGACCAGGGCGCGTCCGCTGCCGCCGGGCGGCACCCGCCACAGGGTGTACCCGCAGCACAGGGCGGTGAGCAGGGCGGTCAGCACCACCAACGGCCAGGAGATCCCGTCGACCCCGAGGTGCAGGCGCAGGTCCAGGCCGGGCACCCACTGGAGGTCGAGCCGGTGCCAGGGGCGGATCGCCGGTGCGGTGGCGGTGTAGGCGGTCCAGGTCCGGTCGCCGGTGGCCAGCAGCGCCGCCAGGGGCACTGTGAGCGCGGCGGCGATGGTGCCGACGAGCCGGGCGGCCCGGTCCCGGGGCACGGCGGCGACCGCCACCGCACCGAGCGCCGGCACCGCCAGGACCGCCACCAGAAGGAACTGTCCGACTGTCATGACGAGGACCACCCAGCGAGGAGGACGGCGGCCACACCGATCAGCAACGCCCCGGCCAGCACCCCGGCAGCCGCCCGGGGCAGCGCCGCCCGGTGCAGGGTGGCCAGCCCGCCGCCGAGGCCACTCGCCGCCCGGCCGGTGCCCTCGACCACCCCGTCGACGACCACCTCGTCACCGGTACGGGCGAGCCGGGCCAACGCCCGGACGGGGCGTACGACGAGGGTGTGTTGCACCTCGTCGAGCCGGAACCCGGCGGCGAACAGCTGACGCAGCGGACCGAGGACCCGGGCCGGATCCTCCGTGGGGTTCCGACGCCGTCCGACGACTGCGGTTCCCACCCCGACCAGGAGCAGCACCAGCGGCAGGAGCAGCCCCGGCCCCAGGTGGACCAGTTCCGGGGTGGTCGTCGTGTCGGGGGCGGCCGGGGCGAGGCGGGCGGCGAACGCCGGGGAGAGCCCGGCCAGCCCGAGGAGCGTGGCCGGTACGGCGAGCACCAGCATCGGCCAGCGCAGCAGCGCCGACGGGTCGTGCGGGTTCGGCAGCGGCTCCCTGGCACGGCCGAGGAAGGTCAGCATCAGGACCCGGGTCGCGTACCAGGCGGTCAGCACCACGCCGAGCAGCCCGGCGATCCAGAACGACCAGGCCACCCAGGTCGGGGCCGGTCCGGTCCCGTCGAGCGCGGCGGCCTGGGCGGCTGCCAACACGCCGTCCTTGCTCCAGAACCCGGACAGCGGGGGCACCCCGGCGAGTGCCCCGAGCCCGACCAGCGTGCACCAGAAGGTCACCGGCATGCCCCGGCGCAGTCCGCCCATCCGGGACATCAGGGCGGTGCCGACGGCGTGGATCACCGACCCGGCGGCGAGGAAGAGCAGTGCCTTGAACGCGGCGTGGGTGAGCAGGTGGAACAGGGCGGCACCCGGGGCACCGACGGCGAGGGCACCGGTCATGTACCCGATCTGGGACACCGTGGACCAGGCCAGGACCCGTTTCAGATCGTCCTGGGCGGTGGCGGCGAGCGCACCGAGAAGGAGCGTCACCGACGCCGTCACCCCGAGCACCGCCGGCACCACCGACGTGGCGGCGAAGAGGTCGAAGAGCCGGGTGACCGCGTAGACCCCGGCCGCGACCATGGTGGCGGCGTGGATCAGCGCGGAGATCGGGGTGGGACCGGCCATCGCGTCCGGCAGCCAGGTGTGCAGGGGGAACTGGGCGCTCTTGCCTGCCACCCCGGCGAGCAGGAGGAGGCAGGCGGCGGTGAGCAGACCCGGGGCGTGGTCGTGGGCGAGCACGTCGGCGATCCGGGAACTGCCCGCCGAGACGCCGAGCAGGGCGATGCCGAGCAGGAACCCGACGTCACCGACCCGGGTGACCAGGAACGCCTTCGTCGCGGCGGCCGGGGCCTGCGGCAGCCGCCGGTCGTGGGCGATGAGCAGGTACGAGCAGACGCCCATCACCTCCCAGCCGACCAGGAGCATGATCAGGTCCCCGGCGACGACGACTGTCAGCATCGCTGCGGTGAAGAGGCTGATCTGGGCGGCGTAGGGCGGGTACCTGTCGTCGTCGGGGTGCTCCGGTCGCAGGTAGCCGACCGAGTACACCTGGACGAGCAGGGCGACGGCGGCGACGGCCACCGCTACCAGGGCGGCGGCGGGGTCGAGGCGTACCCCGAGGGTGATCCGCAGCCCGGCCAGGTCCAACCAGGTGGTACTCGCCTCGGTGAGTGTGTCGACGCGGGCCAGGAGCGCCACCGCGACGGCCAGGGCACCGGCCGCGCCGGTCACCCCGAGGGCCACCGCCGCCCGGCGGGCCGACAGTCGTCCGGGGGATGCTTCCCGGGAGGCGGGGGGCAGGAGAAGACCGACAAGCCCGGCGACCAGCGGTACGGTCGGGAGCAGCGCGCCGAGCAGGACGGTCACCGGTCCCCCTCCCGGTCGACGACGACCGACCCGGCCGACGACGACCCGGCGGATCCGGCCGACGCGGGACTCGCTGTCGGCGCGCTGGATCTGGTCGACGCCTCGGTCAGCTGCACGTCGTCCACCGAGACTGTGGAGCGCAGCCGGTAGAGCTGGAGCACGATGGCCAACCCGACACCGATCTCGGCGGCGGCCAGCACGATCACGAAGAGCGCGAAGACCTGACCGCCGTGCGGCAGCACCGCCTTCGCCGTGGTGTCGGCGGTGATCAGGATCAGGGTGACCGCGTTCAGCATCAACTCCACCGCCATCAGCACCAGGACCACGTTGCGGCGGCGCAACACCCCGTAGACGCCGAGGCCGAACAGGAGGGCGGCGACGACGTACGGAATGACGGGTCTCACCGTCGCCGCTCCGATCCCTGTCGACCGATCTCGGGGCGGGACAGGACTATCGCCCCGATCAGTGCCGAGAGCAGGAGCACCGAGAGCACCTCGAAGGGCAGCACCCAGTGGGCGAAGATCTGTTCACCGAGGCGTTCGGCGGTACCCGGCTCAGGAAGATCCACTGTGGACCACCGGAACGCGTCGACCATCAGGACGGCGAGACCGAGACCGCTGCCCCCACCGATCAGGGCGGCCGGCCACCCCGGTCGGTCCAGGTCGGTGGAGGCCCCGATCGGGGCCCGGGTCAACATCACCGCGAACAGGAGGAGGACCACCACCGCGCCGACGTAGATCAGCACCTGCACCCAGGCCACCAGTTCGGCGGCGAGGACCAGGTACATCCCGGCCACCGCCCCGAGACAGACCACCAGGTAGAGCCCGGCCCGGACCAGGTGCCGGGTGCCGACCACCAACGCACCGGACCCGACCGCCACAGCGCCGAGCGCGAGCAGCAGCAGGTCCACCCCGGTCACGAGGTCGACCCGTCGGGCGGGTTCGCGTCGGCGGGCCGCGCCCCGTCCACAGCGGGACCGGCCGGGCGGACCCGATCTGCGGCGGGACCGGCGGGCCGCGCCCGATCTGCGGCGGTACCGGTCGGGCGGGCCGGGGCGGCGGCGGGGGCAGCCGGGCGGGCCGGGGCGGCGGCCTTGCGGGCGGCCGTGGTCTCCTCCTTGGCCGGTTCGCCGTTACGGTCGTGCGCGGGCGGCGGCGGTACGGTCGCCATCCACTCGCCGAGGTGCTCCTTGTCGTGCATCAGGTCCTTGATGTCGTACTCGGCGTACTCGAACTCGGGGGACCAGTAGAGCGCGTCGAAGGGGCAGACCTCGACGCAGATCCCGCAGTACATGCAGAGCGAGAAGTCGATGTCGAACCGGTCGAGGACGTTGCGCTGGCGGGGGCGGGCCGCGCCGGGGACGACGACCTCCTCCTTGTGCGAGTCGATGTAGATGCACCAGTCCGGACACTCCCGGGCGCAGAGCATGCAGACGGTGCAGTTCTCCTCCAGCAGGGCGATCACGCCCCGGGATCGGGGCGGCAGTTCGGGCGCCACGTCCGGGTACTGCTGGGTGGTGGAGCGGCGGGTCATCGTCTTGAGGGTGACCGCCAACCCCTTCGCCAGGCCGGCCCCGGGCAGGCTGCGCTCACCGTGCTCGCTCATGTCGCCCATCCTGCCCTGTGTGTCCCGCTCGCGCGACCACCCCCCGACTCTTGGTAGCGCTCGGTCCTTCGTCCCCGCCGTCCTGGTCATCACCCCACCAGCGGCTCAGCGCCGGCCCCGCCGATACGAGCCGCACGAGGTGAACGTCTCGGTCGCCCGGTTGGCTCCCCCGTCACCTCCGACCCGGTCCTGCCGGGCCGGGGGTGGGCGCGGCCAGCCGGGCGAGGTGCGCTTCGATCTCGGTACGGGCCTCTGCCGGACTGAGGGCGGCGTACAACAGTCGAACGGTGATCCCGTCCAGCAGGGTGGCCAGGTCGCCGGCCGCCCGTGACACGTCGAGGTCGGCGGCGACGCTGCCGTCCCGCCGGGCCAGGTCGACCAGGCGGACGAGGTTGCCGCGCAGGTCGTCGGCGTTGGCCCGCATGACCCCGGCGATCTGCTCGTCGACCAGGGCCTCGGTGGTCAGCACCAACCAGACCCGGGACTCGACAGTCCGTTCCTCGTCGAGCGGTACGACCTGGAGGACGGCCATCCGCAGGGTGTCGAGGGCGGTCGCCCCGACCGGGAGGGCCCGAGCCCGCATGAGCACCCGGTCGACGAGGTGGGCCATGGCGGCCCGGACCATCGACTCGCGGGTCGGCAGGTAGTGCTGGGCGGTGGCCAACGGCATCCCCGCCTCCCCCGCGACGGCCCGGACGGTGGTGCCGGCAGCACCGACCCGGCTGAGCACCGCGCAGGCGGCGGCTCCGAGTCGCCGACGGCGTTCTTCGTGATCCACGATCTTCGGCACCCGCCGATCCTATGTTATCGGTCGCTTGACCGATATAGGTCACGCGACTAATCTCGCCCCGGTGAACACCCGAACCAGCTCGCCGACGACCACCACCGCCACCCGTTTCACCTGGCCAGACCTGCTGATCGTGCTGGCGGTCGGCTTCGGTCTGGCCAACCCCTGGGTAGCCGGTCTCCTCGCCCGAGGGCCACTGTCGCTCGGCGCCTCCGAACTGGTCGCCATGACTGTCGCCTGGCTTCTGATCAACGGCACCCAACTGGCGGTCGGCCTCACGGTGACGTACCGCCGGTTCGGGGCCGTACGCGGGCCGCTGCTCCTGGACCGCCCCCGGGCCGGACAGCTCGGGGCGGCGACCGGGTGGGGATTGGTCAAGGCGGTGTTCACCACGGTGCTGGTCTTCGCCCTCCCCACGGCGCTGACCGCCGACGGCGGCGGCGAGGGCGGATACCCGCCCGCCGGCCTGCTCGCCCAGTTCGCCTTCGCGTTCTTCTTCGGTGCCGTCGCCTCCCCCGTCTACGAGGAGGTCCTCTACCGGGGCGTCTTCTTCCGGGGACTCGCCGCCCGGCTGCCCGCCGTCACCGCGATCCTCGTCTCCGCCGGATTCTTCGCGGTGATGCACCTGCCCCGGACCTTCAACACCATCAGCGCCTTCTTCGCCGGCCTGCTCTTCGCCTGGCTCCTGCACCGGTACCGCAACCTCTGGGTCCCGATCCTGGCCCACGCCGTCAGCAACGGAACCATGATCGTGCTCGCCTTCGCGGTCGAGGCCACCACCTGACCGACCCCACCCACCCCTCGTCGCCGAGCCGATGAGCGACAGATCGGACATGATGGGACCCGGACGGGGAGCAGGCACCGGCGGAAGGGCGACAGGATGGCGGAGAGCAACGGACAGACCGGGGGCAAGTACGTCGAGCCGGGTGGGGAGTTCACCCGCGACCAGCGCTACATCGCCACCCGGATCACCGCCGACGGGCGCGACGGCTACCCGGTCGAGGCGGGCCGGTACCGGCTCGCCGTCAGTCGGGCCTGCCCCTGGGCGAACCGGCTGATCATCGTACGGCGGTTGCTCGGACTGGAGGACGCCCTGTCGATGGCGGTGGCGGGACCCACCCACGACGCCCGGAGTTGGACGTTCGACCTGGACCCGGACGGGCGGGACCCGGTGCTCGGCATCGAGCGGCTCGCCGAGGCGTTCTTCGCCCGGTTCCCCGGATACGAGCGGGGGATCACGGTGCCGGCGATCGTTGACGTCCCGACCGGGCAGGTCGTCACCAACGACTACGCGCAGATGAGCCTGGACCTGTCGACCGAGTGGACGCAGCACCACCGCGACGGCGCACCCCAGCTCTACCCGGAGCCGCTGCGGGACGAGATCGACGAGGTCAACGCGGTGGTCTTCGCCGACGTCAACAACGGGGTGTACCGGTGTGGGTTCGCCGGCAGCCAGGAGGCGTACGACAGGGCGTACCACAGGCTCTTCGACAGGCTGGACTGGCTCAGCGACCGGCTGGCCGGTCAGCGGTACCTGGTCGGCGACACGATCACCGAGGCAGACGTACGGCTGTTCACCACGTTGGTCCGGTTCGACGCCGTCTACCACGGCCACTTCAAGTGCAACAGGCAGAAGCTGAGCGAGATGCCGGTGCTGTGGGCGTACGCCCGGGACCTGTTCGCCACCCCCGGGTTCGGCGACACCGTCGACTTCGACCACATCAAGCGGCACTACTACGAGGTCCACCGGGACATCAACCCGACCGGGGTGGTGCCGCTCGGGCCGGACCTGGTCAACTGGCTGAGCCCGCACGGGCGGGAGGAACTCGGCGGCCGACCGTTCGGCGACGGCGCTCCCCCGCCGCCCCCGCCCACCGCCGAGCAGGTCCCCCCGGCCCACACCCCGCTGGGCTGAACCGACTCAGGCAAGGGTGAGGCGGACGGCGGCGGTGAGGACCAACTGGGCCAGGGCGGCCGGGACGAGGACCAGCCAGCAGAGGCGTTGAAGCTGGTCCTCCCGGAGCCGGGGATACGACACCCGGACCCAGATGATCACGAACGAGACGGCGAAGACCTTCAGCAGCGTCCAGAGCCACCCGAGCTGGGCGTCGGCGAACGGCCCCTGCCACCCGCCGAGGAAGAGCACAGTGGTCAGGGCGGCGATCACCACGATCCCGGCGTACTCGGCGAGCAGGAAGAACGCGAACCGCAGGCCGGTGTACTCGGTCATGTAGCCGAAGACCAGCTCCGAGTCGGCGACCGGCATGTCGAACGGGGGGCGTCGGATCTCGGCCAACCCGGCGACGAAGAAGATCACCATGGCGGGGGCCTGCCACAGCAGCCACCAGGGCTGCCACGCCTCGACGATCCCGGAGAGGCTCAACGTACCGGCGGCCATCGCCACCGACGCGGCGGCCAGCACCAGGGGCAGTTCGTACCCGAGCAGCTGGGCCGCCCCCCGCAGCCCGCCCAGGAGGCTGTACTTGTTGGCCGAGGCCCACGCCGACATCAGGACCGCGAGCACGCCGACACCGACCACCGCCAGCACGAAGAACAGACCCACGTCCAACGGCTGCCCGACCAGACCGCCCGGCCCGAGCGGAATCACCAACAACACCAACAGGTACGGAATCAGCGCGACCGCCGGGGCCAGCCGGAACACCGCCCGGTCGGCCTCCCGGGGCGTGACGTCCTCCTTCTGGACGAACTTCACCCCGTCGGCGATCAACTGCGCCCACCCGTGGAACCCGCCCGCGTACATCGGACCGAGTCGACCCTGCATGTGCGCCATCACCTTGTGCTCGGCCTGCCCCACCAGCAGCGGGAGGGTGAGGAACGCGACGAACACCCCGACCACCCGGACGAGCAGTTCCACCCACTCCGGCATCAGCTCGCGCCCCACTCCCCGGGAGCCGGTACGCCCGGCGGACGGATCGGACGTCGGCCACCACCGGCCGCCGACTCGCCCGGCTCCTTCGCCCCCGGCCACGGCTTGGCCACCCGGGAGGCGAGGACGAACTCCTTGCGCAGCGGGTGCCCCTCGAAACCGGGCGGCAGGAGCAGGGGGCGCAGGTCTGGGTGGCCGTCGAAACCGAGGCCGAACATCTCGTACGTCTCCCGCTCGTGCCAGGCCGCCCCGGGATAGATGTCGACGACCGAGGCCAACGTCGGCGTCTCCCGGGGCACCCGGGTCCGCAGGAGCACCCCGTGCCGGTGGCGTACCGACCACAGGTGCACCACCACGTCGAACCCGCCGGCCAGCTCGTCGACGGCCGAGAGCCAGTCGAAGAAGTCGCAGGCCAGCTCGGCGTCGTCCCGGACCGCCCGCACCGCGTCCCGCCAACTCGCCAGGGGTACGTCCACCGTCGCGCGGGCGTACCCCTGACCGCCGGAGACCGAGGCGGTGACCTCGACGGGCGCGAGAAGCGCCACCACCCGCTGGCCGACCTCTTCCGCAGTCATACGTCGATCCTATGGCCCCACGCCGCGCGGGCCGCCCCTGCGGAGGGCATACCGCAGCGGAAGGCGGGAAGAAACCAGGTCATGCGCGCCGTCACCGTCACCCCTGGAGAGCCCGGATCGCTGCGACTCGTCGACGACCATCCCGAGCCGAGCAGCGACGAGGGCGCGATCCTCGTGCAGGCGCTCGCGGTCGGGGTCTGCGGCACCGACCACGAGATCGTCGAGGGGCAGTACGGCGAGGCCCCGCCCGGTGAGCGCGACCTGGTCCTCGGTCACGAGTCGCTGGGCCGGGTGCTGGAGGACCCCACCGGCACCCTGGAACCCGGCGACCTGGTCGCCGGGATCGTCAGACATCCCGACCCGGTACCGTGCCCGAACTGCGCCGTCGGCGAGTGGGACATGTGCCGCAACGGGCAGTACACCGAGCACGGCATCAAGGCCCTCCCCGGGTTCGCCCGGGAACGGTGGCGGGTGCAGCCCCGCTACGCCGTGGGGCTCGATCCGGCGCTCGCCGAGGTCGGCATGCTGCTGGAACCGGCGAGCGTGGTGGCGAAGGCCTGGGACCACATCGACCGGATCGGCACCCGGGCCGAGTGGCAGCCCCGCAGCGTCCTGGTCACCGGGGCCGGTCCGATCGGCCTGCTCGCCGCGTTGCTGGCCAGCCAGCGGGGACTTGAGGTGCACGTCCTGGACCTGGCCACCTCGGGGCCGAAACCGGCACTGGCCGCCGCGCTCGGGGCCACGTACCACACCGAGTCGGTCGACGAGCTGCCCTTCGAACCGGACGTGGTGGTCGAGTGCACCGGAGCACCGGTGGTGG
Source organism: Micromonospora sp. SH-82 (assembly GCF_051132485.1). Classification (NCBI taxonomy): domain Bacteria; kingdom Bacillati; phylum Actinomycetota; class Actinomycetes; order Micromonosporales; family Micromonosporaceae; genus Micromonospora; species Micromonospora sp. SH-82. The sequence goes on from NZ_CP148049.1 coordinate 413,459, forward strand.
TGCTGGACGCGATGTGCAAGGCCGCGCCGACCGGCATCGTCTGCCTGACCGGGGTCTCCACCGGTGGCCGTACCGTCGACTTCGACGCGGGCGCGTTGAACAGGACCCTGGTGTTGGAGAACAACGTGGTCTTCGGCTCGGTGAACGCCAACCGACGACACTGGGACCTGGCCGCCGAGGCGCTGGCCCGCGCCGACCAGTCCTGGCTGGCCTCGTTGATCACCCGCCGGGTCCCGCTCGACGACTACGCCGACGCGTACCGGCAGGGCTCGGAGGAGATCAAGACAGTCCTCGACTTCCGGTGACGGGGTTCCCTGTCGACGCATCACGGTCGCGCATCACGTCGACAGGTAACCCCGCCTCACCTCAGATGCCGGGGAGTCTGCCGTTGCGGAAGAGGTCCACGAAGAGCTGGTGGTCCTCGCGCGCGCGCAGGCCGTACGCCTGGCCGAACTCCACCAGGTGCCCGACGAACCCGGCGTGGTCGGACTCGACCGCCGCCGTGATCGCCTCCTCGGTCGAGTAGTCGACCAGGTCGTGGCTGGACTCGTCGTCGGCGACGGAGTGCATCCGGGCCACCGCCCGACCCAGGTCGGCCAGGACACCGGCCAGTTCCTCGGGTTCGTTGACGTCGGCCCAGTCCAGGTCGGCGGCGTACGGGGAGACCTCGGCGACGAGCTGGCCGACCCCGTCCAGCTCGGTGAAGCCCAGCCACGGGTCCGCGCAGGCCTGCAACGCCCGCTGCGACTCGGCGGTACGGTGCCCCTGGTGCCGGAAGTAGCCCCGGACCCGCTCGTCGGTGATGTGTCTGGCGACTGCGGGCACCTGGGCCTGCTTCATGAAGATGACGACGTCGTTCTCCAACGCCTCGGTGTGCCCCTCCAGCAGGAGGTTGTACGACGGGAGCCCGGCCGAGCCGATGCCGACCCCCTTGCGCAGCACCACGTCCTTGATGTGGGTGGCCACGGGACGGAGCTGGGCGCTGGACTTCGGCAGGGTGTCCAGGTAGTCGGTGAAGGCGGCGCAGACCTTCTCCCGGGTCTCGTCGTCGATCTCGTAGATCCCGTCGCGCAGGGCGAACCGACGCTCGTAGTTGTCGATAGTGGTCTGCTGCTTGAGCAGGTCGACCCGGTTGTTGAGCCGGGCCTGCTGGAGCACCCGACGCAGCACACCGTCGGCGTTGTCCAGGGTGATCGAGCCGATCGCGTCGTCCCCGCCCTGGGCGATGGCCCCCAGTTCGGTCAGGTACGCCTCGGCGAACCCGGTGACCAGGTCGCCGATCACCTCGTCGGAGAGGGCCTTGGCGTACCCGATCAGGGCGACGCTGGCGGCGAACCGCTTCAGGTCCCAGGTGAACGGCCCGACGTACGCCTCGTCGAAGTCGTTGACGTTGAACACCAACCGCCCGGAGGCGTTCATGTACGTGCCGAAGTTCTCCGCGTGCAGGTCGCCGTGGATCCAGACCCGGCTGGTCCGGTCATCGAGGAACCGGTCGTCGGCGAAGTCACCGAGCTGGTCGGCGTAGAAGAGTGCCGCGCTACCCCGGTAGAAGGCGAACGGGGAGGCGGCCATCTTCCGGAACTTCCGGCGGAAGGCCGCCGGGTCGAGCGCCATCGACGTGCCGAACTCCTCGGTCAGCACGTCGACGATGTGGGCGGACCGTTGATCCGCAGACGCGTTCATGGCCCGAACGCTAGTCCCCACCCGCCACCGGGTCGGCTAACCCCGAGGGTCGGCCCAATCGATGAAACGTGCGGTCAGGCGGGTCGGTGGGACACCCCCGCCGAGCTGGGCGAGGTCCTCGGCGGCCTCGACCTGGAGCGCGGCCAGGTGGACCAGCAGCGTCTCCCGGTCGGTCCGGTACCTGCCGAGCAGGCGCAGCTTCGCCGGTGAGCACGGCCAGGCGATCCCGCACGCCACACACCGCCAGGTGGGACGGGTCGGCAGGTGTTCCCGCCACCTCACGTTCGCACCCGGGCACCGCTGACGCCCCGGGCCGGGCGGCGGACCACCGGGGTCGAACCGGGTGCGACCCACCGCAGCCCCTTGCGCCACACGAACAGCTCACGCTTGGCGACCGCCTCACCCCGGACGTCCAACTGGTACGCCTCGATCCAGGTCCAGCCGTGGTACGTCTGCCTGTCGACCAGGTGCCTGATCACCCGTACGACTATCGGGCGGCTGACGAACTGCACGCTCGCGGCCCGGGTCAGGTGCAGCAGATCACCCGCCTTGATCGGACGTTCCGTCACCACCGCCCCCCGTTTCTGGGCCGACGCCGGATGGTCCGGGGCGTCCCCGAGGTGAACCGATCCGGGCAGGGTGCCAGCAGGCCACAGGAGCAACGACGCCACCACGAACGCCACGTCCGACGGTGGGCAGGACCAAGCGGCACGGGTCTGGGGCTACGTCTAATGAACATGCGAGCAGGCTCGTGCCCCCGCCATAGGCAACTCGTCAACCCCTCCGGTGACAAGTCGTCGCCCCACCGCGCCAGAGGCTGGGACGGTGCGAGTCATGGCACTCTCCGAGATCGCCGCTCACCTGGGCGTATCGCGTCAGCGTGCCGCGATCCTGGTCGAGCGACCCGACTTCCCGGCCCCTATCGACACACTGACCGTCGGCCGCATCTGGGACATCGCCGAGGTCCGGACGTACGCGGAGCGTCGCAACCGGCAACTGTCAGACGACGAGCCCACCTGAGCCGGTCACGCGTCAAGCAACCAGTACGGGTTGCCCTACGACAGGGTGTTGTGTGATCGATGGTCGTGTTTCTAACGTCGGGCCATGACACGGCTTCGACTGATGGGCACCCACGAGATCCGCGTACGCCTGGGTGGGATCAGTCGACAGCGCGCCTACGAGCTGACGATGCGCCGAAACTTCCCTGAGCCGGTCGCCGAACTGGCGCAGGGCAAGGTGTGGCTCGCCGAGGACGTCGAGCGCTGGATCGCAGAGCACCGCCGTTCGCTCGCCGACAGCGAGGACGACACTTGACCTTGACTGCGGCCCGATTCAGGAGATCTTGGTGAAGAATGGCCCCTCTGGGGGCCGAAAGCTTCCAAGGTCTTCCGAACGACGCCGTTGGCGCCGTGCTGTTGGCCGTGGTCGGGTCAGCGGTCGGTGACGGTCGTCGGGGGGCGTACGGGTGGGGCGGTGAGGGACTCGACCGGGCGGGGCGGGACCGCGTCCCCGGCACCCTCGACGGCCTCCAGGGCGGTGACGTCGGCCGACGGGGCGAGCGGGTCGGTCCGGGACACCCCGCCGATGCCTGACTGTTCGGCGGCGATCCGTTCCTGGAGGCGGAGGATGCCGTGCAGGAGCGCCTCGGGGCGGGGCGGGCACCCGGGGACGTAGACGTCGACCGGGATCAGCTGGTCGACGCCCTTGGTCACCGAGTACGAGTCCCAGTAGGGGCCGCCGCAGTTGGAGCAGGCACCGAAGGAGATGACGTACTTCGGCTCGGGCATCTGGTCGTAGAGGCGCTTGATCGCCGGGGCCATCTTGTCGGTGACGGTGCCGGAGACCACCATCAGGTCGGCCTGCCGGGGGCCGTGGGCGAACGGGATGACGCCGAGCCTGATGAAGTCGTGCCGACCCATGCTGGTCGCGATGAACTCGATCGCGCAGCAGGCCAGGCCGAAGTTGAACACCCAGAGCGAGTAACGCCGCCCCCAGTTCAGCACGAACCGGATCGGCTCACCGAGCACCTGCGGCAGCTGCACGTCGGTCTCCTCCCCGCCGCAGACAGTGAACCACAACCGTCCGGGTTCAGTAGGTGGGGCGTTGGAGCAGCCCGACGAACTCGGCGAGCAGCCGTTCCCGCAGGGCGGGCGGGGCCGCGTCGAGCAGCGTGTTCACCACCGCCATCCGCTCCGGCACCCCCGGGACGCCCCCAGCCGAAGCGCCCCCAGCCGAAGCGCCGCCGGCCGGGACCTCGCCGGCGGCCGGGCTGCCCAGACCGAGGGTGGTGGCGAGGGTGGCGACCAGGTCGGGGGTGAGCTGATCGGGGTCCAGGGACCCGACCAGGGCGAGCAGGTCGGCGGGGAGCCGGACCGGACCGGCGGCCCGGGCCGCCGCCACCGAGTCGACCAGGGCGGCGCCGAAGTCGGGGACGGTGGGGGCCACCGAGGCGGTCACCGTCAGGTGCACGCTGGCGGGGAGGTCGGCGTACCGGAACTGGGGTTGGGTGTGCCAACCCCGGGCGGTCAGCTCGTCGACGAGGGTGAACAGGTCCAGGTCCGGATCGGACGTGGTGAAGCAGACGACCGTGGACTCGGGTTCGGCGAGCAGGCGGAGCCCGTCGACGGCCCGGACGGCGGCGGCCAACCCGGTCACCGCCGTCCGGGTCCGGCGGGCCAGGTCCAGGTATCCGTCGTCGCCGAGGTGCCGGACCGTGGCGTACGCGGCGGCGATCGGGCCACCGGAGCGGGTGGACGAGATCACCGGGTTCACCATCGTGTAGCCGGGCCATCCGGCGAAGGCGAAGAACTGCGGGGCGCGTGAGGCGGGGTCCCGGTGCAGGAGGACCGACACCCCCTTCGGGGCGTACGCGTACTTGTGCAGGTCCACCGAGATCGAGGTGACTCCGGCGACGCCGAGGTCGAACGGCGGGACCGGTACGCCGAGGCGGCGCAGGTACGGCAGGGTCCAGCCCCCGAAGCAGGCGTCCACGTGGCAGCGGACCCCCCGCTCGGCGGCGACGGCGGCGATCTGCTCGACCGGGTCGATCACCCCGTGCGCGTACGAGGGGGCGGAGCAGGCGACCAGGACGGTCTCCGGTCGGATCGCGGCGGCCACGTCGGCGGGGTCGGGTCGCAGGGTCTCCGCCGACACGGCCACCGTGTCCACTGCGACCCGCAGGTAGTGGGCAGCCTTGGCGAAGGCGGCGTGGGCGCTGGCCGGCACCACCAGTCGGGGTTCGGCGACCTCCGGCCGGGAGTCCCGGGCCGCCTTGACGGCGAGGATCAGCGACTCGGTGCCGCCGCCGGTGACGGAGCCGACAGCGTCGGGGGCGGCGCTGCCGGGGCCGCCGCCCAGCAGCCGGGCCGCCGCCCCGACCAGCGTGTTCTCCATGGCCAGCAGGGACGGGAAGGCTGTCGGGTCGAGCCCGTTGACGTGGGCGCTCTCGGCGTACGCGGTGGCCGCCAACTCGTCCAGCCCGGGTACGGCCGGGTCGTAGACGTAGGCGAAGAGGCGCCCGCCGTGGGTGGGCCGGTCGGCGGCACGCAGCGCCCGGATCTCGGCCAGCACCTCGTCGGCGGGGAGTCCCCGCAGTGGCGGCGAGGACGGTTCGCCCGTGTCGTCACCTCGGTGCGCCCCGGCGTCGACACGGGGACCGACAGCGACGGTTCGCTCGCTCATGTGTCTTCCTTTCCGAGGCCGTCAGCGGCACCGGTCCGCACGGCGGTGGGAGTCGACCGGGCCGGGGTCGACGGCGAGGCGTCGGCCGGGGTGAGGTGGTAGCCGCGCAGCAGGAGGGTGGCCGGGCCGATCAGGAGGGCGGGCAGGACTGTGAACCCGAGGAGGATGCCGAGGCGGGCCGAGTCCGGCTGGGCGACCGACCCGGTGGCCGAGGAGACGTACCCGGACAGGTGCAGCACCAGTCCGTAGAGGCCCGGACCCAGCGCCAGACCGAGCGTCTCCCCCGCCGTCCACAGGCCGGTGAAGACGCCGGCCTGTCGCCGCCCGGTGCGGGCGGTGTCGTACGCGATGCAGTCGGGGAGCATGGCCAGGGCGAACACCTGCTGGCCGGCGTACCCGCAGCCGATCAGGGCGACCACCGCGTAGGTGGCGACGGCCGGCAGGACCGGGGCGGTGACCAGGGCGAGCGCCCCCACCGCCAGGAGCAGGGAGGCGGCCACCAGACCGGCGCGTTTGCCCAGTCGGGCGCCGACCCGAGTCCAGACCGGCATGACCAGCAGGGCCGGGCCGACGAAGCAGGCGAACAGCAGGGTCGGGCCGGTGCCCGGATCGCGCAGGACGTGTCCGGCGAAGTAGTTGACCCCGGCCAGGATCGTCGCCACCCCGACGGACTGGATCACGAAGCAGAGCAGCAGGGCCCGGAACGCCCTGGCCCGCCCGGCGACGGCGAGTTGGGCGCGCAGCGACGGCTCGGTGGCCGCGACGGTGCCGGTCGGGGCGGAGCGGGTGCCGAGGAACGCGCCGAGGGCGCCGACGGCTATCAGTGCGGCGACGAACAGCCCCATCCACCGGTGTCCGGCGAGCCCGTCGCCCCCGGCGGTGACCACCATCGGGGCGAGCGCCCCGGAGACCAGGATGGCGAGCGCGAGCACCGCGATCCGCCAGCTCATCAGCCTCGTACGTTCGGCGTGGTCGCCGGTCAGCTCGGCGGGCATCGCCACGTACGGCACCTGGAAGAAGGCGAACGCGGTGGCGGTGACCAGGAACGCCACCGCCACGTACGCCCCGGCGGCCGGGCCGGGGCCGAACGGTCCGGCGAAGATCGCGGCGAACGATCCGGCCAGGGCCAGCCCGCCGAGGAGCAGGTACGGACGGCGGGCACCCCACCGGGAGCGGGTCCGGTCCGACAGCCGTCCCACGACGGGGTTGAGCAGGACGTCCCAGGCCTTCGGTCCGAGCACCAGCAGCGCGGCCACCCCGGCGGCGACGCCCAGGGTGTCTGTCAGATAGGGCAGCAGGAGCAGGCCGGGGACGGTGCCGAAGGCACCGGTGGCGAGGGAGCCGAGGGCGTACCCGACGTGCACCTGCCGAGGCAGCGGACCGGGCACCATGAGATCGAATCCTACTCATGTCATGGCCTGCGTCACATCCCCCCGTCGGGGTGCCAACCGGCTTTCGCCATGTCCACCCCGGCCGCCCGCATCGGGGTCCCCTCGGCGCGCAGCAGTGCCCGCGCCCGCACCTCGTGTCCCGGCGGCAGCCGCCCCGCCGAGTTCACCACCCGGTGCCAGGGCACCCCGCCGCCGTGCCGGGACATGATGGCACCGATCAGCCGGGCCGAGTTGCGCCCGGAACCGTCGGCGAGGGCGTCGGCGACCGCCCCGTAGGACATCACCCGGCCCGGCGGGATCCGCTCCACGAGGGCGAGCACCGCCTCCACGTACTCCTCAGGGGTCACGACCGGCCACGATATGGGAACCCGCGCGGGCTGCTCCAGGACGAACACGCAGAATGGGCGGGTGCGGGAAGCAGTCACGACGGCCCGACGGGTCGTCGTCAAGATCGGGTCGTCCTCGTTGACCACGGCGACGGGCGGGCTCGCCACCGACCGGGTCGACACGCTGGTGGACGCGCTCGGCGCGCTGACCGCCCGGGGTTGCGAGGTGGTGCTGGTCTCCTCCGGGGCGATCGCCGCCGGGCTCGCCCCGCTCGGGCTGTCCCGACGTCCGCGCGACCTGGCCACCCAGCAGGCCGCCGCCAGCGTCGGTCAGGGCCTGCTGATCGGCCGGTACGCGGCCAGCTTCGCCCGGCACGAGCGGACCGTCGGTCAGGTGCTGCTCACCGTCGACGACGTGACCCGTCGGGCGCACTACCGCAACGCGTACCGAACCCTGCGCAAGCTGCTCGACCTGCGGGCGGTGCCGATCGTCAACGAGAACGACACGGTGGCCACCGAGGAGATCCGGTTCGGTGACAACGACAGGCTGGCCGCTCTGGTCGCCGCCCTGGTCCACGCCGACCTGCTGGTGCTCCTCTCCGACGTCGACGCCCTCTGGACCGGTGACCCGACCCGACCCGGTTCGACCCGGATCACCGAGGTCCGCGACGAGCGGGACCTGGTCGGGGTGAACGTCGGCGGGGTCGGTCGGGCCGGGGTCGGCACCGGCGGGATGGTCACCAAGGTCGAGGCGGCCCGGATCGCCACCGGGTTCGGCATCCCGGTGGTGCTCACCGCCGCCCCGCTGGCCCCGGCCGCGCTGCGCGGCGAGGAGGTCGGCACCCTGTTCCACCCGGTGGCGCAGCGTCCGACCGCCCGACTGTTCTGGCTGGCCCACGCCACCGCCCCCCGGGGTCGGCTGCACCTGGATCCGGGGGCGGTGCAGGCTGTGGTCGACCGGCGCAAGTCCCTGCTCCCGGCGGGGATCACCGCCGTGGACGGTGCCTTCACCGCCGGGGATCCGGTGGACCTGGTGGACACCGCCGGTGACCCGGTGGCCCGGGGACTGGTCAACTACGACGCCGTCGAGCTGCCCGGCCTGCTCGGACGCTCCACGAGCGAACTCGCCGCCGCCCTCGGCCCCGCGTACGAGCGCGAAGTCGTCCACCGCGACGACCTGGTACTCCTGTAGGGAAGGGCGCTTTCCGATGTATGAGGGTCCCTCCCGACAGCGGTGCCGACCGGAGAACGACGAGGACTAGGAGCACAGGATGAGCGTCTCGGAGCAGGCTCGACGGGCCCGGGAGGCGGCCGGCGCGCTGGCCGTGGCGACGCGTACCGCCAAGGACGCCGCGTTGCAGGCGATGGCCGACGCGCTGGTGGCGCGTACCCCGGAGATCCTGACCGCGAACGCGGCGGACCTGGCGGCCGGGCGGGAGGCCGGGTTGTCGGCGGCGATCCTGGACCGGTTGAAGCTCGACGAGGCGCGGGTGGCCGGGATCGCCGAGGCGCTGCGGCAGATGGCAGCGCTGCCCGACCCGGTGGGTGAGGTGGTCCGGGGCGCGACCCTGCCGAACGGGCTGGAGCTGCGCCAGATCCGGGTTCCGTTCGGGGTGGTCGGGATCATCTACGAGGCCCGCCCGAACGTCACCGTCGACGCCGCCGGGATCTGCCTGAAGTCCGGCAACGCGGCGCTCCTGCGCGGCTCGTCCTCGGCGGCGCACTCGAACGCGGCGCTGGTGGCGGTCCTGCGGGACGCGGTCGCCGGGGCCGGGCTGCCCGCCGACGCGGTGCAGCTGCTCGACGCCTCCAGCCGGGAGTCGGTGAAGGAGTTGATGCGGGCCCGGGGCCTTGTCGACGTGCTGATCCCGCGTGGTGGGGCGTCGCTGATCCGGACGGTGGTCGAGGAGTCGACGGTCCCGGTGATCGAGACCGGGGTGGGCAACTGCCACGTGTACGTCGACGCCGCCGCCGACCTGGACAAGGCCGTCGCGCTGACCCTCAACTCGAAAACCCAGCGCCTGTCGACCTGCAACACGGCCGAGTCGCTGCTGGTGCACGCCGACGTCGCCGACGTCTTCCTGCCGACGGTGCTGGCCGGCTTCGCCGAGGCCGGGGTCACTGTGCACGGGGACGCCCGGGTGGCCGGCTACTCGGACGCGGTCGTCGCGGCCACCGAGGAGGACTTCGGCACCGAGTACCTGTCGGCGGACATCTCGGTCGCCGTCGTCGACTCCCTCGACGCCGCAGTCGCCCACGTCAACAGGTATGGCAGCGGCCACACCGAGGCCATCGTCACCGACTCGCAGTCGGCGGCCCGGGAGTTCGTGGCCCGGGTCGACTCGGCGGCGGTGATGGTGAACGCCTCGACCCGGTTCACCGACGGCGGGGAGTTCGGGTTCGGGGCCGAGATCGGCATCTCCACCCAGAAGCTGCACGCCCGGGGTCCGATGGGGCTGCCCGAGCTGACCAGCACCAAGTACGTCGTGACCGGCGACGGACACCTGCGCGGCTGACCCACCGAGGTGGGGTACGGCCAGGGCGGACCGGGTCGCAGGTGAGTCGTCCCGAGCCGGCAGGACACGTCCTGCTCGGGACGACTCGACGTCACGGGGTCAGTACGTCGGCAGGGACGGGTCGATCTGCTTGATCCAGGAGAGGACCCCGCCCTGGACGTGGACCGAGTTGGTGAACCCGGCGGCCTTCAGGGCGGCGAGCGCCTCGGCGGAGCGGACACCCGACTTGCAGTGCAGGACGACCTGCTTGTCCTGCGGGAGGCGGGACAACGCCTCCCCGGAAAGGATCTCCCCCTTGGGGATCAGGGTGGCCCCGGGGATCGAGACGATCTCGTACTCGGCGGGTTCGCGGACGTCGACGAGGAAGATGTCCTTCCCGGCGTCCTGCCACTCCTTCAGCTCCCGGGCGGTGATGGTGGACTCGGCAGCCGCCTCCTGGGCCTCGACCGAGACCGCCCCGCAGAAGTCCTCGTAGTCCTCCATCAGGTCGGTCAGGGTGGGGTTCTCCCCGCAGAGCACGCAGTTCGGGTCCTTCCGGACCTTGATCTTGCGGTACTCCATCTCTAGAGCGTCGTAGACCATCAGTCGGCCGACCAGCGGCTCGCCGATCCCGGCCAGGAGCTTGATCGCCTCGTTGACCTGGATCGACCCGATGGAGGCGCAGAGCACCCCGAGGACGCCGCCCTCGGCGCAGGAGGGGACCATCCCGGGCGGCGGGGGCTCCGGGTAGAGGCACCGGTAGCAGGGGCCGTGCTCGGCCCAGAAGACCGACGCCTGGCCGTCGAACCGGTAGATCGACCCCCAGACGTACGGCTTCCCGAGCAGGACCGCCGCGTCGTTGACCATGTACCGGGTGGCGAAGTTGTCGGTGCCGTCGACGATCAGGTCGTACCGGGAGAAGATCTCCCGGACGTTCTCCCGGTCCAACGCCGTGTCGTGGATCTCGACGGTGACCAAGGGATTGATCTCGCGGATCGAGGCGGCGGCGGACTCGGCCTTGGAACGGCCGACGTCGGAGACCCCGTGAATGACCTGCCGCTGGAGGTTGGACTCGTCGACGGTGTCGAAGTCGATGATGCCGAGCGTCCCGACCCCGGCGGCGGCCAGGTACAGCAGGGCCGGGGAGCCGAGACCGCCGGCACCCACACAGAGCACCCTGGCGTTCTTCAGCCGCTTCTGCCCGGTCACCCCGACGTCGGGAATGATCAGGTGGCGCGAGTAGCGACGGATCTCGTCAACGGACAGCTCGGCGGCGGGTTCGACGAGCGGGGGCAACGACACGGTGGACTCCCCGGGATCGGCGTTCGGTGTATGCCGCGCCATTGTTGCTCGCCGGGGCGGGGGTCGGCCATGAGCAGGGCCACGTCGCCCGACATGCGGGAGCGGGAATACCGCACCGGCACCTCAGGGGGCCTTGTCAGATGCCGTCGACCGGGTCACCGGCGTACCGGCGGCCGTCCAGGTACGGCCACGCGTACGCCACGCACCCGTCCAGCCCGTACGTCTGCTGCTGCATGACGGGGGCGGGACGCCCCGGACCCGGGCACGCCTCGTGGCCGTACCCGAACTCGTGCCCGACCTCGTGGTTGATCACGTACGACCGGTACACCTCCAACGGAGCGCCGTAGTCCGGCACCGCCTCCAGCCAGCGGGCCAGGTTGACGATCACCTGTCCGGGGAGCCGGCAGGAGGTGTAGCGCTCGGTGCTCAGGCCACCCAGGGCGCACATCTGCTCGGAGGTTGCCGGGCTGGCCAGGTAGACGGTGAAGTCGGCCTCGGCGGGCTCGGCCACCCGCTGCACCCGACGCGTCGCGTCGGCGGTCCACCCACGCGGGTCGGCCAGGGCCTCGTCGACAGTGGCGGCGAACGTGGCGACGTCCTGGCCGACACCGGCCTCGACGGCCACCCGGTAGCGGTGCAGGGGGCCGCCGTCGCCCCGGACCGGCGTACCACCGTCGGCGGTGACGAAGGTGCCGGTGCCGAAGGTGGGGATTCCCGGTCGGCCGGGCGAACCACGGTCGCCCCCCGAGGGGCTCGACAGGCCCGCCGAGGGGCTCGGGACGGCCGCCGAGGGGCTCGTCAGGCCCGGCGGCGCGCCGCCGGAACCGCCGGACCGGGCCGTCGACGGGTCGGTGGACGGTGCGGACACCACGAGGACGGCGAGCACCAGTGCCACGGCCAGGACCAGCACCGGCAGCAGCCGTCGAGCGGGTAGGGCAGGCAGGAAGCTCACGAAACCCAGCGTCGCACCCGATTCCGGCCGAAGTCGGGGAAACCGGATTATCTGCGAAGAATCCTCACGTCACCCCGAACGGCGTGCCGCCGTGGTCAGCGACGGGGACCCGCGTACCGGCGGCCGTCGAGGTAGGGCCAGGGGTTGGGGGTGCACCCGTGCAGGAAGAGGGTCTGCTGCATCATCACCGGCGCGGGACGCCCGGGAGCGGGGCACCGCTCGTGACGGTGTCCCAGTTCGTGGCCGACCTCGTGGTTGACGACGTACTGCCGGTAGACGGCGAGGGGGGTCCCGGCCCGTACGTAGTGCGGCACCGACGTCCGCCACCGCTCCAGGTTGATGATCACTCTCCCCGGCCCCCGACACGAGGTGTACGGCTTACCCTCCACCCTGATGTCCACTGCGACGGCGGCGCACATCCGTCCGGCCGTTCGGGGCGTCGCCAGGTAGACGGTGAAGTCGTGCCCGGTCGCCCCGGGCACCTGTCGCAGCCGTAGCCGGCCGCCGTCCACCCAGCTTCCCGGCCCGACCAGCGCCTCGTGGACCCCGTCGGCGAAGGACCCGACGTCGGCACCGGAGCCACGCTCCACGGCGACCCGGTATCGGAGCACCTTCCCGGAGCGGCCCAGCACCGGACCGGTCCGGTCGGAGTGGGAGAACCGACCGCTTCCCGCCGACGGCGTCGTACCCGCGAGTCTCGGCACCCGTCGGGGGTCGTCCTCCGGCGCGACCACCGGCCCGCCCCGCTCCGTCGGCCCGACGGACCCGACCCCCGACCCCGACCCCGACCCCGACCCGTCAACGACCGGCCCGACCCCGGCACGCCCAGGCCCGGACCCGACACCCTCAGGCCCGACCCCGACACCCCCAGGCCCGGACCCGACACCCTCAGGCCCGGACCCGGCACCCCGAGGGCCGAATCCGTCGGCCTCCGAGCCGGGTAGAGCGGCGGTGACCAGCCCGGACACTCGGGGGGCGGGTTGGTCCGCAGCCGGGATCCCGGTCGCGGGGTCACCCGGTTCGGCGGTGGCGGCCACCGCACCGGCGGGCGGGTCGGGGGCGTCGACCACAGCGAGCAGCGCCGCGCCGAGCGCCCACGACAGGGCGAAGAACCTGGCCCGCCGGGCGAACCCGGGACGGGCCGCCCCCGGCCCGTCCGACGTCGGTCCCGGAAGGGGGCGGCCGGGTCCGGACCCGTCGGGTACGGATCGTGATCGGTCAGTGGCTGGCAGCACCCGGCCAGGGTGCCACGTCGGACCCGGCCGAGGCCCCCTGCGACTCGCCGAGCAGGCCCAGAACGGCGCGGGCGACGGTACGCGGCACCTCCATCTGCGCCACGTGACCCACCCCGGTGAGCATCAGCAGTCGGCTGTCCGGGATCACCCGGGCGGTCTGCGGTGACACCCGGACGTCGACCAGCCGGTCCTTCATGCCGCCGATCACCAGGGTCGGGGCGCGTACCCCGGCGGCCAGGCGCCACAGCGAGTCGGTCCCCCGCAGGTAGGACCGCAGGAAGCTGCCGACCAGGCCACGGAAGGTCCGCAGGTAGGCGGCGGCGTAGTGCTCGACCTGGGCGCGGGCCTGGATCTCCGCCAGGGCCTCCGCCTGCCGCTGAGGGCTGATCCGGGACAGGTCACCGACGCACGCCTTTAGGGTCTGCTGCGCCATCACCTCCGGGGCGATCTTCGCCAGCCGCCAGGCCACCAGCCGCTCCCCACCGGGGACGGCCAGCACCGGCAGCATCCGGCCCTGGAGGGAGCGTCGGAAGTCCAGGAAGGGCAGGGCCGGGGAGATCAACGTCAGGGTACGGACCAGGTCGGGCCGCCGCGCCGCCACCCGGACCGCCACCGACCCGCCCAGCGAGTTGCCGATGAGGTGCACCGGACCCCTGTCGGACTGCTCGATCCAGCGGACCGTCAGGTCGGCGAAGGACGCGATGGTGTACCGGCTACCCGGCTCGCTGCGGCCGAAACCGGGCAGGTCGATGGCCTGACCGTCGAGTCGACCGGCGAGCAGACCGGCCAGGTCGGTCCAGTTCTGTGAGGACCCGCCGAGTCCGTGGAGGTAGAGCGCCGGTTCGGCGTCGGGGGCGGTCGCCGGGGTCTCCCGGACGTAGGTCGCCGCGCCGTCGACGCGTACCGACCGGCCGGGCCATGGCGGCGGGAACCGGTCGTCGGGCAGGAGGTCGTCCGGCCAGAGGGTGGCACGCTTCATGGATCCAGTCTGCCCCCACCCGTCTAGGCCAGCAGGGCCTCCAGCCGACGGTTCACCGCCGCCAGGGTCGCCCTGACCACTGCCTGCCGGGGGTCACCCTGGACCAGGGCGGAGCCGGCGATCTGCTCCACCCAGCCGTCGCAGACCAGCAGGACGACCACCGTGGCGACCTCGCAGTTGCCGAACGGCACCACCGCCGCGTGCTCGACGAAACACCGACCCGAGTCGGCGGTACGGCCGGTGCCCCGCAACAGCTCGTCCACGGCCGCTGCGGCGGCGACGGCGCAGAGCCGGAGCACGTACCCGTCGACGGCCGGGCCGCTGGTGAAGCCCGAGGCGGGCTCCCCCGCCGCGAGCAGGCGTACCTCGACTGTGGCGTCCAGCCCGAAGGTGCTGACCTGCACGTGGTCGATGACCACCCGGGGTCCCTGTCGTCCGCCGGTGTCCAGCGGGCGCGACGGGGCCGTCTCCGTGGTCGTCATCTGCCCGCCGGAGTACGAGGAGCCGAGCAGCGCCGGGCTCCCGGTCGCCATGCCGGTCGCGGCCGACGAGGCGGCGGGTTCCTGCGTACCGGAGGGGGTGGTCTGTCGACGGCGGCGCGGGGGTGCCGACGGTGCCGGTCCGGTCGGCCGGTCCTCCCGGAAGCCGGCGGGGCTCGGCGCACCGGCGGGGACCGGGGACGTCGCGCCCCCGGTCGGGTGCTCCGGCCGGACGGGTGGGGTCGGGGGTGCCTGGCCCTCCACCGGACGGGCTTCGGTCCCGGACCGCAGGCCGGGCGGGACCGGCGGGGCAGGGAGGTTCTGCGGTGCGGCAGCCAGCCCCATCCGCTCCTGGAGCAGGCGGGCGACGTGCCGACTCACGTCGGCCGGGTCCGCGCCGTCGGAGAGGTCGAGTCGGAGGCTGTGCGCCCCGGCGGGGGTACGCCGCAGCGAGGCGTCCCGGACGCCGCCGACGCCTCGGACGGCGGCGAGGATCGCTTCGACGTCGAATCCCTCCGGCCGTTCCTGCGGCGGGTCGGGCTCCTCCTCCCGTCGCAGATGGGTGGCGATCCGAGCGAGCTCGGGGGATTCGGTGGGCTCCACTGTCGGCGGCTCCGGCACGACGGGCACGTCCGGCTCGGCCGGTACGCGCTGCGGCAGCAGCTCCGCCCGGTCCTCGGCATCCGGGTCCGCCGCAGGTGCCGGTTCGGGGGCGGATCGACGGGCCGAGTAGGGGGCTGCGCTCTCCGGTTCAGGCGCGGACGGACGACGATCGGGGTGGTCGTCGACGCCGGTGGTGGGGACGGCGACCGGGCCGGCCTGGTCGGCCGGGGGCAACGGTCGGGTCGGTGGTTGCGGGGTCACCGGGCCGTCGGCGGGCTCGGCGGGCAGGGGCTCCGGCTCGGTACGGACCGGCCGCAGCCGGAACGGCCGGACCAGCGCACCGGCGTCGGGCGTACCGGTGTCGACGCCGGTCGGCTCCTCCGGGGGCTGCGCCCCGACGCCCGGCGCCCCGGTGGGGTCCTCGGGTGCTCCGCCCAGCGCCCACGGCGGGCGTTCCCCGACCTCCGGGGACCTGATCCGTGAGGCGGACGGGGGGTACCCACGCCAGGCCTCCGGCGGGGTCGACTCGTACCGGTTCGGTTCGCTGCGCATCGGCTGGTACGGCCGGTGCTCCTCGGCCGAGACCGGCTCGTACGGTCGGTGTTCGGCCGCCGGGGTCGGCTCGTACGGGCGGGGGGTCCGGCCCGCCGCCGGGTCGTACGGCTGGCGGGACTCGCCCGCCGTCGGGTCGTACGGGCGACGGGTCTGCGTCGCGTCCGGGTCGTACGGGGGTGCGGGGTCGGCCGGCGGGGGCTCGTACAACCGGCGGACCTCTGGTGACATCGGCTCGTACGGTCTCGGCGACGGGTCGGCCGGGGGTCTGCGGTCGGTCTGCGGACGGGTCCGCTCCGGCGGGCGGGTCGACTGCTCCGACGGGCGGGTCGGCTGCTCCGACGGACGGAGCGGCTGTTCCGGCTGGCGGGTCGGTTGCAGGTGCTCCGGGTGGGGGGCCCACTCCACGCGTTCGGGGGGGTCGCGCTCCTCCCGGCCCCGTCGGCCGGTGGGCTCCTCGTCGGTACGGGCCCAGGGCGGGGCCCACCCCTCGCTCCAGCTCGGGCGGTTCCAGTTCGGTCCCGGCCAGTCGGGTTCGTCGTCGTCGAGGCGGCGGGCGGGCGGGGCACTGGACGGGCCGTCCCGGGTCGGGTCGGTGCCGCGTCCCCGGGTCGGGTCGGTGTCGCGTGCCCGGGTCGGGTCGGCGCCCCGTGCCCGGGTCGGGTCGGTGTCGCGTCCGACCTGGTCCCGCTCCGGTCGGTGGTCACCCCGGGGGTCGTCGACCCGACGGTCGAGGGAGGCGTCGGAGGAGTGCCGGGCGTTCGGCGGGTCACCGGCGACCGGGGGCCGCCCGGTGGGGCGCTCGGTCGGCGGCGAGGGCCGCTGGAAGGGCACGACGACCCGGTCGGTGTCGTGGTCTCGACGGCGCTCGGCGCGCATGCCGGGCGGGGCGCTGACCGGATGCTGGGGTTGCGACGGCGGGGAGCTCACCGGGATCCGGGGGCCGCCGGGCGGCGCACTGATCGGGACCTGCCGTTCGCCGGGGGCGTCGGTCGGGCCGTGGCCGTAGCCGTTCACCCGGTGCCCGTTGGCCCGGGTCGGCAGTCCGTCGCCGGGATGGTGGCCGGGCAGCGGTGGGGGCAGGTCTCCGTAGCGCGGCGCGGACGCCGACCACGCGGACTGTGGTTCCGGCTGCCAGCCGCTTCCGGCCTCCCCCTCCGGGGACCAGGCAGCTGCGGCGGAAGCCCACCCACTACCGGGGCGGGCCAGGTCGTCGTGCTGACCCGTCCCGTCACCGTGCTCTCCCGGGGTGGCAGCTCCGGGTTGACCTGTTTCACTCACCGCGCGCTCCTTGGTCGCCCTCGCTGAGGCTACCGTGTGGTGACAGTGGCGATAAGTTACAGCGGCGGGCCAATTCCGAGTACGGGTCGCACCTCGACCGGTTCGGGCGATTGATGCCGGCTCGTACGAAGAAACTCGGAGGTTCCCATGACCGCGTTGGGGAACGGTGCACAGACTGCCGGCCGACCCACGCGTCTGCCACGTTCGGCGCGCCGTAAGCAGCTGCTCGCGGCGGCGCAGGAGGTGTTCGTCGCACAGGGGTACCACGCTGCGGCGATGGACGACATCGCCGAACGGGCCGGCGTCTCCAAGCCCGTCCTCTACCAGCACTTCCCGGGCAAGATGGACCTCTACCTGGCTCTGCTCGACACCCACTGTGACGCGATCGTCGCCAAGGTCCAGGAGGCGATGGTCGGGACGAACGACAACAAGGAGCGGGTCTCCGCCTCGGTGCGGGCCTACTTCGACTTCGTCGACCACGAGAGCGAGGCGTTCCGGCTGGTATTCGAGTCGGACCTGCGCAACGACCCGGCGGTACGCCAACGGGTGGAACGGGTCGAGCAGGGGTGCATCGCCGCGATCACCGACACCATCATCTCGGACACCGGGGTCAGCAGGGCGCACGCCGAGCTGCTCGCCTCGGGTCTGGTGGGGGCGGCCGAGACGGCCGCGCAGTTCTGGTTGGCCGGGGGGCGTCAGGTGCCGAAGCCGGAGGCGGAGGCCCTGGTGGCGGCGCTGTCGTGGCGGGGAATCGCCAGCTTCCCGCTGCAAGGTGAGTCAGCCTGAGCATCGGCTCCACAGATCGGATAGCCTTCGTCCGGCGGCTCTTTCGCCCCAGTTGAGGAGGCACAGTGGAGGTCAAGATCGGCGTGCAGTACGCGGCACGCGAGCTGGTGTTGGAGAGCGCTCAGACGCCGGCTGAGATCGAGCAGATCGTGGCCGACGCCCTCGCCAGCGACGGAACGCTGTCCCTGACCGACGAGAAGGGCCGGCGGCTCGTCGTCCCGGCGAGCAAGGTCGCCTACGTCGAGATCGCCGAGGCTTCGCCCCGCGCTGTCGGTTTCACCCCTCGTTGACGGTCGGGGCCCGGACACGGGCCCCGACCCTCGACATCTCCGCCTCTCTTCGTGGTCGTCTGGTCTCTGCCGCCACTGCGCCCCGAACCCGCCGGATGGTGACCTGGTTCACAGGATTCCCGGCGCGGTGGGCTTGTCCGCATGGATGGAGCCATATCCCTGCGGCTCAGGTAGGATGGACCAGTTGCCGTGGGCGCCGATCCGTTCGACGTTTCGCCTGCGGCGCGCGTGCGGCCCGGTCCGGCTCGGCGGTCCCCGCCCCCGACCGTGTGGCCCGCGCCAATACCGAAGCGCCCTGAGGACTCCAGGGGCGCACCACGAGAGGGCACCCCGAAATCCACATGAGCGAACAGAACCGAGAGCAGACAACCGAGCAGGAAACGATCGCCACCGTACCGGTGCGCCCCGAGGCCCCGACCTTCGCCGACCTGGGCGCACGGTCCGAGACCGTGGAGGCGCTCGCCGCCGCCGGTATCACCCGGGCCTTCGCCATCCAGGAGTACGCGCTGCCGATCGCGATGCGCGGCACCGACCTGATCGGCCAGGCCCCCACCGGCACCGGCAAGACCCTCGGCTTCGGCGTACCGCTGCTGGAGCGGGTGTTCGCCCCGGGCGAGGGCAGCGACGGCGTTCCACAGGCCCTGGTCGTCGTCCCCACCCGTGAGCTGGGTCTCCAGGTCGCCAAGGACCTCGACGCCGCAGGGCGGACCCGGGGCGTCCGGGTCCTGCCGATCTACGGCGGGGTGGCGTACGAGCCGCAGATCGAGTCGCTGCGCAAGGGCGTGGAGATCCTGGTGGGTACGCCGGGTCGCCTGCTGGACCTGGCCAAGCAGAAGCACCTGCGGCTGGACCGGGTGCACGCGCTGGTCCTGGACGAGGCCGACCGGATGCTCGACCTGGGTTTCCTGGACGACGTGGAGAAGATCCTGGCGATGCTGCCGGAGGACCGGCAGACGATGCTCTTCTCGGCGACGATGCCAGATCCGATCGTGGCGTTGTCGCGGCGGTTCCTGCGTCGTCCGGTGACGATCCACGCCGGGCACACCGCCGAGACCGGCCCGAATCCGCAGACCACCCAGCTGGCCTACCGGACCCACTCGATGAACAAGATCGAGATCGTGGCCCGGATCCTCCAGGCCGAGGGTCGCGCCCTGACGATGATCTTCACCCGGACGAAGCGGGCCGCCGACCGGGTGGCCGAGGACCTCGACTTCCGGGGCTTCGCGGTGGCGGCAGTGCACGGGGACCTCGGTCAGGGTGCCCGGGAACGGGCGCTGCGGGCGTTCCGGGCCGGCAAGATCGACACCCTGGTCGCCACCGACGTGGCCGCCCGGGGCATCGACGTGAGCGGGGTGACCCACGTCGTCAACTACGACTGCCCCGAGGACCAGGACACCTACACCCACCGGATCGGGCGTACCGGCCGGGCCGGTGCCACCGGCGTCGCGGTGACCTTCGTCGACTGGGACGACATGCCCCGGTGGCGGATCATCGACAAGACCCTCGGGCTGGACATGCCGGAGCCGCCGGAGACCTACCACACCTCCCCGCACCTCTACACCGACCTGGCGATCCCCACCGACGTCAGCGGCACCCTGCCGTCCGCCGAGCGGACCCGGGCCGGGCTCTCCGCCGAGATCGAGGAGGACCTCGGTGGCAGCCGGTCCCGGCGGGGCGACTCCGCCCGGCCCCGCCGTGGTGAGCGGAGCGACCGGACCGACCGGAGCGAGCGGGGTGACCGGAGTCGGCGACGCCGTCGGCAGGACGGTGACGCGCCGGCCACCCAGGACGCCGCCGAGACCGGCACCGGCCGGGACGACTCCGCAGGAGAGGGCAACCCGGCCCGTCGGCGTCGTCGCCGCCGCGCCGGTGAGGTGGTCTCGGGTGAGCCGACCGCCGAGTCCCCCGCCGTGGTCACCGCCGGGACGGGTGACGTCGCAGCGCCGTCGGGCGACACCGCCGCCAAGCCGCGCCGTCGACGTCGCCGCCGTGGGGCCGGGGGTGCCAACGGCAGTGGTACGCCGGCCGAGGTGACCGCCGACTGACCGGGCATCCCGAACAGGTGTGAACCGACGTCCCCGTACCGTGCCGGTGCGGGGACGTCGGCCGTTCGGTGGACGTGGATGATGGAGCGATGCCGGAACCGTTGGACACCGCCCTGACCGAGGTCCGGGCCCTGTTGCTGGACCCTGCCCTGACCCGGGCCGTCGCCGCCGGGCGTCGCCGGGGGCAGCGCCCCTCGGTGGTCCGCGCCGAGTTGCGCCCGGTCGCCCTGAAGGCGGGGACCCGGTTGCAGATCGCCACCTCCGACGGCGACCGCCCGTTCACCCGTAACGTCGCGCCGGGGGCGGAGGCCGACGCGGCGGTGGACGCGTTGCTCGCCGAGCCGTTCGGCAACTGGCACGTGGAGACGGTCGACGCCACCGTCCAGCTTCGGGTCACCAAGTCCGGCGAGGCCCAGGTGCACCGGGCGAGGACCGCCCGGACGGCGGCCGAGCCGGGCGGACACGACCGGGTCAAGGAGTATCTCCTCGACCCCGGGGACCCGATCTTCGCCGAGATCGGCGGTTCGGCGGCGAAGCGGCGTCAGGTGGACGCCTTCCTGCGGGCTCTGGCGGCCACCCTCCCCGACGACCTGACCGGCCCGCTGCGCGTGGTCGACCTGGGCTGCGGGAACGCCTACCTCACCTTCGCCGCCTACCGGTACCTGTCCCAGCGGGGGCTGGACGTGCACCTGGTCGGGGTGGACGTCCGACCCGACCAGCGTCGTCGCAACACCGACCTGGCCGCACGCCTGGGCTGGGCCGACCGGGTGACCTTCGTCGCCGGGACGATCGCCGACGCGGTGGTGGACCCGGCTCCGGACCTGGTCCTGGCCCTGCACGCCTGCGACACCGCCACCGACGAGGCGTTGGCCCGGTCCCTGCGGTGGGGGGCCCGGTGGGTGCTCGCCGCGCCGTGCTGCCACCACGACCTCGCCGCCCAACTGCGCACCCGGCCCGCCCCGGGGGCGTACGACCTGCTGACCCGGCAGGGGATCCTCCGGGAGCGCTTCGCCGACGTGCTCACCGACGCGTTGCGGGCCGCACTGCTGCGCCTGCACGGCTACCGGGCCGAGGTGGTGGAGTTCGTCGACTCCCAGCACACCCCCCGTAACCTGCTGATCCGGGCCCGCCGGACCGGGGCGGAGGGCACACGGGCCCAACGCGCCGAGTACCGGGACCTGGTGGACCAGTGGGGCGTGACCCCGCGCCTGGAGACCCTCCTGGCGGCCGACGAGGGCTAGCGCCCACGCCTGAGTCGACGTTCGCCACCAGTGACCGCTCGACGCATCACGACCAGATTGGGTCGATCGGCGGGTTCGCCCCGACTACGCGTCGTACTACCCTCATTGACACGCCGATCGGTGCGTCAGGCCGGAAGGAAGTCCCCACGTCGATGGGTTCCGCACAGGTGTCACCGCAGCACGCGTTCGCGCGGTTCGTCCGTCGGGCGACCGACGACGCCCGTGAGACACGCGGTTGGACGGTGACGGACCTGGCCCACCACACCGGCGTCGGTCGGTCCACGGTCTTCCGATGGCTGGCCGGGGACTGGCAGGACTACCCGGAGTTGGCCAAGGTACGCGGTTTCTGCACCGCCCTGGACCTGCCGGTCACTGCGGCGTTCCGGGCGCTCGGGGTGCCCGAGGCCGGAGGGTTGCCGCGTCGGCGCGGCGACGAGAACCCGGTCGAGGCGGACATCCGGGTGATCCTGGACCGACTGGCCGATCCCCGGACCCCGGCGGAGGAGAAGCACCACATCCGGGACCTGCTGCGTTATCTGGCCCGCCGCCCGATCACCCGGACGTCCGGCCGGGCCGACGGGACCGTCACGCCACGGTCAGCGTGAACTCCGCGGTCCGGACCTCACCGGCGATCTGGAAGTCCAGGTAGAGCCGGTACCGACCGGGGCCGGGGGCGGTCACCCAGAACTTCACCGCCTCCCCGTCCAGTTCCGGTTCGGGATGCACGTGCAGGTAGCCCAGGTCCCCTTCGCGCAACGCCACCAGGTGCCCGTAGGCCCCGAGGTACCGCTCCAGGGTCGGCACCGCGCCGTCCGCGCCCCGGAAGGTGAACACCAGTGGTACGGCGGTTCCGGGCTGCGGGTCGCCGTCGTAGGAGACGGCGAACCCGTCGACGACGGCCTGCCGGGTCGGCTCGGGCAGCGGCCGGGGGATGTGGTCCCCGGGGGCGACCAGGTCCGCCCCGAGGGTGACGGCAGCCTGGAGTCCGTCGTCGGCGACGGCGGTGAAGTCGGCGTACATCCGCCAGACACCGGGCTGGGCGAGGGTCAGCGGGATGGACCAGGTCCCGTCGGGGGCCATCGTCGGGTGCAGGTGCTGGTAGCCGCCGAGGTCCCGGCGGACCACGATGAGGTGCATCGGCTTGTCGTGCACCACGGCGAACCGGGTCACCGGCTTCCGCTCCCCGTCGTGGACCTGGAACCGCAGCTCACCGGCCTGGCCTGCGGGCAGCTCCGGGGTCAGCGGGACGAGGGTGTATCCGGCCGAGGTGACCGACAGCCCGGTGGCGTCGTCGGCGTCGGCACCGTCGTGCTGGTGCGCCCCGGTCCCCGGCGCGTGACTGTGCCCGCCGACCGGGGCCGCCCCGCCCATGGTCCCGCCCGCCGGGGTCATCGCGCCCGGCACCGTCTCGCGGGGGTTCAACCGCCCCAACCCGAACCCCAGGAGTACGGCCACCAGCAGCCCACCCACCACCAGCGCCATCCGCAGCGTCCCCGGGTCGACGACGGTCGGTGCCGCCGCCCCGGCCGGATCGGCGCTCGACGGCCCGACGGCGACCTCGTCCTCGACGGCGGTGGACTGCTCAGACATGCCGCCACCGTACCGCCACGAGGTGATCTCGCCAGAGGCCGTCAGCCGGTGGGACGCGGACACGCCCCACCGGCCACGACCCGCCTACCTCCTGGCGGGCGACCCGCTCCGGCTCGGCCGGGCCGCCGCTGGCACCGGGGAATACCCGGAGATTGACACCGTCACGTGCGGCTGCTGGCCACTCGCTACAGCCTCGGCGATCCCCTGCGCGGCGGCTCGGGCGACAAACCTCGGCGGAGGCGGAGGCGAATCGATACGAGCAGCCGCAAGCGCGGCCGTCGACGGCACGGGTGAGTCAGGGGTGGCCGGTCGGGTCTCGGCGGCTCCCAGGTTGAGATCTCGCTCCGACGACGTCGTCGACGGTGCTCCCGGAACCACCACCAACGCGACTGTCCCGGCAACCATCGCGTCATAAAAAGCGGCCCTGGCATATCTTGGTGCGGCTTCGGCTCGAGCCCATCCCAACTCGGCTTCAGCTGAACGACCCTCCAGGAACCTGAGCCCCTTCTGCGCCCCTTCCGCATCGCTGAGGAGTTGGTTTATATGGTGATCGACGAACCGCTGGTCTCGATAGACCCTGTCCATGGGCGAGTGCGGATCGCCCCGCATCTGCCGAAGCTCCTCGACGAAACCAGCGCTCGCCGCCCTGATCCTGTCCGCCTCGGAGATGACATTCTCGTATGAGATCTTTCCGACCTGCTCCTGCAGGCTCCCTCGGAGATCCCGAAGAGTGGCTTCCACACTGTCGGCGGGACCGACCAGGGTCCCGGCTCTATGGAAGACCGCCCCTCTTGCGAAGTCGACGTGAAACCCACCCTCGTACTCACCGAGTTTTTTGCGCAGTTTCACACATCCATCTAGTTTGTCGTTCTCGTCGAGTACACGCTCGCCCAGATTTCTCACCCGATCGAGAATCGCCCTCTGCCGCTCGTAGATCTTCCCACCCTCCGGACCCAGTTCTGCCAGAGTGGTCCTGACCGGGTGCTCGAATGGCTCAGCGTCACCCGCCATGGTCGCGTTCGAGAAGGGCGCGCTGGCCATGGACGCGAGCGTGGCAACTGACTCCGGACGCCCTCGGGACCCGACTGACCCCGAACGCCCTACGGACCCGACAGATCCCGGGCGCTCCCGGGACTCCTCCGGACCATCCTGACCGATTTTTCCGGACCGTCCGCGCGACTCGGCTCGGCCAGGCGCGACCGGACCCGCGGTCGACGGCACCGTCGAGGCTGACGACCCCCCCCTGAGCACGATCTTCTGTCCGAATCTGACCGCCGTCTCGGCAGAGTGAGCAGCCGACTCCGCAGCACGTAGAGCCTCCTCTCGGAGGACTGGAATGCCGACTGTCCTGCCCTCCAGAAACGTCAACGATTTGTGCGCAAGGTCCAGGCTAGCGACATGGCGATGCCACACCTCGCTCACCAACCGCTGGGCGGCGGCCGCGTCGTTCAACCTCCTGAGGTCCGCAGCCTCACCCCCGCCCTCCAACTTCAGCTTGAGGTCCGCAGCTACGCGGTCGCTCAGTTCTTTCAACCTCACGGCGTCAGGAAGGAGCCTGTCGAACGAGATCCTGGACAACCGGCCCTGCACGTCCGCGCGCATCGACTCGATCTTGGCGTCCGCATCACCGCCACCCGCCGCCTCGAACTTCCTCCTCCAGCCACCGGGCTCCTCACGGAGAATGAGAGCGTCTTCATCCTCTGGCGAAGCGCCCCTGAGCCGATCGATGACAACGAGGTCAGAATTGATCCGTCGAACCTCGTCGCAAAGCTTGTCGATCTCCTTCGCAAGGGATCGGCCACCCTCGACGACCTCTTCCTGGCGCTGCCGGATCACCTCACCTTCCGGCCCGAGCTCTGCCGCACCAGGCATCTCCTTCAGCAACTGAGTGACGAAGGGGACCTGCACATTGGGCTGCCTTTGCGGATTCAGCCCTTCCCACCAGTTCTCGACGTCGTAGTCGACAAATAGATCGTCGACTTGTGATTCGGCGCGCTCGTCCACCCTCACTCCTCTTTCTTTCGCAGCAGGAACCGACCTGCCGGGTACTACGCGCCAGGAACCCGACCGTTCAGTAACCGAACCCCCTCACCCTGTGATTAAATTCACGAACTTCGAAGTGAAGGTGAGTCGACGCGGAGAAAGGATCGGGGTAGGATTCCGGACCTTCTGGCCCGGGTCAGCCGGAGACGGCGAGGGTGAGGGGTAGCACCGCCGGGGCGCCGGCCCGGCGCAGCAGTCGGGTGACGAGGGTCAGGGTCCAGCCGGTGTCGGCGAGGTCGTCCACGAGCAGGACCGGGCCGTCCAGCCCGGCGAGAGCGGTGGCCAGGTCGGAGTCGACGGTGAAGGCGTCGTGGAGGGCGCGTACCCGCTGGGCGCTGTTACCCCGGGCGGCGGACCCGGCGGGCGAACCGACCGGAGTGACCTGGCCGAGCAGGGGAAGCCGACCGACGGCGGCGATCCGGTCGGCGAGCGAGGCAACCAGGGTCGGGTGGCGGCGGGAGCCGACGGCGACCACCCCGACCGGGCGGGACGGCCACGGGTCGTCGCCGTGCGCCCACGCCTTCAGGACCTCGACCACCGCGGCGGCCACGTCGTCGGGGACCGGGCCGTCGGGGGACTCCGGGCCGAGCAGTCCGCGCAGCCGCCCACCCCACCCGAGGTCGGAGAGGCGTCCCACGGCCCGCCCCGGCAGCGCCTGCTCCCCCGGCGGGATCCTGCCCTTCAGGGGTACGCCGACAGCGTCCAGCCCGGTCGGCCAGAGCTTCTTCGGTGGCAGGTCGACGCCGGGACGGCCGAGGAAGGACTCCCCGGCGGTCAGCGCGGGGTCGGAGACCTCCGGGGTGAACAGGGGGCCGGCGCACCTGTCGCACCGGCCACAGTCGGTCGCACCGACGTCGTCGAGGCATTCCCGCAGGTAGCGAAGGCGGCAGCCGGGGGTGGTCGCGTACTCCCGCATCGCCTGTTGCTCGGCGGACCGGGCCTGGGCGACGCGCCGCAACCGGGCCTCGTCGTAGGCCCAGGGTTCGCCGGTGGCCAGCCACCCGCCGCGCACCCGACGGACCGCCCCGTCCACGTCGAGGACCTTGAGCATCATCTCCAGGCGGGTACGCCGCAGGTCGACGACGGGTTCCAGGGCCTGGGTGGAGAGCGGCCGGTCGGTACGCAGCGCCGCCAGGACGGTCCTGACCTGCTCCTCCGGTGGGAAGGCGAGGGAGGCGAAGTACCGCCAGATGGCGGCGTCCTCGACGCCGGGCAGGAGCAGCACCTCGGCGTGCTCGACGGCGCGACCGGCCCGGCCGACCTGCTGGTAGTAGGCGATCGGGGAGGGCGGCGCCCCGAGGTGCACGACGAAACCGAGGTCCGGCTTGTCGAACCCCATCCCGAGGGCGCTGGTGGCCACCAATGCCTTGATCTTGTTGTCGAGGAGGTCCTGCTCGGCGGCGCGCCGGTCGGCGTCGTCGGCCTGCCCGGTGTAGGAGGCCACCGCCCACCCCCGGGACCGGAGGAACTCGGCGGTCTCCCCCGCCGCCGCCACCGTCAGGGTGTAGACGATCCCCGACCCGGGGAGCCGGTCGAGGTGGTCGGCGAGCCAGGCCAGCCGGTGGGCGGGGGTCGGCAGGTCGAGTACGCCCAACCGCAGCGACTCCCGGTCGAGGCTGCCCCGCAGGACCAGGACGTCGGGGCGTACCGCACCGGCTCCGGCGGAACCGGTGCCGTCGGCGCCGAGCTGCTCGGCGACGTCGGCGGTGACCCGGGCGTTGGCGGTGGCGGTGGTGGCCAGGACCGGGGTCCGGTCGGGCAGACCGGCGAGGAAGGTCCGCAGTCGCCGGTAGTCGGGGCGGAAGTCGTGCCCCCAGTCGGAGACGCAGTGCGCCTCGTCCACCACGAGGAGCCCGGTGGTGGCGGCCAACTGTGGCAGGACCCCGTCGCGGAAGTCGGGGTTGTTCAGCCGTTCCGGGCTGATCAGCAGGACGTCCACCGAACCGGCGTGGATCTCGGCGGTGATCTCGTCCCACTCGTCGAGGTTCGCCGAGTTGATGGTCCGGGCCCGGATCCCCGCCCGCGCGGCGGCCTCGACCTGGTTACGCATCAACGCCAGCAGCGGGGACACGATGACCGTCGGTCCGTGCTCCCCCCGCTCCCGCAGGAGTGCGGTGGCGACGAAGTAGACGGCCGACTTCCCCCACCCGGTCCGCTGGACGCAGAGCACCCGCCGCCGGTCGACGACGAGCGCCTCGATGGCCCGCCACTGGTCCTCCCGGAACCGGGCGTGCTCACCGGCCAGCCGACGCAGTACCGCCTCGGCCCGCTCGCGTACGGTCGCCTGCTCGTCCCCCATCCGGCATTCCTACCAGCCGCACCGACTCCGGCCCACAAGCCCCGCCCCGGTGCCCCGGGTCACAGGTGAATTCTGCGTGGACTCTCGAACCGGCGAGCATCGACATCCGTAGGTCGGGTGCCGTTTGGCGGAGTTCGACAACCGGAGAGGCCGAAGAATGGAAAACCCCGACCAGCGATCACGCGAATCCCCACCCACCGGCGCGGCGTACCACGTCCAACACCTGTGGAAGGCGTTACCCGCCGGGCAGGTGCTCGACGCAGCGGAGGCCGAACAGCGCAGGGCCGCAGAGCTGTTGCGCATCGCGGCCGATTCCCTGACCAGCGCTTCCGAGCAGCAGGAGCAGGTGATCGGGAAGCTGAAGGAGAGCGAGGACGCCTGCAGTGCGGCGCATCTCTGGCTTCGGGCCGAACACCACCGTCAGTTGAACGTCGCGGGACTGGCCCGGACGCCGGACGTGAAGGACCGCGCCTATTGGCATGCGAACAACGCGGGTGCCGCTTCGGAACGTCAGAGGGCGGCGCTCGCCGGGGTACGAGCCGCGATCGACGATCAGGAGGCCGCCGGGTACCTCCGGGCATACGCCGGGCTCCCCGCCGACTCGGGCAGGGTGCATGATCCGGTGAGGGTGTTGCATCAGTCGTCCCGCGTGCAGGGAACTGTCGCCGCACACCTGACGGGGGCGATCTCGGATCAGCAGGACGCCGCAGGACGGGTGCGGGGACTGCGAAACCAGCACGGCTCCGGCCGTCCGTCGGAGGAGCGGATCGCACCGGAGGCGTTGACCACCGTCCGTGATCTACTGCTGGCCCACGCCGACAAGCGTCTCGACAGCCGGGCGACGATCACGAGGGTCGCCGAGGCTCTGCAAGGGACGAAGCACCCCCTCGGTGAGCTGGCGGAGACGTGTCGGCAGCAGCTCCAGACCAGCGGTGCCGCCCGACTGCCGGCCCCCACCACCGCAGCACAGCCCGATCGTCGGCCCGACGGTTACCGATCACCACCTCGACAGGCCAACCCGAAGCCCCAGCAAGCCGGACGGAGCATCTGATGACAACCCCCGAGCAGCCCACCACCGACCTCGTCGCCGCCATCCGCACGGACCAGAGAAAGACCGATGCCTACCTGAACGTGTGGGAGAAACTCCGCTCGGAGAGATCTTTCGAAAGCATCAACAAATACGCGTTACAGGCGAACGAATCCATGAGTAATCTCGGCAGAGACATCGACCAGGCCATTCCGAAGACCGACCAGAACACCCAGAACTGGGAGAACCTGGTCGAGGCGAAGGGACACCTCGGAACGGCGAAAAGGCACCAGGCAAATGTCGTCAACCTCTTGAACAATGACGCCCCCGACCGCGAGGTCAAGGCGGCCCAGAAGCAGGCCATCGAGGCGATGGATCAGGTCTTCAGACACCTGCCCGGCGGGGTGAGCCCCGCCGTGGTCAGAGACTTCGCCGCTCAACAGGCGCCGACGTCGCAGCAGAGTGTGACGGCCACCCCCGGCGCGAACGCGTACGTGGGCGGGTCGAGCCAGACCGCCGTCCAGGACACGACCCGGCAGGCCCCCCGAGGGCCGGGACGGTAGCAGCACCTCCGGGGATCCGCACGTCGTAGCGGCGATGGGCGGGCGATCCGGGTCTGCGAGGTCGATCACCTCTTCGGGACTGAACCGGCGGGCGGTCCGCCCCGTCGTGTGGTCGACGACGCGGGCGGACCGCCCGACGCCGAACGACGAAAGTGGGGTTTGAAAGAACATGCAGAACGAGAATTTCCCTGCTCAGAGGTTCAGGGACAACGGATATTCCTCTCTTGAGAGTGCCTGGACCCATGTGACAGAGGCCTTGGATCCGGAAGCCAATCAGAGAGAGCTCCGGGCTCCGGGGGAACCGCCGCTCATCGGAAAACTGCCCGACGCCAGTAACCATCCCGGGTGGCCGATCTCGGCGGAATTGGGACCCGCTGCCCGCGATCTGGCGGATGCGGCGACAGCAGACCAGCGATCCGCCGACGCAGCCTTCGGCAACGCGGTAGAACATCAAAAAGCGGCCGGATCGGTCCTTAGTGAACTCGCCAAGGGAATGCCCGCAGAACCGTATGACAGATTGAAGTTTTTGGAAACAACAAGGCTTCAGGGGAAGGCACTGACGCATCTGGATAAGGCGGCGAAATTCCAGACCGATGCCTGGCTGAAGCTGAATGCGGCGGTGGCCGCGCAACGGAGACAGCAGCTCCCTCGATCTTTGGATCTGGAACTTCGGGCCACGCAGCAGGGGAACCTGCTGCGCGAGAACCTGGATGCCGCAGAAATTCAGCTCGATGCGAAGAGCAAGGCACAGGATGCCCGCAATCAGCTACAGATCAGATTGGAAATGCGAAAGAATCCAGAAATGGTCCACGCTTTGAACCAAGAGCAGCAACGCCTTACTGGCCGCATCGCAAGCCTTCAATCAAATCAATCGGTAGCCGCAGGAAGCCCGCAGGTCACTAAGATCGAGCAGCAGGTCGATGCCGCAAGCATGCGATTGGCTGGTGCCCCGACAAGCGTCGGACAGAGCAGTCAGCCTGCCCGCGCTCACTCGCCCCTCGGTCTCCAACAGCCGCAGGCATCTCCACAGCGGTGACCCCTGATCTCACCGAGGCCGTGCGGTATGCCAAAGCCGCAGCAGGCAGCCGGGCGCCTCGGCCTTGGTGGTCAGCAGTCGCCGTGGTGGTCGGCGTTGCGGGGGCAGCGCCGACCACTGCCCAGGAGACGATCACAGAAGACCCGATGGTGTACGCCCTGAGCATCCTCGTACGACACCGTCGTCTCCGCCCGGTCTACGTTGCCGAGGAAGCTGACGGCCCGGCCGATGACGCGGGCGTACCGGCGGGCGGTGTCGAGGTCCTCGGCGGCCACCGGCAGGTGCACCACGAACCGTGGCACGGTCACCAGCGACCCCCCGGGGTGAACTGGGACTGCCAGGTGCGCAGGGCCAGTTTGATCCGGGTGTTCTCCTCGGTGGCGGTGCCGAGATCCTGCCGGATCTGGGCGAGTTCCCCGGCGATCCGGTGCAGGTGGGCGTACACCTCGATGGGGTCGAGGCCGCGTCGGACGGTGCGGAACTGCCGGTGTCGGATCTGGGCGGGGGTGAGGCGGCGGCAGGAGGCCGCGCGGTACCAGCCCGAATTCGGTGGCCGGATCGCCACGGGTGGGGGGACCGGTTCGGGCCGTCGGAGCGCCCGCCGGAACCGGGAGAGCAGGGTACGCATGACGTCGCCTTCCTGGACAGAAGCTCGGAGCCGATGCTGGATGGCGGCCCGGTCCGCGACGAGGGACGGACCGGGCCACCGGCCCCGGGACCGCAGCCTCGATCGGCGGTACGGCCCCGCAGCCAACCTTCGTGTCCACACTCCACAGGCTTGCCGAACCAACCGGAGTGGACACCCGTGAAGCTACCCCAAATGCTTGTGTAGGTCTACTCGACGTCACCGCGACACGACAAGCTGTTGCAGATACTGGTGTAGGACGGCATGATCGAAGACGCCGAACCAACCGGAGTCCTCACCATGCCCACAGCCGAACCGCCGTACCGAAGAATCGCCAACGACCTCACTGCTCGGATCAAGAGCGGCGAGCTGAAACCCGGTGACAAGCTGCCCTCCACCCGGGAACTCGCCGAGACCTACCAGGTGCACATGAACACCGCCTCCCGGGCACTGTCACTGCTGCACGACCGGGACCTGATCACCGGGCAGCCCGGGCGGGGCACCTACGTCGCCGAACGGCCAGAACAGCCCAGCTGACCCCAGCTCAGCTGACCTCAGCCCAGCTGACCCTTGTTCCGCCCCCCTGTTCCTGCCCCACCCCGCCCCCGGCGGTGAGCCCCGCCGGTAAGCCCCGGTGATCAAGGGGTTTGCGTCATCGTGGGGGGCGGAAGTTGACGCAAATCCCTTGATCACCGGGAACGGAGGGGGCTGGGGGGTCGGGGGCGGTGTGAGGTGGGGAACACCTGACGTTCGGTCGAACCGGGTGGGGGGTGTGCCCGTCGATGGAGCAGAAGCGCTCCGACGACGACCAGCACCTCGGCGAAGGGCCCGCAGATGCCACCTCACCGACAGCCGCTCGACGACTTTCTGACCCGGCTGGAAGCCGATCTCACCAGCTCGGAGGAGGCCCGCCGGGGGGAGACCGGCTATCACGCCCGCACGATCGACATCGCTGTCGCCGACCCCGGGGAGGCGGTCGAGACACTGACAGGGGTGGCGCGGCAGCACCACCTGGCCGTCGGCGCCAACCTCAACAGCGCGGAGAACCCCCTCGCCGCCACTGTCGATCAGTTGGAGGGGCTGCGGCACGGCACGGTGACGGACCATCGACTCGGTTCGGCTGTCGACAGCCGATTCGCGGCCGAGGATCCCCTGCGAGCCGCGCTCGGCGCGCAGAACGACGCCCAGGTCCAGATGTGGCAGACGGTACGCGTCCTGCCCACCACCGACCCGGTCAGCGTCGGCCAGTTGACGAAGTACACGGACGAGCAGGTCACCTTGATCCGGGACCTGATGGCGAGGACACGGGAGGTCCTTCGTGACCCGGCTCCGGAGAGCCCCCCGCCGCCGGACCAACCGCAGACACCGACCGCCGACCCGATGCTGTTGCAGTTCTGGGCAGCATCAGCCGATCTGCACAGGGCCTCCGTCCGCCCCGGACTGGTGCACGCGGCCGGCGCGGCGCATCGAACCCACAGCGCGAACCTCGATGCGGTTCAGGAGTTGACGAGGCGGCAGGAGCAGGTAGACGAGAAGCTGACCGGCTTCCGCGAATTCTGGCTGAGCCGTCACGCCGCCCACCAGCAACGGCCGGTCGCCCCGACGCAGACCTCCACCAACAGCAACCCCGCACCGACCTACCGGGCCTTCCACCTGCCCGACCGGCAGCCGCTCGGCAGATGACGGGAGACGAGATCAGTGGCACCCAGCGACCCACCCACGTCCTGGCAGCAATGGGCTCCGGACGTCTGGATCCGTACTGACGAGAACGGAGACACCCACACGAGCAGCCGGAACGTGGACATGAGCCGGCAGGAGTCCGTGATGCGGCTGTGGCACGAGGTGAACCCGGCCACAGCTGTCATATCACGGGCGCGGACGCTCGGCCGGCAGTCCCAGGGGCACCTCGACGCCGCCGTCTTCAAGCTGGCGTCGGCCGCCGTCGCCCTCTCCTGGGAGTCCGGGTCGGTGCCACACTCGGCGCACCTCGCGGCGGTCGGGACCAGCCTCCGAGAGCTCAAGATCGATCTGGAGAAGTCGAGGATCCCGCTCCATGCGACTCCCGGCTATCTCACCCTTCTCACGGATCGGCTGAGGGATTCCCGGTCACCCACTGCGGACATCCGCTTCGTGACGGACTCCACCCAGAGGTTGGCCCGGGAGTCCGCTCGGATTCTCGGCGACATCGACAGGATCGAGTTGAATCTCGACAGGACGATCGAACGGGTCGAAGACCTTCGGCGACTGGCAGACGACCCGCGCCCGTCGAATCCTGAACCGAGCCGAGACGTCATCGAGTTGCAAGCGACGATCCGGCCCGACATCGAACGTCTTCACGCCGCTCGGCGCGACCTCGAATTCTGGCAGGACAGCGAATCCGGACTCTCCAGGTGGGTCGGTTCGGTGGAAGCCGGAAGCACCTGGGCTGACGCCACCGGACGCATCGACGCACAGGTCATCGAGAGCGTGCGGATCGCACTCATGGGTGACATCGACCTCGACCCCAGTCCGTACGCCCGACAGCATCCGGCGGTGCGGAACGGAATCGCGAAGACGATCGGTGACGCCTGCACGACCCTGCAGGACGCCGGCCTCAGGGGCTCCCCCCTTCACCACAAAGCCGTGCACGCCCTTCACCAGCACCTGCCCCATCGAAGCCCGAGTATCGAGGTGCGCGGGACTCCGCGCTCGGTGGGTGCCGCACAACTCCGGCTGTCCCACCCCCCGTCCGACCCCACACCCGGCTCGGCCCCCAAGCGCCGACCCTCCGAGAACGGCGGGCAGGACGCCAAACGACCACGCGTCCACCATTAAGACGGAGCTGGTCGAGTCACAGGTGAGGAGCATGCACGAGTGAACCCCGACGACAGCCGGAAGTCCGAATGGGAACAGGTCTCGCCTACGCTCTGGGCTCGTTCCGGGCCTGATGACACGGTCATGAGGAGCCGCAACCCGTACATGACCGGTCATGAGGCGATGCTTCAGCTCTGGGCCGAGGCACACCCGGCCGAGCAGGTCGTCGAGAGGGTTCAGGAGTCGATCCGGGAGGCCGCCGGTCACCTCATCGGCGCCGGGGGCCACCTGGAGCAGGCCCGTGCCCAGATCAAGACGGCTTCCGACTGCTACGAGTTCCTTGTCATGGCACCCGGCGACGCACTGTCGCGCCGGGGTGCTCTCCAAGCCACTGACATGACGGTCAGCAGTTTCACCGACGGCATGCGAGGAATCGACGAGGCGCAGTGGAGGCTACGCGGAGCCGCCATCCTCGCCGCCCAGTTGGATGAGCGGTTGAGAAGCCATCCTCGATCGGTGACAGCGGATCAACCCATGACCGAGGAAGTGTTCCAGGGGATGGCGGCAAACCTCAGTGCTGCCAGGAAGGAGCTGCCTGCGCCGCTGGAGTCGGACGGCTTGACCGACCTGCGGAAGGCAAGGCGGGACTTCGCCGAGGCCACTCGACCGGATGCCCGGGTCGTCCTCGATGTACTGAAAGAGGTGACCAGCCGGACGGGCCAGATGAGCGTGGCAGTGGAGCTGACCATGTCCTCCCTGAGGGACCTGAAAAGAAGCGGGGAGAGCTGGGACACCCCGCTCTCCACCATCGATGCCGGAACCGCGTGGCAGGCGAGGTCCGACAGGGTGGCTGGAGTCGTCGACGCCGTACGCAGGGAGTTCTCCAACGGCGTCTGGACCCCGACCCAGAATGCGAACGACCGGAAGGCCAACAGGCAGATGGCCGCAGCGGTCGGTCGGATCCTGCACGGCGTCGACCGCAGCGAGCACGGCCTGTACTGGAAGGCGACCCACGCCCAGCTCCAGCACCAGCCCGAGACCTTTCCCAGCGTCGACCTTCGCGGTCCCGACCCGGAACTGACCAGGATGGCGGGTTTCCGGCTGACCGGGATCGGCTCCCGGCCCCCCTTCACCGGATCACCTGCGCCGACAGCCCCCCAGCGACCTCACGGGAACCACAACGGCAGCGCCCCCGGCTCCCCCACCCCTCGGGGCCGCACCACGTGATCCACGAGTCGTCGAGTGAGCATCGACTGCATTGCGCGGCTAGCATGATCATGAATGCCCCGGTAAGTCCTCGGCAGACCGCGAACGTCCATATCTGAGGGAAATAATGCCAAGAATTCCGATGACCGACATCGCCTACGTTCAGCAGCTCCTGGATGGTCGCCGGTCACAGTTGATGCAGGACCTCCGGGAACTTCCGACGACCCTGGCGAACTGGCCTCCCGACCAGAACATCCAGCAGCGCTACGAAGAGGTGTTCGAGAGATACAGATTCGTCTCCGAGATGCGGAGCAGACCCCTGTCGGAAGGTCCCGCGTACGACTCTCCCGAATCCCTGAGATTCGAGGGTTACCAGCGGAACCTTCGCGCCGAGGTCGACAACCCACTCCGGCAGTTCATCGAATCCGCCCGTGATCAGGCCCGGCAGAACCCCCACCTGGTCGACGCCGCCGGACACCAGCGACTGGATCGGGCTGCACGTGTGTTCTCCCAGGTACACGCGATGGAGAACGACCTGCGGGACGCCCGGATGGAGTTCGGCCACAGAGCCGTCACGGAGGCTCGGAACGCTTTCGCCCCGGCGAACCAGGTGGACCGGTTCGCCGGCACCGGCGGCAAAAGCACCGAGAACGCGGAGAGGATCCTGGACCCCGAGGACGCCATCCAGGACTCCCCCGACCTCAACACCATGTACGGCCAGGCAGCGAACCTGGCCCGTTGCATCGGCGAAGGCAAGTGCGGGCACTTCTCGGCAGAGGTCGTCACCCTGGCCCACGTGCACCTGCACGACCCGCGACGGGGAATCGGTGACCAGATCACCGTGATGGACTTCGCGGTCGCGAAGGACAGGAACGGCGAGGAGATCGACGGCTTCAACCACGTCGCCCCGGTCATCGGCCCTCCGTTCAACCCGGAGTCCGTCGTGGTCGACGCCTGGACCAAGGAGCCGACGGTGACCAGCGTCACCAACTACTCGGTCGCCCAGATGCGTGCCTTCGACTACGAGTCCACCGACCGGGCGGACGGTCGGGACTACAAGCGAATCGCCGCGCAGAACCACTCGCCGCAGGCGTGGCTCCGCGACAATCCGCCCCGGCAGGTCACGCTGGACACGGCGGCGGCGACCGAGTTCCGCCAGACGATGTCCTCCCACCCGCACGCCGACAGCGTCTTCGACATCCAGCACGGCTACCGCGACCGCATGTCCGACCCCGGCGCGGGTCTCGCTCTCACCCAGCAGAACTTCGACCGCACCGCCGCCAACAACTTCGGGCGCTCGGCCAGCCCGTCGCCGGAACCCACCCTCAGCGCCGTCCTCCAACAGTCCCGCGACTTCTTCCAGAACCGGGACGGACGGTCGGCACCCGGCACCAGTTCGGCACCGCCCCCCGGGCACACCCCGCCGAACCGGGCCTCGTCACCGGCACCCCGGAGGTAGAAACCCCATGTGGTGAACCGTCGACGGCCGGGATCCGTCGTGGGGACAGACGTCGTCCCAGCGAGAGGGGGAGGCATGGAGCCCACCAGGAGACCCAGCGTCCCGGCCGTACGCCGGATCGGCGACGAGGAACTCACCGCCAGCTACGAACGGGTGAGCCTGGCCCGGTCGGGCAGTACCCCGGCCCTCGGCGGTCTCGCCCTGATCCCCGAGAGCGCGGCGGTCGGGGGCACCCCGGACCTGACCGACGTACGCGAGGCGGTGCTCCGCCACCAACAGGCCTTCACCTACCTCGACAGGGCCGGACAGAACCAGAAACGGGCCCTGTACGAGCTGGCCAACGCGGAGCATGTCTGTGAGGCCGCCGAGACGGCGGCGGCAGCGGCGCAGGCCCAGCGGCGTCGGCCGTCCCAGGTGCAGGTCCAACTCGACATCGTGCTGGCGGCGACGGGGCGTCGCCCCTCCCAGCCACAGGCAGCCACGGCAACGGACTCGGCATCAGCGTCGGCAGAGTCGGTCGGGACGACACCTTCGGTCACCCCACACCAGTTGACGGAGTGCGTCGACAAGGTCACCCGTCATCTCCGTGCCGCGTACCCGGTCCAGGAGCAGGCCGCCGACCAGATCGCCCTGGCCGCGAAGGAGGGTGCGGAGGCTTTCGACGTCCACCGGCTGCCAGACCTGGCCGAGAGGCAACGCGAGATCCTGCACTCCACCCAGATCCTGATCTGGGAGCAGGTGGGGCTCCGGCAGGATCCCTTCGGTCGCCCGGAGACGGACGCGCGTCGCCCCCTCCCCGGTACGTCCACCCCGGTGGACGAGCTTCGGGCGCTGCGGACCGCCCTGGAGTCGATCACAGCCGCCCAGAAGGAGCTCAACCGGCAGGTCGGGGAGTATCACGCTGCGCTCGGCCGGTCGGCTGCGGAACAGGCGCTCGGCCTGCTTCCCCCGCCCGGGTCCCCGCCGCTCGACCCCGCCGTCGCACGGGCGACCGCCGAGCGGGTGGCCCGGGTGCTGGCAGCCGACACCGGCCGGGACAGCCCGGCCCTGGCGGTGGCCTCGGCGGTGGCCTCACCGACGGGCTCGGCACCGGCCTCGGTGGCGGTCTCCCCGGCCGGCTCGGTCCCGACCTCGGTGGCGGGTGACGACCCCGCCACCCCGTCCAGGAGCATGTCGGTGGGGAGTGTCGAGATGACCCGGTACATGGCCGCGCTCCGGTCACCGGGCTCACCCGAGGGTGGTCCCGCCACTCCGAGCCCCGGCACCCGGTCCCCGGTGCTGCGCCGACCGTCCTGGCCCCGGATCGTCGGCCGTCGACAGACCGGCTGATCCGCAGCGGTCAGCCACCACGACAGGGCGGTGTAAACACCCATTCGGAAAGGTGTTACCTAAGGCACAAACGGTGAACTGGTTCGGCATACGCCCCGTCGGTGAGAAAGATTTTCACCGACGAGAGGTCTGCCATGAGTTTCTTCGACAACCCGCAAGCCTCCGACTTTCCGGTCCACGAGGATTCACTCCCGCCGGAGACGGCCCACCAACTGATCGCCGAGCAGGGATTCGACGCCGTCCTGCGGGCACTGCCCCGGAACGAGCGCGCCGCCTTCGACGCGGCCAACCCACGCGAGGACGTCAAAGCAGCCAACGACGGCGTCAGGTACTACACACGGGAACTGACGGAGTTCGACCAGCGGACCGTAGCGGGCCTGCCCCCCTCGGCCACCCCGGAGCAGATCCAGGCCGCGAACGAGGCCGCGCAGCCACTTCGGGAGGACCTGGTGGGCGACCTGACGGAGGCACAGCAGGAATTCGCCCTCTACGAGGCGAGCCTCGCCGCCCACATCGAAGCCAGGAGGCTCCTGCCGAGGATCGTTGAGCGGATGGCGAGGTACAGCACCCCCGAGCAGAACGCCGCAACGGTCGCCCCCCTGGTGTCCCCCGGTGGCAACCGGTCCCCCCATCGTCCCCGGAACAGTCACGGCGGCAGCCGAAGCAGTCACGGCGGCGGCCGGAGCAGTCGCCCCTCAGGGCTGGGGGAATCCCGAGGCGCCCCCCGGCAGGCCCGACCTCCCAGGTGACCGACGGCCGGAAGGCGTACGTCGCGGTAAACGCGAACGGCCACCGTGACCGGCCCGCAGTCGCCAAGCTGGTCAGGTGCGCCGGTTCCTGAAGCATCCGGTACGGCTGGTGCCGGTGGGATTCCTCGCGGCGATCCTGCTCGGCACCGGCCTCCTGATGCTGCCCCAGGCCACCACCGGACGGCACCAGGCCCCGTTCAGTACCGCCCTGTTCACCGCCACCTCCACCGTCTCGGTGACCGGCATGTCAGTGGTCGACACCCACGACTACTGGTCCACGTACGGGCTTATCCTGATCACCGTCCTCACCCAGCTCGGCGGGCTCGGCATCCTCACCGGCGCGGCGCTGGTGATCCTGGTGGTGGCCCGGCAGCTCGGTCTGCGCAACCGGCTCCTCGTCCAGGCCGAGACCGCCGAGTTCGGCATCGGCAACGTCCGGGGCCTCCTCCTGCGGATCGCGGTGATCTCCCTGGTCACCGAGGCGGTGATCACGCTGGTCTTCGCCGGGCGGCTCTGGCTCGGCTACGACTATCCGCCCGGTCGGGCCCTCTGGTACGGCCTGTTCCACGCCGTCCAGGCGTTCAACAACGGGGGATTCTCGCTCTACCCGGACAGCCTGATCCGATTCGCCAGGGACGCCTGGGTCTGCGTACCGCTGGCCGTCGGAACGATCATCGGCGGGCTCGGGTTCCCGGCCATCCTCGACGCCACCCGCACCTGGCGGCACCCCGGCCGGTGGGGGGTGGCCACCAAACTGACCATCTGGGGCAGCCTGGTCCTGCTGGTCGTCGGATTCGTCGCCCTGCTCGCCACCGAATGGGCCAACCCCCGCACCATCGGCTCGTACGGGTGGCTCGGCAAGGCCCTCGCCGTCGGCACCCAGAACGCGGTCCTGCGGACCGGAGGATTCCAGTTCATCGACACCGGCGCCCTCGACGAGGAGAGCTACCCCCTGCTGGTGTCGCTGATGTTCATCGGCGGCGGCAGCGCCAGCACCGCCGGTGGCATCAAGGTCGCCACCTTCTTCCTCCTCGGCTTCGTCATCTGGGCCGAGCTGCGCGGCGAACCGGACGTCACTGTCGGCGACCGACGGGTGGCCAGCTCCACCCAACGACAGGCGTTGACAGTCTCGCTGCTCAGCGTCGCCCTCGTCGTCGCCGGCACCACGGTCCTGATCGGGGTGGCCGAGGACGTCCGCGACTACCGGGTCCTGTTCGAGGTGGTCAGCGCGTTCAGCACCACCGGACTCAGCGTCGGGCTCGCCGAGAGCCTCAGCGCCCCCGGCGAGTACCTCCTCGCCGCCCTGATGTACGTCGGCCGGGTCGGCCCCCTCACCCTCGGATCGGCGATCGCCCTGAACACCAGACGTCGGCTCTACCGCTACCCAGAGGAGCAACCCATTGTCAGCTAGAAGGCACCGTACGGAGGCGGTGGCGGTGATCGGACTCGGTCGGTTCGGCTGCCACCTCGCCACCTCGCTGAGCCAACTCGGCCACGAGGTCCTGGCCATCGACCACGACTCCGAACGGGTGCAGAAGTGGTCGGCGTACCTGGACCGGGTCGTGCAGGCCGACGCCACCGAGGAGGGGGCGCTGCGCCAACTCGACCTGACCGGCTACGAACGGGTGGTCGTCGCCATCGGGGCCTCCGTCGAAGCCAGCGTCCTCACCGTCCTGGCCCTCGTCGAGCTGGGGGTGACCGAGGTCTGGGCGCGGGCCACCTCCGAACAACACGCCAAGATCCTGGAACGGGTCGGCGCCCGGCACGTCGTCTTCCCCGAGGCGGAGACCGGCGAGCGGGTCGCCCATCTGATCGTCAGCCGCCTGCTCGACTTCATCGAGTTCGACGACGACTTCGCGATCGCCAAGGTGCGTACCCCCGAATCGCTGCACGGGCGCTCACTGCGTGAGGTGACCCCCGTCGACAGGTACGGCGTGATGGTCGTCGGCGCGAAACTCCCCGGGGAGACGTTCCGGTACGCCTCCCCGGAGACCGTCCTCGCCCCCGGCAGCATCCTGGTGGTGGAGGGCAGCATCGCCCAGGTCCAGCAGTTCGCCAACCTCGCCTGACCCCACCCGCCCCCGCCCTTCAATAGATCTTGGCGGGAACTGCCCCCCCTTCTGAGGGCCGTTCGACTCCAGGGATCAGTGAGGTGTCGTCGTCGAGGGGTCGGCCGCCTTCGGGGGTTCGGCGGTCGCCTTCAGGGGTTTGGCCACCTTGGAAGGTTTGGCGGACTTCGGAGGCTTGGTGGACTTCGGGGGCTTGACCGCCTTCGGGGGCTTGACCGCCTTCGGGGGTTTCGCGGGCTTGGGTGTGGGGGCGGTCACCGCGACGACCTGGACACCGCAGCGGGTCTCGCCCACCCGGAACTCCACAGGCAGCGGGTTCACCCCGGAGTACCTCCCGGTCAGGGCCACCTTCTCCGAGGCGCCCGGGGCGATCTGCGGACGCCCCACGGCCGGCCGGACGACCACGTCGCTGCCGTGCTGGCGTACCGTCGGGGTGGGTTTGGTCAGGGTCTGCGCGGCGGGGAACGCGAACCGGACGGTCCAGTCCAGCAGTTCCCGCCGCCCGGTGTTGGTCACCGTGAGATCGGCGGCGAAGTTCCGCCCGTCGTCCGTCTTCAAGGTGTACGCCACAGCGCAGCTGACCTGCGGTTCGATCCCCATTCGGGCCGGTGTCGGCGGCTCCTGGTCGCCGCTGGCCGGAGTCCGTCCGGCCAATCCCCACAGCCCGGCGGTCACCGCCACCACCCCGACGGCCGCCACTCCCATCTCGACCCGTCGGCGTCCGGCCGAAACCCGCCGGGGACGACCCGTCGACATCGTGTCCGTCGACGTCGGGTCCGTCGAGGAGGACCGAGGCAGGATCGTGGTCCCCGCGTTGGCCAGGGCCGCCGGATCCAGGGGCAGGGTGGGCGGCAACGGCACCGCCACCGGCAACCCCACCGCTTCGGCGAGGGTACGGGCCAGCTCGGCGCTGCCCGGCCGCTCCTGCGGACGCTTCGCCAGGCACCGGTGCACCAGGTCCCGGACGGGTGCCGGCAGGTCGACCACCGGGGGCATCGGCTCGGGGTCCTGGAACAGGTGCGCCTGCAACAGTTCGGTGGTGCCACTGGCGTCCCAGGGCAGCCGACCGGTGAGCATCCGGTAGAGCAGCAGGCCGACCGCGTACACGTCGACGGCCGGTGAGACCCGGCCCTCGTCCAACCGCTCCGGGGCCAGGTACGCCGGGGTGCCCAACAGCGCCCCGTCGGCCCCCATCTCCTTCGCCCCGACCAGCGCCGAGATGCCGAAGTCAACCACCTTCACCCCGGCCCCGGTCAACATCACGTTGCCCGGGGTGACGTCCCGGTGCACGACCCCCCGGGCGTGGGCGGTGGCCAGCGCCGACGCGGTCTCGGCGGCCACCGTCACCGCCTCCCGCCAGGGCAGCCGCTCGTCCCGGCCGAGCCGGGTGTGCAGCGACCCGCCGTCCACCAGCTCCATCACCACGTACGGGACGGCGAGCCCGCCCTGGTCGGACTCGCCGTAGTCGTACACGCCGGTGATGTGGGGATGGCACAGCCTGGCCGCGGCCTGGGCCTCGATCCGCAGGCGTCGCCGGAAGGTCCGGTCGGCGGCCAGCCCGGTGGCGAGGACCTTCACCGCCACCTGCCGACCGAGCACCTCGTCGTAGCCCCGCCAGACCACCGACATTCCGCCGGCGCCGAGTTCCTCGATCAGTCGGTACCGTCCACCGAGCAGCTGTGCGCCGTTACGGACGACTCCATCCATGCTCGGAGGTGTTGCCCGACCCGGCTCGCCTACACCTTTTCGAGCCGGGTCCGGCTCGGGTTTCACCCGATCAGGCGGCACCGAGGAGTTGGTCCACCGGAGCGAAGTCGTCGGTCAGCACCAGGGCACCGCCGACGAACTCGTCGAACTCGGCACCGGCGAGCACCCGTACCGGCTCGGGAAGCTCGTCCAGCCGGGTCCGCAACGCCTCCAACGGCAGCGGGGCGTCGGAGGCGACGATGACGAAGTTGCTGCCGTTGCGGTCCCCGCTCAGGGCGGCCGGCGGGGCGATGAGGGCGACGTTCGCGAACTCCGCTGCCACTGTCGCCGCCTCGCTGCGGATGAAGCGCAGCTGCCCGTAGTCGATGACGTTCTGCATGTAGACGCCCCCGGGACGGAGGACCCGACCGACCTCGGCCGCCATCTCCCGGGTGGCCAGGTGCCAGGGCACCACCAGGTGTCCGAAGGCGTCCCCGACGATCACGTCCCGGCTCGCCGACGGCTCCTCGACCAGCAGCATCCGCGCGTCGCCGACCTCCGCCCGCAGCTGCGGGCCGGTGGTCAGGCCGAGCTTCTCCCGGCTCAGGTCGACGAGCCCGCCGTCGATCTCGAACACCACGTTGTCGGTGCCCGGCCGGGTGGCCGCCAGGTAGCGGGGCATGGTGAAGCCGCCGCCGCCGATGTGCAGGGCGTCCACCCGCGCCCCCGGCGGTGCCGCCACGTCCGACACCCCACCGAACCACTGGGTGTACGCGAACTCCAGGTGCGTCGGGTCGGCCAGGTCGACGTACGAGTGCTGGGCCGAGTTGAGCACCAACGACCGACCGTCCGGCCGGGCCGGATCGGGGTCCACGCTCGCGCAGTGGTACGCCGTCTCGATGTCACACGGGTTCGGGGCGACCGTGGTCAACCCCGCCCCGATGAGCCCCACCACCGCCAGTCCGGCCCGCAGCTTCGACGCCCCCGGCAGCTTGCCCGCCCCGTCCTGACGGCGGAAGTAGAACCACAGGCCGATCCCGACCACGCCCAGGGCGACCGCAGTGGCGAGCACGATGGTCGTGCTGGTCAGCGCCGCCACCAACACGAACCCGGTGGCCAGGGTGGCGGTGATGCCGCCCAGGGTGCCGATCCCGGAGAGCTTCCCCACCACCTGCCCGGTCCGGCGCAGGTCCGCCAGCTGGAGCTTCACC
Source organism: Micromonospora sp. SH-82 (assembly GCF_051132485.1). Classification (NCBI taxonomy): domain Bacteria; kingdom Bacillati; phylum Actinomycetota; class Actinomycetes; order Micromonosporales; family Micromonosporaceae; genus Micromonospora; species Micromonospora sp. SH-82. The sequence continues at coordinate 456,465 of NZ_CP148049.1, forward strand.
ACCAGCGGGGTGACCGCCGAGAGCAGCATCGCCGGGACGAACACGGCCAGCGCCGTCAACAGCAGCACGGCACTGACGGCGCTGCCCCGCAGCACCTCACCGGCGTACCTGACCATCGGGAGGGTGACGGCCGTGGCGATCCCGGACAGCAGCAACGCCGGGGCGAGCATGGGTCGGGGATCCCACCGGTCGGCCAACCATCCACCAGCCCACGCCCCGTACGCGATGGCCCCCAGCGCCACACCGATCACCGCACTGGTGACCTGGAGGGTCACCCCGACGTACGGGCCGATCAGACGCAGGGCCACCGTCTCCAGCACCAGGACGGCACCGCTGGAGAAGAAGACCAGGAACGCGGCGAGCCCGTTCGGCAGGGCACGCACCGGTGGGGGATCCGCGTCGGCGGCCGGGGCCGCCACATCAGGCGTCGAGCTACTCATCGTGGGGATGGTACGCAGTCATCCTGTCCGCCCGGGTCAATACATCGAGGTGTGAACGTGGTTCGTGTGGTCGGCGGCCGGACTGCCGCTTCCGCTGTACGCCCGCCACCCCGTACCCGGGTGCCAGATCTGCCGGTACCAGATGACGTAGAGGATGCCGAGCCGGTCGGCGTTGCGTACCTGCCAGGCGGCGAGGTTGTCCCCGTACGACTTGTCGCCGCCGGTGGCGGTGCGGTCCTCGAAGCCGTTGGTGGCCGCCGAGAAGTCGCAGGCCCGACCCTTCGGGTGCTCCCCCGACCCGCCGCTGCGGAAGCACGAGGCGTAACGCTTGTACCCGGCCGCCTGGGTCTGCTGGAGCATGTTCAGGGTGCGAGGGGTGATGCAGCCGTTCGCCGGCGTCGGGTCGTTCACCGAGCACGACTCGCCGGGCCAGGAGCCGTTGGAGTTACGCGGTGCCGGGCGGGCCGAGGAGGAGCTGCCGCCGCTGAACCCGCCGCTGCTGCCGGTGCTGACCGCCGCGAGCGCCCGCTCGGCCTGCTTCTTCTTGTTCGCCATCACGGCGACCTGCTTCTGCTGCTCGCGGACCTCGGCGTCGAGCTTGCGCTTGGCCTCGTTCGCCTCGTCCCGGGCGTCGACCATGTCGCGGATCCGCTTGCCGTCCCGCTGGGCCATCACGTCCAGGGAGGCCACCCGGTCCAGGAAGGCGTCGGGGGTGTCCGCGCCCAGCAGCATCGCCGGGGCGGTCAGCCGACCCATCCGGTACGAGTGGGCGGCCACCTCGCTGACCTGCTGGGTGAGACCGCCCAGCCGCTCTTCCATCGTCTTGAGCTCACCGCTGAGCTTCTTCTGACGCTTCTTCGAGGCATCCAGCTTGTTCTTGGCCTCGATGTGCCCCTTCGCGGTGGACTCCAGGGCGTCGCGCAGCTTCTTCGATCCGCCCTCGTCCGGTGCCGCGTGTGCGGGCACCGCCCCGACCCCGAGCAGCAGCGTCACGGCAGTGAGCAGAACGATCAGCGGGTGGCGACCCGACAGGTGACCACCCCGCCGGGTTGACATGGACCTCGGCACGAAAAGCTTCCCTCCGTCGGCCGCCGGTGGCGGCCCCCAACGGCACCGACCGGCTCACCGGCTGGCAGAGACCGTCGGTCACGATACCGGAACCGGCGCGGCTCACCCGGCCGGTGCGACTCCAGGCGGGGAAAACTCGACAGACCGCGCCCGTTCATTCACGTTCAGCGAACCCCTCAGGGTCGTGTCCGGCCGAGAAGGGCCTCGTGGACCACTGACCAGACCTGTTCCGAGGTGGCGACGAGCAGGCCGTTGTCGGACTGGGTCGGGTGGTAGTCGGCACCGTCGAACCGGCGGGCCACCCCGCCCGCCTCCCGGACCAGCAGCACCCCCGGGACGTGGTCCCACGCCAGGGTCCGCCAGAAGATCACGAACTGTTGGTCCCCGGTCAGCAGGTCGAGGTACTCCCGCCCGGCGCAGTGCTGCCCCGGCAGCAACTCCCCCAACCCGGCCGTCCCGGCCTCCACCCGGGCGCGGGTGGACGGGGGGAGGAACCGGGTCATCGCCGGTCCGCGCAGCCGGTCCAGGGAGACCGGCTCCGTCGACGGTTCGACCGGACGGCCGTTGAGCCGGGTGCCCACACCCACCCCGGCCACCGCCAGGTCGTCGGCGAGCGGATCCAACACCCAGGAGGCGACCGGCTCCCCGTCGGTCAGCAGGGCGACCATCAACGCGAACGGACGCCGCCCGGCGGCGAAGTTGCCGGTGCCGTCGACCGGGTCGACCACCCAGACGTCCCCGGCGTCGTGCAGGTGCCGCAGCAGGGTCGGATCGGCGGCGAACGCCTCCTCGCCGACCACCACCGAACCGGGGCGCAACCGGCGCAGCCCGGCGGAGATCATCTCCTCGGCTCGCTGGTCGGCGACGGTCACCAGCTCCCCGGGAGCCTTCTCGGTGATCTCCGAGGCGTCCAGCCGACGGAACAACGGCACGACGACCTCGGCGGCGGTCTCCCGGAGCAGCGCCGCGACGTCGTCCAGCAGCTGGTCAGCCACGGGGCGGCAACTTGACGACGCTGACGAAGAACTCGTCGATCTGACGGACCACCGAGATGAACCGCTCGAAGTCGACCGGCTTCGTCACGTACGCGTTGGCGTGCAGCTGGTAGCTGCGCAGGATGTCCTCGTCCGCCTGCGAGGTGGTGAGGACCACCACCGGGATCCGGCAGAGATGCTCGTCCTTCTTGATCTCCTCCAGCACCTCCCGGCCGTCCCGGCGGGGCAGGTTCAGGTCGAGCAGGATCAGATCCGGGGGCACGGCGTCCGCGTACCGACCCTCCTGGCGCAGGTAGGCGAGGGCCTCGGCCCCGTCCGACACGACGGTCAGCCGGTTGCGGAGCTTGTGCTCCTCGAACGCCTCCTGGGTCATCAGGACGTCACCCGGATCGTCCTCGACCAGCAGCACCTCGATCGGGCTCCTGCCGTCCGCCGGTGCGGTCATCGCGCTGTCTCCTTCGTGCCTGTCGCTCCACCCCCACCCGACGGGGTGTCCGCCGGGTCGGTGGCGTCCCTGGGCTGCGGCTGCCGGACGACGTGCCCGTCCCGATCCGCATCGTCGCCCCCGGAACCGGCACCGACCGGGCCGGGGTCGGCCGGGGCGTCGTCCACCACAGGGTCACCGGCCACCGTCGCCGACGCCGCGTCCGCCCCGGACGGGTCGCCGTCGCCCCCGCCCGTCCCGGCGGCGGCCTCGACGTCCTCGGCCCGGGCCGGAAGGGTGAACCGGATGGCCGTCCCCTCCGCGGTGTCGGTGTCGACCCAGACCCGACCTCCGTGGTACTCCACGATCTTCTTCACGATAGCCAACCCGATGCCCGTGCCGGGGTAGGCATCCTTGGAGTGCAGCCGTTGGAAGATGACGAAGATCTTGTCGGCGAACTCCGGCTCGATCCCGATGCCGTTGTCCTGACAGCTGATCTCCCACTCGTCACCGACCAGTCGCGCCGAGACGTGCACCTTCGGCGTCACGTCCGGGCGACGGAACTTCACCGAGTTGCTGACCAGGTTGACCAGCAGGTTGGTCAACAACGGTTCCTCACCCCGGATCACCGGCAGGTCCGACCAGGTCAACTCCGCGTCGACGTACTGGCGGGCCGGCTCGGTCTGCCCGGCGACGTCCTCCATGACCTTGTTCATGTCGACGTCGGTGAAACCGGTGGTGAGCCGACCGATCCGGGAGAAGGCCAACAGGTCGTTGATCAGGCGCTGCATCCGCTGGGCACCGTCCACCGCGAAGGCGATGTACTGGTCGGCCCGCTCGTCGAGCTTGCCCGCGTACCGGCGCTGGAGCAGCTGGCAGAAGCTGGCCACCTTCCGCAGCGGCTCCTGGAGGTCGTGGGAGGCGACGTACGCGAACTGCTCCAGGTCACGGTTGGACCGGACCAGCTCCTCGGCCTGCTTCTGCAACTGGCTGTTGACCCACTCGATCCGCTCCCGGGCCTCCCGGACCTCGGCCAGGTCCCGGGCGATCTTCTGCCGCATCGAGTCGACGTCCTCGGCGAGGGCGAGGAACTCCGGCGGACCGGAACCGGCGATCCGGTGCTGGTAGTCCCCGTCGGCCACCTCCCGCACCTGCGACGCCAGCGACGTCAGCGGGCGGACCACCATCTTCTCCAGCGAGAACAGCAGCAGCCCACCGGCCACCGCGACCACCACACCCGCGAAGACCAGCAGCAGGACCAGCAGGTCACCGGTTCGCTCGATCTCCGACACCACCCGCTCCCGGGCGGTGAGGATCTCGGCCTGGAGATCCTCTATGGCGTCCCGGATCCCGTCGAACTGCTGCCGGGAATCGTCGGTGAGGAGCGCCTGTCCGGCCGCCGGCCCGTTGGCCTCGGTGGCGGCGATCACCGGCTCGGCGACGGTCCGCCGCCACTGCTCGGCCCGCTCCTGGACCAGCCGCAGCTCCTGGGAGATGTCCGGGTAGTCGTCGGTCAGCTCGGTCATCGTGGCCAGGACCTCACGCTCCTGCCGGAGCCCCTGGTCGTACGGCTGGAGGTCGACCCGGTCACCGCTGACCGCGTACCCGCGGACCCCGGTCTCCTGGTCGAGCAGGACGCTGAGCAGCTCCTGCCCCTGCACCCGCAGGGGGCCGGTCTCGGTCAGCGCCGCGTTGGTGAACTGGCGGTTCTGACTGGCCACCACCGCCTCGGCCCCGGCCAGGAGGACCAGCAGGACGCCCACCACGGAGAGCATGGCGACCACCCGACGGCGCAGCGTCCAACCACCGCGCCGGGGGGTCGAATCGGTGGTGGATTCCTCCACCGTCTGCGTGGTCACCGGCCACCACCCCGGTTCACCAGGAGCATCGCCACGTCGTCGGCGAGCGGGCCCCCGTTGATCTGCTCGGCCCGACCCACCAGCCACGGGGGCAGCTCGGGCAGTGGCACGTCACGACTGGCCGTCTCGTCGAGCAGCCCGGCCAGGCCGGGCACGTCGAGACGCTCGTCACCGGTGCCCACCCGCCCCTCGATGAGGCCGTCGGTGTACATCAGCAGGGACCAGTCATCGGTCTCGAACTCCAGGTCGAAGGCGACGGGTCGGCGGGGTCGTACGCCGAGCAGCAGACCACCCGGTGCCGGTACCGGCGCGACCTTGCCGCCGGAGAGCAGCAGCGGGGGCGGGTGACCCGCCAGGCGGACGGTGGCCCGGTTGGCGTCGATGTCCAGTCGGGTGGTGGCGACGGTGGCGAAGATCTCCTGCAACCGTCGTTCGCTCATCAGCACCTGTTCCAGTGCCGGCAGCACCTCGTCGTCGGGCACCCCGGCCAGGATCAGGGCCCGCCAGGCGACCCGCAGCTCGACCCCGAGCGCCGCCTCGTCCACCCCGTGTCCACAGACGTCCCCGACGATCAGGTCGACCCGGTCCGGCCGGGTCTGCACCACGTCGTAGAAGTCCCCGCCGATGAGCGCGGCGTGCCGCCCCGGCCGGTAGAAGGTGTGTACGGCGATCTCGTCGGTGGTCATCAGCGGCTGGGGCAGCAGACCCCGTTCCAGACGGGCCGACTCGGCCTGACGCAGCTCCACCTCGCGCAACCGGCGGGCGTTCTCGTCGGCCCGCTTGCGCTCCACCGCGTACCGCAGCGCCCGGGTCAGCAGGACCCCGTCGACCTGCCCCTTGACCAGGTAGTCCTGGGCCCCCTCGGCGACCGCGACGATCCCCAGGTGCTCGTCGGAGCGGCCGGTGAGCACGCAGACCGCGGCCCCGCTGGACATCTCCAGCACCTGGCGGAGCCCGTCGATGCCCTGCGCGTCGGGCAGGCCGAGGTCGAGCAGGACACAGTCGACCCCCATCACCCGGCGACGCGCCTCGCTGATACTCGTGGCGACCAGAAGGTCGATCATGGAGTTCGTCTCGGCGAGCAGTTCGCCGACGAGGAAGGCGTCGCCCTCGTCGTCCTCGACCAGCAGCACCCGCAGTCGTTCGCCAGGGGGCAGGTTCGGGTGGTGCCCGAAGCCACCCTGCTGGTGAACGGGGGGCACGACGACGGGTCCGGCCCGGTCGGCCACCCGGTGCGACCGGGTCACCGCCGCGAGGCGCGGGAGATCGCTGGTGATGTCTGGCTCCTTCCGAGTGCCTCGCCGATGCTGTATTAGACAACGGTCCCACACGCCACGGCCACGCCGGGACCGGCGGTGCCCCTTCGAGCACCACCCACCGCGATCCCGCCCCGTCCAGGCCCTTCTGCGACACAACGTTACGGACGACCGGTAATCAGGCAAAGCGTGTGCCTGGTTCCTCCCGATCACGGGTGTGTCGCAGGGGTCCACCGCATCCGACCGGGTGCAGCGCTCGGGGGACTGCGTGTCGGGCCGCGAGAGGGCAGGATGGTGGCCCACCCCCGCCCCAGAGGAGACCTTCGTGGGCGTACCCGTCACCCGTCATCAGGACCGCGCCCTGTCCCGACCCCGCCGACGACCGCTCGCCGCCCTCCTGGCTGTCGTCGCCCTGCTCGCCGTCGGCGTGGGCAGCCTGCTCGACCTGCGTCCCCCGGCGGCCCGCCCGGCCGACGCCCCCGCCGAGGAGTTCAGCGCCGAACGGGCGTACCGGCACGTCGAGGTGGTGGCGGCGCAGCCGCACCCGGCCGGCAGCCCGGCCAACGACCGGGTACGCGAACACGTCGTGGACACCCTGCGCGGACTCGGACTCACCACCGAGGTCCAGGACACCGTGGCGCAGGAGGCGGGGCAGCTCAGCGGGGCGGCCGGTGGGGCCACCCTGGCCCGGGTCCGCAACGTCGTCGCCCACCTGCCCGGCACCGACTCCACCGGCCGGGTGTTCCTGGTCGCCCACTACGACTCGGTGCAGACCAGCCCGGGCGGCAACGACGACGCCGCCGGGACCGCCGCCATCCTGGAGGCGGCCCGAGCCCTGACCACCGGCCCCCCTCCCCGCAACGACATCGTCTTCGTCCTCACCGACGCCGAGGAGGCGTGTCTCTGCGGGGCCTCCGCCTTCGCCGCCGACCACCCGCTCGCCGCCGACGGCGGGGTCGTCGTCAACCTGGAGGCACGCGGATCGACCGGCCCGGTCATCATGTTCGAGACCTCCCGGGACAACGCCGGACTGGTCGACGTCTTCGGCCGGGGGGCACCCCACCCGGTCGGCACCTCCTTCGCCGTGGAGGTCTACCGGGCGCTCCCCAACGACACCGACTTCACCGCCTTCCTCGACCGGGACTTCGTGGGGCTGAACTCGGCGTACATCGACGGTGGGGCGATCTACCACACCCCGTTGGACACCGCGGCGTCGGTGGACCGGCGCAGCCTCCAACACCACGGCGCCAACGTGCTCGGGCTGGCCCGGGAGTTCGGCCGGACCGACCTGACCGACCTGGACGCCGACCACGACGCCACCTACTTCCCCGTGCCGGGTGGACTCGTCCGCTACCCCGGCTGGCTGACAGTGCCGCTGGCCCTGCTCGCCCTGGTCGCGGTGGGCGCACTCGGCTGGGCCGTCCGACGTCGTGGACGGGCCGACGCCAAGCGACTCGCCGCCGGGTTCGCCGTGACAGTGGTGCCGCTGGTGGCCGCCCCCCTGGCCGCGCAACTGCTCTGGCTGGGCATCACCACCATCCGCCCCGGCCACGCCGAACTGCTCGACCCGTACCGTCCGACCTGGTACCGGCTCGCCGTGGTGGCCCTCGCCGCCGCGATCCTCACCGCCTGGTACGCGCTGCTGCGCCGCCCGGTCGGCCCGGCGGCCCTCGCCGTCGGCGGGTTGACCTGGCTGGCCCTGCTCGGGGTGCTCTTCGCCGTACTGGTCCCCGGCGGGGCGTACCTGCTCAGTCTCCCGGCCCTGGCCGGCGCGCTCGGGGGGTCGGTCGCCCTGCGCACCCGGCTCGACGGGCCCGGGGCGGTCGTCGCGGTCACCACCGCCGGGGCGGTCGCGGTGGTGGTCCTGCTCCCCACCGTGGTCCTGCTCTTCCCGGCGCTGGGCATGGCGATGGGCGGCGTCGCCGCACTGGTCACGGTGCTGCTCGGCCTGGCCGTGCTGCCCGTTCTCGACCTGCTGCACCCGGCCGCCGGTGGGCAACGCGGGATGGTCGCCCTGAAAGCCCGCCGGCTCGGCGCGGTACCCGCCGTCGCCGCGACCCTGGCGGCGGTGGTGTTCGCCGGGGTCGGCCTGGCCGTCGACCGGTTCGACGCCGACCACCCGACGCCCACCCACCTGATGTACGCCCTCGACGCCGGCACCGGGCAGGCCCGGTGGCTCAGCCGGGAGGCCGACCCGCAGCCGTGGACCGCCGGGTACGTCGACGCCGTCGAATCCGTCGACGACTTCCCCGGGATCGGGTCCCGTGAACTGCGGGCCGGACCGGCACCCGCCACCGACCTGCCCGCACCGACACTGGAGGTGCTGGCCGACACGACTGTCGACAACCAGCGGACCCTGCGGCTGCGGCTCACCCCGCAACGGCCGGTCCGGCTGACCACACTGCACGTCGACCTCGACACGGCGGGGGTCTCCGCGATGACCGTCGCCGGACGGCCGGTGCCGCTCGGCCGACCCGAGCACTCCTGGGACCTCGGCGTCGTCTTCCACGCCCCGCCGCCGGAGGGCGTGGAGATCACCGTGACCGCCTCGGTCCGACCCGACCGGCCGGTACGGCTGCGGGCGATGGACGCCAGCGACGGCCTCGACGCCCTGCCCGGGTTCCGTCCCCGCCCGCCCGACGTCGGGGTGGTCGGCTCACACAGCTCGGAACTGCTCGCCGTCGCCCGGACCTACGAGCTGTAGACGTGACGCGGGTCCGGCGGCACCTCGCCGCCGGACCCGTGCCACGTCGTCGTCACTTCCAGCGGAAGTGCACGAAGAGCCGTCCGAAGTTCTTCGAGTCCTTCTCCACCCGGTGGTAGAGCTGCTTGACGTCCTTCTGGTCCAGGAACCGCAGCACCCGCTTCTTCAGCTGACCGGAACCCTTCCCCGGGATGATCTCCACGAGGGTGGCCTTCTTCGCCACCGCCTCGTCCATGATCCCGCGCAGCGCCCGGTCGATGTCGTGGCCCTTGTTGAAGATGTCGTGCAGGTCCAGCTTCAGCTTCACCGCCCGGCCACCCCTCCGCTCAGCTCGCCTGACGTCTCATCGTAGGTCCGGCCGCCGAGCCCCCGACCCGGGACTCGACCCGCCGCAGGGCGGTGGTGTAGTCGGTGTTCGTCCCGTGCATCGCCGCCGCGATGCGCAGGTGCCGCAGGGCCTCCACCGGCCGGTTCATCCGCTCCAGCGTCCGACCGAGGACGTGGTGGGCGTAGTGGTCGCTCGGGTCCCGGTCGACGAGCTCCCGCAGCTGCTGCTCGGCCCGGGGGAGCTGCGCGGACTGGAAGTACGCCCGCGCCAGCAGCTGGCGTACCGAGGAGTTGTCCGGCTCCGCCTCGATGATCGGCTCCAGCAACCGGGCCGCGCTGGTCGGGTCGCCCGCCTCGAAGAACACGGTCGCCCGCCGGTACTCGGCCAGAAAGTCCATCCGACCCACCTCCTGCTGTCGCCCGACACTTACCCGACGCTGGCACAACACCGCCCGGACCGGGAGTGTTCCCCTGAAGGAAGTTCACCGCCGGCCGGTCACCGTGCCCGGTCGTACCGGTCGTCGGCCCCGGGTTACGCGCGGTCGTACCGGTCGTCGGCCAGTTCCCAGGCGCGGACCCCGCCGACGATGCCGGCGGTGTTGGGCACCACCACGACGTCGTCACCCATCCGGGCCAGCTGCTCGGGTCGGATCAGTCGGGAGTTCCCGCCGCCCAGGTAGAGCCGGTCCCAGTGGAACACCGGCCGGAGCCCCTCCACCACCTGCCGGATCCGCCGGGACCAGAACCCGTCACCGAGTCGGCGACGCTCCGGCTCCCCCACGTACGTGTCGTAGGTGGTGCCCCACCGGACCGGGGCGTGGGACAGCTCCAGGTGCGGGGCGAGTCGACCACCGTCGAACAGCGCGCTGCCCAGCCCGGTGCCGAGGGTCAGCATCAGCTCGCAGCCCGCCCCGGCGACCACCCCGGCCCCGTGCACCTCGGCGTCGTTGAGGACCAGGGCCGGCATCCCGAAGGCCTCCTCCAGGGCGGTCCGGGCGTCGTACCCGGACCACTCGGCAAGCAGCGTCGGGTCGACCCGGGAGCGGGGGCCGGACCGGGTCACGTAGTGCGGGGTGGCCACCACCACCCCGTGCCGGATCATGCCCGGCAGGCCCACCGTCACCCGGTCCGCCGTCGGCAGCCGGCCCCCCAGCTCCACGAGGGTCCGTACGAACAGCGCCGGGGGCAGCGGGTACGGGGTGGGCACCCGGATCGGGTGGGCCCGAATCGTTCCTGCTGCATCGAGGACCGACGCCTTGATCCCGCCGCCGCCACAGTCGATCGCCAGAGTGGTCACCACGACCGCGAGTCTGCCTCGTGTCGGGACGGCCGGCACACCGGGCGGGCAAACCCGGTGGACGCGGTGGTTAGGCTCATCCTCTGATGAGCGCGACGATGGTGGTGAAGGAGTTGGCCGCCGGCCACGGTGACCGGCTTCTCTTCTCCGGGCTGGACCTGGTGGTGGCCCCCGGTGACGTGATCGGCCTGGTCGGGGTGAACGGCGCCGGCAAGTCGACGCTGCTGCGTACCCTCGCCGGAGCGGTGCCGGTCGAGGCGGGCGGGGTGACGCTCAGCCCGCCCACCGCGACCGTCGGATACCTGCCACAGGAGCCGGAACGACGGGCCGGGGAGACGGTCGGGGACTTCCTCTCCCGCCGGACCGGGGTGACCGACGCCCAGGCCGCCCTGGACGCCGCGACCGAGGCGCTCACAGTCGGTGCGACCGGCGCCGACGACGCCTACGCCGAGGCGTTGGACCGGTGGCTCGGCCTCGGCGGCGCAGACCTGACCGAACGGGCCGAACAGGTCCGGGCGGACCTGGGCCTCACCGTCGGCCTGGACCATCCGATGACGGGCCTCTCCGGCGGGCAGGCCGCCCGCGCCGGGCTGGCCTCGCTGCTGCTGAGCCGCTACGACGTCTTCCTGCTCGACGAGCCCACGAACGACCTGGACCTGGCCGGTCTGCAACGGCTGGAACAGTTCGTCACCGGCCTGCGGGCGGGCACCGTGCTGGTCAGCCACGACCGGGAGTTCCTCACCCGGACGGTGACCCGGGTGTTGGAGCTGGACCTGCACCAGCAGCAGGTCAACCACTACGGCGGTGGTTACGCGGGATACCTGGAGGAGCGGGAGGTGGCCCGTCGGCACGCCCGAGCCGAGTTCGAGGAGTACGCCGACACGAAAGCCGACCTGCTGGCGCGGGCCCGCACCCAACGCGCCTGGATGGAGAAGGGCGTCAAGAACGCCCGGCGCAAGGCCACCGACAACGACAAGATCGGCCGCAAGTTCCGGGCCGAGGCGACCGAGAAGCAGGCCGCCAAGGCCCGGCAGACCGAACGGCTGATCGAGCGCCTGGAGGTGGTCGAGGAGCCGCGCAAGGAGTGGGAGCTGCGGATGGAGATCGCCGCCGCGCCCCGCGCCGGGTCCGTGGTGGCCACCCTCCGGGACGCGGTGGTACGCCGAGGCGACTTCACCCTCGGCCCGGTGGACCTGCAGATCGACTGGGCCGACCGGGTGACGGTGACCGGGGCCAACGGGTCCGGAAAGTCCACCCTGCTCGGCGCGCTGCTGGGACGGCTGCCACTGGACCGGGGACATGCCGCCCTCGGTTCCGGGGTGGTGGTCGGGGAGGTGGACCAGGCCCGTCGCCTCTTCCTCGGTGACCAGCCGCTGCTGGACGCCTTCCGGGCGGCCGTACCGGACACCGCCCCGGCGGACGTACGGACCCTGCTGGCCAAGTTCGGCCTGCGCGCCGAGCACGTCCTGCGTCCCGCCGGCACCCTCTCCCCCGGTGAACGGACCCGGGCCGCCCTGGCCCTGCTCCAGGGGCGCGGGGTGAACCTGCTGGTCCTCGACGAGCCGACGAACCACCTGGACCTGCCGGCGATCGAGCAGCTGGAGTCGGCGTTGGACGGATATCCGGGCACCCTGCTCCTGGTCACGCACGACAGGCGGATGCTCGACGCGGTGCACACCACCCGACGGCTCCAGGTCGAGGACGGTCGGGTCACCGAACTCTGAGACCGTCCTCCGCGTACCCGGGCCACCACCCCCGATCGGATGAACGTGGACGGGCCGGGCGTAGCGGGCGGCGTACCGGGTAACGGGCGGCCGGAGGTGACCCATGGTCGCGCTGACCCAGACCCCGCCCTCGGCCGAACGGCTGCGGGCGGTCGACGAATTCCTCGCCGAGACCTGGGCGGACCAGGCCGGACACGACACGCGGCTGCGGGACCTGGCCGTGCGGGTCCGCTTCGACCAGGGGGTGGCCCACCTGACCGGGGAGGTCGCCGACGCCGGGCAGCTCCGGCTGGTCCGGGATCGGGTGGGTCGGCTCGCCGGGGTCTTCGGGGTCTGGTCCCGGGTACGCGTCGCCGGGCGTGACCCGGTCGTCGTCGACCTGGGCTGCGGCGGAACGAAGCAGTACCCGGAGAACCTGGGGCTGGACATCTTCCCCGCCCCCGGGGTGAACGCGATCGCCGACCTGTCCGGCTCGCTGCCCCTGGCCGACGACTCGGTGGACGTCCTCTTCGCGGTGCACATCCTGGAACACCTGATCGACTTCCTGCCCCTGGTGGACGAGTGCCACCGGGTACTGCGCCCCGGGGGCGTCCTGCACGTCATGAGCCCCTGGTGGGGGCATGTGAACGCGGTGGCCGACCCGACCCACGTACGGCTGCTCGACGTACAGACGATCAAGGGGGTCTGTGTGCAGCGGCCGCCCGGCACCCCCCGGTGGCACCCGCTGCACGCCGGGTGCGACGGGGCCAGCATCTTCGCCGACCTCACCCCCCTGGCACCGGACGCCGACCCGCCCACCCCCAGCCACCTGGCCCGCTTCTTCGCCTGACGGCGGAAGGGACCCCCCGGTCAGGGAAGGAGGGGTGGGGCGGTGGTCTTGAACCGGGTCGAGTCGGCGGCCAGGTCGGGGTGTTCCACACCGAGCGCCAGGGCGGCCGCCTCCTCCAGGCTCAGCTCGCTGCCCTCGCCGTACGCGGCGTCGAACTCCGCGTCGCCGACCAGCTCACGTACCTCCGTCTGGCGTTGCAGCCAGTACGCGTCGTGGATGCCGGGGGTCGACCGCATGCTCGCCCGGGTCGCCTGGGCGGCACCGAAGAGCCGGGCGGCGGTCGACGGGTCGCCTCCGGCGGCGCACCGCACGGCGATCGCGTCGAGTGTGTCGCAGGCCCGGCCGTGGAACCCGTGCGCCAGCCGGGAACGCAGCGCCGCCTGAAGGTGCTCGTGCGCTGCCACCAGGTCACCTCGGGCCAACGCCACCATGCCGAGCAGCATGTCCACCGAGCGGCGACCCCGCTCCACCGGCCGGGCCGCCTCGATCGGGCGGGCCGCGCCGAGCAGCTCCGCCGCGTCGTCCAGGGCACCCCGCCGCCAGAGCAGCTCGGCCAGGCTGAACACGGCGAACAGCACGTCACCGGCGACACCCTGCTCGTACGCCCAGTCGATGACCTCCCGACAGACCCGCTCCGCCTCGACGAACTGTCCCATGTCGATGAGCGGTGCCGCCCGTCCGGCGAGGACCCGGGCCAGCAGTCCGGCCTCCCCCGCCTGCCGGGCCGCCGCCTCGGCCCGCTGCGAGAAACGCAGCTCCTCGGCCAGCTCGCCGTCGGCCCCGGCGTGCAGGGAGTGCAGGTGGTACGCCGCCGCCAGCTCGGCCTCCGGGATCTCCTCCCCGGTCTCGGCGATCCGTCCGTAGAGCCGGAACAGCCACAACCGGCCCTCCCGGGCCAGCCCCCGCTCCCGCCACCACTGGTCGAGCCCACCGGCCAGGCGCAGCCCCGCCCGGGCGCTTCCGCCGGTGGCGCACCAGCGCAGCGCGGCCCGCAACTCCCCGGCCAGCGGGTCGAGACGGTAGAGCGACAGCGTCACAGGTTGCCCGTCCGGGCCGAGGTGGGCCTGTTCCAGCGCCCGCGTCGACCAGGCCACGTGCCGGTCCCGGGCGGTCCGCTCCTCACCGGCCTCGGTCAGCCGACGGGCGGCGTACGCCCGGATCGGGTCGAGCATCCGGTAGGTGCTTCCGGTGGCGCTCGGCTCGGCGAGGATCATCGACTTGTCGACGAGGACGCTCAACGGGTCGAGCGGGTCGTCGTCGAGCAGCCACTGCATCGTCGCCAGGTCCACCGGCCGGGCGAACACCGACAGCCAGCGCAGCAGCCGGGCCGCCCGGGGGCCGAGGGTCCGGTACGACCAGGTCACGGTGGCCTGCATGGTGGCGTGTCGTTCCACCGCCGAGCGGCGTACCGCCCGGGTGGCCGAGGTGGGCGGGGTGGCCCCCCGGGCGGCGGCCACCAGGTCGACGGTGTCGTGCTGCTGACCGGACCAGTCCGGCCCCGGGAACCCGACGAACGGATCGGGGCCGTACCCGCCGGACCGGCGCTCCCACGGGTCCGGGGCGGACTGGTCCCGCCCGGCGTCGAGGGTGCCCAGCACGTCGTCGAGCCGCTCGGCGAGCTGCCCGGCGGAGAGCACCCGCAGGCGGGCGGCGGCCAGTTCGATGGCGAGCGGCAGCCCGTCGAGCCGCTGCGCCACCCGACGCAGGTCGGCGGCCTCCGCCGACTCGGGTTGCCGACCTCCCCGGGCCGCAGTCGTCCGGTCCAGCAGCAGCGCCACCGCGTCGCTCTGGGCGCCGTCGGGTCGGGGCTCCACCGACAGCGGTGGTATCCGCCACACCACCTCCCCGGGCAGGCCGAAGGACTCCCGGCTGGTGGCCAGGACCCGTACCCCGCCGCAGCCGGCGAGCAGCCGGGAGATCAGCTCGGCCGACGCGGACGGCTGCGCGTCACAGGTGTCCAGGACGATCAGCATGGCGCGGTTGGCCGCGTACTCGACGAGGGTGTCCACCATCGGCCGACCGGGCTCCGGACGGAGCCCGAGGACGGCCGCGACGGCGAAGGCGACGAGCCCCGGGTCGGTCACCGTGGCGATGTCGACGAACCACACCCCGTCCGGGTACGCCTCCACCACTGCGGCGGCCAACTCGACAGCGAGTCGGGTCTTGCCGGCACCCCCGGCCCCCAACACCGTGACCAGGCGGTGCTGACGCATCAGCCGGTCCAGTTCGGCGCGTTCGACCTCCCGGCCGACGAAGCTGGTGACCTGGGTGGGCAGGTTGTGCGCCACCGCGTCGGCGGTACGCGGGCGGGGGAACTGTCGCTCCAGCCCCGGGGCGACCAGTTGGAACAGTCGCTCCCGGTCGTCGAAGCCGCGCAGCCGGTGCAGGCCGAGGTCCAGCAGGGAGGACCCGTCCGGCAGCGGGTCGGCGTGCCGGGCGGTCCCCGCCGAGCAGAGCACCTGCCCACCGTGGGCGGCGGCGGCGACCCGGGCCGCCCGGTGCACCTCCGGGCTGGCGTACTCGCCGTCGCGGGGCTCGGCGTACCCGGTGTGCAGTCCCATCCGTACCCGGGGTGCGGACTCGGGGCTGGGCCAGTCGTGCCCGGTCAGCGCCAGCTGCGCGGTCAGGCAGGCGGTCAGCGCGGCAGTGGCGTCCGGGAACGCGATGAAGAACGAGTCGCCCTCGGTCAGCAACTCGGCCCCGGCGGTGCCCGCGAGCGTACGACGCAGCAACCGCCGGTGCTCCCGCAGGACCGGCCGGTAGTCCGGGCCGAGCAGCTGGGCCAGCCGGGTCGACCCCTCGATGTCGGTGAACACGAAGGTCACCAGGCCGCTCGGGAGGTCGATGGGTGACGACATGAGTGGAACCTCCGCACCTGACGTCGGGGTCATGCTCTCCCGTGCCACCCGGTCCGCCTTCGTCCAGACGGGACGGGGGTTGCGCCCAAAGGTGCCATCCCACCTGCACAAGGGCAAGACAACCGTAGCCGCAACCGTCCAGTGAGGACGGTTACGGTCGACGGTGCCGGGTCAGCAGCCGCAGCCACCACCGCAGCAGCCACCACCGGACGGGGCGGGCGCGCCGCCGGCCGCACCGCCACCACCGCGACCGGTGAACGCGACGGTGGAGAGGAGTTTGACTGTGTCGTCGTGCCCCTGGGGGCAGGACGCGGGGGCAGCGGCCTCCGCCATCGGGCGGTTGACCTCGAAGGTGTCGCCGCAGGCGCGGCAACGGAACTCGTACCGGGGCATGGATCCAGGGTACGGCCGGTCCTGACTATCGGGGTGACATGGGTGATACTCGACGGGTGGTGGACGGCCAGGAAGAACCGACGAACCGACAGCTACGGTCGGCCGCGCCGCCCGCTGATCCCACGGGGCAGGGTGGGACGCCCCGAATTCCCCGTCCCCGTCGGCCCTGGCTGGCCCGGTGGCGTGACGAGCAGGACGCGCCCCCAGCGCCCGCGACCACCCCGACACCCGCCGAACCGACCCCTGTCTCCCCGACTCCCGCCGAGTCGACACCCGTCACCCCGACTCCCGCCGAACCGACCCCTGTCTCCCCGACTCCCGCCGAGTCGACACCCGTCACCCCGACTCCCGCCGAGCCGACCCCGTCCACCGACAAGACCGACGACAAGGCGACGGGCGATACCGACGCCAAGGCGGTGGAGGAGACCGGCGGGAAGGCGGCCCCGGCCGTCGGCGAGACGGCACCGGTGGCGGCTCCGACCCGGGTCGGCAATCCACGTCGTCGGGTGCCGTTCGCCCACGCCCTGCGGACGCCACCCCGGCGGATGGCGGGGGCTGCGGCACGCGCCACCCGGGAGTGGTCGAGGCGGCCCAGTGGGCGGCTCGCCGTACCCGGGCTGTTCCTTCTCGGGCTGGTCGCGGCGATGGCGGCGACCGGCGCGTTGCTGGTGCCGGCAGCCGCCCGCAACGCCCAACCGACGGCGGCCGGGGCCGTCGGCAGCCCCACCGACGCGGCCTGGCCACAGACGGAGTCGCAGGTGCCGCTGCCACCCGGCGCCACCGCAGTGCCGGGTGTCCCCGGTGAGGTTCCCTCGGGTCTGCCCGGCGCTTCGGGCGCCCCGTCCGGGGTGCTGCCCTCCGGGGGTGCGGCCCCGGTGGTCGCCCGTCCGGTCGACGCCCTCGCGGGCTGGGCACAGACCACCGGTGCCAGGGTGGAGATCTCCCCGGTCGCGATGCAGGCGTACGGCTACGCTGAGCTGGTCCTCGCCCAGACCGAACCCGGTTGTCAGCTGAGCTGGACGACGCTGGCCGCCATCGGGTACGTGGAGTCCCGGCACGGGCAGGCCAACGGGGCCACCCTGAAGCCGAACGGCCGCGCCGAGGACCCGTTGATCTTCGGGTTGCCGTTGGACGGTCAGGGCGGCCGGATGCTGATCCGCGACACCGACCAGGGACGGCTGGACAACGACACCACCTTCGACCGGGCGGTCGGGCCGATGCAGTTCATCCCCACCACGTGGGAGGAGATCGGGGCGGACGCCGACGGGGACGGGGTGAAGGACCCGCACAACCTCAACGACGCGGCGCTCGCCGCCGGACGGTACCTCTGCAAGGGGGGCCGGAACCTCACCGTCGCGAGCGACTGGTGGCAGGCGATCCTGTCGTACAACGACGTACGCCGGTACGCCCAGGACGTGTTCGACACCGCCAACCGGTACGGTCAGGCCAGCCGCGCCTGATGTGATCGTCTGCGTACATTGGAGGAGCGGACTCTTCCCCCGAGCAGCTGTTGACGGCAAGCTAGACCCGTGATGGTGCGCGAGTGGGATCCCAGGACCGCGTCGTCCGCCGAGATCGCGTCTCTGCTGGAGATGCTGAACGCGATTCTGGCGGCCGATCTGCCGCAGGATCCGCCCTGGCAGGACACCTCGATGCGGGAGTACCTCTCCGAGGTGATGCCGGGCGAACGGCGGATCTCCTGGGTCGCCCAGGCCGAGACCCCGGACGAGGGGCGACCGGGGGCGATCCTCGGGCACGTGCAGGTGCTGCTCCTGGGCGACATCGGCGTGCTGGAGGTCCTCGTCGACCCCACCCAGCGCCGTGGTGGCCTCGGTCGACGGCTGGTCCGGTTGGCGGCCCGCCGGGTCTACCAGGAGGGCTTCCAGTCGATGGGGGTCGAGGTGGTCGGGGGCACCCCGGCGGTGGCCTTCTACGAGTCGCTCGGGTTCACCAGGGACTACGTCGAGACCCGCAGCGTCCTCGACCTCGCCGGGGTGGACTGGTCGGCGCTGGCCACGACGGTCGCCGGGATCGATGACGGCTACCGGCTCCAGTTCCACCCGGGTGGACCGCCGGACGACCTGATCGAGGCGTACGCCAGGACCAAGGCCGAGCTACGGGACCTCGACGACGGCGAGTTGCGCCCCAGCTCGTACGACCCGCAGCGGCTCCGGGACAGCCTGGACTGCCTGCACCGGCGGGGGATGCAGCCGTACATCGTGTTGGCCCTGCACGAGCCGACCGGTGAGGTCGCCGGGCTGACCGAGGTGGTGGTGCCGGCCCAGCACCCGACCCGGGCCGACCAGTACGACACCATCGTGTTGCAGCACCACCGGGGGCACGGGATCGACAGGGCGATCAAGGCACGGATGCTTCTCGAACTCCGCTCGGCGCAACCGGGGCTGACCCAGGTCCAGACGTGGAACGCCCAGTCCAACGAGGCGATGCTGGCGGTCAACGCCGACCTGGGTTACCGCCCCGACCGGCACTGGTGCGAGTACGGTGCCGAGGTGGCGGAGCTGGTGCACCGCCTCGACGCCCAGGGCTGACCGGCGATGACCATCCGACACGACGGCCCGGACCGGCTCGACGACCTGCGTCGCCGGGCGGACCTGGACGCGGCGTTGGCCTACTACGACACGCTGCCTGCGGTGACGGTCGAGGAGATGCCGGGCTGGTGGCGCGGCACCGGCCTGCCCACCGGCCATCCGCTCGACGGCCTGCTGGAGCAGCTCGGCTGGTGGGGCAAGCGGTTCGACGGCCCCGAGAAGGTCCACCCGCTGGTCTTCACCACCCCGGGCGGTCGGCTGACCAGCATCGCCCCGGGGCTGATCCCGGTGGGGACGCTGCTCCGTCGCCCGGCGCTGACCCGGCTCCCCGCTGCGGCCACCCTGTTCCGGCTGGCCCGGCCGCTGCTGGCCACCCCCAGACCCGCCGCCCGGCTCCGGATGACGGAATACCGGGGCGTGGTCACCGCGACCATGTGCTACGACGCCCACCCGATCCACGACGTGTTCCGCCGGGTCGACGACGACCGGTTGCTCGGGGCGATGGACGTACGCGGCGCGGAGCACCCGTACCTGTTCGTGCTGACCCGGACCCGTCCGGGTCAGTAGCTCTCGCGGAGCAGCCGGGCGGCCTCGGCGGCCCAGTAGGTGAGGATGATCCCCGCCCCGGCCCGCCGGATCGAGGTGAGCGACTCCAGGATCACCCGTTCCCTGTCGATCCAGCCGTTGGCGGCGGCGGCCTCGACCATCGCGTACTCACCGGAGACCTGGTAGGCGGCGACGGGGACGTCGACGGCGGCCCGGACCGCCGACACCACGTCGAGGTAGGGCAGGGCGGGCTTGACCATCACGATGTCGGCGCCCTCGGCGACGTCCAACGCCACCTCACGCAGGGATTCCCGCAGGTTCGCCGGATCCTGCTGGTAGGTGCGCCGGTCGCCCTGCAACGCCGACTCCACCGCGTCGCGGAACGGCCCGTAGTACGCCGAGGCGTACTTGGCGGCGTAGGCGAGGACCGCCACGTCGGTGTGTCCGGCCGCGTCGAGCGCCTGGCGTACCACCCCGACCTGGCCGTCCATCATCCCGGACGGCCCGACCACCCCGACCCCGGCGGCGGCCTGGGCCACCGCCATCTGCGCGTAGGCGGCCAGGGTGGCGTCGTTGTCGACGTCCCCGTCCGGGGTGAGCAGGCCGCAGTGCCCGTGCGAGGTGAACTCGTCCAGGCAGAGGTCGCTCATCACCACGGTGGCGTCCCCGACCTCGCCGACCACGTCGGAGATGGCGACGTTGAGGATGCCCGCCGGGTCGATCCCGCCGGACCCGGTGGCGTCCCGCTCGGCCGGCACCCCGAAGAGCATGATCCCACCGACCCCGGCCTGGACCGCCTCGACCGCCGCCTTGCGCAGCGAGTCCCGGGAGTGTTGCAGCACCCCCGGCAGCGACCCGATCGGGCGGGGCTCGGTCAGCCCCTCCTTGACGAACATCGGCAGCACCAGGTCGGCCGGGGCGACCCGGGTCTCGGAGACCAGCCGCCGCACGGCCGCGTCACGACGCAGCCGGCGGGGCCGGATCTCGGGGTACGGCATGACGCCTCCTCGGTACGACTACCGGAACCGCAGCGCGGTGGGGCCCTGCACCTTCGAGCCACGACGCTGCTTGGCCGGCATCGCGGCGAGCTTCTCCCGAAGCTCCACGGCGTAGCCGGCGAGCGCCTCCACCAGGTCGGGGACCGAGGCGTGCGGCGGCTGGACGTCGACCCGCAGGCCGAACTCCGTCGCGGTCTCCGCCGTCTTGGGCCCGATGACAGCAACCACGGTACGCGCGTGCGGCTTCCCGGCGATACCCACGAGATTGCGGACCGTCGAGGAGGAGGTGAAGAGGACCGCGTCGAATCCGCCCGACTTGATCGCGTCCCGGATCTCGGCCGGCGGCGGGGCGGCCCGGACGGTCCGGTAGGCGGTCACGTCGTCGACCTCCCAGCCCCGCTCGGTGAGCCCGGCGGCGAGGGTCTCGGTGGCGATGTCGGCGCGCGGCAGCAGGACCCGGCCCACCGGGTCGAGCACCTCGTCGTGCGGCGAGAACTCGGCGAGCAGCCCCTCGGAGGACTGCTCACCGGAGGGGATCAGTTCCGGCTGGATGCCGAAGGCGCGGACCGCGTCGGCGGTGGCGTCCCCGATGCAGGCGATCTTGACCCCGCCGAAGTGCCGGGCGTCCAGGCCGTGCTCGCCGAACTTCTCCCAGACCGCCCGGACCGCGTTCACCGACGTGAAGATCACCCAGGCGTACCGGCCGTCGACGAGCCCCTTGACGGCCCGCTCCATCTGGGCTGGGGTCCGGGGCGGCTCCACCGCGATGGTGGGCACCTCACACGGGATCGCCCCGTACGCGCGCAGTCGGGCGCTCATCACCCCGGCCTGTTCCTTGGTCCGGGGGACCAGCACCTTCCAGCCGTACAGCGGCCGGTTCTCCCACCAGCTGAGCTTGTCCCGCTGGCCGACCCCGGACCCGATGGTGAGCACCACCCGGCCGGTGAAGCCGAGCGCCGCCGCGACGAACGAGTCGACGGTCGAGGTGGTGGTGTACTGGGTCTCCCCGGTGCCGTCGCCGGTCACCCCGACCTCGGTCGTGCCGTCCATCCCGGCGGCGAGCAGGCCGTCGCGGATCGCGGCCAGGTCACCGGCGTCGACGGCGAGCGCCAGGGACCCCCGGGTCACGGCGGCGGCCAGCGCCTCGAAGTCCAGGTTGGCGACGTCCTCCACGTCGGCGGCGGTCCGCACCCCGGGCAGCGGTACGCCCGCGTAGGTGGCCACCCCCTCGGCCTGGGACACCCCCGGCACCACCTCGAAGTGCGCGGCGGTACGCGCCACCGCCTGCACCTCCTTGACCACCGAGTCGTGGCCGAACGGGTCACCGGCGACCAGGTGTACGGCGTTCAGACCGGAACGGGCAGCCGAGATCAGCACCTTCGCCACGTCCCCCGGCACACCCTCGGCCGGGCTGAACTCGGTGTCGGCCCGAGCCTGGGTACGCACGGCGTCGAGCAGCGCCTCGGGGACCCCACGGTCGTACACCACCTGGTCGGCGTCGACCAGAGCGTCGTGCGCCCGGCGGGTCAGCAGGCCCGGGTCGCCGGGTCCGGCCCCGACGAACGCGATACGGCCTACGGGCTTACGGGTGCGGGTCATTCTGTGCTCCCAATGTGCTGTGTCCCCGGGGCGGCGGCATGTCCGTCCTGGCCGAGGATCGAGTCGGCGCCGAGGTCGAGGAGTTCGGCGGCGAGTGCCTTGCCGATCTCCGCCGCGTCGGCGGGCGTACCGGTGCGGGACAGCCGGATGTCTCGGGCGCCGTCCGGGCTGATCACCGCCCCGCGCAGGTAGATCTCGTGGACGACGTCGCCGTCGGCATCCGAGCCGGTCGGCTCGCCTTCGGCGACGATGGCGTAGGCGGCGACCGGAGCGGAGCACCCGGCCTCCAGGGTGGCCAGCAGCGCCCGTTCCGCGGTGACCGCGGCCCGGGACGGTGCGTGGTCGAGTACGGAGAGCAGCTCGACCAGGTCCGAGTCGTCGATCCGGCACTCCACCGCCAGCGCACCCTGGGCGGGGGCGGGCAGCATCAGCATCGGGTCGAGCGTCTCGGTGATCTCGGCGGTCCGGCCCAGCCGGGCCAGCCCGGCCCGAGCCAGGACCACCGCGTCGAGATCGGCTCCGGGGCCGAGGACGCGCGCCAGGCGCGTGTCCACGTTGCCCCGGATCGGGGTCACCGTCAGCTGCATCCCGAGAGCGTGCAGCTGGGCGATGCGGCGCAGTGCGCCCGTCCCCACGGCGGCGCCGGAGGGAAGTTCGGTGAGGGTCCGCCCACCCGAGGCGACGAGCGCGTCGCGCGGGTCCTCGCGGGGTGGTACCGCAGCGATGTGCAGACCGGGGGCCTCCGCGGTGGGCAGGTCCTTGTAGGAGTGCACCGCGAAGTCGATGGTGCCGGCGGTGAGCGCGTCACGAAGGGCGGAGACGAAGACGCCGACGCCGAGCCGGTGCACCGGTGCCGTCGACCTGTCCCCGGCCGTGACCACCTCGACCAGCTCGACCTGCCGACCGGTGGCGGCGGTGAGCGCCTCGGCGATCTGCCCCGACTGGGCCATCGCCAATGCGCTGCCCCGGGTTCCCAGACGCAGGGGTGCGGTCATCGTTCACCTCCGAGGTGCGGATCGGACTGGGTACCGGGCGGGACCGGATCCGTCGGGGCGGAGCCGGTGCCGACGTACGGGTCGGTGTCGGCGTCCACCACGTCGGGAACCGCCCCGACGGTGGTGGCGGCCTGCGGCACCTGGAGGTCGAACAGCTCCCGCAGCAGTGCGGCGTACTGGTCGCCGCCCGGTTCCGCGGCCAACTGCCGGACCCGCACGGTGGGCTGGTGCAACAGCCGCTGCACCACGCGGTGCACGGTACGCGCCACCTCGGCCCGTTGCCCGTCGGTGAGATCAGGGCGACGTTGGGCCAGTCGACGCAGCTCGACGCCGACCACGTCCTCCGCGCGTCCCCGCAGGGCGGCCACTGTGGGTGCCACGTCGGCACCGCGCAGCCAGGTCAGGAAGCCCTCGACCTCGGCGGCGACGATCCGGCCGACGGCGGCGGCGTCGGCCGCGGCCGGGCCGTCGGCGAGCACGTCGGCCATCCGGTCGATGTCGATCACCTCGACGCCGGGCAGCTCGGCGACCCCTCGCTCGACGTCGCGGGGCACCGCCAGGTCGAGCAGGACCAACGGCCCCCGGGCCGGGTCCCGGTCGGCGAGCGTACGGGCCACGACGTCCCGGGTGAGGACCGGTTCGGTGGCCGCCGTGGCGGCCACTACGATGTCCACCGTGGACAACGCCGCGGCGAGTTCGGTCATCGGCACCGCCTCCGCGCCGTACGACTCGGCGAGCCGGGCGGCCCGGTCCGCGCCCCGGTTGGTCACCGCGAGCGGACCCGCCCCCAGCCGGGAGAGGGTGGCCACACTGAGCGCCCCCATCGCCCCGGCACCGACCACCAGGGCCGGTCGGCCGGTGAGGCCCTCGTCGAGGTGGCCCGCGGCGAGGTCCAGGGCGGCGGTGACCACGCTCTGGCCCGCCCGGTCGATGCCGGTCTCGGCGTGCGCCCGCTTGCCCACCCGCAACGCCTGCTGCATCAGCTCGTGCAGCAGCCGCCCGGTGGAGTCGGCGCCACTGGCCCAGTGGTACGCGTCCCGGAGCTGGCCGAGGATCTGCGCCTCCCCCACGACCAGGGAGTCCAGTCCGGCCGCGACCCGGAAGACGTGCTCCACCGCAGCGGCGTCGAAGTGCACGTAGAGGTGGTTGGCGAGCGCCGCCGGTGGGCAGCCGGCCCGCTCGGCGAGGACCGCGCAGATGTCGCCGAGACCGCCGTGGAATCCGGAGACCGTGGCGTACACCTCCACCCTGTTGCAGGTGGAGACGAGCACCGCCTCCGTCACGTACGGCTGGGCGACCAGCTGGTCCAGGGTGCGGGTGGTCTCGGCGGGCGCGACCGCCAGCTGTTCCAGGACGGCGACCGGGGCGGTGCGGTACGAAGCACCGACGACGAGCAGCTTCACGTGCCGATCGCCTCCTGGGTGTCGGGGGCCGCGAGCCCGCCGGGCAGCGCGGTGAGGGTGGACCCGCCGGTGGTGGCGGGCAGCGTGGTCAACGATGCCTTGCGGTGCTCGTGGAACGACAGAATCTGCAGCTCGATGGCGAGGTCGACCTTCCGCACGTCGACCCCGTCCGGCACCGAGAGTACGCACGGAGCGAAGTTGAGGATGCTCGTGACGCCGACGGCGACCAGTACGTCGGCGACCCGCTGGGCGGAGGCGGCGGGGGTGGCGATCACCCCGATGGCGAGGGACTCCTCCTCGGCGACCCGGGGCAGCTCGTCGATGTGCTTGACGATCAGCCCGCTGATCTCCTCGCCCACCCGTTCGGGGTCGGCGTCGAAGAGCGCGGCGATCCGGAAGCCCCGGGTGGCGAAGCCGTCGTACCCGGCCAGGGCGTGACCGAGATTACCCACCCCGACCAGGGCGACCGCCCGACGTTGGGTGAGCCCGAGCACATACTCGATCTGGTCGATCAGCAGCGCGACGTCGTACCCCACCCCACGGGTGCCGTACGAGCCGAGCTGGGAGAGGTCCTTGCGGAGCTTGGCCGAGTTGACCCCGGCCGCGGCGGAGAGCCCTTCGCTGGAAATCGTCTCGTGACCGGTTTCGGCGACGGCGTGCAGGGCACGTAGGTACTCGGGGAGCCGCGCGACTGTCGCTTCGGGCAGGTCCGGAAGCGCCGGTACGACACCAGCACGGCTGGGCGTGCCAGGGTGACGATGCTGACTCATGAGACTCCGTGCGGTGCGATTCTCTGCCAGCTCCCGTCGCCGGCCGTTCCGGGACTCCCGCTGGCGACCGAGGTTGCCGGCTGAGCTAGCAGGGCGCGTCGGAATTACAGAGTAGGCGCTTGTGAAGACGTGCACAAATCGCGATCTTGCTGATCGGCGCAGCGGTGCCACCGAGCCTCCATTCCACAAGATCGATCCACCGGCCGCGCGGTGCCGCTCCCCGATTATTGCGCAATCCAGACTTCCCACGCCAATCACCAAGATCGGACTACGTCTCCGGCCCGGCGGACGGCGCAGCTCAGGACAGGGTCGCGGCCAGGTGGACCGCCCCGGTGAGCGTGGTGGCCACCGGATGACCCGAGGCGCGCAGGCGCTCCGAGTCGGTGAAGCCGCCGGTGTAGAGCACCGCCCGGGCACCGACCGCCTCGGCCGCCTCGGCGTCGTCGAGTGAGTCGCCGATCAGCACCACCCGGCCGGGGTCCACGTCGAGGTCGGCCAGGTGCCGGGTCAGCGAGGCGGCCTTCCGGTCGCCACCGACCGCCGCCCGCCACCCGTCGACCCGGACGAACCGCCCGTCGAGGCCGTACGTCCGGACCGCCGGCACCAGCTCGTCGTGGAACCACATCGACAACAACGACTGGCTGCCCGACCAGTCGCCCATCGCGGTGACGGCGTCCTCGGCCAGCTCACAGGTGGTCAGACCGGCCCGGTACGCGTCGTGGAAGATCCGGTCGAGACGCCCGAACGCCTCCTCGTCGACAGCCCGACCCAGCACCTCGGCGTAGTAGTCGACGACCGGGCGACGGAACCGGACCCGGTGTTCCTCGGCTGTCACCACCGGGCCACCCACGCTGGCGAACGCGGCGTTCGTGGCGGCGATGATCAGACTCAGGTCGTTGAGCAGCGTGCCGTTCCAGTCCCACACCAGGTGGTCGCGAACAGGGGTCATCGCAGCACGATAGGCGACGACCCCGGTCGCTGTGGAGTGCCCGGATTCGCACCGCTGCGCCGGGCGGCGGTGGACGCCCTACAACTGGGGGGTGGTCAGATCGCGCAGCAGCCGCTCTTCCTCCACCCGCCAGTAGCCGTGTTCCTTGCCGTCGAGGAGCACCACCGGCAGCCGCTCGCCGTACTCTCGTTCCAACTCGACGTCCCCGGTGACGTCCTTCTCGATCCACCGGTCGCCGGTGACCGCGACCACCCGGTCGAGGGCCGCCTTGGCGTCCTCGCAGAGGTGGCAGCCGGGACGGGTGACCAGGGCGAGCCGGGCGTCGGTGGACATCGGTACCTCCTAGACGTGCGGTCGTCCGGCCGAGTCTGGCACAGTCGACGCCGTCCGGCCCGGCCGAGCGCGAGACGAGCCCGGTAAACGGGCAACAGTTTCGGACCCTGGGACCGGGCGGAAAGTCAATCGCCCCCGACGGACACCCGGTCCGGTGACGTCCCGACGGCGACGGAAATACTTCCGCTCTGTGTAACTGACTTACCACGCACGGGTGACGTCTGCCTTATCATGACTCGGGTCGACTCACCCCATTTGCTGTGAGTTGACACCCCTCAGCCCGAGGAGGCCCCGTGCCCGTAAGCGCATTGGACCAGCACCTCACGGGAACTCGTCGCGCCTGTGCGGCGGGACCCGGTGCAGGCCGGTCCGACCACCTCGTCGACGCCGTCCCGGTACGGCCCGTCGCCTACCCGACGGGGGTGACCCGATGACCGCTTCGGGATGGGTGGAGCAGCCCGTCGGCCTGAGTGCCCCCGGGGTACGGCCGGCCGTCAACGAACGGTCGCCCTCCGCACGCGGACCGGTGGACGACACGTGGGGGCCCCCCACCCAAAGCGACGAGGCCGCCCGGCGGTTACGGAGCCGACCACACCACAACGAGACGACACCCAGGCCCCCGGCTCCCGGGGGCAACGCCAAACCGTCGGGGGGTCGGGTGACGGTTCCGGTCCGACCGACGATGCCGGTGCAGGGTCGACGCAGCGCCGACCCACCCGCCTCCACCGAGGCGACCAACGCCGAGACCGCCGTCCTCCCCGCCGTGCCGGCCGCCCCCGCCGGCGGCACCGGCGGGGGCGCACCGACCGGCTACCCCAGCCGCCCCGACCCGTCCGACCCGGCCACCGAGGTCTGGCGTCTGGTCGAGCGCGCCCAGGCCGGTGAGGTGGAGGCCTTCGGCCTGATCTACGACAGGTACGTCGAGACGGTCTTCCGGTTCGTCTACTTCCGGGTCGGCAACCGGCAACTCGCCGAGGACCTCACCTCCGACACCTTCCTGCGCGCCCTCAAACGGATCGGCAGCTTCACCTGGCAGGGGCGCGACCTCGGCGCCTGGCTGGTCACCATCGCCCGCAACCTGGTCGCCGACCACTTCAAGTCCGGCCGGTACCGGTTGGAGGTGACCACCGGGGACGTCCTGGACGCCGACCGCGAGGACCGGGGGCCGGAGGGCAGCCCGGAGGCCGCAGTGGTCGAGCACATCACCAACGTCGCCCTGCTCAGCGCGGTCAAGCAGCTCAACCCGGAACAGCAGGAGTGCATCGTCCTGCGCTTCCTCCAGGGCTTCTCGGTCGCCGAGACCGCCCGGGCGATGGGCAAGAACGAGGGCGCGATCAAGGCGTTGCAGTACCGGGCGGTCCGGGCCCTGGCCCGACTCCTGCCCGACGGATTCCAGCCGTAACGACCCGCCGTAGCCCGTACCGCCGGCCCCGTCCTGACCGGGGCCGGCCGGTCGGCTGTCCGCCCGCCCGGGTCGGTCGTCCCGCACGGTGCTCCGCGACACGCCTCGATTTCGCCACACCGGATCCCGTAACCGCAGCCCGGCACGGACCGTTCTTCCGGGTGCGACCGGTGGTTGCCCCAGCATCAGCGGGCCCCATGGTCCGGACAGCGCCGTCGGCCACGACCTTCGTGCGCCGGTGCCAGCTGTCTCCGGTCGCCGGCGAACACCACGGCCGAGTGGCCGTGACCAGCGAGAGGGGGTGCCTGCGGTGGACCACAACCTCTTCCTGCGTCGACGCGCTGAGCGCTTCGCACAGCTTCTCGAAGAAGCCAACGGCTGCCGTCGGCACCGGGTCCGGTCCCGGCGGGACGACGAACTCGTCACCCTGGCGGCCGTCGGTCGGCGGCTCACCGTCGACCGGCCCGCCCCGGTGGTGGACGCGGCCTTCCGCACCAGCCTGCGGGCCAGGCTGATCGCCACCGCCGAGCGGGAGGGCATCGGAGCCGAGGTCATCGCACCCACCGACGCGGACGTCGTCCGCCCGCCGTTCGCCGCTGTGCGGACCCCACGGCTGCCGGCGGTGACCGCCCGACGGGCCCGAGCCCGACTGGCGATCTTCTCCGGCATCGCCGTCGGTGCCATCGCCGTCTCCGGCATCTCCGCCGCCAGCGAGAACGCGCTGCCCGGCGACGCCCTGTACGGCATGAAGCGCTCCACCGAGCGGGCCCAGCTCGCGCTCGCCGGATCGGACCTGAACCGGGGGCAGCTCTTCCTCGACTTCGCCCGGACCCGGGTCGACGAGGCCGCAACGCTGCGCGGCAACCACGTCCGGTACGACGCCGTACTCGACGACATGGACAACGGCACCCGTCAGGGCGTACGCACGCTCCTCAACGCCGTCTCGCAGCGCTCCGACCCGGCCGGGCTCGACCTGGTCGACGCGTTCCTCGACAGCCAGCGGCAGTCGGTCGACGGCCTCCTCGACGCGGCACCGCGCAGTCAGCGGGACCGGACCCGCAGCTCGCTCGGCCTGCTGGACGCGGTCGGTGAACGGTCGACGGCGTTGCGGACGGCCCTCGACTGCGCGGAGCCGAAGGTGGTCGGGTTCGACGGCCTCGGCCCGATCCCGGCCGCCTGCACCAGCCCCCGCTGATCGGCCGTCGGTCGCCGGGCATCCGGTGACCGACCGCCCGCCTCCGCTCACCGACAGCCCGTCGTCCGTCAGCCATCCACAGGCGAGTCCGGATAGGCTCGACCGATGGCAGGGCCCTGCCCCGGCAAGGCCCGTCACGGTGGACGACGAGGTCGGTGAGCGGAGGGGCACGTGGGTCGAGACCGTGCGGTGACCGTCAGCACAGACAGCCACGGCCACACCACGGGTTGGGCCCGCAGCGGGGTCGGTAGGCCACCCGTCCCCGACCCGAGCGCCGCCGCGTTCTTCGACGTGGACAACACGATCATGCAGGGCGCCTCGCTGTACTGGCTCGCCCGGGGGCTGGCCGCCCGCAGGTACGTCACCACCTCCGACCTGGCCCGGTTCGCCTGGCGGCAACTCCGGTTCCGGATCATGGCCACCGAACACCCCGGCGACATGTCACTGGCGAAGGAGGCCGCCCTCGCCTTCGTCGCGGGCTGGCGGGTCGGTGACGTGGAGCGGCTCACCGAGGAGATCTTCGACGAGTTGATGGCTCCCCGGATCTGGCCCGGAACCCGCCGTCTCGCCGAGGCGCACCTCGCCGCCGGGCAGCGGGTCTGGCTGGTCAGCGCCGCGCCGGTGGAGATCGGCAGGGTGATCGCGGCCCGGCTCGGCCTCACCGGGGCGATCGGGACCGTCGCCGAGGTCGCCGCCGGGGCGTACACCGGACGGTTGGTCGGGGAGCCGATGCACGGCCCGGTCAAGGCCGAGGCGGTGGGTCACCTCGCCACCGTCGAGGGTCTCGACCTCGCCTCCTGCACCGCCTACAGCGACTCGGCGAACGACCTGCCGATGCTCTCGACCGTCGGGCGGGCCGTCGCCGTCAACCCGGACGGGGTCCTGCTGCGGCAGGCCCGTCGGCGCGGTTGGGAGGTACGGGACTTCCGGACCGGCCGCCGGGCCGCCCGGATCGCCGTCCCCTCCACCGCCGCCGTCGCGGCGGTCGCCGCCGGGCTGGCCCTGCACCGCCGGACCCGACCCGACTGACGGGGTGGCTCAGGGGCCGAACGGGTCGGGGCGTCGCTCCAGCAGCTGGTGCACCGTCTGTTGGATGGTCTCCCGGACCTGGTCGGCGAGGTTGAACACGACGAGGGGGTCGTCCGCCGCGTCGGTCAGGTGCGCGGTGGGGATCGGCGGGCAGAACTCGATCAGCCACTTGCTCGGCAGCGGCACCATGCCCAGCGGCCCGAGCCACGGGAAGGTCGGCGTCACCGGGAAGTACGGCAGCTTGAGCAGCCGGGCCAGCGGCTTGATGTCGGCGAGCATCGGGTAGGTCTCCTCGGCCCCGACGATGGCCACCGGCACGATCGGGGTGCCCGTCCGCAGCGCCGCCGAGACGAAACCGCCCCGCCCGAACCGTTGCAGCCGGTAGCGGTCGGCGTAGAGCTTGCCGATCCCCTTGAACCCCTCCGGGAAGACGCCGACCAGCTCACCGGTGCCGAGGAGGCGCTCGGCGTCCGCGTTGCAGGCGACCGTA
The DNA here is from genome assembly GCF_051132485.1 of Micromonospora sp. SH-82. Classification (NCBI taxonomy): domain Bacteria; kingdom Bacillati; phylum Actinomycetota; class Actinomycetes; order Micromonosporales; family Micromonosporaceae; genus Micromonospora; species Micromonospora sp. SH-82. The sequence goes on from NZ_CP148049.1 coordinate 486,897, forward strand.
CCGCCGGACTTGCGGGCCAGTTCGGAGACGACGGGGATCCGGAAGACCAGGTCCGCGCCGAGCAACCGCAGGTACCGGCGGGCCGGGTGCCGGTCGTGCAGGACCGCGGAGAGCACCAGGGCGTCGAGCGCGACGGTCCCGGAGTGGTTGCCCACCACCAGCCCCGCCCCGTCGACCGGGACGTTCTCGATGCCGGTGACCTCGGTGCGGAACCAGTCCCGGTAGAGCCGCCGCAGGATCGGGTGCAGGACCGTCCCGGTCAGCTCGGGGTCGAACCCGAACTCGTCGACCTCGTAGTCACCGGAGAGCCGTTTGCGCAGGAAGGCCAGGCCGGCGGCGACCCGACGGTCCCAGGGGTCACCCGGCCGGTCCGGCACCGCCCCGACCGTCTCGACGTCCTCGCCCGGCCGGTCCGGCACCGCGCCCGCCGGCTCGACGTCGTCGCCTGGCGGAACGGCCGCGACCACGTGGTGTCCGTTGCGCCGCGCGGGCTCCGCCTCCGGGTCGGCCAACCGCAGGGGTACGTCGAACCGTCCCCGGCCGTCCTGCTCCTCGGTACCGTTCACGATCGCTCCCGTACGGCCGCCCGCACCTGACGGATGCCCTCCAGGACGGACTGTTCGGCGGCGGCCAGCCGGTCCCGGGTCAGCACCACTCCGCCCTGGTGGGCGCGGATGAAGTCGTCGAAGGCCTCGGCGGTGGTGCGCGGGGTGAAGGCGTACTCCCGCTCCAGTCGGCTGGTGTCGACCACCCGGCCGTGGACGAACAGGTCGACCTGGTCGAGGCCGTAGCGCCCGAAGCCGAGGCTACGGGCCAACGCCGCCGCCCCGGACAGACCCGGTTCCAGGACCGGTACCGCGATCCGCCCGGCCCGTCGGATCGCCTGGGAGAGCGAGAGCACCCCCGACCCGGCGACGTTGTACGTGCCCGGATGGTCCTCCACCACCGACCGGTGCAGCACCTCCAAGGCGTCGTCGAAGTGCACGAACTGCAACCGGGCGTCCCGCCCGAAGATGGTGGGCACCAGCGGCTGGGAGAAGTACCGGGTGAGGGTGGTGTCGGCCCTCGACCCGATGAACGGGGCGAACCGCAGGACGGTGGCGGTGACGTCGGACCGGCGGCGGCGGAAACCCCTGACGTACCCCTCGATGTCGAGGATGTCGCGGGCGAACCCACCGCGCGGGACCTCGCGCGGTTCGGTGTCCTCGGTGAAGACGGCGGGATCCCGGAAGGACGCACCGTACGCGGCGGTCGACGACCGGATCACCAGCTTGCGCAGCCGGGGTGCCCGCTGACCGGCGGCGAGCATCTGCATGGTGCCGATGACGTTCTGTTCCTTCATGGCCGCCCGACCACCGTGCTGCTTGTCGGGGGCGGAGACCAGAGCGAGATGGACGACCGCGTCGACGCCCAGGTCACCGAGGAGCGGGCCGAGGTCGGCGGGTTCCACCTGGACCTGTTCCACCCCGTCGAGGAGACCGGCGAGTTCGGCACCGGGCGGGGTGGGGTCGACCCCGATCACCCGCTCGATCCGGGGGTCTGCGGCCAGCCGGGCCGCGACGTGGGCACCGAGGTATCGGCCGACGCCGGTCACGACGACGACCCCCGGCGCGCCCGAGGGGGCACCGGGGGTCACGACGCGCACCTGACCCGGCAGCCGGGATCGAGCCTGAACAACGGCCTGATCACCTGAGCCTCCGGAGGTCGACAGTTGGCAAGTGTCACCGGGAGCCGGGCCGCAGCCCGGCAGCGGTCACTTGCCGAGACGGCGACGCTGGACGCGGGTCTTGCGAAGCAGCTTGCGGTGCTTCTTCTTAGCCATGCGCTTGCGGCGCTTCTTGACCACCGAGCCCATACGACAGCCTTTCGATGCAACGTGCGGGGCGGACCGGACGACGCCACCGGGTGGCGTCCGCGGCCGCTTACGGACAACGAACCGGACCAGGCTGGTGGCATCGGGCGCACCGGTGTGCGGTCACGGTCGGCCTCCAGGGTAGCCGGAGAGCGTCAACAGGACCAACGCGCCCCCGTCGATGCCCGTTACGTCGCACTCGACGGCCCTCCGGCGACCCGTCAGGCGGTCTCCTGGAACGCGCCCCGCAGGTACTCGTGCACGGCGTGCTCCGGCACCCGGAAGGAGCGGCCCACCCGGACGGCGGCCAACTCACCACTGTGCACGAGCCGATAGACGGTCATCTTCGACACCCGCATCACCGTCGCCACCTCGGCGACGGTGAGGAACCTGACATCCGACAGTCGCCCGTCGGACTGCGATCCGGCCATGGCCCACCGACCAATCCCATGCCCGGCGCGCGCCACACCGACGGGTTCCTCCCACCGGGCGGGCAACGCGCGTGTTACCAGTACCGTAGCGGGACGGCTGTGACCGGCGCGATCCCTTCCTGCAACTGATCACGCCTCCGGGGCCGGTTCACCCGGGCGTGACCAGAGCTTTTCCGCCCTGAAGGGATCCGACTCGACGAATGTCCGAATCGTCGCACCGCGATCCGTCGCCCCCGGTCGGCGGCGACACCGCAGGACGGGGCGAGACCTCGGACCGCGCTCGACAGGCCCGGACCGAGGCTTCGCACACTGGGAGCGATTCCAGTGTGGCAGGTCCGGTTCGACGGGGACGGGTGGGTCACCCCCGGGAGGCGAGGGCCCGGCCGAAGAAGATCAGGTTGGCGGGACGCTCGGCGAGCCGACGCATCAGGTAGCCGTACCAGTCGTCGCCGTAGGGCACGTAGGTACGCATGGTGTACCCCTCGGCGACCAGCCGCTCCTGCTCCTGCGGGCGGATGCCGTACAGCATCTGGAACTCGAACCGGTCCGGTCCCCTGTCGAACCAGCGGGCCCGGTCCTCCCCGATGGCGATCAGACGCGGGTCGTGGGTCGCCAGCATCGGGTAGCCGTCCCCGGCCATCAGCACGTTCATGCACCGGACGTAGGACCTGTCGACGTCCCGGGACGACTGGTGCGCCACCGACTCGGGCTCCCGGTAGGCGCCCTTGCACAACCGGACCCGGGCACCGGCCCGCGCCAACTCCCGACAGTCCGACTCGGTACGCCGCAGGTACGCCTGGAGGGCCACCCCGGTGGACGGATGGTCCCGGCGGAGTTCGGTCAGGACGTCGAGGGTCGAGTCGGTGGTGGTGTGGTCCTCCATGTCGAGGGTGACGGTGGTGCCCGCCGCATCGGCGGCCTGACAGACGGCGAGGGCGTTGTCGTACGCCAGCCGTTCGTCGACCTTCTGCCCGAGCGCGGAGAGTTTGACGCTCACCTCGGCGGGCGGGGTGAGGCCGGCGTCGGAGAGGCCGGCCAGCAGCCGGCGGTACTCGTCCCGGACGGCGTGCGCCTGCTCGGCCGTGACCACGTCCTCGCCGAGGTGGTCGAGGGTCACCGCGAAACCGTCGGCGACGAGTGCGCGGGTCGCGCGCAACGCGTCGTCGGTGCCCCCGCCCACCACGAACCGGTGGACGACGTCACTGGTGTACGGGGCCGTCGCGACGAACCGCTCGACCCGGGACGACCGAGACGCGGCGAGGATCACGGAACGGAGCATGAGCCGAGCGTAACCCTCGCCCCGTCCGCCCGCCGGACGGCGGCCCACCCCTGCCCGCACATCGAGGGGCGACATGTTACGTGAGTCGTCTACGGTTGACGACGTGAACTTCGACGCGTACGCCCGGACCGGCGTCGACCTGGTCAACGCCCGGTTGGAGGACCTCGACGCCGTACGGGTCCTCTTCCCCGACGAGAACGCCTGGATGCGCGACGAGGTGACGGAACGGGACCTCACAGTGCTCCGACGCACGCAGCGGCGACTGCGCGAGGTCTTCGGGTACGGCGCCTCCGGGCGGGACGCCGAAGCGGTCGCCGAGCTGAACGCCCTGCTGGCGGCGTACCCGGTGCAGCCCCGGATCTCCGGACACGACTCCAGCGACTGGCACATGCACGTCACCGGCCGGGGTGCCTCGGTGAGCGCCGAGTATCTCGCCGGTGCGGTCTGGGGGCTGTCGGTCTGGCTCTGCGAGTACGGCAGCGCCCGGTTCGGGGTCTGCGCCGACGACCGGTGCGGCAACGTCTACCTGGACACCTCGTCCAACTGTTGCCGACGGTTCTGTTCGGAGCGGTGCGCCACCCGGTCCCACGTCGCCGCCCACCGGGCCCGCAAGCGGGCGGCGATCGGCGAACAGGTGACGGTCGGGGCCGCCGCAGACGACGCCTAGGGGGACGCCGGGGGCCTCAGGCCTCGACCGGGGAGGCGGCGGTCAGGTGGGTACGGGCGAACTCCAACGACTCGCGGAGGTCGGCCTCGCGCAGCTCGCGGCTCTTCGCCCCCCTGGTGGTCACCTCGACCGCCACCGAGCCGGTGAATCCCCGACCGGCGAGCGAGCGGAGCAGTTCGGCGCAGGGCTGGTTGCCCCGGCCGGGCACCAGGTGCTCGTCACGGCCCTCCCCGGTGCCGTCGCCCAGGTGCACGTGGGCCAGGCCCGACCCCATCCGGTCGGCCAGCTGCAACGCGTCGGTGTGCGCGGCGGCGGTGTGCGACAGGTCCAGGGTGTACGAGGCGTACCCGGTCTCGGTCGGATCCCACCCCGGCAGGTAGGGCACGAACTGGCGGCCCGCCATCCGCACCGGGTACATGTTCTCCACGGCGAAGCGCAGCCCGGAGAACTGGTCGGCGATCGTGTCCAACCCGTCGGCGAAGGTCCGGGCGTAGTCGCGCTGCCAGGTGAACGGAGGATGCACCACCACCGTGGGTGCCTCCAGGGTCTCGGCCAGCTCGGCGGCCCGGCGGAGCCGGACCCACGGGTCGGAGCTCCAGACCCGCTGGGTGACCAGCAGACAGGGCGCGTGCACCGAGAGGACCGGGACGCCGTAGTGCTCGGCGAGCCCGCGCAGGGCTCCGGCGTCCTGGCTGACGGCGTCGGTCCAGACCATCACCTCGACCCCGTCGTAGCCGAGGGCGGCAGCCATCTGGAAGGCCGCCGCCGTCCGTTCAGGGAAGACCGAGGAGGTGGACAGGAGAACCGGGACGCGGGAAGTCACACCGTCGAGGGTAACCCGGGACCGTTGCGACATCGTGACGAGCAATCCCAAACAGGAATCATCCGGTCACTCTACGTCACATCGGGGCCAGGTGATCCAGCCGCCGCAGGATCACACCCTCCCGGAGCGCCCACGGGCAGATGTCCACCGCGTCCACGCCGAGCCGCCGCATCACCGCCTCGGCCACCACCGCACCGGCCAACAGCTGGTGTGCCCGGGCGACGCTGACCCCCTCCAGCTCCGGCAACGTGGTCGGAGGGATGTGCCTGACGAATCCCATCACCTGCCGCAGCCCCGTACGGGTCAGTCTCCGCCGGGCCCACAGCCCCGCCCCGGAGGGGGCCGCCCCGGCCAGCCGGGCCAGGGTGCGGAACGTCTTGGAGGTGGCCACCGGCCGATCCCAGCGCACCTCGGCCAGCCGGGCCACCACCGGATCCAGCAGACCGTCGACGTACTCCCGCAGCTCCTCCACCGCCTCGGCCGACGGCGCGACCGGATCGCCGGGGGCGGACCCCAGGCGCTCCCGGGTGAGTCGACCGGCCCCCAACGGCAGTGACTGGGCGACGTCCGGGTCCTCGTCGATCCCGGCGGCGATCTCCAGTGAGCCGCCCCCGATGTCCAGCACCAGCAGTCGCCCGGCCGACCAGCCGAACCAGCGCCGGACCGCGAGGAAGGTCATCCGGGCCTCGTCCGCGCCGGAGAGCACCTCCAGGCGTACCCCCGTGGTGTCCCGGACCCGGGCCAGGACCTCGGCGGCGTTCGTGGCGTCCCGGACCGCCGAGGTGGCGAAGGCGATCAGGTCGTCGGCGCCCATCCCCACGGCTGCGGCACGCGCCCCTTCGACCGCCTTGACCAGCTCGTCGGCCCCGAAAGCGGTGAGCGCGCCATCCGGGCCGATCTGTTCGGCGAGGCGGAGCACCACCTTCTCGGAGTGGGCGGGCCAGGGGTGCGCCCCGTGGTGGGCGTCCACCACCAGCAGGTGCACCGTGTTGGAACCGACGTCGAGGACACCCAGTCGCATGCTGAAGACCCTATGGCCAACACGTTTCTCCGGCTCACCGGCCGGGGGGCGGGACCGCGCGTACGCTGGTCCGGGTGACGACGAGCCCGGTTGAACTGCGCATACTGGTGGACGACCCGGAGGATCCGCGCAGCCGGGAGGTGGGGCTGGACTTCCCTCGCGAGTGGATCGAGTTCGTCGACCCCGCCGACGACCAGCACCTGGTCCGGGCCGACCTGACCTGGCTGCTGTCCCGGTGGACGTGCGTGTTCGGCAAGGGCTGCCACGGCATCGTCGCCGGCCGGTCGGCCGACGGCTGCTGTTCCCACGGCGCCTTCTTCACCGACACCGACGACGAGAAGCGGGTCCGGACGGCTGTCAAACGGTTGACCCCCCAGACCTGGCAGCACTTCCGTCGGGGGTTCAAGAACTGGACCGAGACCGACACCATCGACGGCAAGAACCCGGCCCGCCGGACCGCCACCCAGGACACCGACGCGCCCTGCGTGTTCCTCAACGACGCCGACTTCCCCGCCGGGGGCGGGTGCGCGCTGCACGCCCAGGCGCTCCGGGACGGGGTGCACCCCCTGGAGTACAAGCCGGACGTGTGCTGGCAGTTGCCGGTCCGCCGGGACCAGGAGTGGACCAAGCGCCCGGACAACAGCAAGGTGCTGGTCTCCACGCTCACCGAGTTCGACCGTCGCGGGTGGGGGGCCGGCGGACACGACCTGGACTGGTGGTGCACCTCCTCGACCGACGCCCACGTCGGGGCCGACCCGATGTACGTCTCCTACGGTCCGGAGCTGACCGCGCTGATCGGCGCGCCCGCGTACGCGAAGTTGGTCGAACTCTGCACGGCCCGGGTCCGGCAGGGCCAGCTCGCCCCGCACCCGGCCGGCCAGGACTGACCACCCCGCCTGGGCCGCTCGCCGTCGGCGGGCCGCCGGCCGCCGTGGTTCAGCCGCTCGTCCCCGGCGGGCCGCCCGCCGTCGTGGAGGCGGCTACCGGCGTGTCCCGGCGGGGCAGTGGCAGCCCGGTCGCCGCCATCGCCACCCCGGCCAGTCCGGCGGCCATGCAGGCGAGCACCCCTGCCGCCCCCGCCCCGGCCGCGAGCAGACCGGCGACACTGGGAATCAGCACCTGACCGAGACGGTTCCCGGTCAGCCGCAACGACATCGCCCGCCCCCGCGAGCCGGGTGGAGCGGCCTCGGCCAGGAACGACATGGTCAGGGGTTGGCCCGCGCCGAGCCCGAGTCCGGCGACGACCACCACCACCGCCATCGCCCACAACGGCAGCGGAGGCAGCAGCAGCCCCAGGCCGACGGCGGAGAGGGCCACCGAGCCGACCAGGAGGGTACGCCGACCGAACACCGCCACCAGTCGGCCGAGCAGGAGCCGGGAGACCATCGAGGCGACCGCCCGCAGCGCCAGCAGGACCCCGATCGAACCCGCCGCGATGCCCCGCTCCATCCCGAGGGCGGGCAGGTAGACCAGGGTGACGTCGACGGCGGCCAGCACGACGCAGCTGACCAGGAGAGCGCGGCGCAGTCCGGGCCGGCGCAGGAGGTCCCGTACCCCGCCGACGGGACGTTGCCCACCCGTGTCGTGGTGGTGCCCGGAGGGGCGCAGCAACGCGGAGGTGACGAGCAGGGGCAGGGCGACCACCGTGGCCCCGACGAAGATCGCCCGGGTGTCCGGGATCGGCTGGTCACCGCCGAAGGCGACGATCAGTCCCGGCCCGAGGGCCTGCCCGATCGAGGCGGCGAAGGTGTAGTAGCCGAAGGCGGAGTCGTACCGGTGGGCCGGCGTCCGGTTCGCGACCAGCGCCTGCTGGGCCACCACAGCGCAGAGGTGGCCGGTGCCGAGCACCATGCTGGCCAGCACCAGGCCACCGATGGAGCCGGCGAACAGCAGGAATCCGAGGCCGGCGGTGGCCAGGAGCACCGACCCGGCCAGCACCACCCGACGTTCGCCGTACCTGTCGACGGCGTGTCCGGCGGGGACCGCCAGGGCCAGGGGCGCCACGGCGAAACTGGCCCCGAGCAGCCCCAACCAGGTGCCGGGGACGTCCAGGGCGAGCGCCTGGTACGCCGACGCGGGGCGGAGCATGAAGGTGACCGCCTGCACGACGACGGTGTGGGCCAGCAGGAGGCCGGTCTGGGCTCGCACGTTCCTCGTCCGGTTCAGGCGGACGTCGTCGGACGCGTCGCCCGACGGACGGGCGCGGCCTCCGCCGGCCCCACCCCGACCGGCCGGGAAGTCATGATCGATAAGCCCACCGGAGCATCGTGCCCCACCCCGCCCCGCCCGGACCCGGCAGGGCCTACCGATCCTTTATGATCTTGATAGCAGAATTGCTACCATTCCGAGATGGCCATGACGCTGCGTGATCACCCGACCCGCCGGGACGCCAGGCGGTTCGCCGGCCTCGCTGACCAGATCATCGAACGGCATGCCGCTCTGCTGGCACGGCTCGCATCCGACCCGAGCCGACCCGCCGGGTCGTCACCGGCTCACGGCTCGAACTTGTAGCCCAGGCCCCGGACGGTGACGATGTAGCGCGGGGCGGAGGGCTCCGGCTCGATCTTGGAGCGCAGGCGTTTCACGTGCACGTCGAGGGTCTTGGTGTCGCCGACGTAGTCCGCGCCCCAGACCCGGTCGATCAGCTGACCACGGGTGAGCACCCGACCGGCGTTGCGCAGTAGCAGCTCCAGCAGCTCGAACTCCTTGAGCGGGAGCTGGACGGCATTGCCGTCGACGGTCACCACGTGCCTCTCGATGTCCATCCGGACCGGCCCGGCGGCGAGGGTCGGCGTACCGGACTCGGTGACCTCGGTGGTCTGCCGACGCAGCACCGCCCGGATCCGGGCGACCAGCTCCCGGGGCGAGTACGGCTTGGTCACGTAGTCGTCGGCCCCGATCTCCAGGCCGACCACCTTGTCGATCTCACTGTCCCGGGCGGTCACCATGATGATCGGCACGTGTGAACGCTGCCGCAGCTGCCGGCAGACCTCGGTGCCGGACATCTCCGGCAGCATCAGGTCGAGCAGGACGATGTCGGCTCCGCTGCGGTCGAACTCGGTGAGGGCGGAGGTGCCCGTCGCGGCGACGGAGACGTCGAAGCCCTCCTTGCGAAGCATGTACGACAGGGCGTCGGAGAACGACTCCTCGTCCTCGACCACCAGAACGCGGCTCAACGGGGGTTCCTTTCCACTGCTGCTCAGACCTGCCGTAGCTCGGCCGGACCAGGCTCGATACCAACCGACGAGAGTGTCGCGGTCAGATCCTCCGGGGGACGGGCGGGCAACCGGAGGGTGAACGTCGAGCCACCGCCCAGGGTGCTCGACACCTCCACCCGTCCGCCGTGGTTGCTCGCGATGTGCTTGACGATGGCCAGCCCGAGCCCGGTGCCACCGGTGGAACGTGAACGGGCCTGGTCGGCCCGGTAGAAGCGCTCGAAGACCCGGTCCACGTCGGTGGGGGCGATCCCGATGCCCTGGTCGGTGACGGAGATGTGGACGTCGTCGCCGTCGCTGCGGGCCACCACCCGGACCACGGTGTCCTCGGCCGAGTAGTTGATCGCGTTCTCGACCAGGTTCGCCACGGCGGTGGCGAGTTGGGCGTCGCTGCCGTACACGGTCAGCCCGTCCTCGGTCTCCACCCGGATGTCCGCCCGACGGGCGGTGGCGCTGGTCCGGGTCCGGTCCAGCACCTCGGCGAGCACCCCGTCGACTGTCACCGGCTCCGGTGCCGGCTGCGGCTCGGCGCCCTGGAGCCGGGTCAGCTCCAGCAACTCTTGGACCAGTCGGCCGAGGCGGGTCGACTCGTGTTGGATCCGCTCGGCGAACCGGCGGGCCGCGACGAGGTCCTCGGAGAGGTCGGGGGTGGCCGCGTCGGCCGGTTCGGTGGCGTCCAGCAGCGCTTCGGCGAGCAGCTGGAGGGCACCGATGGGGGTCTTCAGCTCGTGGCTGACGTTGGCCACGAAGTCCCGGCGTACCCGGGCGAGGCGGTGCGACTCGGTCACGTCCGCCGCTTCGACGGCGATGTAGCCGGCACCGATCCCCATCGCCCGCAGGTGCACACCGAGCGGGTCCGGTCCGGCGTTGGCGCGGCCACGCGGCAGGTCCAGCTCGATCTCGCGGCGCACCCCGGTCCGCCGGACCTGCCCGGCGAGGGTACGGATCAACGGGTGGGCGGCGATGGAGCCGGGCTGCGGCCCGGCACGGAGCAGCCCCATCGCCCGGGCCGCCGGGTTGACGAGCACCGGCACGTCGTCGGGGCCGAGCACCACGACCCCGGCGCGCAGCGAGTCGATGGTCTTGCGGCCGAGGCCGGGCACCTCGGCCTGGTAGTCGTCGGAGATCGTGGGCCTCCCCCTGCCGAAGAGCGACCGGCCCGAGGTGGGCCGGGCGGTCGTGCCGGACGTGCCGGTACCCGAAACGGGCCGGCGCACGATCCTGGGCAGCAGGAACCCGGCAGCCAGCCCGACCAGCAGGCCGGCGACCACCGCGAACGGCACCACCCACTCCACCAGGCGATCGTAGGGTCATCGTCGGCCCCACGGCCCCCTTGGGAGGCGAATCATGTTCGCTTCTGGAAGTGTTAACCCCTCGGCCCGGCGTCGTTCACCGGCCCCCTCCCCCACCCCGGGGACCTGCACCTACGGTGGTCGGAACCGTTCGACCCACCCGGCGGCCGAGAGGGCCGGACCGGTGCCACCCCACCACGGGAGGTGACAGATGCGCAACGAGTTCCACGCCGACCTGGACACGGTGAGCGACCTACTGGTGGCGATGGCCCACCAGGTACGCGCCGCACTCCGGCAGGCCACCCGGGCGCTGCTCCGGGCCGACCGGCAGGCCGCCGAGGCGGTCATCACGGGAGACGAGGAGGTCAACCGGCGATACCGGGAGATCGAGGAGCGGGTCTGCGACCTGCTGGCCCGCCAGTCCCCGGTCGCCTCGGACCTCCGGGCCATGATCACCGCTCTGCACGTCGCCGCCGACCTGGAACGGATGGGCGACCTCGCCGACCACGTGGCGAAGACCGCCCTGCGCCGGCACCCCTCCCCGGCCGTACCCGCCGAACTCCGGCCGATCTTCATCGACATGGACGGGGTGGCCGACCGGATGGCCGAGAAGATCACCGGGCTGCTCGCCGACCCGGACGCCGAACTCGCCGCCGAACTGGACCGCGACGACGACGCCATGGACGAACTGCACAAGCAGCTGTTCGGGGTGGTCCTCGGCGCGGACTGGCCGTACGGGGTGGAGACGGCGATCGACGCGACGATGCTGGGGCGGTTCTACGAACGCTTCGCCGACCACGCCGTCAGCACCGGCGAGCACATCGTCTACCTGATCACCGGCGAACCGACCCCCACCCGCTGACCCCCACGCCGAACCCCGGCGGGAGGGTCGAACCCCGGACGAGAGGAAGGGTCCCGCACCGACCGGCCGCCGGGCAGAGGGGTGACCCTCTCCACCCCAGGCGTCGTCGGTGCGGGACCCTTCCGTCGGTCAGCGGCCCTGGTTGGCGACGGCTGCGGCAGCCGCTTTGGCGGCGTGCGGGTCGAGGTAGGTGCCGCCCAGGGTGAGCGGACGCAGCTGCGGGTCCAGGTCGTACCGCAGCGGGATCCCGGTCGGGATGTTCAGCTTGGCGATCTCCGCGTCGCTGATCTGGTCGAGGTGCTTGACCAGGGCCCGCAGCGAGTTGCCGTGCGCGGCCACCAGGACGGTACGGCCGGCCAGGATGTCCGGCACGATCGAGTCGTACCAGTACGGCAGCATCCGCTCGACGACGTCCTTGAGGCACTCCGTCCGGGGCATCAGCTCGGTCGGCAGCAGGGCGTACCGAGGGTCGCCGACCTGGGACCACTCGTCGTTGTCGTCGATCGGCGGCGGCGGGGTGTCGTACGAGCGACGCCAGAGCATGAACTGCTCCTCGCCGTACTCGTCGAGGGTCTGCTTCTTGTCCTTGCCCTGGAGGGCGCCGTAGTGGCGCTCGTTGAGCCGCCACGAGCGGCGGACCGCGATCCAGTGCCGGTCGGCGGCGTGCAGCGCCAACTCGGCGGTACGGATGGCCCGGCGCATGACGCTGGTGTGCACCACGTCCGGCAGCAGGTCGTGCTCGCGCAGCAGCTCACCGCCGCGGCGCGCCTCGGTCTCGCCCTTCTCGGTCAGGTCCACGTCGACCCAGCCGGTGAAGAGGTTCTTGGCGTTCCAGTCGCTTTCGCCGTGCCGCAGCAGGACCAGCGTCCCGACGGTGGGCCCTTCGCTAGCAGTCATGCCGATCATCCTGCCCGAAGACGGGATCGGACACGCAGCCGGTGGTGGTGACGGCCACCACGTGGCGGTTCGGAGCCCGGTTCCACACCCACCGGGAGCGGTCCACCGCGTCGCTGGTGACGTGCGGACGCCCGCCACGGTGTAGACCGTGACGGGCGTCGGCCCCTCGCTGTGCCCGGCGGCGGCGGGCGACACTCACCCCCGTAAGCGTCGCCCGCTCGCGCCGCCGGTCCGGCAGGTGGGCACCGTCCCCCAACGGTGTGGTCCACCCGCCCCTTCGCGTCACCCTCGGTGCGCGGATCTGTTCGATCCGCCGCTCCCCCGAACGTTTCCGAGCGGAACGCGGTGCAATAAAGTTAGTTCGCCCAGTTTATGAATTCAACCCGGAGCGGCTGTCTCGCCGGTCACAGCCCCTGCTCGCAGCTCGGGCCGTGTCCTGCGGTGCGGCAACCGTCGCATACCCGGGCCGGCCCCCGGTAAACATCAGGCGTCCTCGCGTTGCGGGGATTCGGTCCGGAAGAAGTTGCTCTGCCGTCCGTCGCGCAACTGCTCCTGGTAGATCAGGTTCAGTCGTCGACTGTCGAAGGTCTGGAACCACTCGGCCCAGGTGACCTCCCGCAGGCGGCTGCTCTCCCGGTAGCCCGGAAGGTTGAAGGTCAGCACCCCCGGGCGTCCGTCACGCTCGGTGCCGGAGATGGTGGCGGGCTTGGCGTTGCGGGCCGAGGCCCACCGACGGATCACCTCGTGGTTCGTGGTGACCAGACTGCGCCCCGGGCGTTCCGGCCGGTCGGCCAGGGAGGTGATCACCTGCGAGGAGGAGACCGACCGGGACGCCGACCGACCGGTCCGCACCCCCGTCCGGCCCGCCGTGGCCCCCCGCCCCGAAGCGGCCCGGGTCGAAGCGGCCCGCCCCGAAGCAGCCCGGGTCGAGGTGGCCCGGGTCGAGGTGGCCTTCCGGGTGGGAGCCGCCTTGCGACTCGACGTGGTCTTGCGGGCCGAAGCGGTCGGGCCCGCCTTGGCGGCGGGCGACGTGGACCCGGCCTTACGCGACGCGGTGGTAGCTGTCGAGCCGGCCTTGCGGCCCCCACCGGTGCCGGTGGCCCGACCCGCCGGGCCCGTGCTGGTCCGGCCGGCCCCGGCGGTACGTCGCCCCGAGCGCAGGCTCCGGGCCAACGTCTTCACCAGGTCCGGCTTACGCAGGGCGGACACCCCGGTCACCCCGAGCCGACGCAGCCGCATCCGGATCTCGTCGACCCGCAGCCGGGAGAGCTCCGACTCGGAGATCCCCGGCGTGGCCGGGGACTGGTTGCCCGCCCGCCGTTTCGTCGCGGTCCCGCCGCGACCTGAGCTGTTGCGCTGAGCCATTGGCGTTCACGCTCCTCGACAGAGTGCCTGAGCGCGTCGGTTCACACCGCACCGCGCGGTGCGGGATACCCCGCAGAGCGCCGACGAACCCCGCAGCGGCGAACGGACCCGGCTCAGGTGCCGAGACGCTCCGTGGGTGCGGTGCCGGGACGCTCCGTGGGTGCGGCACCCGAGGGCTCGAAGAGATGGGCGAAGGCGGCCAGGTTGGCTGTGGACTCCCCCCGCTTGACCCGCCACTGCCACTCCCGCCGGATCGCGGTCCCGAACCCGATCTCCAGCATGGTGTCGAAGGACTCGTCGGCGTAGGTCAACACCGAGCCGAGCAACCGGTCCAGCTCGTCGGCATCGATCCCGCGCAGGTTGACCCGACCGGTGAGGTAGACGTCGCCTGCCGCGTCGATGGAGAACGACACCCCGTACATCCGGGCGTTGCGCTGCAACAGCCAGGCCCAGAGCTCCTCGTGGCGCTCGTCGGGTCGACGCATCACGAACGCCTCGACCCGCAGGGCGTGCTCCCCGGCGATCAGGTGACAGACCGTCTTGAGGTTGTGGGTGCCCGGCAGGGTGACCGCGTACGACCCGTCCCCGGTCGACTCCCAGGCCAGCTCCCGCTCGGTGCAGACCGTCTCGATCAGGGCGGCGACGTCACTCTTCGCGCTCATCCGCCCCACTGTACGGCCCGCTCAGCCCCCGCTCACCAGGTGCAGGACAGGGCCGGGTCGGCGGCCAGCCGGGCGGCGAGCCGGGCCCGGTGCTCGGCGATCGTCGCGTCGTAGACGGCGAGCAGCCCGGCGGCCGTCCGGTTCCAGGAGAAGTCGCGGGCGTGCCGTTCCGCGCCCCGCCCGAGGGCCACCCGTTTCGCCCGGTCCGGCAGCAGGTGTTCGAGCGTACGGGCCCAGTCCTGCGGGTCGTGGCTGTCGACCAGCACCCCGCTGACCTGGTCGCGTACCGCCGTGACCAGTCCACCCACGGCGGCGGCCACCACCGGCGTACCGCAGGCCTGGGCCTCCAGGGCGACCAGGCCGAACGTCTCGTTGTACGACGGGACCGCGACCAGGTCGGCGGCCCGGTAGACGGCCGGCAGGTCGTCCCCGGTCTGCGGCGGCAGGAAACGCACCCGGTCGGCGACGCCGAGGGAGGCGGCCAACTCGATCAGCGCGGAGGGGCGGTCGAGTCCACTGCCGCTCGGGCCGCCCACGATCACCACTGTCAGCTGATCGGCCAGGGTGGCGTCCCGCTCCCGCAGCGCGGCCGCCGCCCGGACCAGCACGTCCGGTGCCTTCAACGGTTGGATCCGCCCGACGAACGCCACCTGGTGTCCGGTGGTGGGCAGGCCGAGCCGACGGCGGGCGGCGATCCGGCCCGCGTCCCGGTCGCCGGGGGCGGGGCAGAACCGGTCCAGGTCCACACCCGGTTGTACGACGTCGACCCGGTCCGGGTCGGCGTGGTACCGGGTGATCAGGTCGTGGGCTTCCATCCGGGTGTTGGCGACCAGCCGGTCGGCCTCGGCGACGACCTGCTCCTCGCCGATGAGCCGCGCCTTCGGCTCGGGCCGGTCACCGGTGGCGAGCTGGGCGTTCTTGACCTTGGCCAGGGTGTGGGCGGTGTGCACCAGCGGTACGCCCCAGCGGTCCCGGGCCAGCCAGCCCACCTGCCCGGAGAGCCAGTAGTGGGAGTGGATGAGGTCGTAGTGGCCGGGGAGCCGGGCGGCCTCGGCCCGCAGCACCCCGGCGGTGAAGGCGCAGAGCTGACCGGGGAGTTCCTCCTTGGTCAGCCCCGCCAGCGGCCCCGCCGTGACGTGCCTGACCTGGACACCGGGGGCGATCTCGACCACCTGGGGCAGGTCGCCGGAGGTGGCCCGGGTGAAGATCTCCACCTCGACGCCGGCCTCGGCGAGCCGTCGGGCGACCTCCAGGATGTAGACGTTCATCCCGCCGGCGTCCCCGGTGCCCGGTTGGTGCAGCGGCGAGGTGTGCACCGAGACGGTGGCGATCCGCCGGGGCCGCGGCCACGGTAGGGCACCCCGCTGACGTCCGACACCGGTGTGCATCTCCGCCACTTCCACTCCTCAATGTGGTGAATTGAGACCGTCTGCGTCGCCCGCCGTCTTCGGACAACGCGCGAGGTCAGACTCATGTTCCCCGCAGGGTCGGGGAGATGCCCCCGGCGCGGCCCCCGGGGTGACGCGCACCTCACCGGAGCTGGGCACCGCCCGTCGGCACAGACCCCCGGGCTGGGCACAATGACCTGATGACACCTGTCGCGATCGTCACCGGCGCCTCCAGCGGAATCGGCGCGGCCACCGCCCGCCGCCTCGCCACCGAGGGCTTCCACGTGCTCGCCGCCGCCCGGCGTACCGACCGACTGACCGAGCTGGTCGAGCAGATCTCCCGAGCCGGTGGCGCGGCCACCCCTGTCGCCTGCGACGTCACCTCCGACGAGTCGGTGGCCGGGTTGGCGCAGGCCGCCGCCCAGGCCCCCGGGCCGGTCACCCTGCTGGTCAACAACGCCGGTGGGGCGCGGGGACTCGACCCGGTGGAGTCCGGGTCGGTCAGCGACTGGCAGTGGATGTACGACACCAACGTCCTCGGCACCCTGCGGGTGACCCAGGCCCTCCTGCCCGCCCTGGAGGCGTCCGGGGCCGGCACCATCGTGATCGTCAGCTCCACCGCCGGCACCGTCGTGTACGAGGGCGGGGGCGGCTACACCGCCGCCAAGCACGCGCAGACCGCCGTGGCCGGCACCCTCCGGCTGGAGCTGTGCGGGCGACCGGTCCGGGTGGTCGAGATCGACCCCGGGATGGTCCGTACCGACGAGTTCGGCCTGGTCCGGTTCGAGGGCGACGAGGATCGGGCCAACGCCGTCTACGCCGGGGTCCCCGACCCGCTGGTCGCCGAGGACGTCGCCGACTGCATCGCCTGGTGCGCCACCCGGCCGCAGCACGTCAACGTGGACCGCCTGGTGGTGCGCCCGCTGGCCCAGGCCGCCCAGCACAAGGTGCACCGGATCACCTGAGGTGACGCAGCACCGCCCGGTGGGCGTGGTGACCCGGGGTACCACCAACCCGAACCGGCTCCGCCGGGTCGACAACTGGATCGTGGAGTCCTGCGGGGACCTCCTGCGTACGGCCGCCGAACCCCTGGTCGTGGACCTCGGGTACGGCGCCGCGCCGACCACCGCCGTGGAGCTGCACGCCCGCCTCGCCGACCGGGTACGCGCCGACGTACGGCTGGTCGGGCTGGAGATCGACCCGGTACGCGTGGCCGCCGCGGCGGCTGCCGCCGACCCGCCCGGACTGACCTTCGCCAGGGGCGGCTTCGAGCTGGCCGGACTCCGCCCCCACCTGGTCCGGGCGTTCAACGTGCTGCGCCAGTACCCCGAGGACGAGGTCCCGGCCGCGTGGCAGACGATCACCGGGGCGTTGGCACCCGGCGGTCGACTCGTCGAGGGCACCTGCGACGAGCCGGGGCGGCTGGGCGGGTGGCTGCTGATCGACGCCACCGGCCCCCGCACCCTGACCCTGGCCGCCCGGCTGGCCGCCCTGGACTCGCCGGCCCGGTTCGCCGAACGCCTCCCCAAGGCGCTGATCCACCGAAACGTGCCCGGAGAGCGCGTACACGACCTGCTCCGGGCACTCGACGCGGCCTGGCGGTCGGCCGCCGGTTACGCGCCCTACGGCCCCCGGCAGCGGTGGCTGCACACTGTCACCACGGTGAAGGCGGCCGGGTGGCCGGTCCTCGACCGGCCCCGCCGGTGGCGGCTGGGGGAGATCACCCTGCCCTGGACCGCCGTCGCCCCCGCCTGAGACCCCGGCCCCGCCGGGCTGCGGGAACCTCAGACGGCGCAGTTGACCAGCACGGGTTCGGGATGCAGGGTGACGCCGAAGCGGTCGTGCACGCCGTCGCGGATCTCCCGGGCCAGCACGACCAGGTCGGCGGTCCGGGCGTTCCCGCTGCGGTTGGTCAACGCCAGGGTGTGCTTGCTGGAGATGGCCACCCCGTTCGGGCCGGGATGCCCCTTGCCGAATCCGGCCCGGTCGATGAGCCACGCGGCGCTGATCTTCACCACGTCCCCCGCGCCCGGCCAGGCCGGCGGCTCGCCGAACTCCTCGGCCCGTTGCAGGAACAGCTCGTAGGCGGCCTGGTCGAGGACGGGGTTGGTGAAGAACGAACCCACCGAACGGGTGTCCGGGTCCGCCGGGTCGAGGACCATGCCCTTGCCGGCCCGCAGCCGCAGGACCGTCTCCCGGGCGGCGGCGAGGGGCACCCGGTCGCCGACGGCCACCCCGAGGCTGCGGGCCAGCTCGGCGTAGCGGACCGGGCCGGACAGCGGGGAACGGTTCAGCCGGAAGTCGACGGAGAGCACCGCCCAGCGGTCGCTGTACTTGAAGATGCTGGACCGGTACGCGAATCCACAGTTCGGGGCGGCGACGCGGAGCAGGGCGTCCTCCCGGCGGTCGTACACCTGGACGCCGGTGATGGTCTCGGCGACCTCCTGGCCGTACGCGCCGACGTTCTGGATCGGGGTCGCCCCGGTGGAGCCGGGGATCCCGGACAGGCACTCCAGCCCGGACCAGCCGTTGGCGACGGTGGCGGCGACCAGGTCGTCCCAGGGCTCGCCGGCCTCCACCCGGACGGTGACGGTCTCCGGGTCCTCTGCCACCACCTCCAGGCCACGGGAGCGGATCAGGACGACGGTTCCGGTGAACCCCTCGTCTCCGATCACCACGTTGCTGCCGCCGGCGAGCAGGAGGACCGGCTCGTCCCGCCCCTGCGCTTCTTGAACCTTTTGTACGATTTCTTGGGAACTGTTGGCGGACACCAGCCGCCCCGCGGTCCCGCCGAGGCACAGCGTGGTGAATCTCGCCAACGAATCTGCGTCGTCGGGTTGGATTCCGGTGGTCGGTTGGGCACTAACGTCGGACACGCCTTTCACCCTAGGCTGAACAACAGCCGCGGCACCCATTGGTGGCCGGGTCGCCCAGGAGGACGCATGAGCAGACTGCACGGCACGAAGGACTTCTGGATCGGGGCGCTGCGGGCCGAAGGCCCCGCGTTCGCCGCCGCCCTCGCCGAGGCCCCTCCGGAGACACCGGTCCTCTCCTGTCCCGGCTGGACAGTCACCGACCTCGCCGTGCACCTCGGCGGCGTCTACCAGTGGGTGCACACCTTCGTCGGCACCGGCGAGACCTCCGCCCCGGCCCGGCGGGAGGAGATCGAACTGCCTCCGGGGACCAGTGCGGCGCAGTTCTGGCAGCACTCGTACGACCAGTTGATCGCCCTCCTCGACGGTCTCGACCCGGAGGCCCCTGCCTGGAACTGGGCTCCGCAGCCGAAGAAGGCCGGCTTCTGGATCCGCCGGATGGCCCACGAGACCGCCGTCCACCGGTGGGACGCCCAGCTCGCCATCGCCGCCGGCGACCCGATCGAGACCAAACTCGCCACCGACGGGGTCAGCGAGGTCCTCGACACCATGCTGCCCGCCGGTCGACGGACCGCCTCCGGGCAGTGGCGCGGCGTGGTCCACCTCGGTGCCACCGACGCCGACCAGGAGTGGTACCTCCGGCTGCGCGGGGAGGGAGTCGCCCTGCTGGACACCGACACCATCCTCGACCACGACGACCACCACGCCCGGGTACGGGTGGCGGGCACCGCCAGCGACCTCGTCCTGGCACTCTGGGGCCGGATCTCCTTCGACACCCTCGCCGTCACCGGTGACGCCACCCTCCTCGCGGGACTGCGCACCGGCTGAGGCACGGCCCCGGCCACCCGACCGGCACCCGACCGGCAATCGACCGCGAGGGTGTCGGCACCGGCCACCACCGGTGGTGCAATCATCGACGACCATGACACAACGCCCGACGTTGGAGGAGGTGGCCCGGCGGGCCGGGGTCTCCCGGGCCACCGTCTCCCGGGTGGTCAACGGCGCCACGACGGTGGCCGGGCCGATCCAGGAAGCCGTCCGCCGGGCCGTCGCCGAGCTGGGGTACGTACCGAACCTCGCCGCCCGGAGCCTGGTCACCCACCGGACCGACTCGGTGGCGCTGGTCCTGCCCGAGGCGGCCACCCGGGTCTTCTCCGACGACCACTTCTTCCCCGCCATCATCAGGGGTGTCAGCCGGGAGTTGGAGGCCGCCGACAAACAGCTCGTGCTGATGCTCGCCGGATCACCGGCCGGACACGCACGGGTCGAGCGGTACACCACCGGGCGGCACGTCGACGGGGTCCTCTTCGCGTCCCTGCACGGCGCCGACCCCCTCCCCGGCATCCTCGCCGACCTGGGGCTGCCGGTGGTGTGCAGCGGTCGGCCACTCGGCGGGACGACAGTCCCGTACGTGGACGTCGACCATGCCGCAGGGGTGTCCCGGGCGGTCGAACACCTGGTCGCCTCCGGGCGACGGCGGATCGCCACCATCGCCGGACCACAGGACATGGTCGCCGGGATCGACCGGCTCACCGGCTACCGCGACGGCGTCACCGCCGCCGGATGCCCGGAGCTGATCGGGTACGGCGACTTCACCCGAGGCTCCGGGGCGGCGGCCATGCAGGAGCTGCTCGACCGGCACCCCGACCTCGACGCCGTCTTCGCCGCCTCCGACCTGATGGCGCACGGGGCGCTGCGTACCCTGCGCAAGGCCGGCCGACGGGTGCCGGACGACGTGTCGGTGATCGGATTCGACGACGTCTCCTCGGCTGCCTACACCGACCCACCGTTGACCACGGTCCGGCAACCGATCCTGGAGATCGGCCGGGTGATGACCCGACTCCTGCTCCGCCTCGCGGCCGGGGACCCCGTCGACCCCTTCGTCGTCCTCCCCACCACCCTCGTCCTGCGCGACTCCGGGTGAGGGAGGGGCCGACCCCCATCGACGCCCATGATCGGTCGCGGTGGGGGTCGGGTGGCCGGTTAGCCTGTGGGGATGCCGGACCCCGTCACGCTCGTACGCGTACCCGCGCTCTCCGACGCCGCCGAGTACGCCTACGCGGCCACTGTCGAGCCCCCCGCCCGGTTGGTCTTCACCGCCGGTGCCTGCCCGCTCGACGCCGACGGGGCCACCGTCGGCGTCGGTGACCACGCCGCCCAGGCCCGACAGGTGATGGCCAACCTGACCACCGCCCTGGCGGCGGCCGGGGCGCAGCTCACCGACGTGGTCCGTACCACCGTCTACGTGGCGTCGTCCCGGCAGGCCGACCTGGTCACGGCCTGGGAGGTGGTACGGGACGCGTTCGGCGACCACGACCCGCCCAGCACCCTGCTCGGCGTGACGGTCCTCGGCTACGACGACCAGCTCGTCGAGGTGGAGGCGGTCGCCGCCGTCCGGGACCAGCCGACGGCCTGAGCGGCGGGACCACCCGACCCGGCCTGACCCCGCCCCGGCCTGACCTCGACGGGGTCGGACGGCGCGCCTGTCACCTGGCCTTCGCGGGTTCCTGGATGGTCTGGCCGAGGGAACGGCGGGCGAGCAGGGCGGCCCCGGCGACGGCCGCCGGCATGACCAGGACCGCGCCGAGCGGGATCAGGAAGCAGAGGAAGACCGCCACGCCGAAGCCGAGCGCGGTCGGGCGGTCCGCCTTCAACACCGCCCGGCGCTCGGTCAGCCCCTTGCCACGCCGGTAGAAGGGGGCTCCGACCAGCTCGACGGCGAGCAGCCAACCACCGATGGTCGCCCCGACCACGGGCACCACGGTCTGCCCGAGAACCGGGATGAACCCGGCGGCGAAGAGCGTGATGCCGATCGGTACGGAGATCGCGATCAGCCGGAGGGAGTCGCGGACGCTGCGGCGCAGGGACGGCCAGAACGGCTGGTCGACGGCGTCCGGCGTACCGCCGAACCGGTCCTCGACCCGCTCGGAGATCTTCTCGTAGAACGGGTCGCCGATCAGCAGGGTCACCGCGGTGAAGGTCACCACGCCGACCAGCCCGGCCAGGGCCAGCAGGGCGAACCCGGCGATCACCCGGACCAGGCTGCGGGCGGTGGCCGACCAGTCGTCGGCGAACGGGGTGACCCAACCGGTCAGGTCGTCGACGAAGTAGAGCAGGGTGAACAGGGCGGCACCGAAGAGCACAGTGGTGATCAGGGCCGGGATCACCCCGAGGAGCATCAGTCTCGGGTTGCGGACGTAGAGGCCGAGCCCGCGCCGCAGCAGCCCGACCCCGGTGAAGAAACGACGGACGGCGCCGGTCACCGGCGCGGCGAACCTGGGTGCGCTCACGAGCGGGAAGCCTAGCGGTCATCGGCAACGGCACCGCCGACACACGACCGGTCGAGCGCATCCACCGTCCGATGGATCGTGGGGATCCACCGGGAGGCGCAGGCCGGGTGCCACCGGCTGGTCGATCCGTCGCGTCGCCGGAACCGAGAGGCTGGTCTGCGGGTACGCGGATCGAGCGGGAGGCGACGTGACAGCCGTGATAGAGGTGACGAACCTCCGGAAGCGGTACGGCGATCTGGAGGCGGTACGGGACGTCTCGTTCTCGGTGGCCGCCGGGGAGATCTTCGGGGTGCTCGGCCCGAACGGGGCGGGCAAGACCACGAGTGTGGAGTGTGTCGCCGGTCTGCGGGTCCCGGACGGGGGCGGGGTGTCGGTCCTGGGGGCCGACCCCCGCCGGGACCGCGACCGGCTCCGCCAGCTCGTCGGGGTGCAGTTGCAGGAGAGTCGGCTGCCCGACCGGCTCCGGGTCGGCGAGGCCCTCACGATGTACGCGTCGTTCTACCGGAATCCGGCCGACCCCGGTGAGTTGATGGAGGAGTTGGGGCTGGGGGCGAAGCGTGACGCGGCGTACAAGTCGCTCTCGGGTGGGCAGAAGCAGCGACTGTCCATCGCGCTCGCCCTGGTGGGAAACCCGCAGATCGCCGTCCTGGACGAGCTGACCACCGGGCTGGACCCGCAGGCCCGCCGGGAGACCTGGGGACTCGTCGAACGGGTCCGGGAGCGGGGGGTGACGATCCTGCTGGTCACCCACTTCATGGAGGAGGCCGAACGGCTCTGCGACCGCGTGGCGGTGATCGACTCCGGCCGGGTGGTGGCCCTGGACAGCCCGGCCGGTCTGGTCGCGGGGGTCCTGCCGGGGCAGCGGGTCCGGTTCCGCCCTTCGGCGCCGGTCGACGACTGTCTCCTCGCCGACCTGCCCGAGGTCACCTCGGTCCGGCGGCACGGCCCCCAGGTGGTCGTCACCGGCACCGGGAACCTGCTCCACGCGGTCACCTCGGTCCTGGCCCGGCACGAGATCGTCGCCGCCGAGCTGCGGTTGGAGCAGTCCACCCTCGACGACGCCTTCGTCGAGCTGACCGGGCGTCGGCCCGCCGAGTGAGGAGCCCCGACATGCGTGCCTTCGGACAGGTCCTCCGGACCGAGGCGGTCCTCTTCCTGCGGGAGCCGTCCGCGATCCTGGTCGTGGTCGGGTTGCCCCTGGTGCTCCTGCTCGGCCTCGGGGCGATCCCGGCCCTGCGGGAGCCCAGCCCCGACTTCGGGGGGCAGACCTTCATCGCGTACTTCGCCCCCAGCCTGCTGGTGATGACCCTGGCGGTGACCGGCCTGACCGCCCTGCCGGTCAGCCTGGCCACCTACCGGGAACGCGGCATCCTGCGCCGGATGGCGACCACCCCGGTCAGCCCGGCCGCCCTGTTGGTCGCTCAACTCCTGGTCGTCCTGGCCTCGATCGTGGTCAGCGCCGTGCTGGTGGTGGTGGTCGCCCGGATCGCCTTCGGGGTGCCCCTGCCGCAGCGTCCGCTCGGCTTCGCGGTGGCCTTCCTCCTCGGTACGGCGGCACTGCTCGCCCTCGGTCTGCTGGTGGCGGCGGTGGCCCCGACGAGCAAGGCGGCCCAGGGGTTCGCGGTGCCCCTGTTCATGCTGACCATGTTCCTCGGCGGGGTGTACGTGCCCCGGTTCCTGCTGCCGGACTTCCTGAACCGGGTCGGGGAGTACGCCCCGCCGGGGGTCCAGGCCCTGCTGGACGCCTGGACGGGCACCTCCCCGGACCCGCTTCCGCTGGCCATAATGGCGGTGGTCGCCGTGATGGCCGGTACGGCCGCCGCCCGGCTGTTCCGCTGGGAGTGAGCGGGGAGGGACCGAAGATGACCAGTGGTGTCGAGCAGCCCACCGGCGGGCACGCCGAACCGGGCCAGGAGATCCGGCTGTACCGGCTGGTGCCCTTCGGGGGGCTGCTCGTCGGGACCCTGGTCGCCACCCTGGCCCCGGTCCCCGGCCAGCCTCCCCCTGTCGTACACCTGAGCATCAGCGCGGCGGCAGCCGCCTGGATCGCCTGGTTCGTCACCCTCCATCCGCAGTGGCTCGACCGGCGCAGGCTGATGGGGACGTACTTCCTCGGGCTCACCGGCTTCTCCGCCGCCCTGGTGGTGATCAGCCCCTGGTACGGCTTCTTCGCCTGGATCGGGCTGATCCACTCGTACTTCGTGCTGCACGGCCGGTGGCGGCTGGTCGGGGTGGGGGTCAGCGCGATGCTGGTCGCCACCGCCCAGAGCGTCGGACCCCCCACCTCCTGGGGGCACCTGGCCCTGTGGGGGGTGCTCGTCTGCTTCAACGTGGGGGTGGCGGTCCTGGTCAGTCGGATCGAAACCCTCAACACCGAGCAGCACGCCAACCGCAAGAAGCTGGTGGAGGAACTGGCCGAGGCGAACCGTCGACTCTCGGAGACCATGCGGGAGAACGATGCGCTGCACGCCCGGCTGCTCGCCCAGGCCCGGGAGGCCGGGGTGCTCGACGAGCGGCAACGGATGGCCCGGGAACTCCACGACACCCTGGCCCAGGGCCTCACCGGGATCATCACCCAGTTGTCGGCGGCCGGGCAGGCCCGGAACCGGCCGGTGGACTGCCAGCGGCACGTGGACAACGCCCTCGACCTGGCCCGGGAGAGCCTCACCGAGGCCCGCCGGTCGGTCCGGGCCGTCCGCCCCGAGCCGTTGGAGCACGCCCGCCTCCCCGAGGTCGTCACCGACCTGGCCCGACGCTGGTCGGCCCTGAACGAGGTGCCCGCCGAGGTACGGGTCACCGGCACCCCCCGACCTCTGCACCCCGAGGTGGAGGTGACCCTGTTGCGGACCGCCCAGGAGTCCCTGGCCAACGTGGCCCGGCACGCCGCCGCCGGCCGGGTCGGGCTGACCCTGTCGTACATGGAGGACGTGGTGACCCTTGACATACGTGACGACGGCACCGGCTTCGACCCGACAGGTGAGACCCGGACCCGCCCGGACGGTGGTTTCGGGCTGGCCGGGATGCGCCAGCGGGTGACCGGGGTGGGTGGCCTCCTGGCCGTCGAGTCGGAGCCGGGCGGGGGCACCGCCGTGTCGGCGAGCGTGCCGGTGACGCCGGGGGCCCTCCGGTGAGCGGGCGGCCCCACCCGATCCGGCTGCTGATCGTCGACGACCATCCGGTGGTCCGGGACGGGCTGCGCGGGATGTTCACCGGCGACCCGGAGTTCGAGGTGGTCGGTGAGGCGGGCGACGGAGCGGAGGCGCTGGTGCTGGCGGCCACCCTCGCCCCGGACGTGGTCCTGATGGATCTGCGGATGCCCGGGATGGACGGGGTCACCGCGATCCGCCGGCTGGCCCGGTCCGGTTCGGCCGCCCGGGTGCTGGTGTTGACCACGTACGACACCGACGCCGACGTCCTCCCGGCGGTGGAGGCCGGGGCGACCGGCTACCTGCTCAAGGACGCCCCCCGGGCGGAGCTGGTCCGGGCGGTACGGGCCGCCTCCCGGGGCGAGTCGGTCCTGTCCCCCACTGTCGCCGGACGGTTGATGGGGCGGCTGCGGGCACCGGTCGAGGAGCCGTTGAGCCAACGGGAGTTGGAGGTGCTGACCCTGGTGGCCCGGGGTTCGTCGAACCGGGAGGCCGCCGCCCGACTGTTCATCAGCGAGGCCACCGTCAAGACCCACCTGCTGCACGTGTACGCCAAGCTCGGGGTCAACGACCGGGCCGCTGCCGTCGCCGTCGCGTACGACCGGGGTCTGCTCACCCCCACCCCTCGCTGACCCCCGCCCCCATGCAGGTGGGGTGCCGTCGACAGGGGGCCTTCCTTGGAGAATGGAGGGGTGCGGGCGGCCAGGTTGATCTCGTTGGTGTTGTTGTTGCAGACGCGGGAGACGATGACCGCTGCGGAGTTGGCCCGTGAGCTGGAGGTCTCCGAACGGACCGTCTACCGCGACGTGGTGGCGCTCTCCGCCGCCGGGGTGCCCGTCTACGCCGACCGGGGACGGGCCGGTGGCTACCGCCTCGTCGGCGGCTACCGGACCCGGCTCACCGGGCTGACCCGGGACGAGGCGGAGGCGCTCTTCCTGACCGGGCTGCCCGGACCGGTCGGTGAGCTGGGGTTGGCCGACGCGGTCGCCGCCGCCGAACTGAAGGTGCTGGCCGCGCTTCCGCCCGCCCTCCGGGACGCCCCGGCCCGCACCGGTGCCCGTTTCCACCTGGACGTGCCGGGCTGGTTCCGGGAGGCCGACCCGCCGCCCTGGTTGACCGAGCTGACCCCGGCGGTCTGGCGGGATCTGGTGGTCGACCTGCGGTACCGGCGCGGCGACGGGGAGGTGACCCGGACGGTGGAACCGTACGGCCTGGTGCTCAAGGGCGGCATCTGGTACCTCGTCGCCCGGGTCGGGGCGTCCACCCGTACCTATCGGGTGGACCGGGTGACCGGGGTCGAGGTCAGCGGACGGACCTTCGACCGGGACCCGGGGTTCGAGCTGGGGGCGTACTGGCGGGAGCAGGCCGAGACGTTCCTGCGCGGGATGCTGGCCGAGCGGGTCACCGTCCGGGTCAGCCCGGTCGGGCTACGGATGCTGCGGCACGTGGTGGACGCCCCGTTCGTCAAAGACGAGGCGGTGGCCGCAGCCGGGCCGCCGGACGCCGACGGCTGGTCGGTGCTGCGGCTGCCCGTCGAGTCGGTCCCGGTCGCCTACCACCAACTGCTGCGCCTCGGCCCGGAGGTGGAGGCCCTCGACCCACCCGAGCTGCGGGAACTCTTCACCGACGCGGTACGCCGGTGGGCGACGCGGTACGCCGTACCCCCGGGCCGTCCCGTCCCGCCGGACGGCCCGGGGGAGACCGGTCAGCGGTAGCCGGTGGCGTCGGCCGGGCCGTCGGTGTCCTGGACCTCGACGATGTACCGCCAGGCGTCCGGGCGGCTGCCGTCGAGGTCGGTGAAGCCGTACACCTGCGCCAGTTCGCCGCTGGAGGTGGAGCGCCCGTTCCACCGGGCCCGGTCGGGGTCGGCGGCCAGCGCCGCCACCGCCCGTCCCACGAACGCCGGGCTCTCCGCCACGACGAAGTGCGGCTCCTTCGCCGTGGCGTCCCGCCAGTTCTCCTCGGTCACCCCGTAGTGCTCCAGCATCGCCTCCGACCGCATCCACCCGGGGGTGACGGCCACCGCCGTGCACCCGTGCGGCGCCAACTCCCTGGCCTGGGCGAAGGCCAGTCTGTTGACAGCGGTCTTCACCAGGTCGTAGTAGGCGGAGAGCCGGTAGTTGGCGGCGTTGTACTCGGTGGTGCCGTCCCCGACCTCCACCACCAGCCCGCCGGGGTGGCGGATCAGCAGGCGCAGGGCGAAGTGGCTGGTGATCAGGTGGGTGTCCACCCCGAGTCGGAGGGTCCGCAGCCCGTCGTCGAGCGGGTGTTCCCAGACCGGCTTGTACCAGGCGGTCAGCGCGTCGGCCCCCCAGATGTCGTTGACCAGGACGTCCAGCCGACCCTGCTCGGCGTCGATCCGGGCGACCAGGTCGCGTACCTGGTCGGGGTCGAGGTGGTCGACCCGCACCGGGATCCCGGTGCCCCCGGCGGCGGTGACCAGCTCCGCGGTCTCCTCGATGGTCTCCGGGCGGTTCACCTCGGACGGTCCGGCGGTACGGCTGCTGCGGCCGGTGGCGTAGACGGTCGCCCCGGCCGCCCCCAACTGCACGGCGATCTGCCGACCGGCCCCCCGGGTCGCCCCGGCGACGAGGGCCACCTTCGTGTTCAGTGCTTTCGACGTCATGCCCCCGAACCTGCCAGCCATACCTGACAGCCGAGGTCAGTTTTCGATGGTCATCCCCGGACGGCGTTCCAGCAGGGTGATGCCGAGCAGCGGCTCCCGCCACCGGTGCACCACCCGGTACTCCCGCCGGATCCGGTCCTGCTTGCCCGCCGCCATGTCGGCCAGCGGATCCGCCGGGCTGTCCACCCGGACCACCCAGACCCGGGGCGGGGCGCCGAGGCAGGCGGCGTCCGGGCATTCGACAGCCGCCAGCCGACCGTCGGTGCGGGGTGGGGCCGTCCGCAGGACGTCGGGTGGGCGCGGGGCGGGCAGGTACCGCTCGTAGACGTCCCTCGCCGACCAGGGGATGCTCCGGTGGGTGTCCGGGAAGACGACCACGTCGCCCGGGAGTTGCCGGGGGCCGATCACCGTGGCGATCCGGGCGGAGGCCTGACCGTGCCCCGCCTCGGCCCGGATCCGCACCTGCGCGGGCACGACCAGGACGACCAGCAGGCAGAGCACCCCCACGGTGGCCCGTCGACCGGACCGGGTCAGCGCGTACCCGGCGAGGACGGCCAGCGGGGGCAGCACCACGAGGACGTACCGGGCCACCCAGACGTCGAGACGCACCCCGGCCACCAGCAGGGACACCAACGGTACGAACGCGGCTGCGGCCAGGCACCCCGCCGTCCGGGTACGCCGGACACCCGTGACTGCCGCACCGAGGACCAGCCCCCCGGCCGCCGCCGAGAGGAACAGCTGCTCCGGCACCGCAGCCAGGATGTCGAGGTCGACGGGGCGGATCCAGGACACCTGCCCGGTCTGCCCGGCACCCCACCAGCCCAGCAGGACGGCGGGGGACGCGCCGACCCCGGCCGCCACCAGCCACCGCCGACCGGTCCGACGGCTCCGGTCCGCCCCGGCTGTCGTGAGACACCACCACCCGGCCCCGACGGCGTGCCCGGCGAGCAGGAGCAGTCCACTGAGCGGGTGCAGGAGCCCGGCGGCCGCGCAGGCGGCGGCGTACCCGGCGAGACGGCCGGGGGTGGGACGCGCCAGCGCCCGGTCCAGCGCCAGCACCGCCACCGCCGAGGCCAGGATCACGAAGGCGTACGGGCGGGCCTCCTGCGCGTACCGGGAGGTGACCGGGAGGAGCGCGAAGACCAGCCCGGCGGTGAACCCCGCCCCGGCTCCCCCGAGCCGCCGCCCGAGCACCGCCACCACCACGGTGGCCCCGACGATCGCCACCACCGACGGCAGCCGCAGCGCCGCCGTACCGGTCCCCGCCACTGTCGCGTACGCCTTCGTCACCGCGTAGTACGGCGTCAGCACCGCGTCGACCGACCCGGACAGCTCCCACAGGCGGACCCAGGTCGACCGGACCGCACCCCAGGTGGCCAACTCGTCGGCCCAGAGCGACGCACCGGTGAGCCGCCATCCGCCGAGCGCAGCCGCGCACACCCCCGGCACCAGCCAGGACAGGAGCCCGGCGACCCGGGAGGAGGACACCCCGGGCGGCCCGGCCGACGGGCGCGGCGGCGGCTCGTTGGTGGCCAAGACGATCCCCGGGCTACGGCGGTCAGGACCGGACCAGTCAACGTCGCCCGGGTGACGGGCGGCAGCAGTCCACGGTGACTGATGGTGAACGACGAGTTGCGAACCGCCGTCGGGTCGGCCGGAGCGGCGGGCGGGACCGGTTCAGGAGTTGAGGAACGTGGCGACCCGGTGCCGCAGGTCGGCGCGGTCCGACCAGAGGACGCCGGGGCGGTCGTAGACGTGCAGGGTGGCTCGGGGCAGCGCGGCGGCCAGGTCCTCGGCCACCGACACCGGGTGCAGGTCGTCCCCGGCGGCCCCGATGACCAGGGCGGGGGTGGTGACGCGGGTCAGCGCCGACCTGTCGGTCAGCGGCGCCTGGCCGGGCAGCCCGGCCAGGCCGGGGGCGAGGCCGTCACGGAGCAGGTGGTCGAGGCGCTGACGAAGGTAGGCCCATCCGGCCGGGGTGTTGCGTACCGCCGGGGGCAGTTCGGTCGAGACCACCTCGGCGACCGCCGAGGCGTCGCCGCTGCCGATCGCGTCGAGGAGGTCGGTGAGCCGCTGCCGGGCGGTGGCGGGCCGGGGACGGTCCAGCGCCGCCGGCAGGAAGAAGACCACCCTGTCGAACCGCTGTGGGCTCTCGGTGAGCAGCCGGCACAACGCCCCCGCCCCGAGGCTGACGCCGAAGGCCCGGGTGGCACCGCCGAGGTCGGCGACGGCGCGCAGGTCCCGGGCCAGGTCCAGGTAGGTCCAGTCGCCCGGCGGGGCGTCCGAGCGGCCGTGCCCCCGGAACTGGAAGAAGATCCGACGCCCGTCGACTCCACTGCCGAACGGACGGGTGGTGGCGATCCCGTTGGCCAGCCCGTGGGCGAAGACCGTCACCGGGTCACCCGAGCCGGTGACCAACTGCTCCAGCCGCACCCCGTGCGGGGTGGTGACCAGTGTGGTCTCCGGCTCCGGCAGCGCCGGTCGACCGGTGCGCGGTCCACCGGGCCCCGGCCCCCAGGTCCGGGGGCCGCCGTCCGGCGGCGGAGGCCACCGGAAACCTCTCACCAGGAGCCTCGACCGTCGCTGAGGTCACGCAACCCCACCCGGACGTCGAGCAGGTAGATCAGCCCGGCCGCGATACCGACCAGCCCGAAGAGACTGAGCACCCCGAACCCGAGCAGGGTCAGCACGAGGCAGACCGCCAGGATCGCGATCCATCCGCCCTTCGGGAGGGTGCCGATCGCCGCGAAGGCGTCGGAGCGTTGGGTGATGGCGTGCACCAGCGCGACGCCCTGGACGATCAGCGCGAAGACGAGCAGGATCAGCTCGATCACGTAACGGACTTCGATGAAGAACAGCGGCGCGGCGTAGGCCATGTCGGCTAGCTTATGCCGCAGCCGGCGAAACCGTCCCGTAGGACGCTTCCGCCGGCTGTCCGCTCCGTCGCCGCAGTCACTCGGCGGTCGGGCGGGTCCGCTTGGTGGCCTTGGGCAGCTTCGCCGACGGCGTGCCCTCCGACGAGGAGGTGACCGCCCGCTTCCCGGTCGCCTTCGCGGCGGTCCCCTTCCCGGTGGCGTCCTTGGTGCCCTTGCCGGTGGTGGCCTTGCCGGTGGTGCTGCGGGCGGCCGTGCCGGTGGTGCGGGCCCGGGTGCGCTTGACCGGGGCGGGCTCGGCGTCGACCACCGCCGCCACGTCGGCCGGGGTGGGGGTGGTGGCGGGCGCGTCGACGAGCGCGGCGGCGGGCTCGGTCGAGGTGCCGACGGTGGTCGCCTCGGTCGCCTCGATGTCGGCGTCGACGGTCTCGGCGGCCTCCACGACACCCGAGCCGACCACCCGCTCGCCCCGGGCGACGAGCGCGCCGTAGGCGGCCAGCGCCCGCTCCTGGGCGGCCTGCGCACCGGCGTAGACCACCGCCGCGTTGCGGGTCGCTGCGGTACGCAGCCGGTCCAGGTCGGCCGCCTCACGCAGCCGGTCGAGGTCGGCGACCTCGCGGAGCCGGTCCGGGTCCGCGGCCTGCCGCAGCCGGTTGACGTCGGCGGCCTCCCGCAGCCGGTTGAGGTCCTCCCGCAGACGGGTGTCGGCGGCGACCCGCAGTCGCTCCAGGTCGGCACCGGTGACGCCCCGCTCACGCAGGTCGGTCGCGGTCTGGTTGGCCGTACGGAGGGTCTCGGTGGCCTTCTGCCGCAGCTCGAAGCCGGTGACCACGGCCTTCCCGCCGAGGTCGGCAGCGACCCGCCCACCCAGGCCGGTGACCACTGCGGGCAGCTTGCGCAGCTGCTCGAAGGCCAGGTCGCTGACGCCGGCGGCGGCGTAGATCGGGGCGGGGATGCGGTTGGTCTTCGGCTGGGTCATCACTTCTCCTCCTCAGCCGCGGCGGCGGCCTGGTCAGCGGTTCGGGTGGCCGACGGGCCGGCGTCGTCTCGGCCGGTCGGGGGCGGTGCCGCGCCGGACTCGGCCACGGCGACGGACTCCAGCACCGCCTCGGTCGGCGTGCCCTGCGGGGTGGTCGGTCCGGTGGCGGCCGGGGTCAGGGTGCCGGGGGCCTCCGGTGCGGTCGCGGTCTGCGCCCTGGTGGCCTGCGCCCAGGGGTCAGCGGGCGACTGCGACCCGGCCTGCGGCGAGGTCTGCTCCGGTTCGGGCCGGGACGGCTCGGGCTCGCCCGCCTCGGAACTGTCGGCGGTCGCCTCGGCGAGTCTGGCGTTCTCCCGCCGGAACGTCTCGTAGATCTGGGTGAGCGACTGCTTCTGCGCCATCGTCAGGTCGGGGTCGACGGCGATCGCCGCGAGCACGCCCTGCCCCTCCTTGTCGTCGAGGAGTCCGGCTCGCAGGTACATCGCCGGGGTGGAGACCCGCAGGGCGCTGGCGAGCTGCTGGAGCACCTCGGCGCTCGGCTTGCGCAGTCCGCGCTCGACCTGACTGAGGTACGGGTTGCTCACCCCGGCCTGGTCGGCGAGTTGCCGCAGCGAGATCTTCGCGTTGCGTCGCAGGTCGCGGATGAACCCGCCGACGTCGGGAAGGTCTTTTCCAGTGGCCATGGGGCCGACGTTATCACTCATGCTAGCTCCTGCAAGCAGAATGCTAACCGCAGTTAGCAAGGTCTCAGTGGCGGGTTGCGAACCGGCCCATCAGGTACGTACCGTCCACCGGTGACCAAGATCGACGTTAATGGCGCAGCCCTGTCGTACGACGACACCGGCACCGGGAACCCCCTGGTCCTGTTGCACGCCGGCATCGCCGACCGGCGGATGTGGCACCGGCAGATCGCCCCGCTCGCCGACCGGTACCGGGTGATCGCCGTGGACCTGCGCGGATACGGCGAGTCGGAACCCCCGTCCCGGTCGTTCGCCCATCACGACGACGTGATCGGGCTGCTCGACGCGCTCGGCCTCCAGCGGGCCACCCTGGTCGGCAGCTCCTTCGGCGGGGCCGTGGCCGTCGACGCCACACTCGCGTACCCGCACCGGGTCGATGGACTCGCCCTGCTCGGCACCGCGATCTCCGGACACGAGTGGTCGGAGGAGACCAACGACCTCTGGGAGGAACTGGTCGGCGACGTCGACCCGACGGACCTGGCGGCCACCGCCGCCGCCGAGGTCCGGTTCTGGGTGGTCGGCCCCGGACGGCGTCCGGAGGACGTCGACCCCGACCTGGTCGCCTTCGCCCGGGAGATGGACCATCGGGCACTCACCGCCGAGCAGGCCCTGCGCACCGTCGACGTGGTCGAAGCGGACCCGCCGGCCGTCGACAGGCTCGGCGAACTACGGGTGCCGGTGCTGGTCACCGCCGGAGCCGCCGACGTACCGGACATCCGTCGGCTGGCCGACCGGATCGGTGACGAGGCCCCCCACGCGGTACGGCTGCCGGACGTACCGGACACCGCGCACCTGCTCCCCCTGGAGCGCCCCGGGCCGGTCAACGCCGCCCTGCTCGACTTCCTCGCCCGGATCTGACCCGCTCGGGATGACCCGGCCGCCCGACCGGCAGGCCGGGTCACCCGGAGCGGAGGCACCGCCCCCGACCGGAACGCCGGGTGAACGGATGCGGACACACTGCCCCGGAGGGCCGGGTCACCAGAGCGGACGCACCGCACCCACCGGCACTCCCCCGCCGAGCAGCGGGACCTCGACGAGGTCGGACAGGGTCGGGGTGGACACCCCGAGTCGGCGCAACGCCGAGACCAGCACCCCCAGCCGGGGCCGGGACGCCCCGTCGTCGATCTTCACAGCCGCCGCCCCGACGCCGGGCACCACCGCCGCGAGGACCCCCTCCGCACCGATCTTGGCCACCGCACCGGGGAGCGCCAGCATCAACCCGGTGTCCTCCGCCCCGGTCCCACCGACGAGGTCCGGATGGGCGCGTACGGCGTCGACGACGGCCTGCTCGGGCGAGTCCGGCGTACCTGCCACCAGCCGCAGGTAGGCCCGGGCCAGTCCGGTCAACGAACAGGCGAGCACCGGGGCGCCGCAGCCGTCCACCCCGGTCGCGGTGGTCGGCTCCCCGGTGAACTCCTCGACGGTGTCCCGCAGCACCTGCTGCAACGGGTGCTCCGGCCGCCAGTACCCCGCCGTCGGCCAGCCGGCCGCGAGACAGGTCAACACCATGCCGGTGTGCTTGCCCGAACAGTTCATCTGGATCCGGCTCGGCCCGCCCCCGGCCCGCAGCACCGCCGCCCGGGCCGCCGCACCGAAGGGCAGTTCCGGCGGGCAGTGCAGCGCCGACTCGTCGAGTCCGGCACCACGCAACAGCGCCTCGACCCGGCTCAGGTGCCGATCCTCACCGGCGTGGCTGGCGGTCACCAGTGCCAGGTCGGCCGGATCGGTCAGCCGCAGCCCGGCCCGGAGCATCCCGACCGCCTGCAACGGCTTGCTCGCCGAACGGGGGAAGACCGGCCCGGTCACGTCCCCGGCCCCGGCCACCACCGAGCCCGTGGCGTCCAACGCCACCACCGAACCCCTGTGCGACCCCTCCACGAAGCCGGACCGGACCACCTCGGCCAACGGCACACCACCCGCGTACGTCTCTGCCACCCCCCGGACGCTACCCACCACCCCGGCGGCGGCGGTGAGGTGTCAGAGTCCGAGCAGGTCGCGGGCCTCGGCGGTGGTCAGCGGTGGGCGCTGGGCGAGCTGGGCGAAGCCGACCGCCCGCGCGACGAGCTGCATGTTCGACTCGACCGGGCGTCCCCTGGCGTACGTGACGGTGTCCTCCAGGCCGACCCGCAGGTGCCCGCCCGTCGACAGCGACGCCATCAGGACCGGGATGGTGGTACGGCCGACCCCGGTCGCCGAGAAGGTGGTGCCCTCGGGGAGGTCGCGCAGCATCTGGACGGCGGCGACGAGTGCCGGGGTGGTGCCCGGCATCCCGCCCGGCACCCCCATCACCAGGTCGACGTGGACGTGCCCGCCGTGCGGCAGGCCGTACTTGCCCAGCAGCCGTTGCAGGGCGGTCAGGTGCCCCAGGTCGAAGATCTCGTACTCCGGGACGACACCGGCGTCCTGCATCCGGGTGTGCAGGTCGACGACGAACTCCCAGCGGTTGAGGAAGACGTCGTCGCCGAAGTTGACGGTGCCCATCGTGCAGGAGGCCATGTCCGGCCCCGCGTCGAGGACGGCGAGCCGGGCCGACTCCGGATCCGTCACCGCCCCGCCCGTGGAGAGCTGCACGATCAGGTCGGTGCCCGCGCGCAGCGCCGCCACCGTCTCCCGCAGCCGTCCCGGATCGAGGGTGGGACGCGCCTCGTCGTCGCGGATGTGGACGTGGATGACGGCGGCGCCCAGCGCCTCGCACTCCCGCGCCGTCGACAGCAGCTCGTCGAGGGTCACCGGCAGCGCCGGGACCTCGGCCTTCGCCGACTCCGCTCCGGTCGGGGCGACCGTGATCAGCGTCCCGGTCGTCACGCCGACGGACCCGGGTCGATGGCGGCGGCGGTGTCGCCGACGAGGAGGGCGGCGTCGTCGGGGACGTTGCGCTTGACCACGGCGAGGGTGACCTGCCCCCACTCGAAGTGGTGCACGGCGGTGCCGACGAAGCCCACCGCCCGGCCGTCCCGGGTCACCGGCGTCCCGGCGACCGGCGGCTGGTCGGTGGTCACCCCGTCCAGATGCAGCAGTACGAGCCGACGCGGCGGCTTACCCATGTTGTGCACCCGCGCCACCGTCTCCTGCCCCCGGTAGCAGCCCTTGTCCAGGTGCACCGCCGGGGCGACCAGATCCACCTCGGCGGGGATGGTCCGGTGGTCGGTGTCGACGCCGACCCGGGGCCGTCGGGCGGCCACCCGCATCGCCTCGTACGCCCACAACCCGGCCACCGGCACCCCGGCGTCCCGCAGGTCGGCCACGACCCGGTCGACCTGTCCCCGAGGCACCAGGAGGTCCACCCCGAGCGGCACCCGGCGGGCCCACCCGCCGAGCGGCAGGGGCGCGACGGCGTACCGGGCGGTGGGACGGGCCGGCAGCTCACCGGAGCGGAACTTCGGACCCGGCACCCCGACGACGTCGGGCTCGGCCAACCCGGTCACCCCCAGGGTGGCGACCGCGTCGACCGCCTCCGGCCCGACCAGGGAGAGCACCGCGTGATCGGCGGTGGCGTCCCGGGGCTCCACCTTGCTGAAGAAGCGCATCTTCTCCAGGTAGGTCAGCAGGCCGGCGGTCATCCCCGGCTCGGTGTCCAGCCAGGTCGTCTCCCCGTCCTCGGCCACCATGGCGTGCTGCTCGACGTGCCCGTGCGGGGAGAGCACCAGCAGCTCCGTCCCCTCCCCGGCGGAGAGGGCGGCCAGGTGCTGCGAGGTGAGGGTGTGCAGCCAGCCGGCGCGTTCCTCACCCGGGACCGCGATCACCCCTCGGTGCGACCGGTCCACCAGCCCGACGCCGGTGGCGAGGGTCCGCTGTTCCCGCATCGGGTCGCCGTAGTGCGCGGCGACGCCCCGTACCCCGGCGGCGGCGTGCGCCGGATCCGGCTGGTCCCGGGTCTGCGGGTCGATGCTCTCGGCCGCTACCGCACCGGCGATGTCGATCATTTGGTGCCCCCGTCCTGGCAGCGCCCGCAGACGCCGAAGAATGACACGTGCCCGATGTCGAGCGTGAACCCCCGCTGCTCGGCCAGCTCGTCGGCCAACGGTTGGACCATCGACGGATCGACCTCGTCGATCGCCCCGCACTCCCGGCAGACCAGGTGCACGTGCTGGTGCTCACCGGCCGCGTGATAGGTCGGCGACCCGTGCGAGAGGTGGGTGTGGGTCACCAGGCCGAGCCGCTCCAGCAGCTCCAGGGTGCGGTAGATGGTGGTGATGTTGACGCCGGAGGCGACCTCCCGAACTGCCGTGTGGACCTGCTCCGGGGTGGCGTGCCCCAGCTCCAGCACAGCCTCCAGGACCAGCTGACGTTGCGGAGTCAGCCGCAGCCCACGGGCCCGCAGCATCTCGGCGAGGGAGGATTCGGACACCGTCCGATCATAGTTCGGGGCCGGGGTGGCGGTCTCCCCCCGCTAGGCTCGGCGCTCGTGACGGAGTCGAGGATCGCGGTACTCGGGCGGGGAGTGGTGCCGGTCACGGAGCCGGTGCTGCGCGGCGACGACCTGGGCGTCCTGCACGGTGACGGACTCTTCGAGACCCTCCACCTCCGGGCGGGGAGGCCGTGGCTGCTCACCGAGCACCTGGACCGGCTGACCCGGGCGGCCGACGCGCTGGACCTGCCCCTGCCGCCCCGGGCCGCCCTGGTCGAGTTGCTGGACACGATCAGCGACGGGTGGCCCCCCGACGTCGAGGGCGCGCTGCGGCTGGTCTGCACCAGGGGTCCGGAGGGCGGCGCGGGGACGACCGTCTACGCCACGCTGGCCGAGGTTCCCGCCACCGCCCGGCGGGCCCGCCGGGCCGGGATCGACGTGGTCACCCTGCCGCTCGGCGTGACCGCCACCGGCCGCCCCGAGCTGGGCTGGCTGCCGACCGGCGTCAAGTCCACCTCGTACGCGGCCAGCAGCGCCGCCCGCCGCTTCGTCGCCCGTACCGGCGCCGACGACGCCCTCTGGGTCTCCACCGACGGGTACGTCCTGGAGGGGCCCACAGCGAACGTGGTCTGGGTGACCGGTGACACCCTGTGCACGGTGCCCGCCGACGAGACCGGGATCCTTCCCGGCGTGACCGCCCGGTGGCTGCTGGACCAGGCTCCCGCCCTCGGTCTCACACCCGACGAGCGGATGGTCACCCCCGAGCAGCTCCGCGCCGCCGACGCCGCCTGGCTCACCTCGTCCCTGCGGGGTGCCGCCCCCATCCGTACCCTCGACACCCACCCTCTGCCGTACCGCGCCTTCCCGCTGCCCGGTCTCCACCCGTCGGGGTGACCAGGGGTCAGCCGGCCACCCGGGTCAGGCGGGCGGAGAGGTGGGGGGAGAGCGGGTGGCCGACGGCTGCCATCTCCTGGGCGTACAGCAGGGCCCCCTCGACGATGCCGAACAGGCGGTGACCGGCGGTGACCTCCTTGGCCGTCGCGGTGCGGACCACGGCGTCGGTGACGAACTCGATCTGAGTGCCCTTGCGCTTGCCGACGTGCAGCTCCATCACCCCCGTCGGGTTGCTCATCAGCGCCTCCAGCTCGTCGGTGACCCGCTCGCCGTCGAGCACCGGCCGCCACCAGCCGACCTCCCGCCCGGCGGGACGCACCGGACGGCTCTGCTCGTCCAACAGCCACGCCCGCGACTCGTAGAACAGGAACGGACGGCCGTCGTGGCTGATCCGGATCTCCTGGCCGTAGTCGAAGTCCTCGATGCTCGGGTACCCGCCCCGGCCCCGGCCCCGCCACACCCCGACGTACGGCAGCAGGGCGTCGAGCGTCGGGTGCAGTTTCGGCCCGACCCGCAGGTCGTGACTCTCCTCGTACGGGTACGAGTCGACCGGCGGCGCGTTCAACCACGGTGGCTGCAGGGGATTGTCGCTCACCGACGTCCTTCCTTCGTTGTGGCTGCCCGGCGCGCGGCACCACTCACCAGTGGCCCCTCGCCAGGCGAACAGCCAGATAGACCAGGCCACCGGCGAGCGCGCCGAGACCTGCGACCAGCAGGCTGACGAACCCGATCTCGGTAACCATCATGGTCATCCTATGCTGACCCCATGGCCCGTACTCTCGTCGTCAAGGCCACCGCCGGTGCGGACGCCCCGGAGCGGTGTGCCCAGGCGTTCACCGTCGCCGCCACCGCCGCCGCCGCCGGGGTGGACGTCTCCCTCTGGTTGACCGGTGAGTCGACGTGGTTCGTCCTGCCCGGCCGGGCCCAGGAGTTCGACCTGCCGCACTCCGCCCCGTTGGCCGAGCTGCTGCACGTGATCATGACCTCCGGTCGGGTCACCGCCTGCACCCAGTGCGCCGCCCGCCGGGACATCGGCCCGGACGACGTCCTGCCGGGGGTACGGATCGCCGGCGCGGCGGTCTTCGTCGAGGAGGCCACGGCCGACGGGGTCCAAGCCCTCGTCTACTGAGGTCACCCCGCCGTCCGGGCGGGTGACCTGCCGAAACGGAGTCGGTGTGCTGGGCGACTTCCGGCCCGGCGGGGACGTTGCGCTCCTACGATTCGACATGTGACAGGGGCCACCGAGGAGTTCTTCGCATCGCTGCCGGAGCGCGCCCCGGCGGTGCTCCGCAGTCCCCTCAGCGGCAGCCTGAGGATCGACCTCTACCACGGTGACCACACCGCCCACTGGCGGGTCGAGATGGCCCCGGGCGAGGCCCGGGTGAACCGGGACAGCGCCGACGCGGACACCACCTGGGTGTGCCGCTCGAACTTCTTCGACCGGCTGGTCGTCGGTTCTGAGCAGGCCATCGCGGCGATGCTGCGCAGTGAGACGACGATCGTCGGGGACATCCGGCTCTTCCTCGCCTTCCGCGGGTTCCTTCCCAGCCCGCCGGGCACCCGCGACCCCCGCGAGACCGCCCGGGAGTCGGTGCGGGACCAGGGCGGGGGGACCCGATGAGCGACCTGGTCAGCATCCTGGACGGAAACACCTTCCTGGTCAGCGACGACCGGGGGGACATCGAGCCGGCACCGGACTCCCCGACCGGGCTGTTCTCCTTCGACACCAGGTTCCTGTCGACCTGGGTGTTGACCCTCGGCGGGGAGCGACTGCACCTGCTCTCCGCCGACGACGCGCACTCGTACCAGAGTCAGTTCTTCCTCGCCCCCGGCGAGCCGATGCACGACCTCGACACCCGGGTCTCGCTGATGCGGCACCGGTGGATCAGCGAGGGGCTCGCCGAGCAGCTCACCGTCTTCAACCACTCCCGGGAGACGATCCGGCTGACCGTCCGGGTCGCGATGGGCACCGACTTCGCCGACCTGTTCGAGATCAAGAACGTGCAGCCGAAGCAGGGTCGGGTCACCGCCGAACCGGGGCACAACGAGCTACGGCTGGTGTACCAGCGGGCCGGGTTCCGCCGCGAGTCGTTGATCACCAGCAGCACCGACGCCCAGGTCGACGCGGAGGGGATGACGTTCCACATCCGGATCGGTCCGCACGACGAGTGGAACACCCTCCTGCACGTCGCGGCGGTCATCAGGGACACCAAGGGCCGGGACGCCCGGGCCGTCCTGCCGCTGATCGGCGACCGGACCCCTCAGGTGATCCTCGCCGAACAGCAGGAGCTGATCGACCGGGCGCCCAAGCTGGGCTGCGACTGCGGGCCGCTGGCCGGGGCGTACCGGCGCAGCCTCAACGACCTGGCGGCCCTGCGGTACCAGTCGATCACGATCGGGGTACGCCTGATCGCCGCCGGACTGCCCTGGTTCATGACGCTCTTCGGCCGGGACAGCATCTTCACGTCGTTGCAGATCCTGCCGTTCCTGCCCGACCTGGTGCCGCCGACGATCACCATCCTCGCCGGCCTCCAGGGCACCCGGGTCGACGACTTCCGGGACGAGGAGCCCGGCAAGATCCTGCACGAACTCCGGTACGGCGAGACGGCCGGCTTCGAGGAGCAGCCCCACTCCCCCTACTACGGCGGGGCCGACTCCACCCCCCTGTTCGTGATCCTCCTCGACGAGTACGAGCGGTGGACCGGGGACGGCCGACTGGTCCGGCAGCTGGAGGCGCAGACCCGAGCGGCGCTGGCCTGGAT
Source organism: Micromonospora sp. SH-82 (assembly GCF_051132485.1). Lineage (NCBI taxonomy): Bacteria > Bacillati > Actinomycetota > Actinomycetes > Micromonosporales > Micromonosporaceae > Micromonospora > Micromonospora sp. SH-82. The sequence continues at coordinate 527,182 of NZ_CP148049.1, forward strand.
CGACACCTACGGTGATCTGCTCGGCACCGGATACGTCTGGTACCGGACCCGCAACCCGACCACCGGGCTGCCCAACCAGTGCTGGAAGGACTCCCCGGACGCGATCACCCGGGCCGACGGTGGGCTGCCAGGGTTCCCCCGGGCCACCTGCGAGATCCAGGGGTACGCCTACGACGCGAAGATCCGGGGCGCCCGGCTGGCCCGGAAGTTCTGGAACGATCCGGACTACGCCGACCGGCTGGAACGGGAGGCGGCGGAGTTGAAGGCCCGGTTCAACAGGGACTTCTGGGTCGACGACGGGGAGTACTACGCCCTCGCCCTCGACCCCGAGGGCCGCCCGGTCGACGCGCTCACCTCGAACATCGGGCACCTGTTGTGGAGCGGGATCGTCGACGAGTCCAGGGCGGGCAGGATCGCCGAACACCTCGTCGGTCCTCGGCTCTTCTCCGGGTGGGGGGTCCGTACGCTCGCCACCGGCCAGAGTCGGTACAACCCGGTCGGCTACCACGTCGGCACGGTCTGGCCGTTCGACAACTCGATCATCGCCTGGGGGCTGCGCAGGTACGGCTACCGGGAGGAGGCCGGACGGATCTGCGAGGCGATCCTCAGCGCCTCCCAGCACTTCGGCGGGCGGCTGCCCGAGGCGTTCGCGGGCTACCAGCGGTCGCTCACCGAGTACCCGGTGCAGTACCCGACGGCGTGCAGCCCGCAGGCCTGGTCGGCGGGGACGCCGTTGCTCCTGCTGCGGGTCATGCTCGGGCTGGAACCACAGCAGGAGCACCTGATCATCGATCCGATGGTGCCGGAGGGGATGGGCCGCATCGAGCTGCTCGACATCCGGGGCCGGTGGGGGACCGTGGACGCCCTGGGGCGCAGCCGTGGGCCGCACGACCCCAGCCGGGGCCACTGACTCCCGTCACTCGTCCCCTGTCAGGGGGCACCGGGGCCACTCGCTCCCGTCAGGAGGCGGCGGCTCCCGTCCGGGCGGACCGGGACCTAGCTCCCGTCCGGGGTGCAACCGGTGGCGGCGGCGAGGCGGACCCCGTCGTCGGCGTGGTCGACGACGACTGTGACCGGGCCGGTGCGGTAGGCGTACACCTCGGGGGTGTCGAGGACCACGGTCCCGGCGGCGTCCGAGGTCCGGGCGGCGGACGGGTCCACCCCGGGGGCGGTGGAGACCCGGACCGTGCGGGCCCGCCGGTCGCCGTCCGGGCAGCGGGTGGTCAACAGCTCCGGCGGTGCCGCCTCCGGCCGGTCCAGGGTGGCCAGCACCCGGCGGAGGGCGTCCGCCTCGGGGCCGACCGCCGGTGCGGACTCCGGCCGGTGACCGCCGAGCGGACGACATCCGGTGTCGACGGTGAACCGGACCCGACCGGGTCCGTCGGCCTCCCCGGTGACCGTGACGAACTCCCCCGCGTCGGCCCGCAGCCGCAGACCCCTGTCGCTGGGCCGGACCCGGGCCTGGTACTCGGCGGGCAGTCCGTCGGCGACCCGCTCCAGCAGGGGGGCGACGTCGTCGGACGCACCGACGACCTCCACCGTCCGGGCCAGGACGGCCCCGTCGGCGAACGGGGTGATGCGGCACCCCTCGTCGAGCCGGTCCGGGCCGAGGAGGACCACCGGTTCGGCACCGGCGGCCGCGACCAGGGCACCGATCGCCCGGTCGACCACCGGGACCGCCTCCGACAGGCTGCGCTGCTCGCGGACCGTCGGTTCGTCGTTGCGGGCCGAACGCCAGGTGAGCGCGGCCAGCAGCACGGCCCAGAGCACGGTGCCGACGATCAGCCAACGCGGCCAGCCCGCCCCGGGTTCCGGCTGCGGCGGCTCGGGGGGCGGGGCGTACCAGGTCGGGGCGGCGGCGTTCACCCGGCCATCGTGTCACGCAGCGCCCGGCCGGTCGGAGAGAGTCGGGTCGGCAAGCACATCGGGTCGCTACACGGGTTCCCGTTCATCGAAACTCTTTGACTGATTGCCGACAGCCGACAGGCATTGATCGACCCGATTCCGCACCAGAGCATGACTCTCAGCGGAACCGGGGGCCACCATCCGTAACTCCCGCCCCGCCCGCTCCCGCGTGGCCGCGACCCCGGCGCACGCCACCGGACCCGAACCGATCGGGTCCGTCACCGTGGGGAGGAACCGTGTTCAGCAGACCCACCGGACCATCAGCGTTACGCCGATCGGCGGTCGCCGTCGCGGCGGCCCTCCTGGCGCTCACCGCGCAGCCCGCCCTCGCCACCCCGGCCGCCGCCGCACCGGTGCCCGCCCGGGCCGAGGTCGACGGGGAACTGGTCCGCCGACTCGACGCCACCGGCACCGCGACCTTCCTGGTCTACCTCCGCGAACAGGCACCCCTGGCCGGTACGGCGAAGCTCGCCGACGCCGACAGGCGGGCCCGTGAGGTGCACCGCCTGCTCACCACCACCGCCGAGCGCACCCAGGGTGGGCTGCGGGCGCTGCTCGACGAACGGAAGGCCGACTACACCGGATACTGGATCGCCAACGCGCTGCGGGTCGAGGGCGACCGCGCCCTGCTCGACGAGATCGCGGCCCGCCCCGAGGTGGCCCGGGTCGCGGCGAGCCGCAGTTATCCGCTGGTCAAGCCGACCCCGGCCGAGGGTGGACGCGCCGGCACGAACGCCGCCGAATGGGGGGTGGCGAACATCCGGGCCCCCCAGGTGTGGGACGAGTTCGGCGTCCGGGGCGAGGGCGTGGTGGTCGCCAACATCGACAGCGGGGTGGCGTACGACCATCCGGCGCTGGTCGGGGCGTACCGGGGCAACCTCGGCGGGGGCCGATTCGACCACGCGTACAACTGGTTCGACCCGACCCGGGTGTGCTCCGGGGCCGCGCCCTGCGACAACAACGACCACGGTACGCACACGATGGGCACGATGGTCGGCGACGACGGAGCCGGGAACCAGGTGGGCGTGGCCCCCGGCGCGAAGTGGATCGCCGCCAAGGGGTGCGCCAGCACCAGCTGCGCCGACGCCGCGCTGCTCGCCGCCGGTCAGTGGGTCCTCGCCCCGACCGACGCGAGCGGTCAGAACCCCCGACCCGACCTGCGCCCCGACATCGTGAACAACTCGTGGGGCGGCGACGGCGGAGACCCGTGGTACCAGCAGACCGTCACCGCCTGGCGGGCCGCCGGGATCTTCCCGGTCTTCTCCGCAGGCAACGAGGGACCGGCCTGCGGGACCGCCGGCTCCCCCGGGGACTACCCGAACTCGTACGCGGTGGGGTCGTACACGTCGACGAACGCCATCTCCAGCTTCTCGTCCCGGGGGAACGCCACCGACCCGGCGAGGTTCAAGCCGAACATCGCCGCCCCGGGGAGCAACGTCCGGTCCAGCGTCCCCGGCGGGGGGTACGCGGCGTTCAACGGCACCTCGATGGCCGCGCCGCACGTCTCCGGATCTGTCGCCCTGCTCTGGTCGGCGGCACCGACGCTGCGCGGGGACCTCGCCGCCACCGAGACGCTCCTCGACGACACCGCCGTCGACGTCGACGCCACCACCTGCGGAGGGACCGCCGACGACAACAACGTCTTCGGCGAGGGGCGGCTCGACGCGTACGCGGCGGTCGAGGCGGCCCCGCGCGGCCCGGTCGGCACCGTCGGTGGGACGGTGACCGACGCTGCCGACGGTGACCCCCTGGTCGGGGCGACGGTCGTCGCCGGCAGCCGACAGGCCACCACCGACTCGGCGGGCCGTTACTCGCTCACCGTCCCGGCCGGCGAGGTCACCCTGACCGCGAGCGCCTACGGCTACGGCGAGCGCACCGAGACCGTCACCGTCGCCGAGGGCGACGAGGTGGTACGCGACTTCACGCTGCGCGCCGCCACCTCGGTCACCATCTCCGGCACCGTCACCGACGGGTCCGGCCACGGGTGGCCGCTGTACGCCTCGATCGAGGTCTCCGGCCGTCCCGGGGCACCCGTGTTCACCAACCCGGTGACCGGCCGGTACTCGGTGACGGTGCCCGGCGACGCCGACTACCGGCTCACCACCACCGCCCGGTACCCGGGCTACCGGACCGTCCAGTCCGAGGTGACAGTCACCGACACGACCGCCACCGTCGACGTCGCGGTACCCGTCGAGGCGGGCTGCACCGCCGCCGGGTACGCCGCCAGCCTCAGCGCCCCGCTGCTGTCGCAGAGCTTCGACGGTACGTCCGCCCCGGAGGGCTGGACGGTGCGCAACCGTACCGACAAGGGGGGTTGGGTCTTCACCGACCTGGGCCGACGGGGGAACCTCACCGGTGGCACCGGCGGCTTCGCCATCGTCGACTCCGACCAGCTCGGAGCGGGAAACACCCAGGACACCGACCTGGTCACCCCACCGGTCGACCTGTCCGGGGCCGGAGCCCCGGTGCTCCGGTTCAACAGCGACTGGCGGGCGGTCGGGTTCACCGACGCCGCCGACGTCGACGTCTCCACCGACGCCGGGGCGACCTGGACCAACGTGTGGCACCAGACCGCGAGCCGACGTGGCCCCCGGGTCGAGGAGGTCCCGCTGACCTCGGCGGCTGACACCGCAGCCGTCCAGGTCCGGTTCCGGTTCAAGGGGACCTACGCCTGGTGGTGGCAGGTGGACGACGTCCAGGTCGTCAACAGGCAGTGCGCCCCCGTGCCGGGCGGACTGGTGGTCGGCACCGTCACCGACCGCAACACCGGATCCCCGGTGGTGGGGGCGACGGTGACCAGCGACGGCCGGCCGCAGGACCGGGCCGTCACGGTGGCCACGCCGGACGACGCGAACCTGGCGGACGGGTTCTACCACCTGTTCTCCGGCCTGACCGGGGCACACCCGTTCACCGTCACCCGGACCCCGTACCCGCCGCTGACCCGGTCGGTCACCGTCGTCGCCGACCAGACCCGGCGGGCCGACTTCGCGCTGACCGCCGGTCGGCTCACCGTCACCCCGACCGACCTGGAGTCCCAGCAGCCGTACAACAGTGCCCGGAGCACCCGGATCACGGTCCGCAACACCGGCACCGCGCCGACCACCGTGGACCTGACCGAACGCGGTGGCGGGTTCGAGACCCTGACCGAACGGGCGGGTTCACCCCGCCGGGACGTCACAGTGAAGGGGATCAGCCCGGCCCGCACCGGCCCCGGGTACGGCGGTGGGCACACCGACCGGATCGCACCGGACCGGTCGGGCGGGAACGCGGCCGACGCGTGGGCACCGATCGCCAAGCTCCCCTCCGCGATCTACGACAACGCGGCGGTCAACCTCGACGGCCGGATCTACTCCGTCGGCGGGGGCGGCGGCACCGGACTGGAGCGCAAGGCCTGGGTGTACGACCCGGCCGCAGCGAGCTGGTCGGCCCTGCCGGACCTGCCGAACGCCCGGTCCAAGCCGGTCGCCGCAGTGGTCGGGGGCAAGATCCACGTCCTGGGTGGTTGGGGTGACGACGACGACCCGGTCGCCTCGGTGGACGTCTTCGACCCGGCGACCGGGACCTGGAGCACCGTCCCCGGGGCGGTGAACCCGGCCCCGGCCGCGGCGGCCGGCGGCGCCGTCGTCAACGGAAAGATCTACCTGGTGGGCGGCTGCCTCGACGCCACCTGCACCGAGTCCGCCAAGACGGTGGTGTTCGACCCGGCCACCGCCACCTTCACCACCGGGGCGACCTACCCGCACCCGGTCTCCTGGCTGGGCTGCGGTGGGATCGGCGGATCCCTCTACTGCGCCGGGGGCGTGGGGGCCACCGAGTACACCGACGCCTGGCGGTACGAGCCGGGTGCCGGCACCTGGACGGCCCTGCCGAACCTCCCGGTGGACCTGTGGGGCTCCCAGTACACCACCGCCGGGGGGCTGCTGATCCTCGCCGGTGGGGTGACGAACGGCTCGACGGCGGTCACCAACTTCACCCTCGGCTACGACCCGGTCGCCGGGGCCTGGCGGGACCTGCCCAATACCGGGTTCCCCAGGTACCGGGGGGCGGCGGCGTGCGGGGCGTACAAGATCGGTGGTTCGCCCAGCTCGTTCGTCGGCTCCGCCGACAGTGAGCGACTCGACGGGTTGGACCGGTGCACGGAGTCGGCTGACCTGCCGTGGCTGACCACCGACCCGACCAGCTTCACCCTCGCCCCGGGGGCGTCCCGCACCGTCACGGTCACCTTCACCGCCACCGCCCCGGCCGGTGTGGCACAGCCGGGTGCGTACCTCGGTGAACTGGGGATCGTCTCGGACTCCCCGTACCCGGTGCCGCCGGTGACGGTGAAGATGAACGTGGCCCCGCCCAGCAACTGGGGCAAGATCCAGGGCACGGTCACCGGGGTCACCTGCGGCGGGACCACCGTCGGGGTGCCGGCCACGGTCCGGGCCAACCTGGTCGACCAGGCCACCGGATACACCCTGACCGCCGACGCGGCGGGACGGTACGTCTGGTGGCTGCCCCGGGGCCGGTACGACGTCATCGCCGCGAAGGACGGCTGGGTCCCACAGGTGCAGCGGATCAGGGTCGACGCGGGCTTCACGCACACTGTGGACTTCGCGCTGAACCCCTCCTCGACCTGCACCCGAGCAACCGGGATCTGACGTGTGTGGGGTGCCGGGCCGGAGGCCCGGCACCCCACACCTGCAAGGAAGGGCCCCTGTTAACGCCTACCGTAGAGAGGGGTTCCCCTCTCACGGGGCACCGGCATACCGGCGTACCCCACCAGCCTGGTCACCCGGTACGCCGCCCCGGTCCGGTCACCGCCAGCGGTCTATTCGTACACGCTGCTTCGGTGCGCTACCCGCACCACCAGAACAACCAATTCCTGATCAAAGATTGCGTACACGACCCGATAGTCGCCGATCCGGATCCGCCACTGCCCGTCTTCGCCGACAAGCTTCCTACAGCCCGCTGGACGAGCGTCCTGTTCCAGGTCATCGATGGCACGTACGACGCGACGGACGAGACCGTCAAGCTTGGCAAATCTGCTTGGCTGCGCGCGGGGTGATCTTCAATCGCCACGTCACAGTTCGAGTTCTCGCTTTGCCTGCTGCCAGGAAACAGCAGCACCTTCCTCAGTGAGCCGGTTCAGGGCGATGCTGCCGATCGCGGCGTCAGCCTCGTCTTCGATACCGGACATGATGCGCTCGATGGACTGCCGCATCACGTCACGGATCCCCTCGTCCTCGTCGGCGACGGCGGCCCACATCCGCCGGCAGGCTGCGGCGACCTGACTCTCCTGCCGTTCCCAGAACGCCTCGACCTCGTCGAGATCACTCTGCTCCGCCACTGCCGTCGGCACGACGGCGGCAACCCGCCGCCCTCGCCGGGTGAGGTAGACCACCTTGCCGCCTTCGGCCTGCTCGACCGCCTCGACAGGCGCGGGCGCATGCTCAGGAATCTCGTACTCGAAGGCATGAGCTGCGGTCATGAGCCGGATGCTAGCTCATTCGAAGGCCATTGCCATGGGTTTGACCGCTGACTGACTTCCGGTGGCGGGGCGGGCGGCGGTCAGGGTTTGCGCAGCCAGGTGGACGGGTCGGTGACGAAGACGCCCTTGCCCTGGTGTCGGTCGACGACCTCCAGCGCCTCCAGCCTGACGTAGACCTGCTGGATGGTCGATGCGCCGACCCCGTGCAGCGCACAGAGTTGGGCGATCGACGGCAGCTTCGCGCCGGGTTTGAGCTTTCCGCTCCGGACCTCGTCCATGATCGCGTTCGAGATCCGCAGGTAGTCGGGCGTAGCAGGCATGGCACTCCTCGCGTGGCAACCAAGATTCGATCACGCAGAGGCCACCACGACAAGCAGCCGTAAACACACACTCACTCTGCGTTGACTCATTCGAATAAGTTGGCTCCCAGAGCGCTCCTCGCGTGGCAACGGGCAGAGCTCACACCGGCTGGGGCGGGTCCACGGTGGATCCGTCCCAGCCCCGACAACCCCCACACCCCGGGTACGGGGTCCTCGCCGAAAGGTGGTCGACCTTGCGCAACCCGTTCCGGCACCTCCGCTGGCGGCCCCGAACCGCCCCACCCACCCGGCCCGACCGGACGGGCTCGACCACCCGGCCCGACCGGGCGGGCGCATCGCCCGGCCCGACCGGACGGGCGCATCGCCCGGTCACACCGCCTTCGGCCGAGCCACCGTCCGCCCGCCCAACACCGGTCGACACCGCGACCCGATCGCGGAGGGCCACCGGCGGTCAGGGCGGCACCGACCGGCGGCACCCGGAGCCGAGCACCGGCCGCTGCGGCGCGAGCAGGTCCAACAGCGACAGTTCACCCTGGTCCGACGGGGGCTGGACCCGATCGAGGTCGCCTGGTTCCTCGACCGGGTCGCCCGCGACCTGGACCGCCTGCACGCCGAGCTGGGCTCCGTACGCGAGGAGAACCTCCGGATCAAACGGGCCCTACGGGACTGGCAGCGCCAGTTCACCCCGGGCGGCTGGTCGTGACCACGTCCGACGACGGCGAGCGCCCCCGGTACGTCGTCCATCTCACCGTACGGGTCGCGGACCTGGCCGCCGCACACCTGTTGGCGCGGACGGTCTCCAGGTCGTTGGCGTTCCTGCCGGAGCTGGTGCTCGGCGAGACGACGCTGAGCGAGGAGGGCCTGCCGGGCGTACAGCATCAGGTCTTCTGCGACCGGTTGGTGGGCAACGGCCGCCGCTGCGTGCTCCGCCCGGAGCACCACGGCGACTGCGCCCGCCGACTCCTGCGCTGACCTGGCCCGGCGGCGCGGGCTAACCCGCCGGACTGCCGGACTGCGGTCAGAAGCGGCCGCCGCCGCCCCGACGGCCACCGCTGCTGCGGCCACCACCGCTGCGACGACTGCTCGAACCGCTCGACCTGCGGCTGGAACCGCTGGACCGGTAACTGGAGCTGCTACGCCGGGACCGACTGGAGCTGCCGCCGTACCCGCCGCCCCAGGTTCCGCCCGACGAGTTGCCGGAGAGGATCCCGCCGAGCAGGGCGCCCCAGAAGGCGTCACCGCCGGAGCCTCCGCCATGCCCAGCGAAGCCACCCTGGTTCCAGGTGTTCACGTCGGACCGGGCCGCCTGGGAGGCCCGACCGGCGAGCGTGGACGCCTGCTGTGCCGCGGCCAACGCGGTGACCGGATCGACCTCGGCGAGGGACCGGGCCCGGTCGAGGTGCTGACCGGCCTCGGCGAGCAGGACCCGGGGATGCTGGCCGACCGCACCACGCCGGGTGTGCACGAACCGGCTCGCCGAGTCGATCTCGGCGGCGGCCACCTGGATGCTCCGGGGAAGCAGCGAACGTGCCCGGGCCACCCGCTGGGCGGCCTCGATCGAGCTGGCCAGCGCCCGGTCCATGGCGGCGTCCACCTCCTCCAGCCGGTGCACCGCCGCCTGCGGGTCCGTCGTCGGTCCGGCGAACTCCGCGCGTACGGCGGCGGTCACCTGCTCCGCCCGGGTCACCGCGGCGGTCAACTCGGCCTGCCGCTCCGGCGGAAGTTCCCCACCGCCCGGCACCCCGGGACGCCCCGGCGTCGAATACTGACCGGCGACCGGAGGCTGACCCGGCATCGAGTGCTGGCCGTGCATCGGGGGCTGGCCGGGCGGCAATGGGAGGGGCCGGCCGGCGAGGAGGGCGCGGCCCTGGGCGATCTCGGTGTCCAGTTCGGCGAGGAGGGCGTCGGCCGCCTCCCGGGCGGCGGTGAGGTCACCGTCGAGCCGTTCGATCCCGTCGAGCAGCGTCTCCACCTGCCCCAGTGCCTCCTCGGCGGTCCGTACCCCCAGTGCCGCCCGGGGCAGGGCCTGCTCGCGGGCCGCGGCCCCGGCCTCGTCGAGCGTCGCGGCGGCGAAGGCCAACCGTTCCCGGGCCTCGGTCACGTCACCGGCCACCGTGGACAGCGCCGAGTCGGTGTACCGGCGGTGCAGGGAGGTCATGGTGGCCTCGGCCCGTCCCGCCCGCTGGTCGAGGTCGGCCCGACGGGTCGCCAGTGCGGTCAGGAACTCGGTCACCCGGGGCTCGATCCCGCGTAGCTTCTCGAAGGCCTCCGCCTCGGCGTCGAGGCCCTTGTCGGCCCGCTCGCACCGCTCGACGATCTCCAGGAGACGCTGTCGTCGCGTCGGGTCGTCGATGTTCTCGTCCTGGTCGAGGCTGGTACGGAGTCGGAACGCCTCGCCCAGTTCGGCGCGGGCCGCCGCCAGGGCCGCGGTGAACGACGCGGTGGCCTCCGGCCCGTACTGTCCGGTGGCGAGGACGAGTTCCTGCTCACTGGCGCGCAGCTCGTTGTCCAGCTCGACCAGCAGGACGTTGGCCCGACCGGCGATCTCCTCGGTCTTCGCCTTCGCCAACGCGGCGGACTCCCGCGCCTGCTTGCGTCGCCGCGCCTTCGGCACCAGCCAGAGCGCCAGAAGCCCGGCGAGAATCAACCCCAGCGGTACGAGGACCTTCGCCAACGAGGCTGCCCGCTCCCCGCTCGACGGGGTGTCCGGGGGGCCGGGCTGGATGGTCGGCTCCGGGATCGTGGTCCTGTCGAGCACCGCCTGGTACCCGTCGGCCGCCCCGATCGCCGCACCCGCCCAGTCGTTCGCGCCGAGCGGAGGCTCGATCGCCACCCGGGCCACCTGGTCGAGCTGGGCGTCGGTCAGCGGATAGTCCCGGTCGAAGGAGTACGCGTACGACCGGTCCCGGGTGGCGACGGCCAGCAGGGCGTCCCGGGTGCCCAGGTCACTGCGCTCGGCGGTCTCGTCGGCCCAGTTCTGCGCGCTGCGTCCGCTGAACGTCTGCACGTACACCACGAAAAGCTGGAGCCCGGTCTCCTGCCGCAGCTCCTGGAGCGCCGACTGCACCTCGCCGCGCCGGTCGCCGAGCACGTCGGCCTCGTCGACGACCTGGGTGTCGAGACGCATCGGCCGCTCGGCCGGGAGCCCGCGCACCACCGGCGCCACCGCCACCGACGCCCCTGCCACCGACGTCGCCGGCAGGTCATACGCCGTCGTAGCCGCCTGCGTCGCCGCCGCCGACCTGATGCCCCCTGCCGGCTCGGTGACCGCAGCCGGCGTCGTGCCCCCTACCGGCGTCGTGGCCGCAGCCGGCGGGACGAGAACGGTCGAGCTGAGGGTCAGGACGCCCACGAACACGGCCGCCCGGCGCAACATCAACATCCCTCAAGGCTAAACGCCCAGCTCAACCCGGCCTCACCCCTCCCCAACCCACCCGATTCCCACCCTCAGCCACTAGATCATGGCAGTGGGTGGCCCCCGAGGGGCCGATTCCCTCCAAGATCTCCGACAGGCCCTTGTGGGCGGGTGGCGTCCCTTGTGGGCGGGTGACGCGAACGGCTCGGGCCGGTCACCCCATGGGGTGACCGGCCCGAGCCGTTCGTCCGTGGTGAGAGGGGCGCCCTGCCGTGCCGTAGGCGTCGGCAGGGTGCCCTTCCCTCCGTCTCAGGCAGCGACGGTGACGGCTACCTCGTTCACGCCCCGGGCAGCGGTGACGGCGGTGTCGCCGTTGCCGTGCCGGGACAGTGCCCGCAGGGTCCAGGCACCCGGAGCGGCGAAGAACCGGAACTGCCCGGCCGGGGAGGTCACCACCTCTGCGGTGAATTCACCGGTGGAGTCGAGCAGGCGGACGTACGCGCCCGGCACGACCTCGCCGGACTCGGCCGTCACCAGACCGGTGATGACGGTCTCCTTCTCCAGGTCGAGGCTGGCGGGCAGCGGCGCGGCCTGGTCGGGCGCGGCGCAACCGGCGGCGGTGGGAGCAGTCATCTCGATCACGCCTTTCCGGGCTCGTCACCGAGGGCGACCGGCACGCCGACGAGCGAGCCGTACTCGGTCCAGGAGCCGTCGTAGTTCTTCACGTTCTGGTGACCGAGCAGCTCCTGGAGCACGAACCAGGTGTGCGAGGAGCGCTCGCCGATCCGGCAGTACGCGATGGTCTCCTTGCCGTCGTCCAACCCCGCCTCGCCGTAGATCTTGCGGAGGTCGTCGTCGGACTTGAAGGTGCCGTCCTCGTTGGCGGCCTTGGACCACGGCACGCTGATCGCGGTGGGGATGTGGCCGGCCCGCTGGGCCTGCTCCTGCGGGAGGTGGGCGGGGGCGAGCAGCCGACCGGCGAACTCGTCGGGGCTCCGCACGTCGACGAGGTTCTTGACCCCGATGGCGTCGACGACCTCGTCGCGGAACGCGCGGATGGTGTTGTCCGGCTCCTGCGCGACGTACTGGGTGCCGGGGCGCTGCACCGCGTCGGTGACCAGCGGGCGGGCGTCCAGCTCCCACTTCTTGCGACCGCCGTCGAGCAGCTTGACGTCGCGGTGGCCGTAGAGCTTGAAGTACCAGTACGCGTACGCGGCGAACCAGTTGTTGTTGCCGCCGTACAGGACGACGGTGTCGTCGTTGCCGATGCCCCGCTCGGAGAGCAGCGCCTGGAACTGGTCCTTGTTCACGAAGTCCCGGCGGACCGGATCCTGGAGGTCGGTCTTCCAGTCGAGCTTGACGGCGCCGGCGATGTGCCCGGTGTCGTAGGCCGAGGTGTCCTCGTCGACCTCGACGAAGACGACGCCCGGGGCGTCGAGGTTCTTCTCGGCCCACTCGGCCGAGACGAGTGCGGTGTCGCGACTCATCAGATCTCTCCCTGGTGAGGATTGGTGGTGAGCCAGCGCGTGGAAAAGGTGGTCGCACCACGCGCGGGATCCCATGGATTTGGCGGATCACGGGTTCGTGCGACGGCGCCGCTGCCGGGCGTTCAGGGGAGGCGATCGGGGTTCGAGAGAACCCGCGTGCCGGATGGCTGCTTCAGGCAGCCAGGGACAGCCCCGCCGTCAGATGGCGGAGCAACACAGGCAGGTGGCCACGCGGCACAGGTCGACCACGCGCCGTTTCGTGAGGAACGTCCCCATGGGCAGCGACGCTACCAGTCCTCGCGCCGAATGCCACCCGCCGACCACCATCCGGGACGGCTATCCGACACGCTGGTTGATCGGAACCTCCCGGGCGTCGGCGGTCACCTCCAGGCCACCGGGCAGCGGCCGGACCTCCCGGACCGTCAACTGGAACGGCAACTCCGGCAGGGGGACGTCGATCGAGATGCCCTGTGCCCACTGGTTGAGCAGGGTGCGGGCCAGCGGCAGGGCGGGGAGCCCCTCGGCGTCCACCTCGTCGACCTTGAGTGCCACCTGACCCTGGTCGCCGACGGTGACCTCGGCGGTCCCGCTGACAGTCAGCTCCTGGCCGAGGATGTCCACCGGGGCGGTGACCGCGAGGCGACCGTCGCGCTCGCCGAGCTTGAGTCCCGGCCGGTCGAGGAGCGCGGCGAGGCTGTCGTACGTGATCGTGCCGGTGCCGTCGACGGTCTCGGCGACCACGTCGCCCTGCCCGGTCCGCAGGGTGTCCAGGGAGGCCCGGACGTTGCGGGCGTCGACGTCGAGGGTGGGCAGGTTGACGGCGTTGCCCTGGACCGAGCCGCGTACGTCGCGCAGCTGGATGCTGATCCGTTCGTAGCGGCCGGCGACGACCTGGTTGAGGAAGGGGAAGCCGGCCACCTCCACCTGCGGGGCTGCGGAGTCGATCCGCTGTCGGCTCACCTCCTGCTGCACCTGGTCGGCGATGGTCCGTTCAGCGACCGAGACGGCGACCCGGTCGGCGGCGACCGCCAACCCGCCGAGGAGCAGCACCAGGACGACGAGGGTGACGAGCACCTTGCGTCCCCGCCGCCGGGGTCGACCTGATCGTCGGGGCCGGCCGTCGGACGTCGGGTAGCTGTCGGCCACGCCGCCTCCACTTCCTCGAAGGTGTCGTGCGGATCCACAGTCGTGGCCGCAGGGGTGCGGTTTACCCGATGCGAGGAAACCTCAATCGGCGGTTCACAGCAACAACCGACACATCGGGTACGCCGCTGCGGCGGCCATCGCGAAGCCGCCGAGCGGACCCTGGAGATGCCGGGCGATCCACATGGTGGGGGGCTCACCGGCCATCACCCGGCCCACCTCGGCGTACCCGAGGGCGAGGTCGGCCAGGACGGCGGTGACCGCCGCGAGCAGCCCGATCAGCGCGGCCCGGGAGGGGGTGAACGGGGCCACCAGGAAGCTCCCGAAGACCGCGCTGGCCAGGGTGCCGACCATCGCCCCGATCACCACTCCGGCTGCGGCTCGCGGCACCTGGGGGGCGAGGCGGGGCCAGACGAGCACCGCGTCGGTGGACCGGGCCACGGCCAGCGCCACCCCGGCAGCGGTCAGGCAGACGGTGACGGCCTGGGTTCCGGCCGGGATGCGGCTGAGGACGAGCAGTCCGGCGAAGGCGACCACCCCGAGGACGGTGAGCAGGGTGACCCCGAGGGAGTCGGTCACCCGGGCCCGGTCGGTCCGGCGGACGAGCTGACCGGCGACGGCGACCACGAATCCGGCCACCACGACGTACCCCAGGGGGGCGAGCCCGGGCTCGGCGGAGCGGACGGCGACGACGTTGGCGGCCACCGCGGATCCGGCGCTGACCACGGCGACGACCAGGAGCGCGGGGGGTCGGACCGCCATCGTCCAGGCCAGGATGAACAGGAGTTGGACACCGAACAGGATGATCGCGAAGGGCAACCGGTGCCCGGGGCCGGCGGTCAGCGCACCGAGGACCAGGCCGATGCCGAGGAGCACGGCGAAACCGGCGACGGTGAGCGAGAGCGGCCGGGAGATCTCGACGGGTGGTTCGTCGTCGACCTCGTCCTCGGTCGGGTCGGGCTCGTCGTCGGGGCGACGTGCCGCCTCGCCGCTCTTGCGGAACCGGCGCGGTCGGCTCCGCTTGGCCGGGGGTTCCGCGTCGGTCGGGCCGGATCGCGGGGTCGGCGCGGTGGCGCTCGGGCCCGCGTCGTCGTCGGCCCACGGATCGCGCCCGGTCCCGGGCGGGCTGGAGGGATGCACGTACCGATCGTGCCAGACCGGGCGTCGAGTCCGGGGGACACGGTTTCGGCCACGTTAAAACCTGGCCTACAAGATGGGGCACAAGTGATGAACGGGATAAGGCGGAATGGCCAGGCGTGAGCCATCGGTTAGGCTCGTGCCGACACCCGCCCGCCAGCGATGCCGGGAACGAGACGTCAGCCCCGACCACTGCGCTCGTCAGTTCCTGACAGCGGCGTGAGGGCCGGCCCCTGACGCCGGGCCAACGTCAACTGCCGGCGACGCCTCCCCGGACGCCGCCGGTCGCGCGCGGCGTACAGCCGCCGGACGGAGGTGATCGTGTGGAACTCCTACTCCTGGTGACCGCACGCGCAGGCGAACCATCGGCAGTCCTGCCCGCGCTGGATCTGTTGCCGCACTCGGTGCGGACCGCACCGCGCGACGTACGCACCCTCGTGGCCGGTCCCAGCCCGGACGCGGTCCTGGTGGATGCCCGCTCCGAGCTGAGCGAGGCCCGGGCGACCTGTCGGATGCTGCACGCCACCGGGCTCGGGGTGCCGCTCGTCGCGGTGGTCACCGAGGCCGGGCTGATCGCCCTCAACGCCGACTGGGGCGTCGACGACGTCATCCTCGCCTCCGCCGGACCGGCTGAGGTGGAGGCCCGACTGCGGCTGGCGGTCGGCCGACTGAGCAACGCCACCAGCGGGGCCGGCGGCTCGATCCGGGCCGGTGAGTTGACCATCGACCCGGACACCTACGCCGCCCGCCTCAAGGGCCGCCCCCTCGACCTCACCTACAAGGAGTTCGAGCTGCTGAAGTTCCTCGCCCAGCACCCGGGCCGGGTGTTCACCCGGGACCAGCTGCTGCGCGAGGTCTGGGGGTACGACTACTTCGGCGGCACCCGGACCGTCGACGTGCACGTCCGTCGACTGCGGGCCAAGCTCGGCTCGGAGTACGAGTCGATGATCGGCACGGTCCGCCAGGTCGGCTACAAGTTCGTCGTGCCGCCGTCCCGGTCGCTCCCGGAGACCGAAAAGGCTCCCGTACCCGCCTGACCCGTCACCTCGGGCGATTATCCCGATACGCACCATTCGCCCTTCTCGCCGGCTCTATTCTGACTGCCGGATTAGCGAGGAAGGGACCACGGTGCGTGCAGTGAACACGGGGAGCCGGGCAGCGGGTGGCCCGAACCCACCCGAGGTACCGGGACGGAACGCCTGATGCGGGCCGCGACCGCCGGGCGGACCGTCGCGCTCGTCACCCTGGTGGTGGTGGCGCTCCTGGGCTCGGCGTACGCGCTCGGGCGGAGCCTGGTCGCCGACCCCGCCGCGCTCCAGTCCCCCGGCCTCGGTGCCGGGATGACCGGCACCCAGTACGCCGAACAACCCCCGGTGACCGGCACCGTGGACCCACCCCCCGGCGGACCCGACGAGGCGCCCCAGAGCGGCGGACCCTCGCCTGTCCCCTCCTCCTCCAGTGACGACGGCCTCTACGGCAGCCAGCTCACCACCGGCACCGACGCGGTGGCCCTCACCTTCGACGACGGCCCCGACCCGAGCTACACCCCCCAGGTGTTGCAGGTGCTGCGCGAGTACGGACTCAAGGCCACCTTCTGCGTCGTCGGCGAGAACGCGCGCAACCACCCCGACCTGGTCCGGGCGATCGCCGCCGACGGGCACACCCTGTGCAACCACTCGTGGAACCACGACCTCCTGCTCGGCAAGCGTTCGCCCGACGTGATCCGGGCCGACCTCGTCCGGACCAGCCAGGCGATCCGGGCCGCCGTACCGGACGCCCCGGTGGTGTGGTTCCGGCAACCCGGCGGGGCGTGGACGTACCCGGTGGTCTCGGCGGCCCGGGAGTTGGGCATGACCCCGCTGCACTGGACGGTGGACCCGTCGGACTGGCGGGCACCGGGGCCGCAGCGCATCGCCGACGTCCTGACCACCTACGTCCAGCCCGGCTCGGTGGTGCTCCTGCACGACGCCGGCGGCGACCGCCAGGGCACCGTCGACGCCCTGCGCTACGCCCTGCCCGACCTGACCAGCCGGTTCCGCCTCGCCGCCCTACCCGACGGCGCGACCTGACCGGTCCCGCCCGCACCGACACCCGTCCGACCCTTGCCCCACCCCGGGCACCGGCGTACCGAGGTCGGTCCCAGCGGTTACCGTGACGTGGTGAGCAGCGCCGAACCGACCACCGACCGGGTGAGCAGCACCGAGCCCACCACCGACCGGGTGGGCCGGGCCGACCGGCTCTCCGCCGCCGAGGTGACCGAGGTCCTGGCCGTCGTCCGGGCGGCCGCCGACGCCGACGGGGCCGAACCGCTGGACGAGCACGTCCTCCTGCGCCTGCGCGACCCCGAGGCCCCGGCCGTGCACCTCACCGCCCGCGCCCACGACGGCACCCTCACCGGGTACGCCCACCTCGACGTCACCGACACCGCCACCGGGACCGGGGTGGACCTGGTGGTGCACCCGGCCCACCGCAGGCGGGGCACCGGACGGGCGTTGGCCCGAGGCGTCCTGGCGGCGGTGACCGGGCCGGTGCGCGCCTGGTCCCACGGCGACCACCCGTCGGCCGCCGCGCTCGCCGTCGACCTCGGCTTCACCCGTGCCCGGGTGCTGTGGCAGCTGCGCCGGTCCCTGACCGCGCCGATCGAGCCACCCCGCCTGCCCGACGGGGTGACGATCAGGGCGTTCCGCCCCGGCGCCGACGAGGCAGCCTGGCTGGCGGTCAACGGCCGGGCCTTCGCCGACCATCCCGAGCAGGGCCGGTGGACCGAGTCCGACCTGCGGGTACGCCTCGACGAACCCTGGTTCGCCCCGGACGGTTTCCTGCTCGCCGTGGACACCGCCACCGACCGGCTGCTCGGATTCCACTGGACGAAGGTGCACGAGCGGCCGGGCTCACCACCGATGGGCGAGGTGTACGTGGTCGGCGTCGACCCGGCGGCCCACGGCGGCGGCCTCGGTCGGGCGTTGACCACCGCCGGGCTGGCGTACCTGCGGGACCGGCGCGGGTTGGACCGGGTGATGCTCTACGTCGACGACTCCAACCGGGCGGCGGTGTCCCTCTACGAGCGGCTCGGCTTCGCCGGCTGGGCGGCACACGTCAACTACCACCGGGGCTGAGACCCACCCGGGTCAGGTCGGTTCGGCGCGGATCTCCTGCCAACGTCGGGCCTGCTCGGGGCTGATCCAGTAGAAGGTGCCGGTCTCCCCGTCGAGCGAGCTGGGGACGTACCTGTTCAACGGCAGCCCGAGGTCACGGAAGGCCGGGTGGGCGCGCAGCATCCGGCTCACCCCGGCGAGGGCACCACCGAGCCGGTGTCGGGGCACCCCGATCGTGGCGCACACCTCCTCCGCCGAGAACCACTCGCCGGGCCGGGTGGAGAGCAGGTCCAGCATCCGCAGGACCGTACCGTGGCTCTTGGACCGCCCCCGGGCGAACTGCCTCAGCTCCGCCGTCGGCCAGTCGGCGGCCTCCGGTGGGCGGGGACGGGGCTGTCGGGGCACCGGCCGCGCCTGCACCCCCCAGTCGTCCAGCTCGGCCAGGAGCGCCGCGACGTGCTGCACGTACGCCGCCGGCACGGCGATGTGCACCAACTTCGAACCCGCGTCGTCGACGGACACATCACCTTCCCCCGGCAGCCGGCCACCCGGCCGCACCGACCCGTTCCCGTGTTCCACCCCGGCGTACGGGGTCACCGGTCAGCCGAAGCGGCCGGTGATGTAGTCCTCGGTCCGCTTGTCACCGGGGTTGGTGAAGATCCGCGAGGTCTGGTCGAACTCCACCAGCCGACCGTGGCGTACCTGCTTCTCGTCCACCTCGGCGGTGAAGAACGCGGTGTAGTGGCTGACCCGCGCGGCCTGCTGCATGTTGTGGGTGACGATGACGATCGTGTACGACTTCGACAGCTCGTACATCAGATCCTCGATCTTGCTGGTGGCGATCGGGTCGAGCGCCGAGCAGGGCTCGTCCATCAGGATCACGTCCGGCTTGACGGCGATCGTCCGGGCGATGCAGAGCCGCTGCTGCTGCCCACCGGAGAGGGCCAGTCCGCTGGTCTTGAGCTTGTCCTTGACCTCGTCCCAGAGGGCGGCACCGGTCAGGGCCTCCTCGACGTGGTCGTCGAGCTTGCCCTTGATCCCGTTGATCCGGAGCCCGTACGCCACGTTGTCGTAGATCGACTTGGGGAACGGGTTCGGCTTCTGGAACACCATCCCGATCCGGCGACGGACCTGGATCGGGTCCACGCCCTTGGCGTAGATGTCCTGCCCGTGGTAGCTGACGGTGCCGGTCACCCGGGCACCCGGGATCAGGTCGTTCATCCGGTTCAGCGACCGCAGGATGGTGGACTTGCCGCACCCGGAGGGGCCGATCATGGCGGTGATCTGGTTCTGCCGGATCGGCATCGAGGTGCCCCGGACCGCCTCGTAGCTTCCGTAGTGGACGCTGACGTCCTCCAGGTTCATCAGGGTGGTGGCGGCGCCGTCCGGGGTGTCCGGGGCGGCGGCGTTCCAGCCCTTCGTGGGGGCGCTCACGGCGACCGAGGGGTGGGAGGTGACGGTACCGGCGGAGGTGGTGTTCGGGGTGGCCATGGTTCAGCGCTCCTTCAGGGCGAAGCGGTTGGCGATGATTCGGGAGACGATCGTGAAGAGGACCACGATCACGATCAGGGTCAACGCCGCCCCCCAGGCCCGATCCTGGGCACCGATGAACGGCTGGCTCGCGTTGCGGAAGATCTGCGCCGGCAGCGCCGTGTTCGAGCCGTCGAAGAGGTTGGTGTTCGTGGAGAAGACGATGCCGGTGACGATGACGATCGGCGCTGTCTCGCCGGCCGCCCGGGCCACCGCCAGCAGGGCACCGCTGGTGATGCCGGAGATCGCCGCCGGAAGGACCACGGTCAGGATGGTCCGCCACTTGCGGGCCCCCAGCGCCAGGCTCGCCTGCCGCAGCTCGTCCGGGACCAGGCGGAGCATCTCCTCGCTGCTGCGGATCACCACCGGAAGCATCAGGCAGGCCAGCGCCAGGGACCCGGCGAAGCCGCTGAACTTGCCGACCACCAGGACCCAGGAGATGTAGATGAACAGACCCATCACGATCGACGGGACGCCGGTCATCACGTCGGCCATCAGCCGGATGACCCGGGCCAGCGGCTTCTGCTTGCCGTACTCGTTGAGGTAGATCGCGCCGAAGACGCCGAGAGGGATCGCCATCAGCGAGGCCATGCCGGTGATCAGCAGGGTGCCGACGATCGCCGGACCCATGCCCGGCCCCTCCCGGCGGTACGAGTTGGGGATGTCGGAGTTGAGGAAGTCCAGGCTCATCACCCCGGCCCCCCGACTCAGGACGGTCCACATCACCAGGCCCAGCGGAATGATCGCGAGGACCAGGGCCAGGTAGATGCCACCGGCGGCGACGTGGTTGACCACCCGCCGTCGCATCGACAGGGCACCCCGGCTCAGGTCCGGCGGGGTGCCGGTGCTCCGCTCGGGCGCGGGTCGCGTCGCGGTGGTGGTCACGCCACCCCTCCCCTCATCCGGGCCTCGGCCCGGCGGACGATTCGCTGCGCCGCCAGGTTGATCAGCACGGTCATCGCGAAGAGCACCACGCCGAGCCCGATCAGGGCGGCGGTGAAGGTGCCCGTCGACTCGCCGAACTGCTGCACGATGACGGCGGCCATGGTGTTGCCGGGCTCGAAGACGTTCGCGGAGATGTTCGTGGCACCGCCGACGACCAGGGCGACGGCGATGGTCTCGCCCATGGCCCGGCCGAGACCGAGCATCACCGCGCCGGTGATCCCGCCGAAGCTGTGCGGGAAGACCGCTCCCCGGATCATCTCCCAGCGGGTGGCGCCCAGGGCCAGGGCGGCGTCCTTGTCCGCCTGCGGCACGGTGCCGAAGACCTCACGGCAGATGGAGGTGATGATCGGGGTGACCATGATGGCCAGAATCAGGCCGGCGGTCATGAAGTTCCGGCCGCTGGCGGCCTCCCCGAAGACGCTTCCGACCACCGGGATCCCGCCGACGACGCCGTGCACGCCCCGGTAGAAGTCGACGAGCACCGGGGCGAGCACCAGGACACCCCAGAGCCCGAAGACCACCGACGGTACGGCGGCGAGCAGGTCGATCACGGTGACCGCCGAGGTGCGCAGCCGACGCGGCGCGAGTTCGGTGATGAACAGGGCGATGCCGATGGAGACCGGTACGGCGATGATCAGCGCGATCAGCGAGGTGACAGCGGTGCCGTACATGAAGGAGAGCGCCCCGAAGATGGCCGGCCCCTCGGCGGGGTTCGGGTCCCAGGTGCTCTCGGTGACGTACCGGAAGCCCATCTCGACGAACGCCGGCCAGGCTTCCCGAACTGTGGTGATCAGGATGAGGGCGAGGATCGCCAGCACCAGCAGCCCGGTGCCGAGGGTCCACCACGAGAAGGCACGGTCGGCGAGCAGCCCACCCCGCTGGGGGGCCAGCGTGGGTCGGTTGTCGGGTTTGTTCTCTGTCAGGGTCACCTTGTCTCCAGCGGCTCCGGCTACCCCGGTGGGGGCGGGATCGTCGATCCCGCCCCCGTCCGGCATCGCCTACGCGATCTCGGTCCTGATCAGCCCTGGACCTTGTCGATCTGGGCGAGCGCCTTCTCCTTCAGCGACGCGGGCAGCGGCGCGAAGTCGACGTCCTTGGCCAGGTCCTGGCCGTCGTTGAGCATGTACTTGACGAACGCCTTGACCAGCTCGGCGGTGGCCGGGTCGTCGTAGGAGGTCTTGACCAGCAGGAAGGTCGGGGCGGTGATCGGGTACGAGTCGGCCCCGGCGGCGTCGAGCGGGTTGTAGCTCAGGTCCTCGGCGACCTCGGCACCCTCCAGACCGGCGGTGGTCCCCTCGATCGACGGGGCGACGAACTGGCCGTCCTTGTTCTTGATCGAGGCGAAGGTGAGCTGGCTGGCAACGGCGTCGCTCAGGTCGACGTACCCGATGCCGCCGTCGGCCTGCTTGACGATCTGCGCCACACCGGTGTTCTTCTCGCCGCCCTGGGTGTTGGACGGCCAGTTCACGGTGTCACCGCTGCCGAGCTTCCAGGTGTTCGGGGCGGCGGCGGCGAGGTACTTGGTGAAGTTGCTGGTGGTGCCGGAGCCGTCGGACCGGTGGGCGACGGTGATCGGGGTGCCCGGCAGGGTCACGCCGGGGTTGTCGGCGGCGATGGCCGGGTCGTTCCAGTTCCGGATCTCAGCCTGGAAGATCTTCGCGAGGGTGTCCGCGCTGAGCTGGAGCTTGTCGACGCCCTGGAGGTTGTAGCTGACGGTGATCGGCGCGGCGACGGTCGGCACGTAGAGGTAGCTGCCGGCGGCCGGGCCGTCGGTGTCCTTGACCAGGCTGTCGGTGCCCGCGAAGTCGGTCAGGCCCTCGCCGAACTGCTTCTTGCCTGTACCGGAGCCGGTCGCGTTGTAGTTGATGGTGACGTTCGGGGCGACTTCCTTGAAGGCCGTGATGACCTCCTGGTAGTACGCGTCGGGGAAGCTCGCACCGGAGGCCTTCAGCTCACCGGAAAGGCTGGAGTATTCGCCACCGGCGTTGTTGCCGGAGCCCGGGGTGTCGCTGTCGCTGCTCGAGCCACAGCCCGTGAGCGCGAGCGCGGTGAGCGCTACGCCGGCGAGGACGCGGCGGGAGAGCACGTTGCGGTTCACCTCAGAATTGCCTCTCTCTAGGGGTTGTCCGGCCATCGGCGACCTGACAAGCCCGACGCTAGGGAGGGCAGGTAGCCGGATTCCCGGCACTTGGTGAACCGCAGGTGAACAGCTCTCACAGATGAGATTGCCACGGATCAGGGGTGACGACCTCGACGGACGGCGGTCCCGACCTCGACGGACAAAGGGTGACGACCCAGGCGGACCGAGGTGCCGACCTCGGCGGTCAGCGGACGCCGACGACCAGGTAGGCGACCTGTCGACCCACCCCGACCGCGTGGTCGGCGAAGCGTTCGTAGTAGCGCCCCAGCATCGCCACGTCGACGGCGGCCTGCACCCCGTACGGCCAGTCGTCGGTGAGCTTGGTGAACAGCGAACGCTGCAACTCGTCCAACTCGTCGTCGTCCAGCCCGGTCTGGAGCGCGTCGACCCGGTCCCGGGTCGCCATCACCAGGGCGGCCTTGTCCGCCAGCCGGGCCGCCGCGTCCGCCATCGCCACGAAGGTGGGGCGCACCTGGGCGGGCAGCACCGGGTCGGGATACCGGGCCACTGCCACCTTCGCGATGTGCGCGGCGAGCGCCCCCATCCGGCGCATGTCGCCGTTCATCCGCAGCCCCGCAACGAGCAGTCGCAGGTCGGAGGCGACCGGCTGCCGCCGGGCCAGCACCGCCGGGACCCACCCCTCGATCCGGTCGTGCAACTCCCGGGCGGCGGCCACCTCGACCAGCACCGTCCGCCCGGCCTCGGCGTCAGCGTCCAGCAGGGCGGTGCTGGCCCGCCGGATGACCGGACAGAGTTCCCGCCCGGCGACGGCCAGCATGCCGGCCAACTGGTCGAAGTCCGCCAGGTGCGTGTACCGGCTCATCCGTCCAGCCTAAACGGACATCCAGAACGCAGCGCGACCGAGACGTTGCCGTTTCCTCCCGCCAGACCCTGCACTCACCCACAAGTCGGCAGCACTCGCCCACGTCGACGGCGCTCGTCCACACGTCGGCGGCGCTCGTCGACGTCGGCAGCGAATGGCCCTCCGGCGGGCCACGATCTTCCAAGATCTCCGACGGGACCGGCACGGACCGGTCAGGCGACCCCGAGGGTGGTGGCCAGGTGCGCGAACGCCCCCGTGGCGGGTCCGCCCCGCACGACCTCGCCGACCGCCGTACGCCCGAACGGGCGCGACCGGACCTCGGCGGGCGCGATCCGGTCGGCGTCGACCAGGGCTCGCCCGGCTGTCGTCACGTCACCGACCAGCAGGTACGCCCGCGCGGCCTCGATCAGGTGCGCGGCCCGACACTCGGCGGGCAGCCCTCGCCAACACCCCAGGCCGACCGCCTCCTCGTGCCGGGTCACCGCCTCCCCCGCGTCACCGAGGTCGACTGCGGCAGCGACCCGAGCCAGGCCGACGACGATGGGACCGAAGTTCGTCCACTCCTCGTCGCGCCCCTCGCCGACTCGTCGGGCGATCTCGCCGGCCCGGTCGAGCAGAACTCGGACACCTCCTGGGTCGCGGCACCCCGCAGCAGCGAGGGCAGCTTGGACCAGCAGGGTCCCCTGCACCGACAACGCACCGGAGGGTGCGGCGCGCGCAGCAGTGACCATCGCCGTCACCGCCGACCGATGACGCCCCAAGGCCCGTAGCGCCGGACCCAGTGGCAGCGCCGCGACGGCCGTGAGCAGTGGATCACCGGCTGCCACCGCCACGGCCCGGTCGGCGGCGAGCCAGGCCGACTCCCCCGCACCCAGCTTGACCAGCACCGCCGAGGTGACCCGGTACACCTGGACCAACGGTTCCGCCCCACCCACCGACTGCTGCCGATGGGCACGTCGGGCGGCATCGAGCAGCTCCGGCAGGAGCCGCAGAAGCTGGGGATACTGGGCATGCTGGTAGGTCAGCCAGGCATGCCCGACCCGTCGACGCAGTTCGACGAGGGGAAACGCCGAACCCGGGCAGGGTCCGCCCGACGGGAAGTCGTACCGGGCGAGTGCGACCCGCACCGCCTCCACCCCGTCGACCCTGGTGGCAGGCGCACGGGGGGCCGCCTCGCGGCCCAGCAGCACCGCCGGGTCCACCCGGAGCACCCCGGCGAGATCCTGGATGACGGAGAACCGGTCGAGGGCATGCACCCCGCGCTCGACCTTGTCCACCCAACTCTTGGACTTGCCGAGCCGGTCGGCGAGCATCTGCTGCGTCATTCGCCGCCGGATCCGCCACTGCGCTACCCGGCGACCGATCGGCAGTTCAGCGACGGTCACGACGCCACCACCGCCCCTGGGCACCGGGCCGCTGACACCCTGGAATCCCGCCACCCGAATGCTCGGCCCACCGACCCCGGTTGACAGGCATCCGGCACCGGGCTCGGCAGGGCAGCTCGGCGCCACACCGGCAGACCCTTCGCCACCGGTGCCACGACCAGACCGGTCGGTGCCGCCGAGCCATCGCCAGTGCGGCGACCCGCACGAACTCGTCGTAGGACCCCGGCTCGTCGCCGCTCACCGGTAGAGGGCGTAGCGGTCGCGGGCCTGCTCGGACTGCCACTGCCGCAGTGCATCCTTGATCCGGCGGGTCTCCTGCCGCGCACGCTCGGCCGCCTCCCGCGCGTCGGTCAACTCGACAGCGATCCGATCGAGGAAGTTCTGCACGTCGTCAGGGTCCAACCCCCGCCGACCTAACGGGGTACGCCCGAACCGCCACCCCTGCACCTGCGCCGGCACCAACGGCACGTAGTTCCGAGCCCGGTACACGGCCCCGTCAGCCTGTCGATGCCGCCCCAGTCGACGGCCGAACAGCCGCACGAAGAGATGTCTCACAAGAACCGCCTTTCGACCGGTGCCATCACGTACCCGTTCGGCTTCGGCAGCTCCGGCCGCGGAACACCGTTCTCACAGCCGGAGCGCCTACCGTCCGTCCTCGCTGGTTTGCCGACCGTGAGGACTGCCATCAACCTGCCATGGCTACCCATTGCTAGTCAAGGTCTGCCCATGGATGGTTCACTCTCAGTTGCCGACCGTGAGAGGAACCATTCGTGCCACCGCAGTACGCCTACCAGCGCGTCGCCGAGGACATGACTCGCCGGATCGAGTCCGGCGAGTTCCCGCCCGGGGCTCGCCTGCCCAGTCGCGCCGAGCTCTGCGCGGAGTACGAGGTCTCAAGCTTCGTGGCCGACCGCGTCTTCCTGATCCTGAAGATGAACGGGCTCACCGAGTCGCTGCCTGGCGCCGGGGTGTACGTCAAGGAGAGCGCCCCGCCAGCACATTGACCGACGAGTCCGGGTAGACAGTCCGCCCAGGGCCTTCCGCCGAATCTCGCTGCCCTACACGCTCCCACCTCCATCGACCTTGCGTAACATCGTGAACGCTCTGCGCTTTGTAGTCAACCCTACTATGGGGGTTGACTACAGTGCGGCTGGGAAGGTCGCAGGGTGCCTCGAAAGCCGCTGCGCGTGATGGGAACCGCAGAGATCGCGGAGTACCTCGGCGTGTCCCGGCAGTGGGTGGAGGTCCTCAGCAAGCGCCGCGACTTCCCCGAGCCGTCCGCGATCCTGAAGGCCGGCCGGATCTGGCGGACTGAGGACATCGAGCAGTGGACGTCCGAGCACCGCCCCCAACCCGAACCCGACGAGTCCGGGTAGACGGTCCTCCCAGTCCCGGGCGGCGATCAGCGCTGCGGGTGCCCGATCCCCCGCTGCAACCTCAGCTCCTGTCGACTCGGTCGTGCCAGGTCGTCGAAGATCACGTGAACCGGCCTCCATCGGCTCACGTAGTGCGACTTACCGGATCACGGTCGGTCGAGGAGGAGGCGGCAGTGACAGACGACAGGGCCGTAGGGCCAGCGGAAGAGTCGTCCGACTCAGACAAGCGGCTCCAACACAACCTGAAACGCCTGTCGGACTCTCTGACACGGGAGAACAGGCGCGCCTTCGAAGCGCTGCCCGACGATGCCAAGCGGCAGGCGACAGAGGTGGAGAGCATCGTCGAAACCCTCGACGTCATCACCAAGTACACAGAGGATCTGGCCGCCAGCATGAGAGACCTCAACCACAACGGTGCAGACCTGCGCCGCTCACTTTTTCGGATCAGCCACACACCCGCCCTTCTCGACGACCAGAAGAAGTGGCTGAACGACTACATGCGGACGAACATCCCCGTCATGTCCGGCGCGGCACCTGTAGCAGAGCCTGAAGGTGGTTCACCGTCACCGTCCGCGACGGCGGAGACAGCGTCGTACGCCTCGATGAGTTCCGGGTGGCAAGGACGTGAGAACAACCCATCACCGGGCTCCAATAGCGCCGAACTGGGCCGACCTCCCGCTGAGGGCAGCGCCAAACGGCCACCGAACATCGCTTCGGCACCCGCACAGCAAACCCGCAAAACCCTCTCCTGACGTCGCCACAACTCTCGACCCCGTCGGGCCACGAACGAACAGTTGCTCGACGGGCACCGACGACGATCAGTTCCGAGGAGGGGGCAGCACGACGAGATCGATCCCTACGGTTTGGGTACGCGGTGAGTCGACTCCAGCGGTAGACGTCAGAACTTCGATGCCCAAAGGTGCGACCGCCCCCACTGGAAAATGTTTCAGGTTGTTCGTCACGATGACATCCGCTCGCCCTACCACAGCAGCAGCCAGAACGTGGCGGTCACCGGGGTCATTCGTCATGCCTTCGACAAGGGGCTGATACCCCGCGACCAGAGCGTCGCCGAAAGCCCTGTTCATGTCTTCAAAGAGTGCATCGAGCCGCCGAGGCTCGACGTCCGGACGCACGCGCAAGATCGCCCGACGAGTCTCGACGAGGATGTCCTACTCCAGAGCGGACGGTAAAGGTCCTCTTCGGCAACTCGCAACAGGGTGTCTCGGAGTGCGTTCGGAAACAGGACGTTCGCATCGAGAAGGGCGGAGAAGGGCACAGAGCCAGCTTAGGCAGGCCGGAAACCTGATGAAACCCTTGGATTCACTTTTGGTTTCCGAAACCTTGCTCAAGGTCATCTGCCGAAAGCTCGTAGAGCCCCATCTCCAGGCTCTCCTCCGTCATGCGCTGCAAGAGCCGCCGCCGCGCCTGCTGCCGATCCTGCTGATACTCCAAGATGTCGGCGAGCTTGATCCGGCGGTGACTATTGGGCCGATCGAAGGGGATCTTGCCCTCGTCGAGCAGTTTGGTGAGCGTCGGCCGGGAGACCCCGAGCATGTCTGCGGCCTGCTGGGTGGTGAGGGTCGTGTGGTGTGGAGCGATGGTGATGGCATAGCCGCTGGCCAGGGCTTCCAACGCGTTGACCAGGATGTCGTGCAGGCCGTCGGGAAGCTCCTTCGATGTGGAGCCGTCCGCACTCACCAGGCGTGCTCGCGCCTGCGGCACCTGCCGACCACGAGCGCGCAGGACCTCAAGCAGGTCCACGACCTCTGCACTCCTGGTCTCGTCGGGCAGAATCGTCTGCTCGTCCATGACCCGCGCGTTGGCTGCCATGGCCGTCAGCATGCTTTCAATTCGCAAGGATCGCAAGCCGTTCAAGGCCTATTCCTCGCTCTATGAAATTATCAACAAACGTGTCGTTATCGCCCAGCAGCGCTCCAGACGAGGTAGGAGCCGTGGGCGGCACGGCAGACAGCGAGGACAGCGGGATTCGGGATCAGGGCTCCCCGTTCAGCAGAAAACGCGGAGTCTCGCCGTCCAGGTCGACCAGGCAGGGCATGACCGGGGTGACGGGATCGCGGTCGGCGGCGAGGCGTACCACGTCGGTCAGGTCGGAGGCCGCAGCCACCTCGGCGAGGGTGACCCGGGTCGGAGGAAGCATCGTCAACTCCCCGCCCTCGGCCCGGTCGACCGCGTCGGCCGGGGGAAGCCAGAGCGAGTGGTCGGCCTCGCCGGAGACGTCCCGGGTCCGCTGCCCGTCCGGCAGCAGGGCGACGAAGAAGTACGTGTCGAAGCGGCGCGGCTCGAACTCCGGGGTCACCCACCGGCTCCACGGCAGCAGCAGATCGGAGCGGAGGGTCAGCTCCCGCCCGCGCAGGAACTCGGCGAACCCGAGACGGCGCTGTTCCATTGCGACCCGGTCGGCCTCCCAGTCGTCCCCACTGACGTCCCCGACGACTGCCGACGCAGTGTTCTCGACGACTGCCGACGCGGCCTCCCCGGCCACTGTCGACAGGGTGTCCCCGGCCACCGGGGCCGGGCCGGCGAGGAGGACCCCGGCCTCCTCGAAGACCTCCCGGGCGGCGGCGCAGACCACCGCTCGGGCGGCCTCCTCCGGCAGGGCGAGTCGACGGCTCCACTGGTCGGGGGTGGGTCCGGCCCAACCGGGGAGGGTCTGGGAGTCGGACGGATCGACGCCACCGCCGGGGAAGGCGTACATCCCGCCGAAGGTCATCGCGGCGACCCGGCGGATCAGATACACCTCGTACCCGATGTCGGCCGGACGCAGCAGCAACACCGTCGCGGCGACCCGGGGGACGGCCGGGGTGCCACCCTCGTCCCGGAACCGACGGGCCTGCTCCACCAACCGGGCCGGGGCGGCGAAACCCCGGGATGCCGGGGCGGCAGCGTGCTGCCTCGGTGCCGGGGTGGGGAGGCTCCCCGGACGTGTCGGGGTGGCGGGGCTTCCGGTCGGCGGAGCGGCGGAGCGGTCGGGCTCGGTGCTCATGTCGTGAGCCTAGTTCCCGATCGTGGGATCGGAGCGGCCGCAGCCGACCGGCGGGTGGTGCTCGATCCCGCTGTGGAGCTGCCCGCACGAACGGGGCACACCCACCGGGTCCCTGACCGGTCCCACAGGCGGGGCAGCTCCACAGTCGCTGACCGATCCCACAGCCGGGTAACCCCATCGGTCTCCGACCGCCCCCAGCTCCATCGACCCCCGACCGTCCCATACCTGGGGCAGCTCCACAGCGTCGGAGAGATGTTCCTTCCGTCAGCGGACGGAGCGGCGCGGCGGCAGGGACGAAACCGGTTCGGAGCGGGACGAGGGCTGGGAGCGCTTCCGTGAGCTGGGCTAGCGTGCTGACATGACACGTTGGGGGATTCTCGCCACCGGAAACATCGCCGCCCAGTTCGCCGCCGACCTCTCGCTGGTCCCGGGGGCCGAACTCGTCGCCGTCGGGTCGCGTACCGCCGCGTCCGCCGAGGCGTTCGCGGCACGGCACGGCGTCGAGCGGGCGTACGGCTCCTGGGCCGACCTGGCCGCCGACGACGACCTGGACGTGGTGTACGTCGCCACTCCGCACTCGGCTCACCACGAGGCGACGATGACCTGCCTCGACGCCGGTCGGGCGGTGCTGGTGGAGAAGCCGTTCACCCTGGACCTCGCCGACAGCACGGAACTCGTCGAGACCGCCCGCTCCCGGGGGATCTTCCTCATGGAGGCCATGTGGATGCGGTGCAACCCGGTCGTACGCCAGGTGTGCGACCTGGTCGCCGACGGCGCGATCGGGGCGCTCACCACAGTGCAGGCCGACTTCGGGATCGCCGGGCCGTTCCCCCCGGAGAGCCGGATGCGGGCCAAGGCGCTCGGCGGCGGGGCCCTGCTCGACCTGGGGGTCTACCCGGTGAGCCTGGCGCACCTGCTGCTCGGCGTCCCGGAGCACGTCCGGTCCTGGGCGAAGATCAGCCCGGAGGGGGTGGACGAGAACACCGGCATCGTCTTCGGCTACGACAGCGGGGCGGTGGCCACCCTGAGCTGCGGAATCCTCGGGCAGACCCCGATCCGGGCGGTCATCGGGGGCACCACCGGTCGGATCGAACTCGCCGACCCGTTCTTCCGGCCGGGCACCGTGACCGTGCACCGGGCCGGTGCGGAGCCGGAGACGATCGTCGCCGAGCACGTCGGGTCGGGGTACCAGGACGAGGCGATCGAGGTGCAGCGGTGCCTCGCCGAAGGGCTGACCGAGAGCCCTCTCGTGCCGCACTCGGCGACCCTTGAGGTGATGGGCCTGCTGGACGCGGTCCGCGCCCAGATCGGCGTCTCGTACCGCTGACCGCCGGACGGAAGGAAGGGCCGGTGCCTCGTCAGCGGCCCCTCCTTCCGGGGATCCCTACGCGAAGAGGGGGCGGACCAGGTAGTACATGAGGGCGCCGATGCTGCCGGCGGCGGGGAAGGTGAGGATCCAGGCGCCGATGATGTTGCCGGCCACGCCCCACCGGACGGCGGAGAGCCGCTTGGTCGCGCCGACCCCCATGATGGCCGACGTGATGGTGTGGGTGGTGGAGATCGGGGCACCGAGGACCAGGGCGTTGAAGTAGAGCACGCCGCTGGCGACGGTCTCCGCGGCGAAGCCCTCCGGGGGTCGCAGGTCGATGATCTTCCGACCGAGGGTACGGATGATCCGCCACCCACCTGCGTACGTGCCGGCGGCCAGCACCGCCGCCGAGGTCCAGAACGCCCACTCGGGGATGAAGCCGGGGTCGTCCTGGTATCCGCCGACGAAGAGGGCGAGCACCACGATGCCGATGGTCTTGGCGGCGTCCTGCATGCCGTGGCCGACCGACATGGCGGCGGCGGAGGCGGTCTGCGCCCACCGGAAACCCCGGTTGAGCTTGCCCGGGTGCCCGTTGCGGAAGATCCACTGCACGGCGATCATCGCGATGTACCCGAGGATGAAACCGATCATCGGGGAGAGCACCATCGGGATGATCACGCTCTCGCCGATGCCGTTCCAGAGCACCGTGCCGGAGGCCGCGATGGTCGAGCCGACCAGGCCCCCGATCAGGGCGTGCGACGAGGACGACGGCAGTCCGAAGTACCAGGTGATCAGGTTCCAGACGATGGCGCCGATGACCCCGGCGAAGACGATGGCCAGGCTGGCCCGCCCGGTGGGGAGACTGACCAGGCCGCTACCGACGGTCTTGGCCACCTCGGCGCCGAAGTGGGCGCCGATGAAGTTGCCGATGGCGGCCATGCCCAGCGCGACCCGGGGGGTCAGGGCGCGGGTGGAGATGCTTGTCGCGATCGCGTTGGCGGCGTCGTGGAAGCCGTTGGTGTAGTCGAACACCAGGGCCACCCCGATCACCGCCAGCACGGCGATGAGTTCGGGACTCACTGGGCTCAGGACTCCTTGACCGCGATGGTCTCGACGGTGTTCGCCACGTGCTCGAAGGCGTCGCAGGCGGCCTCCAGCTCGTCGGCGACCTCCTTCATCTTCAGCACGGTCAGGGCGTCGTACTCACCGGAGAAGAGCCGGACCAGGAGCATCCGGTACGCCTGGTCGCCCTCGTTCTCGAGCCGGTTGCACTCGATCCAGTAGTCCTCCAGGTCCTTGAGCCCCTTGAGCCGGGGCATCGCCTCGGCGGTCAGCCGGGCCTGCTGGTCGAGGACGTTGACCAGTTCGTGCATCTCCCGGGGGAGCGAGGGCAGCTTGGTGAGCCCGTACAGGTAGAGCAGGTTTCCGACCGCCTCCAGGTGGTCCATCACGTCGTCCAGCAGCGACCCGAGGCGGTAGATGTCCTCGCGGTCGAAGGGGGTGATGAAGGTAGAGTTGATCTTCTTGTACAGCTCGTGGGTGATCTGGTCGCTGTCGTGCTCGACCTCGGTCAGCCGCTCGCTGACCGATTGCACCTCGACGCCGGGCAGCGCAAGCTCGTTGAGCAGCTCGGTTCCCCGTACCAGGTTCTGCGCAGCCCTGGTGAAGAGCTCGTAGAAGGCACCCTCGTTCGGGCGGAAGGAAAACTTCACAGCAGGCCTCGTCGTGTCGATCGTAGGGGTGGCCGGCGACCCGCTGGGGTGCCCGCCCTGGGAATGCTAGGAGCCTTCGGATTCCCGGTTTCGCCGGCCCACCCCTGGTCAGACGACATTCACTGCTCGTTCACCTGTCGTTCATCTGTCCTGTCCCAGCAGGCGCACCAGTCGCTGCCGCTCCCCCGCCACGTCGAAGGTCGCGGCCGGGTACTCCAACCGCAGGTCGGCGAAGGTCTCCCGGAGCAGATGGGCCACCGCCCAGTCCCGGTACCACTTGCGGTCGGCCGGCACCACGAACCACGGCGCGGCGTCCGTGCCGCACCGGCTCAACGCCTCCTCGTACGCGGCCTGGTAGTCGTCCCAGCGGGCACGGGCGTCGATGTCGGCGGGCTGGTACTTCCAGTGCTTACGCGGATCGGTCAGCCGGGACAGGAGCCGGGCGCCCTGCTCGGCGTGAGAGATGTGCAACATCACCTTCACCACTGTCACGCCGTCGTCGGCGAGTTCCCGTTCGAAGGCGTTGATCTCGTCGTACCGGCCCTGCCAGGTCGCCTCGTCGACGAGCGAGTCGACCCGCGCGATCAGGACGTCCTCGTAGTGCGAACGGTTGAACACCCCGAGGTACCCGGCCGCAGGCAGGGCGCGGCGGATCCGCCACAGGAAGTGGTGGCGCAGCTCCTCGGCGGTGGGCGCACCGAAGGACCGGATATGCAGGCCCAGCGGGTTCATCGCCCCGGCGACCCGTTTGATGGTGCCGTCCTTGCCGCCGCAGTCCATGGCCTGGAGCACCATCAGGATCCGCCGGGACCCGACCGGCTCGGCGGTCCGGGCCGCGGCGAAGAGCATCTCCTGCTGCCGGGCCAGCTCGGCCCCGATCAGCCGTACCTGGGACCGGGCCCAGCCCTTACGGTCCGGTCCGGTGGCGGCGACACCGGGCAGTCCCGGGGTGGAGCGCGGGTCGATCGCGGCGAGGTCGACCGGGGTGCCGCCGGGCGCCACCCGCAGCAGTTCCCGCAGGTCGGCCCCGGTCGGGGCGAGGATCTCGGAGGGTGTGGTCATCTCGCGATCATCACCCATCGGGTCGACCTCGGCGACCGAGACGGGCGGCCTCGCCCCTGCCCTGGGCGGCGGTCGCGGGGCCGCCGGGTCCTCAGACCACCAGGGCGAGCCACTTCCGGTA
Organism: Micromonospora sp. SH-82; assembly: GCF_051132485.1. Taxonomy (NCBI): domain Bacteria; kingdom Bacillati; phylum Actinomycetota; class Actinomycetes; order Micromonosporales; family Micromonosporaceae; genus Micromonospora; species Micromonospora sp. SH-82. The sequence continues at coordinate 560,504 of NZ_CP148049.1, forward strand.
CGCGGTGGCGAACGGCTCGGTGCCGTCACCGAGCGCCCCGTACAGCCACCGGGAGGCCGCCTGGGCCTCGGTCACCAGGTCGTCGGGATAACCCCAGCGGGCCCGGTGCTCGGCGAACTCGTCCTCGTCGAGCAGCTCGACCAGACCGGTGGTCCGTCGCCGCACCACGTCGAGGTCCAGGTCGACCAGGTGCACAGTGTGGTCGGACTCCCACCGGGCCGGGGCGGCGATGTCGCAGTAGACCTCGCTGGTGCGCGGCGGCGGGTTGAACATGCAGGTCCACCAGGCGTGGTGCGGCACCAGCAGGACGAAGGGGATCTGCTCGACCGAGGGACGACCGTGGTAGACCGACTCGGTGCCTTCGGTCACTCCCACCCAGACGCCGAGGTCGTCCTCGGCCAGTCGGCGGGCTGGGTAGTCACGGTGGATGCCGCCGTCGAACTTGCGGTAGATCACACGGACCACGTCACTGGGCATGAGTCCCCACCCTAGTCGAAAACCCCTTACGCGTCGCTTGGCGCAAACAACCGGACACTTGACGCGAAGATGCCGTACGGTGACCCGCCACGCCCCGCCTGGGCCACTGTCGGTGTCGGCGGCAGCGGGTACGGTGCCACGGTGACCGCGTCCCGTCCCGCCTCCGCCGCCGCGAGTTCCCCCGCTTCGACGAGCCGCAGCGGTCGCCGCCGGGGCTCCCGGCCGAGCGGGGTCGACCTGCTCACCGCCGCGGTGGAGGCGGTGCCGGGTGGGGCGGCCCGACCGGGCCAGCAGCAGATGACCGAGGCGATCTCGGCGAGCATCGCCTCCCGGGAACACCTCCTGGTGCAGGCCGGCACCGGCACCGGGAAGTCCCTCGGCTACCTGGCTCCCGCGTTGACCGTGGACGGTCCGGTGGTGGTCTCCACCGCCACCCTGGCGTTGCAGTCCCAGCTCGTCGAGCACGACCTGCCCCGGCTCGCCGACGCGGTCACCCCGCTGCTGGGTCGGCGGCCGACCTTCGCCGTGCTGAAGGGCCGCCACCACTACCTCTGCCTGGCCCGCCTCGACAACTCCAGCGAGGACGAGCCGGGCGACACCCTCTTCGACGACCCGCGCCCGGCGGGCGGGACGAAGTGGCTCGGTGAGGCCGGTCGACTCGGCAAACAGATCCAGCGGCTGCGGGACTGGGCGATGGAGACCGACACCGGGGACCGTGACGAGCTGGACCCGGGCGTGGACGACCAGGCCTGGCGGCTGGCGTCGATGCCCGCCCGGGAGTGTGTCGGGGCGTCACGGTGTCCGTTCGGGGACGAGTGCTTCGCCGAGGCGTCCCGCGCCCGCGCCCGGGAGGCCGACATCGTGGTCACCAACCACAGCCTCCTCGCCGTCGACATGCTGGCCGGACGGCACATCGTCCCGCCGCACAAGCTGCTGATCGTCGACGAGGCCCACGAGTTGGCCGACCGGGTCTCCTCGGCGGCCCAGGCCGAACTGACCCCGGACCTGATCGACAGGTCGGCCCGACGGGCCCGACCGCTGCTCAAGCCGGAGGTCGCGGAGGCGCTCACCGAGGCGGGTGACGCCCTCGCCGTCGGGTTGGGCGAGACCGGGGCCGGCCGGTTGACCGGGGGGCTGCCGACGGTCCTGCGGGAGGCGTGCACGGTGCTCGACTCGGCCACCCGGGCCGCCCTCGACGCGCTCGGCGACGTCAAGTCCGACGACCCCGACCCGGTCCGCAAGCAGCAGGTCAAGGCGGTCCTCGACGACCTCTCCAAGACCAGCCAGCGGCTCCTGGAGGAGGCCGACCACGACGTGGCCTGGGTGGAGAAGCACGAGCAGGGCAGCCGACGGGCGCTGGTGGTCGCACCGCTCTCCGTCGCCGGAACCCTCGCCACCCACCTGTACGAGGAGCGTACGGTGGTCGCCACCTCGGCCACCCTGACGTTGGGCGGGCGGTTCGACACGGTGGCCCGGGCCCTGGGGCTGGAGGCTCCCCCGGTGACCCCGCCGTCGCCGGCCGCCGACGCGCAGGCCCGCGCCACCGATCGGCGTACCGCCGCCCCCACCCCGGTCGAACCGGCGACCGAGGGGGACGGTTGGCGTTCGCTGGACGTCGGTTCCCCCTTCGACTACGCCCGCCAGGGCATCCTGTACGTCGCCGCGCACCTGCCCCGGCCCAGCGCCTCGGGGCTGCCCGACGCCGCCGGGGAGGAGTTGCTGACGCTGGTGCAGGCGCTCGGTGGGCGTACCCTCGGGCTGTTCTCCTCCCGACGGGCCGCCCAGCAGGCGGCGGAGCTGGTCCGGGCGCGGACCGACCTGCCGGTGCTGTTGCAGGGCGAGGAGGCGCTGCCGTTGCTGGTCCGTCGGTTCCGTGAGGAGCGTTCCAGCTGTCTGTTCGGGGTGATGTCCCTCTGGCAGGGGGTGGACGTGCCCGGTGACTCCTGCCAGCTGGTGGTGATCGACAGGCTGCCGTTCCCTCGCCCCGACGAGCCGCTCGCGGCGGCCCGGGCGGCGGCCGTGGACTCCTCCGGCGGGTCGGGTTTCGCCGCGGTGAGCGTCCCGATCGCGGCGATCCGGCTGGCCCAGGGGGTGGGTCGGCTGATCCGGGCGACCGGCGACAAGGGGGTGGTCGCGGTGCTCGACTCCCGGCTGGAGACGGCCCGGGGTTACGGCCCGTTCCTGCGTCGGTCCCTGCCGCCGTTCTGGTACACCACCCGGTCGGAGGTGGCCCGGGGGGCGCTCGAACGGCTCGCGAAGAGCTGACCGGACGCCCGCCCGGGCTTGGGTCGGTGGGTCAGGGGGCCTTGGCGGCCACCACCACGGCGTCCGGCGGGGTGTCCGGGACCCGGCGGGCGGCGAGTCGACGGACTGCGGTGTTGATCACCGCGATCACCGGCACCGCGATCACGGCACCGGTGATGCCGGCGAGGACCACACCGGCGGCGACCCCGATGACCACGGCGAGGGGGTGGATGGCCACCGCCCGACCCATGATCAACGGCTGGAGGACGTTCCCCTCGATCTGCTGCACCCCGATCACCGCGGCGAGGATGATCAGCGCGGTGACCGGCCCGCTGTCGACCAGCGCGACGAGCACAGCCACCGCCCCGGACAGGGTCGCCCCGACGATCGGGATGAACGCGCCCAGGAAGACCAGGGCGATCAGCGGGAAGGCGAACGGGATGTCGAAGGCCACCAGGAAGATGCCGATACCGACCGCGTCGATGAACGCCACCAGGATGGTGGCCCGGACGTAGGCACCGAGCGTCTCCCAGGAGGCCCGCCCGGCGTCGTCGACCTTCCACCGGGCGGCCACCGGCAGCAGCCGGACCAGGAAACGCCAGATCCGGTTGCCGTCGCGCAGGAAGAAGAAGGTGGCGAAGATCGCCAGCAGCGCGCCGGTCAGCACCTCGGCCACGGTGGCGGCGGTGGCGAGCGCACCGCTCGTCAACGAGCTGGTGTTCTCGTTGACCCACCGGGTGCCCTCGTCGATGTACTGGTTGAGTTGGTTGTCAGACAGGTGCAGCGGCCCGGTCCGGAGCCAGTCCTGGATCTGCCGGACCCCCTCCGACGACCGCGCGCTCAGCTCCGGAACGCCCTTGATGAACTCGTTCACCACCAGGGTCAGCGTGCCCACCACTGCGGCCAGGCCGCCGACCAGCACCACCGCGGTCGCCAGCGACCGGGGGAACCGGGCCCGCAGCAGCCACCCGACGGCCGGGGCGAGCAGCGCCGAGAAGAGCAGCGCGATCACCAGCGGGACGATCACGATCTTGACCCGGCCGACGATCCCGAGCAGCGCCCAGGCGACGACCCCGACCACGATGAGTCGCCAGGACCAGGCGGCGGCGATCCGTAGGGCGTGCGGGACGTCCGAGTCGTCCCGGCTCGCGGTGGTGTGCAGCGTCGGCGGTTCCGGGGGTGCACTGACCACCGTCGCGGTCGGCGGAGCCACCGGCCCCGGCGACGTCGGCTCGGCGATCTCGGCCTCCCCGGGCAGGTCAGGTGAGCGGGTACGACCCGCGCGCACCGAAGCCTTACCCGACTCGTAAGCGCGACGCAGCCGTTCGCGTACCCGCTCGAAGCGGCTCAAGCGCACCTCCTGGCGTGAGAACCGGCCGCTGACCTTGGCGGGACATGCAGAAAGGTACGCCCGCCAGCAGCAACCGTACGGTAGTTGCACCACCCTGTGCCCAGGGTGAGCTCGGCGCAACCCCTCAGGCCACCTGTCGGGCGGCACGGTACCGTCTGCGACGTGACAGCGGACCAGAACCTCGACGCCGGCCTGCCCATCCGACTCCTGCACGACCGGGTGCTGGTACGGATGGAGGGCAGCGACGGTGAACGCCGCTCCACCGCCGGAATCGTGATCCCCGCGACGGCAGCCGTGGGCAAGCGGCTCGCCTGGGCCACGGCGGTCGGCGTCGGCCCCCACGTCCGCTCGATCGTCTCCGGCGACCGGGTGCTCTTCGACCCGGACGACCGCTCCGAGGTAGAGCTGCACGGTCGGGGTTACGTGCTGCTGCGGGAGCGGGACGTGCACGCCGTGGCCGCCGAGCGGATCGAGGAGAACTCCACGGGCCTGTACCTGTGACGTTCGGCTGTTTGCGTCCCTCCTTCGTGGGAAGCCAGGCTCATCCGCCTGGTCCTGGGGAGGGACGAATGCCGGTAGTCGTGAAGAAGGTGCTGGCCTGGAGCCTCCTCGCGTTCCTGATCTACTTTCTGGCCTTCCGCCCGGACGCTGCGGCGGAGATGTTCAAGGCGATCGGGGCCGCGCTGGTGGCGATGGCCCAGGGACTCGGCGACTTCCTCACCGGCCTGATGACCTGAGCCGGCCCCGGTGCGACCGGGACCGGCTCGGTGTCGTCACTGCGACCAGGGGTCGGGCGGCGGTGACCCCGGCCGACAGGACTCCGGACCGTGGCCCGGATACGGACCGGACTGCGGACCGTGGCCGGGATACCGGCCGTGGCCGGAAGGTGGACCGTAGCCGGGCGGTGGACCGTAACCCGGGTAGGGACCGTGGCCCGGATAGGGACCGTGGCCGGAGTGGGGACCGTATCCGTGGGGCTGGCCGTAGCCGGGAGGCGGGCCGGGTGGGGTCAGTACCACCGGGATCGGCACCACCGGCTCGCCCGGGGCGTCGACCTCCCGCTCCGCTCCGTCCGGGAACCGGAGCAGGTACCGCTGCCCGTTCCAGACACCCACCGGCACCTGCGGGTCCCGACCGACGAAGTGGGACCGGTACCGGGCGATCGAGTCGAGCAGCTCCCGCTCCTCACGGGCGGTCCGCTCCTGGTCGGCCGGCTTACGGTCGAGCCCCCGGCGCATCCCGTCGCGCAGCAACGCCAGGCGGGTGGCCGCGAACTGGTACCCGCGCATGGCCCGCGCTCCGCTGTCCCCCGCGACCCGTCGGGCCCAGGTCCGGGCGGCGTGCCGGCGACCCAGGCTGCCCAGCGCCGCCACCTCGGGCGGGGTGAGCCAGCCCGCCCTGACGTACTCGGGCAGGGTCCGCTCGGTGAGCCGACCCTCCCAGGCCCGGACCCAGATCGCCAGGCCGACCATGGCGAAGAAGATCGGGAACATCACGCTGACGAAACCGAAGAGCGCGATCACCGGCTGGCCGAGTGCCTGCCCCAGGGTGGGCAGCAGGTTCCAGGCGCCGTGCAGCATCATCGCCAGCAGGAGACCGGCCGCCGGGGCCAGGAACCGGACCCGACGATCGGCGGTACGGGCCGCGATGCCCAGCCCGATCCCGGCCATCGAGGTGAACAGCGGGTGGGCGAAGCCGAAGAGCAGGATCCGGACGATGAAGATGGCGATGACCTGCTGCGCGCCGGTGGCCGGGCCGTACTCGTTGACGCCGGTGGCGTAGCCGTACCCGCCCAGGTAGAGGATGTTCTCCACCATCGCGAAGCCGACCGCGGAGAGGCCACAGTAGACGAGTCCGTCGGTGATCCCGGACCACTCCCGGCGACGGAAGATCAACAGCAGGATCGGCCCGAGCGCCTTCGTCAGCTCCTCGATGAACGGGGCGACGAGCACGGCGGTGAGCGCCGCCGGCATCTCCCACCGCTCAAAGAGACCGGCCATCGTCTCGTTGACGGTCAGGGAGGCGGCGGTCGAGACGAAGGCCCCCCAGGCGAAGCAGAAGACCAGGTACTTCAGCGGCTCCGGCTCGTACCGGTCCAGCCAGAGGAAGGCGCCGACCAGGACCGGGACCGGCAGGATGGCGGCCGCCAGCCCGATCAACAGCGCCTCGGCGCCGAGGCTGGACCCGAGTTGGATCACCATGAACAGCGCACAGGCGGCGATCAGCAGGACGACCCCGGCCAGGACCAGGAAACGCCGTAGCCCCAGACGCCGCCGGGGCACCGAGTCGTTCCCGCCGGGCGTGGAAGAACCGGGCGCAGGAAAACCGGGCGCGGGGTGACCGGGCGCAGAGTGACCGGGCGCCGGAGCCGAGCCCTCGGTGGGCCGGGACGGCGGATAGCCCGGGTACGGCCCGCCGGGCGGGTTGGACGACGACGGTGCAGACCCGTCGGGCGGGGTGACGGACATGCGGTCAGCGTAGCCACCCACGGCCGCACCGGCGTGGCGCATTCATGGGCGCTATGCTGAACCCGGGTCACGAGCGCCAGCGTCAAGCCCCGGTTTGCTGGCCGGCAACCCTCGTCGAGGTTCGCGGTGGGGTGCCCCGGGTGATGACCTGGTCCGGCCGCATCCGTGTGCCGGGCAAGCGCGGACCCCGTCCCCTGTGCTCACCCGGGGTCCACTGACCCCGGAGGTTCGTCGTGTCCGCTCGCCTCACCCCCGTCGCGCCCACCACGCCGCCGTCGACCGACCCGGCCGGACCGTTGAGCGTGTTGGGCGTACCCGGTCAGATCAACCTGGACCTGGCTGCCAGCGCACCCTGCGCGCAAGCCGCAGCCGACGCGGTGGCCGAGCTCCTTCCCTGGTACGCCAGCGTGCACCGGGGCACGGGGGCGCTCTCCCGGCGCTGCACCCTCGCCTACGAACAGGCCCGGCAGACGGTGGCCGACTTCGTCGGCGCCCGCGCCGGGGACCACGTCGTCTTCACCCGCAACACCACCGACGCACTCAACCTGCTGGCCCGGGCCCTGCCCACCGGTACGGCCGTGGTGACCTTCACCGGCGAGCACCACGCCAACCTGCTGCCCTGGCCGGCCGACACCCTCCGCCTCCCGGTCCCCACCGACCCGCAGGAGGCGGTACGGTCCCTGGCCGCCGCCCTCGCCGACCTGCGGGACCCCGCCGGGCACCCGGTTCCGGCCGACCGTCCGGTGCTGGTGGCGGTGACGGCGGCGAGCAACGTGACGGGTGAGGTGTGGCCGGTGGCCGAGTTGGCCCGGGTGGCCCGCCGGCACGGGGCCCGGATCGTGGTGGACGCCGCCCAGCTCGCCCCGCACGCCCCGGTCGACGTCGACGCGCTCGACGTGGACTACCTGGCGCTCTCCGGTCACAAGCTGTACGCCCCGTTCGGGGCCGGGGTGCTCGTCGGCAGGGCCGACTGGCTGGACGCCGCTGCGCCGTACCTGGCCGGCGGCGGTGCCACCGCCTCGGTGGGCGAGAGCTGTCACGACGTCAGGTGGAACACCGGACCGGCCCGGCACGAGGCGGGCACCCCGAACCTGCTCGGCGCGGCGGCCCTGGCCGCTGTCTGCGCCGCGTTCGAGGCCGCCGACCGGTCGGCCCTGCACGACCGGGAGCAGGCGCTGCTGGCCCGGCTGCGCACCGGACTGGCGGCGCTGCCGCACGTGGTGGAGCTGCGCACCTTCGCCCCGGACGCCCCCCGCGTCGGGATCGTCTCCTTCGTGGTCGCCGGCCGGGACTCCGGCGAGGTCGCCGCCCACCTGGCGCAGGAGCACTCCATCGGGGTCCGCGACGGGTTGTTCTGCGCCCACCCGCTGGCCCGTAGGCTGCTCGCCGACGCGGCGGCCCGCAGCGGACGGTCGGATCTGCCTCCCACCGCGGTACGGGCCAGCATCGGCCTGGGCACCACCGAGGCGGAGGTCGACGAGCTGGTCGAGGCGCTGGCCGCACTCGGCTGACCGGCGGTCGGATCAGCCCAGGGGCGGGGTGGTCGGCGGGTTCGGGGCGGTGTTGTGTTCGGCCGGCTGTTCGGCGCTCTCGGAGTCCCCGAAGGCCTCCCGGATCAGCCGGTTCGCCTCCTCCTGTTCGACACCGGAGGCCACCAGGAGGTCGCTGGCGGTGGTCCGGACCTGGGCGACCACCACACTGCCGGAGAACCCGACCCCCTCGGTGTACGCCCGACCGGCCTCGCTGACCGCGCGCAGGGACCGTTCCCGGGCCCGTTGGGGTTCCTCGCCCACCGCGAACTCGTGGCGGAGCAGGCGTACCGACTCGGCGAGGTGGTCGACGGCGTCCGGCATCGGCTCGGGGATCGCCTCGTCGTCCTCGATCAGGGTGACCGCCCGGCGGATCAGGGTGCCGCTGTTGCGCATCGCCCGGTCGATCGGGTCGGCCGCCTCCGCGTAGTGGGTCAGCTCGCTGCGCCGGTGCCAGCGGGCCGGTGAGATGGTGATGGTCTCCTTCGCCCCCTCGATGGCCTCGACGAAGTCGGTCAGCTCCCCCTTGTTGTCCCGAAGGCGTTCCAGGGCCTGTTGGACGGCCTCCCGGTCCCGGTCCCGCAGCGCGGAGGCGGTCCGCTCCAGTTGGTCGGCGAGCAGGTCCATCGCCGGGCGGGCCGCCCGGTTGATCACCCGGAGCGGGTTGAGGGGGAGGAGCAACGCGGTCACCAGGAGCGCGGTGCCGCCGCCGACCATCGCGTCGATGAACCGGGGTATCTCCAGCGTCTTCGCCGAAGGGTTGAGCGTGACGATCAGGACCGCAGTCGCGGCGGCCTGGATCACCACCGCCACCGAACCGCCGAAGAAGATGGTCACCAGGATGGCCAGGGTGACGATCACACCGAGCTGCCAGGCCCCGGTGCCGACGAGGTAGACCAGCAGGTCACCCACTGCCACTCCGGCCCCCACCCCGAGGATCAGCTCCATGGTCCGGCGGAACCGCTGACCCACCGACGCGGCCAGGGTGCCGACCGCCGCGATGGGGGCGAACACCGGCTGCGGGTTGCCGAGCAGGTCCCGCGCGATCAGCCAGGACAGGGCGGCGGCCAGCCCGGCCTGCAGGGCCAGGACGGCGGTGGACCGGAGCCGGTGCAGGCGGTCCTTCAGGGTGGCGTGGCCCCGATGCTTCAACTCGCCCATCGCCTCGGCGATCCGCGCCCCGTCGACGTCGACCCCACCGTCACGCATGGATGCACGTCGCAGCAGGGAGGGTCGCCGGTCTCGGGCCATGGACGGGACTACCCGTACGGCTCGGGGTGAATCCTCGCGGACCAGGAGTCACCCGGCACCCGTGGACGGTGACCGACGCCTGGCGGGTGGTACGAGCCGGGGCTAGCCTTCCCCGCATGCCCGGAACCCCCCTGATCACCGAGTTGCGTGCCGCCCTCGGCGCCGACGCCGTGCTGACCGACCCGGACCTGCTGCGGATGCACCAGCGGGACGAGGCGGACCTCTGCGCCGCCGGGACCCCTGCGGTGGTGGTCCGGCCCCGCACCACCGAGGAGGTCGTCGCCGTGGTCCGCGCCGCCGCCGGACACGGCGTACCGGTGGTGCCGCAGGGTGCCCGCACCGGGTTGGCCGGGGCGGCGAACGCCGTCGACGGCGCGGTGGTGCTGAGCATGGTGGCGATGGACGAGATCCGGGAGATCGACCCGGTGTCCCGGATCGCCGTGGTGCAGCCCGGGGTCGTCAACGCCGCGCTGGCCCGGGCGGTGGCGGAGCAGGGGCTCTACTACCCGCCCGACCCGGGCTCCTGGGAGTCGTCGACGATCGGCGGGAACGTCTCCACGAACGCCGGGGGTATGTGCTGCGTCAAGTACGGCGTGACCACCGAGTACGTCCTCGGCCTGGAGGTGGTGCTCGCCTCCGGCGAGGTGCTGCGCACGGGTAGGCGTACCGCCAAGGGTGTCGCCGGATACGACCTGACCCGCCTCTTCGTCGGCTCGGAGGGCACCCTCGGGGTGATCACCGAGGTGACTGTGGGGCTGCGTCCGGCCCCGGAGCAGTCCCTGACCCTGGTGGCGGTCTTCGACTCCGTCGCCTCGGCGGGCGACGCGGTGGCCCGGATCGCCGCCCAGGGGCTCACCCCGAGCCTGCTGGAGCTGCTCGACCGCACCCACCTGTCGGCGATCGAGGCGTACCGGCCGATGGGACTGCGTACCGACGCCGAGGCGTTGCTGCTGGCCGCCGTCGACACCGGTGTCCGGGCCCCGGGCGACCTGGCCCGGATCGGCGAGGTCTGCACCGCCGCCGGTGCCGACGAGGTGTACGCGGCCACCGACGCGGTGGAGGCGGCGGCCCTGCTCCAGGCCCGGCGACTGGCCCACCCGGCGATGGAGCACTTCGCCGCCCGGACCTACCCGCAGGGCAACGGCGGCCTGGTCATCGACGACGTGGCGGTGCCCCGGGCGGCCCTGGCGGCGCTCCTGGACGGGGTGGCCCGGATCGCCGTCGAGTGCGACGTGCCGATCGGGGTGGTCGGGCACGCCGGGGACGGCAACATGCACCCCAACATCGTGGTGGACCGCGCAGACCCGGACAGCGTGGCGCGCGGGCGACGGGCCTTCGACGAGATCATGCGACTGGGGCTCGCCCTGGGCGGCACCTGCACCGGCGAGCACGGGGTCGGACTGCTCAAGCGGGACTGGCTGGCCGAGGAGATCGGCCCGGTCGGCGTCCGGGTGCACCAGGCGATCAAGTCCGCCCTCGACCCGGCCGGCCTCCTCAACCCCGGCAAGGTGCTCTGAGTCACAGCGTCGACACCCGTTCGACATGAACCCCGACCCCTGCCGGACGTCACCCCCGGCGTGCCCGCGCCTCGGAGTCCACCCGATCCGACGACCTGGCGACCGGGCACCTCCCCGATCCGACCACGACCTCGGTCGTCGCCCGGCTGCACGCCACGCCGATCCGAAGCAGTCCCCCGCCCCACCAGGGGGAGAGTCACCGGGGCCGCCCCGTCTCGCCCCCGCCGGCACTTCCGGGGGTCACCAGCCGGCGTTGACCTGCGCCGGGTCGCCGTCGCCGCCCCGGTCGGCGGAGAAGCCACGGACGTCGGGAGCCCCGAGTCGGGCCGCGTCGGCGGTGGCGTCGTCGGGCATCGTCTGCGACTGCCGTTCCGCCAGGACCCGGGCCCGGTAGTGGGCCACCTCGCGGTCCCGGGTGGCGGCGTCCCAGCCCAGCACCGCGCCCATCAGCTCGGCGGTGTGCTCGGCGGAGTCCAGGCCACGGTGGGCGGTCTCGAAGGAGATCCGGGTACGCCGGGTCAGCACGTCCTCCAGGTGCAGCGCCCCCTCGGCCCGGGCCGCGTACGTCACCTCGGCGGCCAGGTACTCCGGGGCACCGGCCAGCGGGGAGGCCAGCAGCGGGTCGGCGTCGATCAGGGCGAGCAGTTCCAGGGTGAGGGTGCCGTACCGCTCCAACAGGTGCTCCAGCACCCCGACCGGCATCTGGTGTCGACGGGCCAGGTCGGCCCGGTCCCGCCACATCGCCGCGTACCCGTCGGCGCCGAGCAGCGGCAGGTCGGCGGTGCGCGAGGGGCGTACCCCGCCGAGCCGCCGGGCCGCCCGGTCGATGACGTCGGAGGCCATCACCCGGTACGTCGTGTACTTGCCCCCGGCCACCAGGAGCAGCCCGAGCATCGGCTCGAAGACGGCGTGGGTCCGGGAGAGCTTCGAGGTGGAGTCGGCCTCGCCGGCCAGCAGTGGTCGCAGCCCGGCGTAGACCCCCTCGATGTCGTCTGTGGTCAACGGCCGCTCCAACACCGTGTTGACCTGGTCGAGCAGGTACGCGATGTCCCGCGCCGAGGCGGCCGGGTGGGAGCGGTCCAGCCGCCAGTCGGTGTCGGTGGTACCGATGATCCAGTGCCCGCCCCACGGGATCACGAAGAGCACCGAGGTCGGGGTCCGCAGGATCAGCCCGGTCTCTCCGGTGATCGCCGAACGGGGCACCACCAGGTGCACCCCCTTCGACGCCCGGACCCGGATCCCGGGGCGCAGCCCCACGTCGTTGAGCATCCGCGACATGTCGTCGCTCCACACCCCGGTGGCCGCGACGACGGTACGGGCGCGTACCTCGAACTCGGCGTCCGGGGAGTTGGGCGGTGCCTCCAGGTCACGGACCCGGACCCCGGTGACCTCCCGGGCCTGCCGGACCAACCCGACGGCGCGGGCGCTGGTGACCACCGTGGCACCCATGCTGGCCGCCGTGCGGGCCAGGGTGACCACCAGCCGGGCGTCGTCGACCTGCCCGTCGTGGTAGCGGATCGCCCCGGCCAGGGCGTCGGTCCGCAGGCTGGGGAAGATCCGCCGGGCCCCCTCCCGGGTGAGGTGCCGGTGCAGCGGCATCCCCCGGCCACCGCCGACCAACCCGGCGAAGGTGTCGTACGCGGCCACCCCGAGGCCGTAGTAGGCCCGCCGCCACGCCCGGGCGGGCAGGCTCCGCGCCCCCTGCCCGGCGGGGAGCGGGACCAGGATCGGCACCGGGCGGACCAGGTGCGGGGCCAGCCGGGTGGCGAGCAGCCCCCGCTCGGTGAGCGCCTCGTGGACCAGACCGAACTCCAGCTGCTCCAGGTAGCGCAGGCCCCCGTGGATCAACTTGCTGGACCGGCTGGAGGTGCCGGCGGCGTGGTCGCGGGCCTCGACCAGGGCGACCTTCAACCCCCGGGAGGCGGCGTCCAGGGCGGCACCGGCCCCGGTGACCCCACCCCCGATGACGAGGACGTCGAACCGTTCCGCCCGGAGACGGCGCAGGTCGGTGGCGCGGCGGACAGGGGAGAGCTGACCGGCGAGGGCGCGGGAGACGTTGGGGTCACGCACCCGTCCACCGTAACGCCGTGACCCCGGGGCGGCATGTGCCGCCCGGCCCGTACTGTCAGGACATGGCGGCCGGTCACCCCCCACCCGCAGGCGCACCGGTACCGGGTCCGTACGGTCCCGGACCCGGTGGATTCCCTGGTCACTCGGGGGTGTGGCCACCCGGGTCGATGCCGGCCCCGGCGCGCCCCCCGAGCCCCTGGGCGGTGGTGGCGGCGGTTCTGGTGGGGCTCTGGACAGTCGGGTTCGTCACGTTCAGCCAGGCGGCCGGCTGGTTGGTCGACCAACTGCTGCTCGCCACCGGCCTGCACCGGGTGGTGGTCCTCTGGCCCGGGCTCGCCGTGACGAGCGTCGTCCTGCTCGGCACCCCCGCGCTGCTGCTCGGCCTGATCCCCCGGTCGGCGGCGGTCCGGGCCACCGGGTGGGCCTGGGTCGGCGCGGCCTTCGCCCTCGGCGGGCTGGTCCTGCTCCGGGCGATCCCCCCGGTGCACCACGAGGCGTACCTGGCCGCCCTGGCCGTCACCGCCGCCCTGGCGGCGTGGGCCCTGGGCCGGCTGCTGCACCGCGCCCGCCGGACCGACCCCGCCGCGCCACCGCACCCGGCCGACACCGGGACCGGGGAGAGGGGACGGCGGCCGACGGCGGTGACCCTGCTCGCGGTCGCGGCCGGGCTCCTCCTGCTGCTGCCCTGGATCTGGGTGGGTGCGCTCGGCGGGTTGCTGGAGACCCTGCTCGCCGTCGCGGCGGCGGCGGCCGTGGGCACCCTGGCCGGGGTGCTGCTGGCCCCGGCCCTGTGGGAACGCTTCACCGTCGGCACCCCGCCCCGACCGGCCCGGATGGTGCTCGTCGGTGGCCTGGTCGCCGGGGTCACCCTCCTGGTGGTCGGGGCGGGGACCGGCCAGTCCGGTGCCCAGCTACCGGCGCTGTGGACGCTCCCGCCGACCGGGTTCGTCCTGGCCGCGCTCCGGGCGGTGGCGTGGCGTACCGGTCGGACCGCCGACCGGGCCCCGACCCGCTGGCTGGTCGGGCTCGTCGTGCTGGGTCCGCTGGCCTTCACCGACCCGGAGGAGGTCACCCTGCTGTTGGCCGACGGCCGGGACGTCCCGTTCTGGGTCGCGACGGCGACCGCCGCCGGGCTCGTCGTCGCACTGCTGCTCGCCCTCGGGTACGGCGTCGCGTTCGGTCGGTCGCGCGGGTTCACGCCGGACCGGCGGGTGGCGGGGGTGACCGCCGTCGCGGTGCTGGCCGGGGTCGCCGTCGTCGGTGTCGGTCTGGGTCAGCCCGGCCTGCACGGCGAACGGCTCCTGGTGGTCCTCCGCGAGCAGGCCGACCTGACCGGCGTGCCGGGCGGGGTGCCCGGTCGGGCCGGCCGGGACGCCCGCGCCGCCGAGGTCCACCGACGGCTGGTCGCCACTGCCGACCGCACCCAGGCGGGGCTGCGCCGGGAGCTGACCCGGCTGCGGCTGAACCACACGCCCTACTACCTGGTCAACGCGATCGAGACCGACGGCGGCCCGGCGGTGCGGGCCTGGTTGTCCCGCCGCCCCGAGGTGTCCCGGGTCCTGGTGAGCCAACGCCTACGGCCGGTACCCGTCCCCGCCGCCGCCTCCCGGGGCGACGAACCGGCCCCCACCGGCCCGGCCTGGAACGTGTCCCTGATCGGCGCCGACCGGGTCTGGTCGGAGTTCGGGGTGACCGGCGCGGGGGTGGTGGTGGGCAGCTCCGACTCCGGGGTGGACGTCGCCCACCCGACCCTCACCGACGGGTTCCGGGGCGGGGCGGACTCCTGGTACGACCCGTGGAACGGCACTCGCACCCCGTCCGACCGCAGTGGACACGGCACCCACACGCTGGGCAGCGCGGTCGGTCGCAACGGCATCGGGGTGGCCCCCGACGCCCAGTGGACCGGGTGCATCAACCTCGACCGGAACCTGGGCAGCCCCGGTCACTACCTGGACTGCCTCCAGTTCATGCTGGCACCCTTCCCCGCCGGTGGGGACCCGTTCACCGACGGTCGACCCGAACGCGCACCGGAGGTGCTCACCAACTCGTGGGGCTGCCCGTCGATCGAGGGCTGCGACCCGGGGGTCCTCCAGCCGGCCACCGCAGCGCTGGAGGCGGCGGGGATCCTCGTGGTCGCCGCCGCCGGCAACACCGGCCCGTTCTGCGGCTCGATCCAGGACCCCCCGGCGCCGTACCCGGACGTGTTCACGGTCGGGGCGGTGGACCGGCAACGCCGGGTGACCCTCTTCTCCAGCCGTGGATCGGCGGCGGACGGGCGGGCCAAACCCGACCTGGTCGCGCCGGGTGCCGGGGTGCTCTCCGCGATGCCCGGCGGGGGGTACGCCTCCCTGGACGGCACCTCGATGGCGGCTCCGCAGGTGGCCGGGGTGGTGGCGTTGATGTGGTCGGCGAACCCGGCTCTGGTCGGTGACCTGGACCGGACCCGGCAGATCCTGCGAGACACCGCCACCCCCGCCCAGCCGACCTACCGTTCCCAGGACCGGACGGACCGGTGCGGTGGGGACGCCGCCATCACCGGTGCCGGCCTGGTCGACGCCTACGCCGCAGTCCGGGCCGCCCGAGGCTGACCCGCACTGTCGATGCGGGCGACGGCTCCGGACGCCGTGTCATCCGCCACCTGCCCCGCCGCCCCCTGTACCGCAGAGACGGAACGGGGCGGGCCGCGTCAGCGGCCCGCCCCGTTCGGCGTTGGTGAAGCTGGACTCAGAAGTCCATCTCCCCGCCACCCGGAGCAGCCGGGGCGGCCGGGTTCTTCTCCGGCTTGTCCGCCACGACGGCCTCGGTGGTGAGGAAGAGCGCGGCGATCGACGACGCGTTCTGCAGCGCCGAGCGCGTCACCTTGGCCGGGTCGATGATGCCCGCGGCCAGCAGGTCGACGTACTCACCGGAGGCGGCGTTGAGGCCGTGCCCGGCGTCGAGGTTGCGGACGCGCTCGACGACCACGCCACCCTCGAGACCCGCGTTGACGGCGATCTGCCGCAGCGGGGCGTCCAGGGCGATCTTGACGATCTGGGCGCCGGTGGCCTCGTCGCCGGTCAGGTCCAGCTTGTCGAAGGCGCTCTTGCCGGCCTGCACCAGCGCGACGCCACCACCCGGGACGATGCCCTCCTCGACGGCGGCCTTCGCGTTGCGGACGGCGTCCTCGATGCGGTGCTTGCGCTCCTTCAGCTCGACCTCGGTGGCCGCGCCGACCTTGATCACCGCAACGCCACCGGCCAGCTTGGCCAGCCGCTCCTGCAGCTTCTCCCGGTCGTAGTCGGAGTCACTCTTGTCGATCTCGGCCCGGATCTGGTTCACCCGGCCCTGGATCTGGTCGGCGTCGCCGGCACCGTCGACGATGGTGGTCTCGTCCTTGGTCACCACGACCTTGCGGGCGCGGCCCAGCATCTCGACGTCGGCGGCGTCCAGCTTGAGGCCGACCTCCTCGCTGATGACCTGGCCACCGGTGAGGATGGCGATGTCGGTCAGCATGGCCTTGCGGCGGTCACCGAAGCCCGGCGCCTTGACGGCGACCGACTTGAAGGTGCCCCGGACCTTGTTGACCACCAGGGTGGCCAGGGCCTCGCCCTCCAGGTCCTCGGCGATGATCAGCAGCGGCTTGCCCGACTGCATGACCTTCTCCAGGATCGGGAGCAGGTCCTTGACCGAGGAGATCTTGCTGTTCGCGATCAGGATGTACGGGTCGTCGAAGACGGCCTCCATACGCTCCGGGTCGGTCATGAAGTAGGCCGAGATGTAGCCCTTGTCGAAGCGCATACCCTCGGTGAGCTCCAGCTCCAGCCCGAAGGTGTTGCTCTCCTCGACGGTGATGACGCCTTCCTTGCCGACCTTGTCCATCGCCTCGGCGATGATCTCGCCGACGCTGGTGTCACCAGCGGAGATGGAGGCGGTGGAGGCGATCTGCTCCTTGGTCTCGACGTCCTTGGCGAGCTTGGACAGCTCCTCCGAGACGTTGGCGACCGCAGCCTCGATGCCCCGCTTCAGGGCCATCGGGTTCGCACCGGCGGCCACGTTGCGCAGACCCTCGCGGACGAGGGCCTGGGCCAGGACGGTCGCCGTCGTCGTGCCGTCACCGGCGACGTCGTCGGTCTTCTTCGCGACCTCCTTGACCAGCTCGGCGCCGATCTTCTCGTACGGGTCCTCGAGCTCGATCTCCTTGGCGATGCTCACACCATCGTTGGTGATGGTGGGGGCACCCCACTTCTTCTCGAGCACGACGTTGCGGCCCTTGGGGCCGAGGGTCACCTTTACGGCGTCGGCGAGCTGGTTCATGCCCCGCTCGAGACCGCGGCGAGCCTCTTCGTCGAAGGCGATAATCTTGGCCATACGGCGTTGTCCTCCTGGACACTCACGGGCCACCCGAGTGTGTGTCCCGGATGGGCCGCCTGGTGTACGCACCTTGGGACGTCGCCGTCGCGTGACAGCGACATCCGTCGGCCGGGCCGGATAGCCCGCGACGACCGGCCACGTCCCGTCCGCCATCCACAGAGACAGCGCACGATCGTGGCCCTACCGCCCCGACCATTGGCACTCACGGTATGCGAGTGCCAAGGACTTGTTTAGCACTCTCCCCTGCCGAGTGCAAGCACGATGCGCGCCCTCACCCGAGTTCAGCCGCGAGTCGGGCGCTGTCCACCGGCCCCTCGTGAATCCGTTGCTCGGCATAGGTGACCACCAACGCGACCTGCTGGAACAGGTACGCGGGCAGGGTCAACACCGATGCCGCGGCGGTGACCGCCAGGGCACCCACGGCAGCCCCCGGCGAGGCGATCGGCCAAGCCAACGGAGCCTCGTCGAAGGCCTGCATCCCGATCTGCCGGAACAGGTCGACAGTCAGGGGTATCCCGATCACCACCACCGCCATCAACGCCAGCCGACCCACCAGCATCCCGAACCGGGAGGAGTGGAACATCTGGAAGGAACGCCCGATCGGGTTGCTCCGCTCGAACAGGTAGACCGGACCGGCAAGGCTCAACGCGGCGGCGAGGTAGATGCCGGGCAGGAAGCACAGGCAGATGCCGACGAAGACCAGCAGCCCGACCAGGAGGGTCCAGCCCCACAGGCCGGGGGCCCGGCTCAGTCCGTACCGCAGGGCCGACCCGAGGGTCACCGACCCACCGACCGCCTGCCGGGTGATCACCCAGGTCCCCGCCGCCCAACCCACGCTCTGCAGGAGACCGATGAGGATGGCGGAGGCGGTGATGGTCGTGATGAAGATGCTCATGTCACGCAGGAGACCGTCGGGCAGCGCCGTCGTCTCGCTCGTCACCTGCGGGGTCGTCAGACCGAGCGCCGGCCCGAGGGCGAGGACCAGGACCGCCATGATGATCGCCGGCAGGACCTGGGTGATCAGGAGCAGCGGCAGCAACACCGTCCAACCCCGGCGGACCACCCCGATGCACCGGCTCCACCAGCCGCTCAACTCGCCGCCGGGCGGGTTCACCAGCGGGTCGTTAGGGTTCCAGCCGTACCCCGGTCCGGGATGGGCAGCTCCCGGGTACGGCGCGTGCCCTGCTCCGGGCGGCAACTGACCCGGGTACGCCGCCCCGGGGTACGGCTGGCCGGGGTACGGAGCCTGCCCCGGGTGGCCCGGCTGTTGACCCGGGTAGGAGGGCTGCTGACCTGGATAGGACGGCTGCTGGCCCGGGTAGGACTGCTGTTGACCCGGGTGGCCCGGCTGCTGGCCCGGGTAGGAGGGCTGCTGGCCCTGGTGGCCCGGATGCGGGGTCTGATCCGAGTACGCCGGCAACCCCGAGTGCGGGGTGCTCCCCGGGTAGGGAGTCGACCCCGGGTACACCGGCTGCCCGGAGACCGGCGGCTGCCCGTGCGGGTCCGACCCCGGGGCCGGGTGGCCGAACGGGGGGCTGGGCGGCCCGGGCGGCGGTTGGTCGGTCATGAGGCCTCCTCAGCAGCAACGGCTGGAACGGCTCATGATCCTCCCCGGCGAACGCCGGACACGCATCCCCGCAGGCGGATGGGATGAGATCTCCACCGCCGACCGGGGGCGTGCCGGCCCCGGCGGTCCCGATCAGACGGCGCGTACCCGCTCGGCCTGCGGCCCCTTCTGCCCCTGTGCGATCTCGAACTCGACTCGTTGACCGTCGTCCAACGCCTTGTAGCCGTCCATCTCGATGGCCGAGAAGTGAACGAAGACGTCCTGCCCGCCGTCCACGGCGATGAAGCCGTAGCCCTTCTCGGCGTTGAACCACTTCACGGTGCCCTGTGCCACGGTGCACTTCCTCACTCTGCACGGCGCTGGAAAGCCCTCGGTCGCGGTGGACACGGCCGAGCATCGGACCACCGATTCCGGGTCGACGATGACTGTCGAAACAGGCGATCGAAAACGCACGGTACACGAGGCGTGACAAAGTCGCACGACCACAAAAAGGGCAAATGACGCCGATCGCCGACCGATGTGCATCGGCAGGCGTCGCTACGGTATGCATGCCCACATGACGACCGTTTCGGGCAGCACGAATCGCCGCCGAGCCGTCGTCCATCGGATACGTCCGACGGACGCTGCCCGTATGCGGGCACTGCGCCTGGAGATGCTGGCCGACTCGCCCCTGGCTTTCCTGGAAACCGTCGCCGAGGCGGCGGCCCGGCCCCACGCCGACTACGCGGCCCGGGTGGCGTACTGCTCGACCGGTCCGGAGGTGGCCCAGTTCGTGGCCGATCCGGTGCCGACGACGTACGCGCTCGACTCCGGCACCCCGACGCCGACGAACCCGGCGGCGGACCGGGTGGCGAACCCGGCGGCGGACCGGGCAGCGGACCGGGTGGCGAACCCGGCAGACGACCGGTCGGCACCCCGGACCGCCAACGGGCTGCCGCGCCGCGTCCCCGAGCGGCACCGTCGACTCGTCGGGCACGCCGGCGGCACGGTGCTGCCCGGTGAGCCCGCCGTCACGGTGGTCTTCGCCGTCTACGTCACCCCGGCCTGGCGCGGCAGTGGACTGCTCGCTCACCTGATCGACGGGGTGGCCACCTGGTCACAGGCGTGCGGTCGCCCGGAGCTGATGCTGGAGGTGGTGGTCGGCAACGACCGGGCGGTCCGGGCCTACCAGCGGTTGGGCTTCGTCGACACCGGGGTACGCGTCCCGCACCCGAGGATTCCCGAGCTGACCGAGATGCAGCTGCGCCGCTCGGCCTGACCCGTCCACCCCGCGGCCCGGGGCACCCGCTGCCGGTGGACGCGGAAAGGGGCCCCTTCTCCAGAGAAGGGGCCCCTCCTCACACGTCAGGCGGGGCGGCGGGACTGGACGATCCGGAACCGGTTGGCGACGTACGCGCCGTCGGTCAGTGCGGAGTTGGCGGCCGGGTTGGCCCCGCTGCCGTGGAAGTCGGAGAAGGCCGCCGACTGGTTGACGAAGACCCCTCCGGTCAGGTTGGCCGACAGGTGCACGCCGACCTCGACGGCGGCGGCCTCGGCGGCGTCCAGGACGGCGGGGTCGGTCGAGTAGACGGCGGCGGTCAACGCGCCCTTCTCCCCCACCGTGGACTTCAGCAGCTCCAGGCTGTGGGCGGTGGAGTCGGTGGCGATGACGAACGAGATCGGCCCGAACCACTCCCGGCCGTACGTGTCGACGGCGTCCGCCGGGAGCTTGACCAGGGTCGGGGTCCGGACCACGGCGTCCGGGAAGGCGGGATGCTCGACCGCCCGGGAGGGCAGGACGGTCTCACCGACGCCCGCCACCTCGGCGAGGCGCTCCAGGACCCCCTCGTTGACGATCGCCCCGGTCAACTCGACTCCCCGGGCCGGGTCGGCGGTGATCTTGCCGATCGCACCGGCGATCCCGGCGGCCACCTCGTCGAGGCTCTTGTGTCCCTGGTCGGTCTCGATGCCGCCGGCCGGGACGAGGATGTTCTGCGAGGTGGTGCACATCTGTCCGCTGTAGAGGGTCAGGGTGAAGCCGAGGTTGCGGCACATCCCGGCGAAGTCGTCGGTGGAGTCGACCACCACCGCGTTCAGCCCGGCCTTCTCGGTGTGGACGGCCGCCTGCCGGGCGTTCGCCTCCAGCCAGTCGCCGTACTCGGTGGAACCGGTGAAGTCGACGATCCTGACCGCCGGATGCAGGGCCAGGGTGGAGGCGAGCTTCTCGCCGGGGGCCTCGGGTGCCAACAGGATCAGGTCGGGGTCGAACCCGGCCTCGGCGAGGACCTCGCGGGCGTACCGGACCGTGATGGCCAGGGGCAGCACCGCCCGGGGGTGCGGCTTGACGATCACCGGGTTCCCGGTGACCAGCGAGGCGAAGAGCCCGGGGTACGAGTTCCAGGTCGGGAAGGTGTTGCAGCCGACGACCAGTGCCACTCCGCGCGGCACCACGTGGAACCGCTTGGTCATCCGCAGCGGGTCGCCCTTGCCGGCGGCCTTCTCCCAGCCGGCCGTCCCCGGGTGCCGGGTCATCTCGGCGTACCCGTAGGCGAGCGCCTCCAGGGCGCGGTCGAAGGCGTGCGTGCCGCCGGCCTGGAAGGCCATCACGAAGGCCTGACCGGTGGTGAACTGCACCGCGTTGGCCAACTCGAAGACGTGCTCGTGGAGTCGGGCGAGGATCTCCAGGCAGACCCCGGCCCGGGCCTGCGGACCGGCGTCCCGCCAGGTCGGGAGCGCGGCCGAGGCGGCGGCGACCAGGGTCTCCGCGTCGGAGTGCGGGTACCGGACCCCGAGCTTGAGCCCGAAGGGACTGGACTCGGTGGCGGTCCGGTCACCGGTACCGGGCTGGTCGAGGGGGAAGTCGCCGTCGAGGTACGCCTCGAAGGCGGCCTTCCCGTCGGCCGCGGCGGTCTCGCCGTACACCCGGGGGCTGGGGGACTCGGGGTACGCGGACCAGTAGCCCCGGTCGGTGATCGCGGTGAGCGCCCGGTTGAGGGTGTCGGCGTGCCGGTCGTACAGGGGGTGCGGGGTCTCCGTCATGCCCGCCATCATGCAACAGATGGCGGCCACTTCTGTAGACCGGTGTCACAAGTCAGAGGGTCTGTTGCCACTCGGTCCAGGCGTCGACGGCCCGGAACCCCATCCGCTCGTTCACCGCGATCATGTGGTTGTTGACCTCCGCGTTCCAGGTGTCGACGTACCGGAGCCCGGGTTCGCGGGTGAGGACGTACCGCAGATTTGCGATCTTGGCGAGAAGGCCGAGCCGACGGCCCCGGTGCTCCGGGTCCACGATGGTGATCTGCTGGTAGGCGTGCCAGGGCGTCGAGGCGCTGAACTCCAGGACGGTCCAGGCGACGACCCGGCCGGAGGCCACGTGTCGAACGCCCTGCTGGTACCGCCGGTGTCCGCGCAATTCCAGCGCCCGCTCGGTCCCCCGGACCCGGTCGGCGTCCACCTTCTCCGGCTCCCACCCCAGGTCACCGAGGGGGACGTCCATCAGGATCCGGCCGTCCAGGTAGACGATGTCGGCGAGGTGCTCCGGCGGGGTCTCCCCGCCCCAGCGGACCAGTTCGTACCCGGCGGCGCGGGTCTGCGCCTCGGCCGCCGCCGCGTCGAGCCCGGCGGAGTCCAGTCGGTGCAGGTCGAGCCGACGACGGACCTCCAGCAGGGCCGGGCTCGCCCCCATCGCGGTGGCGAAGGCCGTGCCGGAGTCCGGCCGGGCCTCACCCCCGGGGAGCGCCGACACGACACCGAAGATGACCTTCTTACGGCCGTTCTCGCGAGCCAGCCCCAGCCCGTGCCCGTGCAGGACCCGCCCGACGCCCCGCCGCCGGTACGCCGGGTCGACGACCAGCTCGATGGTGGCCAGGTCGTGGTTGTCCAGCTCGTGCAGTTCCAGGCTGAGGTACCCGGCCGGTTCGCCGTCGAGCCGGGCCAGCGCCCAGAGCTGCCGACGCCCGGGCATCGGGTGCCGGACGGTGCCCTCGAAGGACTGCCGGCACAGGGGCGGGAGGTCGGGGACGTCCACTCGCTCGGCGGCGGCACCGATCCGGTACGCCGCCTCGATCGCCGCCGGATCGTCGGCGTCGAACGGACTGATCGTGATGGCCATACGTCGTAGCCTGCGGCAGGAACGAACTTCGGGCCAGCGATTTACTCGCTGGCCCGAAGGAGGTTGGTCGGGAGGGACGATCGCACAACGCCTCCGGCGTTGGGGTCGCAAGAACTCGAAAGTCTTCGGCGAAACGCCCTCCCGCACCGGCAATCCTGCGCCGTCCGAAACCGGGCGTCAACCCCTAGGCGGCAGGTTTTTCGTACTCAGGGCGAAAAACCGGTTACCCGCCGGATCGGCCGTATCCCCCATACAGAGGACAGCGCACCCTCCGGGTGGACGACCCGGGTCAGCCGAGCAGGCCGGCCTGCCGGGCCGCACGCAGGGACGGCTTGATCCGGTGGGTGGGGCCGACCTCACCGGCCACCGCGTCGATGGTCTTCAGCCCCTCGCCGGTGTTGAACACCACCGTCTCGGCGGTCGGGTCGAGCCGACCGGACTCCACCAGCTTGCGCAGCACCGCCACCGTCACCCCACCCGCCGTCTCGGCGAAGACCCCCGTGGTACGGGCCAACAGCCGGATCCCGGCGCGGATCTCGTCGTCGTCGACGTACTCCATCCACCCGCCGGTCCGGCGGACCGCCTCCAGGGCGTACAGGCCGGCGGCCGGGTCGCCGATGTTGAGCGACTTGGCGATCCCGGTCGGCCGGACCGGGGTGATGGTGTCGGTGTCGGCGTGCAGGGCGGTGGCGATCGGGTTGCATCCGGCGGACTGGGCGCCGAAGACCTTCCACCCGTTCGGCGGGGCCTCGACCAGGCCGATCTCCACCAGCTCGCTGAACGCCTTGTCGACCTTCGTGAGCAGCTCACCGCTGGCCATCGGGATGACCACCTGCGCCGGGATCCGCCATCCGAGCTGCTCGGCAACCTCGTACCCGAGGGTCTTGGAGCCCTCGGCGTAGTACGGCCGGACGTTGACGTTGACGAACGCGGTGTCCTCGAACTCGTCGGTCTCCACCAGCTCACCGCAGAGCCGGTTCACGTCGTCGTACGAGCCGTCGATGGCGACCAGTTCCCCGCCGTACACGGCGGTGGTGAGGATCTTGCCGGGCTCCAGGTCGCCGGGGATGAAGACGACCGACGGCGATCCGGCCCGGGCCGCGTGGGCGGCGACCGAGTTGGCCAGGTTCCCGGTGGAGGCACAGGCGAACCGGGTGAACCCCAGCGACCGGGCGGCGGTCAGGGCCACCGAGACGACCCGGTCCTTGAACGAGTGGGTGGGGTTGGCGCTGTCGTCCTTGACCCAGAGGTCAGCGGTGATGCCCAGTTCGGCGGCGAGGTTCCCGGCGGCGACCAGCGGGGTGAACCCGGGGTCCAGGGTGACCCGGGTCGTCGGGTCCTGCCCGGCGGGCAGCAGGGCGGCGTACCGCCAGATGTTCTTCGGTCCGGCCTCGATCTGCTCGCGGGTGACCCGACCGAGCGCGGCGAGGTCGTAGTCGACCTCCAGGGGGCCGAAACACTCGAAACACGCGTGCTGGGCGGCGAGCGGGTAGCGCGCGTGACAGGCCCGACAGACCAGAGCGCGGGCGGGGCTGGTGGTGGTGTCGATGCCGGAGGCGAGGGTCGACGTCATCAAAGATCGTTTCCTCTCATCTTTCCCCGCATCGCACCCTGCGGCGGGGACGGAATTGGCACCTGCCCGCGGTCCGCTCGTCGGCGAGCGTCATGGTGCGGGTGGTTGCCGGGGCGTCGTCGGGCCGTATCCCTCAGCCCCTCTGGATGAGGTATTCAGTTGTGCCGCCGAGTCTACGACCGGCGGCGACCTCCGCCACCCGGCCTTCCCACCGTGTGAGCCGCACCCGGTGACGGATCGGTCACACCGAAGACGCTGAGTGTCGCAGTGGCGACTCAAAGCGAGATTTCGATCCACCTGTTTCGATAGAGTGTGCCGCGAACAGACCGAGCAGACCCTCGTCCGCCTGCGTGCCGTCGCCGCCGGAACCGGGCATCCGGCGCTCACCGAGGCGATCGGGCGCGCCGAACAGAGCCGGCAACGTCTCGGCGAGGCGCTCCACCTCATCCAGGGCAGCTCCGATGCCGCCCGCAACTACATCGGCGTCCTCGGGTGACCGCTGCGGTCACCCGGGGTCGCTCGTTGACCGACTGAGCCGCAGCCGGACAGGGCGACGACCGAGCCCACCGGCCTCCGCAGGGAGGGAGCCAGCGTGCCAGGTGTGATCGTCCCCGTCGGTTTCAGCCTCGGCCCACAGCACCGGTACGTCCGTCCGCCCGACCTCGTACCGGAGACCTTCGAGGTCCACCTCGGCGGTGACGTGGTGGACCTGACCGAGGCAGAGCTCGGCGCGTACGGCTTCGCTCACCTCGACGTGAGGGCACACTCGAAGCTCCAGGTCGACCGGACGCAGCTGGTCCGCACCATCAGCGCCGCACCGGATCCGAGTCCCGACGTCGAGGAACTGGTGGCCGGTCTGGTCCGCCGGGGCCTGCTGCTGGAGTTCGACCCGGACGGCCCGTTGGAGCCGGTGTTCCGCAGGTACCGGCTCTTCCCGACCGCCGAGGGGCTGGGCACCACGCCCGAGGAGCCGGAGTACCACCGGATGGGCCACCACGGGCAGCCTCGGGTCGCGGTCCACAACACGGCCTACGTGATGTGGGCGTTCTCCTTCCTCCACCCGAACCTCTGGGCGGCCTGCGAGTATCTGGCCGCCCAGGACGACGAGGAGGACGTCGACCGGGGCGACGCCCACGAGATCGCCCAGGAGGTAGCGGCGAACCTACCGATGATGGTCGCCACCCAGTGCGCCTTCCTCGACCCCGTGATCGAGTGGTGAACCATCGCCGCAGGCGGAATCAGCGGCAGGAACAGGAGTCGTCCTTTCTCCGGCTCTGGAGGTTCGAGGGCCCCAAGGAGGTCCTGGGAAAACTGCTGGAGCTGGGTGGGATGGCCGGTGGCGCCTACACCGCGACGTTGGTGAACGAACAGGATTGGTCGACAAACCCTGCGGGAATCACCATGACCGGCGGGGTGGCCGGTTTCCTCCTGGGAGCCGCCGCGAAATCCGCCCTGGTGGCGGCCCTCGACAAGGTCCGCGACCGACCTCGACCGGGGAACGGTCGGTCGACCGCGAGCCCTGCCGAGTCACCCGCCACCCGCCCCCCGGACGCGCCGACGATCCGGGCCGTGGGGCGTACGACGGACCTGGGTCGATCGGAAGCCCGGCTGTCGCCTGAGGTACCCCGTCCACCGGTGGGCGAGCGACGGCTGTCGAACCGACGTCGCTACGCCGGACGTAACCGGGTCGCCGCGAGCATCAGCGTCGGCAGCCTGAACGCCGAGCTGGAGGCGGTCATCGACCTGATCGACCGCAACCACCAGCACCTCGTCGGTGTCGTCGACCGGTTGGCCCGCAACCATCTCACCCTGATGGGTGCACTGGCCGGCGGAAACCCGACCCTGCTGCGGCTGGTGGACGGACGGGTGACCGGAGCCCGCCGGGCCATCGAGGAAGCGTGCACCCTGCTGCGCGGCTCCCGCGACCAGGTGCGCGGCTACCTTCGGACCATCTGAAGGGTCCGGGGACCCGACCGCAAGTCCCCTGGGGGCGGCTCGTTAACCCCGGGTGGCCTGGGGTTTCTACGCTGCCAAGGTGACTTACTATCCTCCACCCGGAATGCCCGGCCCCCCGCCGAAGAAGAGTGGGATGGGCGGGACCGCCAAGACTTTGATCATCGTCGGGGCCATCGTCGCCCTACTCTGCTGCGGCGGCGCTGTCGGCGGTGGCTTCTGGCTGTTCCGCACCGTCCAGGACGCCACCGCAGGACCCCGGGACGCCGTCACCGGCTATCTGGACGACGCCAACGCCGGCAACTACCCGGCCGCCTACGACCGGCTCTGCGGAGCGCTCCGCAACCGGGTCACCGAGGAGCAGTTCGCCCGGGAGTGGGCCGCCGAGCCGGACAAGGGCAGCTACCGGATCACCAACACCTCGGTACGCACGTCCAACGGCAACAGCCGGGCCGAGGTGCACGTCTCCTGGGACAGCGAGGCCGAGGTCTTCCAGGTGGTCCAGGAGGGCGACCAGTGGCGGGTCTGTAGCTGACCGGCACAACGGACGAAGCCCGACCGACCGCGCCGGCTGGAACCACTGCATGTCAGACTCCAGCCGGCGCGAACGCCGGTTCGGCGTGGAGCAGCCCAGGTAACTCGGACACGGCTCGACCTCAGGCGAATGCCAGCACTCCGACGGCTCTCGTCCAGCGAGTCGGATCTCATGATCACGACCATCTTCGATAATGTGCGACTCTCGTACGCGAGTGAAAGCGCCTCGCCTCTCGATGGCAGCAGTCAGCCGCAGAAGGGCACGGATGTGAGTCGGCAGATGTCGCAGTTGATGACGGCCGCCAACCTCGGCGCCCTCCTGTCGCCGCTTTCGAAAGCCGTCACCGTGGGTGGTGTCACCTGGGCCACCAAAGGCTCCGTGATCAAGAACGGAATCATTCGAGTCGATACTGCCATCAGCGCGCTGACCCCTTGCCGACTTCGCATGACCGTCAACGAACTGAAGCCGAGCGAGCCCACCCTTCAGTATCTCATCGGCGATGGGCGATGGGGATTCTCCGCCCGCAGGTTGTGCCTGAACACCCCACATCGCCCCTTCCCTGGCACCCACAAGCACCGGAGTGAGCCCGGCGGGGGTGACGAGAAGGCCTACGAACCTGACGACATCCCCTTCGCCCCGTTGCAACCAAGGGTCGCACCCGGCACGTACCGTGCGATCCTGGAAGCCTTCGCTGCGGAGTGTTTCATCGCGATCGGGGACGACTTCATCTGGCGAGAGCCGTGAGGAGGGAATGATCGTGGATGCCACGACCGTCATCGGCATGCTCCTTCGGGCCGTCAACGACGGTACTGTCGTGCACCCGTACGGCGATGGCCTGTTGGTAGATCTTCCGCTGACCTACGGCGACGGTGACGGCGTACGGGTACTCGTCGAACCGATGGGGTCCGGTTACCGAGTGACCGATCGCGCCGCTGCGGCGTCCCTGCTGGCGCTGGCGGGGGTGAATCTCTCTGCCGGACGTGCGGCCGAGGCATTCACCGAGATCATGGCGGGAGACGACCTGAACGGCGTCAACGCGGTGCCGGGTGAGATCTCCACCTTCGGAACCGCTCAGGACCTGGGCAGGCTGGTACTCGATGTCGCGCAGGCTTCGTTGCGGGCCGATCAGCTTCGATGGCTCGCGCCACGCCAAGCCGGTACGAGGTTCGTCGACCGGGTGACCGATCGGGTCACCGTCTGGGCCGGCCGCAACCGCAAGCTCCAGCGAGACGCACCGATTCCACTGGAGTCGGGGCGCAGCCGGTCGGTCACGCTCCGGGTCGCGGACGACGGCAAGGCCGCCTACGTCCAGGCTGTCAGCCTGCGCGATCCCGACCAGGCCGCCGAGCACTGCTACCACGTGTTCGGCCTCTCGACCGTCGCGAGAGAGAGTCGGGTCGCGGCATTGGCCGGATCGGCACAGGACTGGTCAGCCGCCATCGTCGCCGAACTCCGAACCGTCAGCGACGTCGAGTTCTTCGACGATCCACTCAGCCTTGAGCGGCAGCTCGACAGAGTCGTTCCACCCCCACAGGCGTCGTTAAGGCCCTGACACTCCGGCTGGCTCCAGTCGCGCACAACGATCGAGGGACCTGCACCGTCGGAGTTCCGCCGCCGACGCAGGCCCCTCGATCGCGGTGGTGGTACGGGAGCAGCACGGATCAGGCGGGCACCGGGCGGGGCTCGGCGACCTCGGGGGCCAGGGCGGCCCGGCGCTGACGGAACAGGGTGTCGAGGGCGTACCGGCCGGGGCCGAGGACGGCGATCAGGAAGAACGACCAGCAGAACAGCACCGACAGCTCACCGTTGTTGCGTAGCGGGAGCAGGGCCTCGGGCTGGTGCACCACGAAGTAGGCGTACGCCATCGAGCCGGAGGCGAGCAATGCGGCCGGGCGGGTGAAGAGGCCGACGAGGACCAGTGCGCCGCAGGCCGCCTGGATCAGCGCAGCCCACCAGCCTGGCCATTCGCCGATCGGCACCGCGTTTCCGCTACCCCGGGCACCCCCGAACAGGCCGAAGAGCGAGGACGCCCCGTGGAGCAGGAAGAGCAGTCCGATGACCATGCGGAACAGGGAGAGCACCGGCTGGGCGAAGCGGTCGGCGTTCATCTGAGACCTCCGTGACGGGGAGCACTTGGGGTCATCAGACTGCCGCTTCGATTTAACAACGTCGATAAGTTTCCCTGTCCGTGGGAACGCTCCCATCGCCGGTTCCCGGTCGTTGGAACGCGGCGGGCCTGGCTGGGCGCCGACGTGGACTCAGCTGGTGACGTCCTTGCGGGTGAAGCGCCAGAAGGCGAGACCCCAGAAGAGCGTGGCGTAACAGATCGCCGAGAACGCACCCCGGACCAGGTCGTCGGTCTGCACCGGGGTGGACAGCAGCCCCAACCAGGCGTTGGAGTAGTGGGTCGGCAGGAAGTTGCGCACCACACCCAGCGCGGTGATCTGGTCCAGGATGCTCGACAGGATCCAGAGCAGGACCGCCCCGCCGACAGCGCCGAGGGCGGCGTCCGTGATCACCGAGAGCAGGAACGCCAACCCGGCCACCACCAGGAGTACGACCGCCAGGTAGCCGAGCACGCCGAGCAGCCGCAGCAGCCCCTCGGTGGGGTCGAGCTGGGCGGCGACGGTGCTGCGCAGCGGCGACCAGCCGTACCTGAGGGTGCCGACGAGCAGTGCGGTACCGGCGAGCAGCAGCAGGGCCAGTGCCGAGTAGGCGAGCGCGACGACCAGCTTCACCGCCAGCAGCCGGGCCCGGGGGATCGGCACCGCCAGCAGGTACCGCAGGCTCCCCCAGCTCGCCTCGCTCGCCACTGTGTCGCCGCAGAACAGGGCCACCACCACGACCAGCAGGAACGACGCCGAGACGAAGATGGAGAAGAGGGTGAAGTTCAACCCGCCCGAGGTGGCCAGCTCGACCAGGCTGGAGAACTCGCCCCCGCTGCGGCGGTCGTCGTCACCGGTGTCGAACTGGAAGGCGATCAGGATGATCAGCGGCAGCAGCACCATGAACCCGAGCGCCAACTGGGTACGCCGCCGCGACGCCTGCCGACGGAACTCCGCCCGGAACGGGAGGGTGGCCGACGGCCGGTAGCCCGCCGCCGCCCCGACCGAGGCACCCGGGGTGCCGGCTGCCGCCGGCCGGGTCCCGGCACTCGTCGACGTCTCACCCATCACCGGTCACCGCTTCCCCGAGAGTTCTCGCCGACCAGGGCGAGGAACGCATCCTCCAGGCGGCGTCGCGGCACCACCCGGTCCACTCCGACCCCGGCCCGGACCAGCTCGGCGACCACCTCGCTGCGGGCGGTGCCGTTGGTGTCCACCACCAGCGCCCCCTCGGCGTCGGGCAGCACCCGGACCCCGTCCAGGCCGTCCAGTACCGCCCTCGCCGCATCCGGGTCGGTGACGTCGAACAGCACGCTCGGCGACTCCCCGACGATCTCCTCGACCGGACCGGAGGCGACGATCCGACCCTTGTTCACCACCACCGCGTGGGTGCAGGTCTGCTCCACCTCGGCCAGCAGGTGACTGGAGACCAGGACGGCCCGCCCGTCGGTGGCGTACCGCTGCAGGACCCGGCGCATCTCGGCGATCTGCGGCGGGTCC
Source organism: Micromonospora sp. SH-82 (assembly GCF_051132485.1). Classification (NCBI taxonomy): domain Bacteria; kingdom Bacillati; phylum Actinomycetota; class Actinomycetes; order Micromonosporales; family Micromonosporaceae; genus Micromonospora; species Micromonospora sp. SH-82. Next base: position 591,084 of record NZ_CP148049.1, read on the forward strand.
AGCCCGTCGGTCGGCTCGTCGAGCACCAGGAGCTCCGGCAACCCCAGCATGGCCTGGGCGATGGCCAGTCGCTGGCGCATCCCGTGGCTGTACTTACGGGTCTTGCGGTGCACCGAGGAGCCCAACCCGGCGATCTCCAACGCCTGGTCGAAGTGCGCGTCCTCCCACGGTCGCCCGGTGGCCCGCCAGTAGGCCTTCAGGTTCTCCAGCCCCGACAGGTGCGGCAGGAACCCGGGGCCCTCGACCAACGCGCCGATGCGGGACAGCACCGGGGAGCCGGGCACCAGCCGGTGCCCGAAGACGTAGATCTCCCCGGCGGTGGGCTGGGTCAGCCCCATCAACACCCGCAGGGTGGTGGTCTTACCGGCCCCGTTCGGGCCGAGCAGACCGACCACCTGACCGGGGTGCACCTCGAAGTCCACGTTCGACACCGCCACGAACCCGTCGGCGTACGCCTTGCGCAGGTTGCGTACGGCCAGCGGAGTTCCGGCGTACTCCGGGTGGACGGAGCTGTCCTGGCGACGGTGCCGCAGCCGGACCACCGTGACGACCACGACGAGCCCGACGGCGATCGCGGCGAGCAGCCCGACCAACGCCCACCGCCAGAGCACCGCCTCGGTGGGGATCGGGTCCGCGACGACAGTGGGCAGGCCGACCGGGGTGTCGCCGACCGCCACGGTGTGCACCGCCGGTTCGATCGGGGTGGTGTACGCCTGGTCGGAGGTGGCGACCACCACCCGGATCCGGTGCCCGGCCTCGATCCGGTGCACGATCGCCGGGAGGGTGACGGTGACCGGGTCGGCACCGTCGACGGTCGCCGGGAGGTCGGTCAGCCGCACCGGGGCGACCAGGCCGCTGGGCAGGGTGGCCCCGCCCTCCGGGTCGACGTCGTAGAGCTTGACGAACAGGACCGCCGACCCGGTGGCCGAAGCCGCCCGGATCTGCACGGTCGGCGACCCGACCACGTCGACGGCCTCGGTCAACGGTTCGCTCTCGAACCGGGCGTGCTGTCCGGGGATGTCTCCGGCCACCCCGCTCAGCAGTGAACTCAGCGAACCGGCGAAGGGCACCGAGGAGATCGCCGCCGGGTTGCCCCCGGGCGGGTTGGCCACCGGCTGGGCGGGGCCGGTCACGGTCACCTCACGTCGGTCGTCCCCGGCCAGCCCGGAGTAGTCGGCGCTGCGGTAACCGGTCGCCACCAGGCCCCGGTCGAGCGCGTCGAAGCCGGCGATCCTGGAGAAGGTGAAGTCGTCGCCGGGGGCGTCCCCCTTCCCCGCGACGTAGTGGTCCAGCCACTGCGCGGTCAGGAACTTCACCCGGTCGGAGTCGGTACGCGGCCCCTCGCCGCCGTCGTGCCCACCGGTGAACCAGGCGACCCGGACCGGGGTGCCGTTGGCAGCGATCCCCCGGGCGTTGGCGTCCGCCTCGGCCAGCGGGAACAGGGTGTCCGCCGCGCCCTGCACCAGCAGGGTGGGGGCCTCGATCCGGTCCAGCACCCCGACCGGGCTGGACCGGCGCAGCAGGTCGACGGCGGCCTGGTCGGCCCGGCCGGTGGCGGCGATGCGCTGGTACGCGGCGCAGACGTCGGCGGCGAACCGGCCGCAGGCCGGGTCAAGGATGCCGCCGACGTTCGGCGCACCAGGGCCGGTTCCCGGCCCCTGTCCCGGCATCGGGCTGGGCGGACCGGCCGAGGCCGGCGCCCCCTCGGGCTGCTCGGCGGCGGTGTCACCGGAGATCCCGGCCGGACCGGAGCCGGTGTTCCCGCCGCCGCCGAAGAAGATGCCGGCCCAGCCGGACTTGAACACGCCGTCGGTGGGGTCCCCGCCGGTGCTCTCCGGCAGGAAGGAGCGGGACAGGTCGTTCCACGTGATCATCGGGACGATCGCGTCGACCCGCTGGTCCTGCGCGGCCAGCAGGAGCGCCAGACCGCCGCCGTACGAGCCGCCGACCACTCCCACCCGGGGGTCGCCCTCGGCGTCGGTACGGACCTCCGGTCGGGCGGCCAGCCAGTCCAGCAACCGCTGACCGTCACGGACCTCGTGGTCCGGGCTGTCCAGGTGGATCTGGCCTCCGCTGCGCCCGAACCCCCGGGCCGTCCAGGTCAGGACGGCGTACCCGCGCGCGGCCAGGTCCTCGGCGTCGACCCGGACCGAGTCCTTGGTGCCACCGAAGCCGTGGGCGAGCAGGACAGCCGGCACCTGCCGGTCGGCCGAGGCGTCGTCCGGGAGGTAGAAGGTGGTGTCCAGGTCGACAGGCTCGTCGCCGTCGGGTCCAGAGCGGACGGTGACCATGGCGGACTCGGTGGTGAACCCCGACCGGTCCGGCCAGGCCGCCCAGAGCGCGACCGCCGCCAACAGGACGACGGCCACCGAGGCGGCGACGGCTCGGCGGCCGGTGGGCAGGGCACGGCGAATCCGCGCAGCCGACAACGGCGATCTCATTCGCCACACGGTACGGCCCGGATCCTGAGCGTTGGCTGAGATCCGCCGTACGGCTGTCCTGTTGGGCCGATCGTCAGCCGCAAGAGGTCAACCGCACAAGGTCGGTCAGCAGGTCACCGGCAGGAATGCGGATTCTGTGAAATCACACTATCCGCATCAAGTGTCGCAGAAGGTCTCATGTCACCTCGACAACAGTACGCACCGTGTCGGCACGCTCGGACCAGCGTCACATCACTCGAAGTGACGCAAAACTGACCCTGAACGTCTCTCTGTCTGGATATCGGCCGTCGATTAGGTTCCGGTCCGGCGCATGGGACCGACGCCGTCCCGCGACCCTGTGCCACCGCTGGAGGAGACCACCATGACCGTTCCCGCTCCGCGGGTCCGTCGACGGCCCTGGACGATGCCAGGCCGTACACTGCCGCTGCTTCTCGCCACCGTGCTGCTGCTGCCGGTGGCGTTCCTCGTCGTACGGGCGTACCAGGAGATCGACGCCGACCGCGGGGTGCTGGAGCGGGAACGCCTCGGCGTCGAGTACCTGCGGGCCCTCGGACCGGTGACCGACGCACTGGTGGAGGCCCAGTCGGCCGCCGTGGCCGGACAACCGCAGTCCCGGGAGTCGTTGGACCGGGCGGTCGAGGAGGCCGCAGCGGTCGACGCCCGGATCGGAGCCGAGCTGCGCAGCAGTGAGCGGTGGGCCGGGCTGCGGGCGAAGCTGGAAGGGCTGCCGGACCGGTCGATCCTCGACCCCGAAGCCGTCTTCACCGCGTACGGCGAGGCCACCGACCTGCTGCTGGCCCTGCACGGCAAGGTACGGGAGAGCTCCGGTCTGGTCCGGGACTCCGGCTCCGACTCGTACTTCCTCCAGGACGGCGTCGGGGAGGAGATGCCCGAGGCGATGATCGCCGCCGGTCGCCTCGTCGACCTGGCCGTCCTGATGCAGACCCGGCCCGCGAGCGAGCGGACCAACAGCCTCGGCGAGCTGGCCACCCTTCGGTTCGCCGCGCTGCAGCCCGCCAACGACCTGGTCAACAACCTGCGGTCGGCGGTGGAGAACTCGGAGAGCACCGACCTCGGCGCGAGCGTCCTCACCCCGTTCGACACGTACCAGCAGGCGGTGGAGAGCATGGCGGTGAGTTCCCAGCCGACCGGCCGGGTGCCCACCGTCGACGTGGAACGGCTCAGTGCCGCTCGCGCCGACGCGCAGGCCGCCGCCAACCAGCTCCAACCGGTCATCCTCGACGAACTCGACAGGCTGTTGGAGATGCGGATCGACGACCTGGACCGGGACAACCGGCGGATCATCGGTTCCGGCGGGTTCGCCGGGCTTCTCCTGGCCGGCCTGGTCACCAGCATCTGGCTGACCCGTCGACGGGAGGACCCGACCGACGGCGGCTCCGACTCGACAGCCGAGCCCACCCCGCCCGGAACCGGTCGGACGGTGGCACCGGCCGCCGGTCGCGGCCCCGGGGACCAGCTGACGCCGGTGCTCCAGCCGGTCGGGCAGAGCGGGGACAACCGGTGGAGGCCATTCGATGCTGCTCGGTAGGCTCCGGATCCGGGGCAAGCTCGCGCTGCTGGTCACCGTGCCGCTGGTCTGCATGGTGACGCTCACCGTCCCGGTGGTGTGGGAACGGGTCGGCGTCGCCCAGCGGGCCGGGGAGATCGAGAGCTCGGTCCAGATCGCCGGACGGGTCGGCACCCTGCTCCAACAACTCCAGCGCGAACGGCTGCTCGCCGTCGGCGTCCTCCTCGGCCACGCCCCCCGTACCGACCTGGTCCAGCAGATCACCATGGTGGACGACGAGGTCGCCGACCTGCGGGCCGATCTCGGTGACGACCTGCCGGACGAGGTGGACGCGGCGCTCGACGGGGTCCGGCAGTTGACAGCCGTCCGGACGGCCATGTTGGCCGGTCAGGCCAGCCCCGAGCGGATCCTGGCCGGATACCGGCCGGTCAACCTGGCCCTGATCGAGTCGCTGCGACTGCGCCAGGACGTCGACACCCGTAGCGCCGCCGGTCGACAGGTCCTCGCCCTGGACGGCATCCTGCGCAACAGCGAGGGACTGAGCACCGGTGGTGCCCTCATCGTCCTCGTCGCCGACCGCCCCACCGAACAGCTCGCCACGGCGTACGTGGCGAACATGGCCGTCCTGCAACAGGGCAGCGAGCAGACCCTCGGCCTGCTCACCGCCGAACAGCTCGACCTGTTGGTCTTCGAACAGCTCGCGCTCGCCGACCGGACCAGCACCGGCTTCATCGAGCAGAGCGCCGCCGATCCGCTCGCAGCGGTCAGGTCGCTGAAGGCGGAGAACCTCTTCCCCACCATCTCCTCCCTGATCACGCTCGGACAGTTCGTCGAGAAGAAGCTGGTCGCCGACATCACCGCCGAGGTACGCGCCGAACAGGACTCGGCGATCTCCGCCGCGGTCTGGGTCGGCGTGGTCATCAACGCGATCGTCCTCGCGGTGATCCTGCTCGCGCTGGCCATCGGCCGGGCGGTGGCACGCCCCCTGACCCGACTGACCGTCTCCGCCGACCGGGTCGCCCGGGTCGCCGAGTCCGAACTGGTCCGGGTCTCCGACGACGAGGCCGAGTCCGCCCAGCCGATCCGCCTCGACCCGGTCGACGTGGCCGCCCGCGACGAGGTGGGCGACCTGGCCCGCGCCTTCGAACGGGTGCAGTCCACCGCCGCCCGCCTGGTGGAACGGCAGGTGGCCAGCCGCCGCAACGTGGCGCAGATGTTCGGTCACGTCGGTCGGCGTACCCAGAACCTGGTCGGTCGACAGCTCGCACTGATCGACCGCCTGGAACGGCAGGAGGCCGACCCGGGTCGGTTGGAACACCTCTACCGGCTCGACCACATCTCCAGCCGGTTGCGGCGTAACGCGGGGAGCCTCGTGGTGCTCTCCGGTGCCACCGGCGACGACGCCCACATCGCCCCGGTCCCGCTGGCCGACGTGGTCCGACTCGCGCTCGGTGAGATCGAGGACTACACCCGGGTGGACGTCCAGTTCCCCGCCGGTGTCTCGGCCGCCCCGGCGGTCGTGGGCGACCTGGTCCTGACCCTGGCCGAGCTGATGGAGAACGCCACGGTCTTCTCCCCGCCGCACACCCGCGTGACGGTCAGCGGTGAGTTGACCGAGAAGGGGGCCACCCTCTCCGTGGTGGACCACGGGATCGGCATGAAGGACGACCGGCTCGCCGAGGAGAACGCCCGACTCACCCGGCGCGAGCGACTCGACCTCGCGCCGACCGAGGTGCTCGGGTTGTTCGTGGTGGGCCGGTTGGCCCGTCGGCACGGCTGGTCGGTCGCCCTGGTCCCCACGACCGGCGGCGGGGTGACAGCCACCCTCGAAATGACCCGGTCGTCCCTGGTGGTCGACGCCGGTGAGCGCCCCGGCACCCCGGCCGCCGCGCGGGCCGCCCTGCCCGCCCGGGCGGAGCCGACCGACGTGACCTCCCGCCGCCGCCCCGACCCCGAGCTGCCCCGGGCCGGACGGGCCCTCGCCGTGGTCGGCGCCGGACCGTCCCGGCCGGTGATCGACTCCACGGCGCTCCCCGGGTTCGACCCGACCCTGCTCAGCCGGGCCACCCGCAGCCTGGAGGCCGCCGAGTCCTGGGACGCCTTCGGCACCGTCGAGCCGGACACCACACCGGAGGGCACCGAGCCCGAGACGGACCCGGTGACCCCGCCGGTCGATGCGCCCCCGGCCGAGCCGGTCCGGGCCCGGGTGCTCCAGATCGCCCCCGACCAGTCGGGACGGGCCACACGGATGACGGGGATCCGGCAACGGGTCCCCGGGGCCAGCCTGCCGAAGGCCCCACCACGGGTCGCCCCGGTGGATGCCACCGGCGCGGATCCGGCCGCCGCGCGGGCGCTCGTCGAACAGTTCGAGTCGGGCGTACGCCGGGCCCACCAGCAGAGCCGGTCCGAACTCGGTGCCCTGCCGGCCACGCCGGTCCGACGGACCGTACCGGCCGAGCGGGTCGACCCGGCACCGCGAGCCGTACCGGCCGACCGGATCGCCCCGGTCACCTCCATCGAGCGGGCGTCCCCCCGACCCCCGGCCCGGTCCGGTGAGACACCGAAGCTGACCCGACGGGTGCCGGGCGCCAACCTGACCGTCTCCCCACCCCGGCAGGCCCCCCCGGAGAACCCCGGCGACCCGGCCGAGGTCCGCGACCTCATCAACGCGTTCGAGACCGGCGTGGCCCGGGCTCTGCGCGAAGTCCGTCCCTCCCGCGAAACAGAAGAAGGAACCACACGGTGAGCAGCCCCCACGTACACGAGAACGTCGACCACCACAGCCACGCCGGGGACCTCAGCCCGGAAGCGCGCACCTTCAACTGGCTGCTGGACTCCTTCACCTCCAGCACCGCCGGGGTGATGGAGGCGATCGCCGTCTCCTCCGACGGGTTGCTGATGGCCATGTCAGCGATCAAGGACCGGTCCAACGCGGAACGCCTCGCCGCAGTGGTCTCCGGGATGACCAGCCTCGCGGGCGGGGCGGCGAGCTGGTACGCCCTGGGCGGACTGAACCGGGTCATCGTGGACATGGCCGACGGCTACCTGTTGATCAGCTCGATCAGCAGCGGCTCCGTGCTCGGCGTGGTCGCCGACCGGTCGGCGAACCTCGGCACCGTGGCCTACGAGATGACCCTCTTCGCCGGTCGGGCCGGCAGCGCGCTGAGTCCCCGTCTCATCGCCGAGCTGAAGAACGCCGTTCAGCAATGACCGGGGACCTGCCCGGCGAGGAACCGGAGCCGGAGCGGACCTTCCGGATCCGGCCCTACCTGCGGGGCTCCTCCCCGGGCTCGGCCAGGACCCCGGCGGCCGACCCGACGCCCGCCCCGGTTCCCGAGTCGGCCGGTCCTCCGGAGCTGCGGCCGTTCGTGCTCACCGCCGGGCGGGTCACCGGAGCCGATCCCGCGATCGGCCTGGAGACCCAGGTGACCGCCCGGGACCCGGCCTGGGGGGTCGAGTCGGTCAGCCGACTCGCACCCGAGTTCCAAGCGATCATGGCGCTCTGCGTGGAGCCGCTGTCGGTCGCCGAGATCTCGGCGCGTACCCGGCTGCACCTGGGCGTCACCCGCGTCCTCGTCGGCGACCTCCGCGCCTCCGGTCATCTTGACGTGCACGTCAGCGACGTCGTGGACATCCACGACCCCAACCTCATCCTGCGAGTGATTGATGGACTCCGTGCGATCTCCTGAATGGCCGGTTCCCCCGCAGGGCGGGCTCGCCGCCAACAGTGCCCCCGGCCGATACGCCCCGACGGGTTCGGTCACCGGTCGAGCCGTCGCCCCGGCCGTACCGGCCGCTCCCGCCGGGCACCCGCCCGACGCGCCGCCGCCGTACCGGCCGGGTGAGGGGGGTGCCCCCGGCGGTCGACCCCACCCGGGCAGCGCCCCGATCCCGGTCAAGATCGTGGTCGCCGGTGGCTTCGGGGTGGGCAAGACCACCACCGTCGGCGCGATCTCCGAGATCGCCCCGCTGACCACCGAGGCGGTGATGACCACCGCCGGGATCGGCATCGACGAACCCGGCGTCGGCTCGGACAAGACCACCACCACTGTGGCGATGGACTTCGGCTGCGTCACCATCGACCAGAGCCTGAAGCTGTACCTGTTCGGCACCCCCGGGCAGTCCCGGTTCGGCTTCATGTGGGACGACCTGGCCCGTGGTGCCCTGGGTGCGCTGGTCGTCGTGGACAGCGCCCGCCTGGACGACTGCTACCCGGCGATCGACTACTTCGAGCGGGCCCGGCTGCCGTTCGTGGTGGGGGTGAACGCCTTCAACGGTCGGCTCGCCCACGACCTCGACTCGATCCGGTGGGCGTTGGCCGTCAACGAGCAGGTTCCCCTCGTACAGTTCGACGCCCGGGATCGCCTCTCGGTGCGAGACGCCCTGCTGGTGGTCCTCGACCGGGCGCTGGACCGGGCGACCCGGGAAGCGCGGGCCTGAGCCGTCCGGCGGGTCACTGTGGAGGAGGTACGGCGTGCGGGGTGATCTGGACGAGACACTGGCCCGGATGGCTCGACGCGAGGAGGCGCTGCGACGCGCTGCCGAGCCGGCCGGGGGACGCAACGCAAGGCCGGTGCCCGACGCGGCGGGTCCCGGCGAAGCCGTGGCGGCCGACCGGACCGGGGCACCGGTGGCGGGCGGGGCGATCCGACAGGTGGAGGGCGAGCCTGCCGACCGGCCCACCGGGGTGGTCGGCACGGCCCGGCCGGCCTCCGGGGGCGGCCCGGTGTCCGGGCGGGTCGACGCACCCACCCCGACCTCCGGCCCTCCCGGCGGGGCCGAGCGCCCCGACCGGCCCCGGACGCTGCCGCGCCGGGAGGCCGCGCGGGGGGCCGTCCCGGCGATCGAGGCGGCGGGGGGCCGCGCCGCCGTCAAGTCCACCGGTCCCGACCCGGTCCAGGCGGTGGCCGAGGCGGTACGCCGGGTCCTCCTCGACCACCCGGGGGTCACCGTGACCCTGCGGGTGGAGCACAGCGGGCAGACGTACCCGATGCGGCTCGGTGGCCCCGACACGGCACCCGCCCAGTCCTGGCCGGTCCCGGTACGGACCACCCCGCCGTGGCAGACCGACCAGGACGGGACGACCGGGGACCCGGCCGCTCGGCTGGCCGAGATGATCCGGCGCAACCCCTCGTTGCTGCACGGCGATCCGACCCCGTGACCGGGCACGACGTGCCCCCGGCGGCTACTGTCGGGCCGTGGCACAACCCGAACTGACCCTGACCGCGAGCCTGCGACCGGCGGCGTTGGACGCCCGACGGGGCATCGTACGACTGCATCCCGAGGTCCTGACCGCGTTGGCGTTGCGGCCCGGCGACCCGGTCCGGTTGTCCGGTCGACGAACCACCGCCGGCATCGTCGCGAAGGCCGAACCGACGGCCAGCGCCGTCCTGCTGTACGCCGACGACCTGATGTTGGGCAACCTCGGCATCCGCGACGGTGGTCAGGTCACAGTGACCCCGATCCCGGTGGCCCCGGCCGAGCGGGTGACGGTGGCCGGGGCGGCGGAGATCGCTGCGGTGGTCTCCCCGGAGATGCTCCGGCTGGCCCTGCTGGGCAAGATGGTCACCGAGGGTGACGACGTGTCGCTCCTCCCCCAGGACGTGCTTCCGGACGCCTCGGCCCGCACCCTCGTCGAGGCGGCCCGCCGGAGCCTGGCCAACACCGTCGGGTACGCCTGGACCAGCACCCTGCTCACAGTGGTCTCCGCCGACCCGGAGTGCGGCGGCCTGGTCACCATGGACACCCTGGTCGGCTGGGAACACGGACCGGCCACCCACGGATCGGCCGTCCCCTCCTCCGACGTCTCCCGGATCACCGGCGGGGGTGACAGGCGACGGTTCGGCCTCGCCGAGCGGGGAGGACCGGGCGACGACAGCAGGACGGGCGGGCGGGCCGGTTCCGACGGCACGCGCGACGGTGCCGACGCCGAGTGGACCCCCTCCGTCGACGACCTGCCCGGCCTGCGCTCCCAGGCCGAACAGCTCACCGAGCTGCTCGACCTCGGGTTCCACCACCGGGAGGTGCTGGGTCGACTGAACACCACCGTCTCGCTCGGCGTCCTGCTCAGCGGTCCCGCCGGGTCCGGGAAGTCGGCGCTGGTCCGGGCGGTGGCCGCGGACGTGAAGGCCCGGGTACGCCCGGTGTGGGCGCCCGAGGTGGCGGCGCTGAGCAACCAGTCGGCCGCCGAGCGGCTGCGTGCCGCCGCCACCGACGTCACCACCGGCGAACCCGCCGTCCTGCTGGTGACCGACGTGGAGGCGCTGGCCCCGGCCGACGAGCCCGGCCCGGTCGCCACCGTGTTCCGGCAGCTGGTCACCGACCTGTTGCGTTCCGGGGTGGCGGTGGTCTGCACCACCGGCCGCCCCGAGGCGGTGGATCCGGCGCTGAGCGCCCCGGACCTGCTGTCGCTGCGGATCACCGTGCCGCTGCCGGACGCGGCGCTGCGCCGCGAGCAGCTGACCGTCCTGACCCGGCAGGTTCCGCTCGCCGACGACGTCAGGTTGGACGACGTCGCCGGGCGTACCCCGGGATTCGTCGCCGCCGACCTGGCCGCCCTGGTCCGGGAGGCCGGGGTACGCGCGGCGCTGCGGCAGAAGACCGACTCCACCCCCACCGTGGCGATGGCCGACTTCACCGCCGCGTTGGAGGTGGTCCGTCCCACCACCATGGCGTCGTCGACCCTGGAGGTCGCGAAGGTCACCCTCGACGACGTCGGTGACCTGGTCGAGGTGAAGGAGAAGCTGACCGAGTCGGTGCTGTGGCCGCTGACCTACCCGGACACCTTCGCCCGATTGGGCGTCCAGCCGCCGCGTGGGGTCCTGCTCTACGGGCCGCCCGGATGCGGCAAGACGTTCCTGGTCACCGCCCTGGCCGGGTCGGGTCGGGCCAACGTGCTGTCGGTGAAGGGCGCGGAGCTGCTCTCCAAGTGGGTCGGCGAGAGCGAACGTGCGGTCCGGGAGCTGTTCCGTCGGGCCCGGGAGGCCGCCCCCACCCTGGTCTTCCTGGACGAGGTGGACGCCCTCGCCCCGACCCGGGGTCAGGCCACCGACGGAGGCACCACCGACCGGGTGGTCGCCGCCCTGCTCACCGAGCTGGACGGGGTGGAGTCGCTGCGCAACGTGGTGGTGGTCGGGGCGACCAACCGGCCCGACCTGATCGACCCGGCGTTGCTGCGGCCGGGGCGGCTGGAGCGGCTGGTCTACGTGCCACCACCGGACGCCGAGGCCCGGGTGGAGATCCTCAAGGCCGCCTCGCGGAGCGTCCCGCTGGCCGACGACGTCGACCTGCCGGCGCTCGCCGAGGAGTTGGACGGATTCTCGGCGGCGGACTGCGCGGCCCTGGTCCGGGAGGCGGCGCTGGCCGCGATGCGGGAGTCGTTGACCGCCTCCACGGTCACCGCCGAACACGTCGTCACCGCCCGCCGTCAGGTCCGCCCGTCCCTCGACCCGGACCAGGTCGCCTGGCTCGCCGCGTACGCCGACAAGCACACCCCCTGACGCCGTGGTCGTGTCGGACCCGGGCGGTACGGTCCGCCCATGATCGAGAAGCCGACCGTACGGTGGCGTCGTGCCGCCCAGGAGCAGGCAGTGGCGGTCTCCGCCGGACTGCTCGACCCTCGCAACGCGTACGCGGAGCGGCTCTGGCCGACAGCGTTCGTGGATGCCTCCGAGGCCGCCCTGGCCCGGTACGACGCCGACCTCCGGACGATCGACCCGGCCTCCGACGAGCAGGCCTGGGCGGTGGTCGAACGGGTGGTGACCGCCCTGAACGAGGTGAACGACGAGCACGGCCGGATCGAGACCGGCGAGCGGGAGGCGTTCGCCGACTACGTCGACGCGGCCCTGCACGAGGCCGGGGTGGACGTGGACGGGCTCACCGGACGCCGGAGCCTCGACCGGTCGGAGTTGACCGACCAGTGGCGGGACTGGTGACCCGGGGGCGACCGGGCGGGCTCTGAGGTCGGTCCCGGGTCAGGACTGGGGGGTGTCGAGGGAGATCTCGGCGTGCACCCGGTCGTCGTCGTCGCGCAGCTTCGCGCCGAGCTTGCGCAGGACCGACAGGGCACCGGTGTTGTCGCTGGTGGTCTCGGCGACCACCGTGTGCATCCCGGCTGCGGCGGCGACGTCCAGCAACTGTCGTAGGGCTGCCGCGCCGAGGCCCTGACCTCGGGCGGAGCGCCCCAGCCAGAGGCCGGTCTCCACGGTTCCGGGCTCGTCGCAGCAGGTCATCCGGATCATCCCGACGACCTCGCCCCCGGTCAGGATGGCGTACATCCGCGTCCGGGCGGGGCCGTCGAGACCGGGGAAGTTCGCCCGGTGGTAGTCCCGGAAGGCCTCCCGACGGGCCATCGACCAGCCGGCCGGGGCGTCGACCGGGGGCATGACGTCGTCCGGCTCGGCCTCGGCGGCGGCCACCGAGAGCAACGGCTCCAGGTTCCGCTCGTCCACCGGCTCCAGCCGTACCGCACTCACCACGTGCCGGAGTCTGCCGGGCGGGGCGGTCCTCGTCCACCCCATCGGGAGGCGAGTGCCGGTCCGGTGGGTGCGGTGGGGGCCGCTCGGTCAGAGCGTGTTCCGCCTCACCTTGGGTCGTCAAAGAGCGAATCTCGGATTAACCTACTAAACCGCTAGGCATTATCGGGAGTTCCCCCTGCCCCGAAAACCCATCCCCGAGGACCCCAAACGTGATCAGACTGGACGGACTACGTCGGACGTACCACGCCAAAGGGCGGTCGGTCGTCGCTGTCGACGGCGTCAGCCTCGCGGTCCGCGCCGGTGAGGTCTTCGGCGTGGTGGGCCGCAGTGGAGCTGGCAAGAGTACCCTCCTGCGCTGCGTCAACCTGCTCGAACGGCCCGATGAGGGAAGGGTCACCGTCGACGGGGTCGATCTGACGGCCCTCGGCGGCGACCGCCTGCGCGCCGCCCGGCAGCGGATCGGCATGGTGCACCAGCACTTCGCGCTGCTCACCTCGCGTACCGCGGCCGGGAACGTCGCCTTCGCACTCGAGGTGATGGGCGTCCCCCGCGCCGAGCGCGCCCGTCGGGTCGCCGAACTGCTCGACCTGGTCGGGTTGACCGACCGGGCGCACGCCTACCCGGCCCAGCTCTCCGGCGGACAGAAGCAGCGGGTGGGCATCGCCCGCGCCCTCGCCGGCCGCCCCAAGGTGCTCCTCTCCGACGAGGCCACCTCGGCCCTGGACCCGGAGACCACCCGGTCGATCCTCGGGCTGCTGCGCGACCTCAACCAGCGGCTCGGTCTGACCGTCCTGCTGATCACCCACGAGATGGACGTGGTCAAGCGGCTCTGCGACTCGGCGGCGGTGATGCGCGACGGGCGGATCACCGAGTCGGGGACGGTGACCGAGCTGATCGCCCGCCCCGGGTCGGAGCTGGCCGCCGAGGTGTTCCCCCTCGGTCCACCACCGGACCTCCCCGGGGCCACTGTCGTCGACGTGACGGTCACCGGATCGGACAGCTCCTTCGTCGCCGACCTGGCCCGCCGGTTCGACCTCGACGTCCAGATCATCACCGGGACCGTGGAGCAGCTCGCGGGCGGACGGGCCGGTCGGCTCCGGCTGGCCCTGCCCGGGGACGCGGCACGGACCGCGCCGGCCGTGGAACACCTCCGGGCCGCCGGACTCACCGTGGAGGTGCCGGCATGATCGCCGACGATCTCGTCGAGCTGCTCCTGCAGGGGCTACGCGAGACCGCGTACATGGTGGGGGTCGCCTCGCTGCTCGCCGCCGTCGGCGGCCTCCTGGTCGGCGTCGCGCTGGTGCTCACCGACTCCGACGGCCTCCTGCCGGTCCGGCCGGTGAACCTGCTCCTCGGCCTGGTGGTCAACATCGGGCGGTCGCTGCCGTTCATCATCCTGTTGGTCGCGATCATCCCGTTCACCAGGGCGGTCGTCGGCACCACCATCGGGACCACCGCCGCGATCGTGCCGCTGACAGTCAGCGCGATCCCGTTCTACGCCCGGATCGTGGAGACCGCCCTGCGTGAGGTGGACCGCGACGTCATCGCCGCAGCCCACGCGATGGGGGCCAGCCGACGGCAGATCGTCGGGAAGGTGCTGCTGCGCGAGGCCCGACCCGGGCTGGTCGCCGGGCTCACCCTGACCATGGTCGCGTTGATCGGCTACTCCGCGATGGCCGGGGTGATCGGCGGCGGCGGCCTCGGTGATCTCGCCCTGCGCTACGGCTACCAGCGTTTCGAGAACGACATCATGATCGCCACCGTGGTTCTCCTGGTGGTCTTCGTTCAGTTCGTCCAGATGGCCGGTGACGTGATCGCCCGTCGCCTGGCACACAGATGAACCAGCCGACCCCTCCTCGGCTGGTCCGCCCGAGAAATCACGAAGGAAGGCACATCGTGCGACGCATCACCGCAGTATTCGCCGCGACCGCGCTCGTCCTGGGTCTGGCCGCCTGCGGCTCCGACAGCGACGAGAGCAGCGCGGCCTCGCCGGACTCTCCGCTGAAGGTGGGAGTGAGCCCGGTGCCGCACGGCGAGATCCTCACCTACATCAAGGACAACCTGGCCGAGCAGGCCGGGCTGAGCCTGGAGATCGTGGAGTTCACCGACTACGTCCAGCCCAACCGGGCGCTGGAGGAGAAGCAGCTCGACGCCAACTACTTCCAGACCGTGCCGTACCTGGACACCGAGAAGCAGGCCAAGGGCTACCAGTTCACCGCGCTCTCGCCGGTGCACATCGAGCCGCTCGGCCTCTACTCCAAGAAGTTCGAGACGGTGGCCGAGCTGCCGGAGCGTGCGGTGGTGGCGATCCCGAACGACCCGACCAACTCCGGCCGGGCGTTGAACCTGCTCGCCCAGCACGGCATCATCACCCTCAACGAGGGGGCCGGCACCTCCGCCACCCAGCGGGACATCGCCCAGAACCCCAAGCAGCTCCAGTTCCGGGAGCTGGAGGCGGCGCAGCTGCCGCGGAGCCTGGACGACACCGACGCCTCGGTGATCAACGGCAACTACGCCATCGAGTCCGGGCTCAAGCCCTCCACCGACTCCCTGGCGCTGGAGAAGCCGGAGAACAACCCGAACGCCAACCTGGTGGTGGTCCGCGACGGTGACCAGGACGACCCCCGGGTGGTGAAGCTGGAGGAGCTCCTGCACTCCGCCGAGGTCAAGAAGTTCATCGAGGACAAGTACCAGGGCTCGGTCCTCCCCGCGTTCTGATCGACCCGCGACCTGTTCCGACCCACGCTCTGACCGCCGACCCCCGCTCGTTCGAAACGGCACACTTCGAACGGGCGGGGGTCGGTCGTCGTACCGAAGGGCGCGGGGGAGATCAGCCTGCGCAGACGGCCGGTCAGCGGCGGCGGTTGCGGGCCCGGGAGGAGCGCAGGCGTCGGAGTCGGCCGATCAGCAGCGGCTCGGCGGCCAGCGCGGCCGGGTTGTCCAGCAATGCGTTCAACAGCTGGTAGTACCGGGTCGCCGAGAGCCCGAAGGTGTCCCGGATCGCCTGCTCCTTGGCCCCGGCGTGCCGCCACCACTGCTGCTCGAACGCGAGGATCCGCTGCTCCCGATCGGTGAGCCCACCGGCGCCGGTGGTCGGGTCGGCCCCCTCGTCGGTGGCGCTCTCGACCGGATCGACCGACGGGCCCGGTGCCGGGCCGTCGGTCGCCGGAACCTGTTCGACCTCCGGCGCGCTACGCGGCGGTGGAACCCCGGCTCCGGTACGCCTCGACGCCCCGCCCTCGGGGTCCGTCACGGGAGCGTCGGACCTGGGATGCGGCGGCACAGCGCCGACGCCGGTGTGCGAAGGGGCGTCGGGCTGCTGCATGGCGCTCCTGCGGGGACGGGCCGGCACGCCGACGCCAACCGGGGTGACCAGCGTAACCAGGCCCGACGTGTCGCGCATCAACCGACGGCGTGGGCGAGGTCACCGGTTGGCACCCCCGGCGACGCGGGTCAGGCACAGACGACCGTGACTCCGGCGGCGCGGAACGCCTCGACCATCTCCGGGGCGGCCCCCGAGTCGGTGATCAGCGTCTCCACCCGGTCCACCGGGCAGATCCGGGCGAAGGCGTGCCCACCCAGCTTGGACGAGTCGGCGATGATCACGACTCGTTTGGCGCGGGCCACCATCAGGTTGTTCATCGCCGCCTCCCCCTCGTGGTGGGCGGCGGCCCCGAGGTGGGGGTCGACGGCGTCCACCCCGAGCAGGGCCACGTCGAGGGTCACCTCACGCAGCAGCGCCCCGCCCAGCGGGCCGACGAGTTCGAAGGACTTGGGGCGGACCACCCCGCCGGCCACGACCACCTTCATCCGGGATCGGACCAGCAGTTCGTTGGCGATGTTCAGCGCGTTGGTGACCACCGTGAGCTGGGCACCCTCGGCGTTGGTGTTGAGGTCCGGTCGGACGGCGAGGGCCCGGGCCACCTCGGTGCTGGTGGTGCCGCCGTTGAGCCCGACCACGCAACCGGGGGCGACGAGCGCGGCGGCGGCGGCCCCGATCCGCTGCTTCTCGGCGGAGTGCTTGGCTGTCTTGTAGCGCAGCGGCAGGTCGTACGAGACGCCGTTTGCGACCGCCCCACCCCGGGTACGAGTGATCATCTGCTGTTGGGCCAGCTGGTCGAAGTCACGTCGGATGGTGGCCTGGGAGACGTCCAGCCGCTCGGCGGCCTCCTCGACGCTGACCCGTCCGCTGTCGGTCAGCATCTCCAGCAGGGCGTTCCATCTGGCGTAACGGTCCACCGGGGGCCTCCAGTGACAGCACAGTCGCTGATCGATTGCGTGCACAGTAGTGCGCGAAACTAGCCTCGCGCAAAACCCCCTGCTGCGCGATCCGCCGTCCGGTTGCCGGATCGTCGGCATTCAAGCAGAATAGTGCTCGAAAGATGGCCGTTACGAGCCATATTGTGCACATCGATCCATGTTGTGCACATCAATGGACAGGCTGTGCACATCGATCCCTGCTGTGCACATCAATGGACAGGCTGTGCACATCGATCCCTGCTGTGCACATCAATGGACAGGCTGTGCACACAGGCGGACAGACGCACGATCCGGATCGCGCAACGGAGTGGTTGCCGCGCACCACAGTGGCCCCGCACCCCTCGGTGCGGTGTCGCGTACCGACCTCCCCACAAGGAGTTCCCGATGGCCCACGTCCACGCGGAGATCGCTAGTCAGCCCGAATGCTGGCGGGAGGCCGCCCGCCTCGCCGGCACCCTTCCCGACCTGCCCCGACCCGGCGAACGGGTAGCCGTCGTCGGATGCGGCACCTCCTGGTTCATGGCGATGGCCTACGCCGCCCGCCGGGAGCAGCTCGGCCAGGGCGAGACCGACGCCTTCCAGGCCTCCGAGTTCCCCCCCGACCGCCGGTACGACCGCCTGATCGCGATCACCCGCTCCGGGACCACGACCGAGGTGCTGGACCTGCTCGCCGCCCTGCAGGGCCGGGTGCCCACCACCGTCGTGGTCGGCGACCCCGACTCCCCCGCCGCCGAGCTGGCCGACTCGGTGGCCCCGCTGCCCTTCGCCGACGAACGGTCGGTGGTGCAGACCCGGTTCGCCACCACCGCCCTGGCCCTGCTCCGGGCGCACCTCGGCGACAACGTCGGCGCGCTGGTCGCCGACGCCGAGGTGGCCGTCCGGGCCTCACTGCCCATCGACCCGGTCCTCGTCGAGCAGGTCACCTTCCTCGGCCGGGGGTGGACCGTCGGCCTCGCCCACGAGGCCGCGCTGAAGTGCCGCGAGGCCGCCAGCTTCTGGGCCGAGTCGTACCCGGCGATGGACTACCGGCACGGACCCATCTCGATCGCCACCCCGGGTCGACTCGTCTGGGCCTTCGGTGACCTCCCCGCCGGGCTGCCCGAGGACGTCGCGGCCACCGGTGCCGCCTTCGCACACAGCCGCACCCACGGCTACCGCACGGTGCTCGGACGCTGGTCCGCCGGACGGACCCCGGTCGACCCGATGGCCGACCTGATCCTCGCCCAGCGGTTCGCTGTGGAACTGGCAACCAGCCGGGGGCTCGACCCGGACGCCCCACGTCACCTCCGCCGCTCGGTGGTGCTTACGTGATCGACAGCGAGGCGGGGGCTTCGTCCTCGGACTCGGAGCAAGCCCCGCCCGCCGTCGCCGTCGCCGTCGACGTGGGCGGCACCGGCATGAAGTGCGCCCTGGTCCGCCCGGACGGCACCGTCGTGCACGCCCAGCGGCACCCCACCGGCGCCGAACGCGGTTCCGAGGCGGTCGTCGCCACCATCCTGGACGTCGCCGAGGGGCTCGCCGACCGGGCCCGCGCCACCGGGTACTCCCCGGTGGCCGTCGGCATCGCGGTGCCGGGGGTGGTCGACACCGCCCGGGGGGTCGCCGTCTGGTCGGCGAACGTCGGATTCCGGGACGTACCCCTGCGGGAGCTGGCGGTGGCCCGACTCGGCCTGCCCACCGCCCTCGGACACGACGTCCGGGTCGGCGGCCTCGCCGAGGCCCGGCTCGGCGCGGGACGCGACGCCGGGCACGTCCTGTTCGTGGCGATCGGGACCGGCATCGCGGGCGCGCACGTCACCGACGGGTCGGCCGCCGCCGGCGCGCACGGTGCCGCCGGGGAGATCGGCCACATCCTGGTCCGCCCCGACGGCCCGACCTGCGGCTGCGGTCGGCGCGGCTGCCTGGAGGCGGTCGCCTCGGCCGCCTCGATCGCCCGCCGGTACGCCGAACTCACCGCCCCCGCCGACGGGGCGGATCCGGTCGACGCCGCCGCGGTGGCGGCCCGGGCCGCCACCGGTGACGCGGTCGCCGAGCGGGTCTGGCGGGAGGCGGTGGAGGCCCTCGCCGACGGACTCGCCACCGGCCAGGCGCTGTACGACGTCCGCACCATCGTCCTCGGCGGCGGACTGGCCCGCGCCGGTGACCAGCTCATCGGCCCCCTCCGGGCGGCGCTGCGTGAACGGTTGACCTTCCACCGGGAGCCCCTGCTGGTGCCCGCCGCCCTCGGCGACGAGGCAGGTTGCCTCGGCGCGGCGCTGCTCGCCCTCGACACGGTGCCCGAGGACAAGGGGCACGGCTGAGCGCACCGAACTGTCCGGAGTCGCAACGAGAGACGGAGAGCTGATGGCCCTGCGGGTGAACGGCAAGGTGGTGACCCCGGCCGGTGTGATCCGCCAGGGCTGCGTGGAGATCGACGGCGACCGGATCACCGCCGTCGCCGAGTACCCGTCGGTGCGCGACGGGCACTGGATCCTCCCCGGCTTCGTGGACATGCACACCCACGGCGGCGGCGGGCACACCTTCACCACCGGCGACGCCGAGGCGGCCCGGGCGGCGGCGGCCTTCCACCTGGGACACGGCACCACCACCCTGCTGGCCGGCCTGGTCAGCTCACCGATCGAGCTGATGCGGGCGGCCACCGCCGCGTACGCCCCGCTGGTCGCCGAGGGGGTGCTCGCCGGCATCCACTTCGAGGGGCCGTACCTGTCGGCGCGGCGGTGCGGGGCCCAGAACCCGGAGTTCCTCCGGGATCCGTCCACCCGGGAACTGGCCGAGCTGATCGAGCTGGGGCAGGGTGCCGTCCGGATGGTCACCATCGCCCCGGAACGCGACGGCGCGGTGGCGGCGATCGAGCTGCTCACCGCGCACCGGGTAGTCGCCGCGATCGGTCACACCGACGCCACGTACGAGCAGACCCGGGCCGCCCTGACCGCCGGGGCGAGCGTCGGCACCCACCTGTTCAACGGGGTCCGTGGGATGCACCACCGCGATCCGGGGCCGGTGGTGGCGCTGCTGGAGGCGCCGCACGTGGTCTGTGAGCTGATCGCCGACGGGGTGCACCTGCACGACGGGATGCTCACCTTCGCCGTCTCGACCGCCGGACCGGACCGGTGCGCCCTGATCACCGACGCCATCGCCGCCGCCGGAATGGCCGACGGCGAGTACGAGTTGGGCGGCCAGGCGGTCACCGTCACCGCCGGTACGGCCCGACTCTCCACCGGCCGGAACGCCGCCCCCGACAGGAACGGCGAACCCGGCGCCGACCCCGACAGGAACGGCGAACCCGGCGCGGACACCGAACCCGGCGCGATCGCCGGGAGCACCCTGACGATGGATGCCGCCCTGCGGCACGCGGTCGACGCCGGGATGACCCTCGTCGACGTGGCCCGGATGGCGGCCACCACCCCCGCCCGGGCGATCGGCCTGGGCGACCGGGTGGGCGCGTTGCGGGCCGGGCTCCGTGCCGACCTGGTGGTGCTCGACGACGACCTGAACGTGTTCCGGGTGATGCGGGCCGGTTCCTGGGTGGAGTGAGCGCCGGGGTCAGCCGGCGGGGGTCAGGTCGACGCCGAGGACCGCCTGCTCGTCGGGGCGGTGCACCAGCACCTCGGAGAGGAACGACTGCACCGCCGGACCCATCCCGACGTCCCGGCCGGCCTGTTCGGAGAGCAGCCACTTGTGCTCGATGATCTGGGTGAACAGCTCCTGCGGCTCCAACTTGCGCCGCAGGTGCGCCGGGACCGCCCGGACCACCGGCTCGAACACCTCGGTCAGCCACCGGTGAGCGGCCTGCTGCTCGGCGAGGGGGACGCTCTCGGCCCGGTAGGCGTCCAGGTCGTTGAGGAGCTTGCGGGCCTGGTTCTCCTCGGCGTCCAGGCCGGTGAGCCGCATCAGCCGACGGGCGTGGTACCCGGCGTCGACGACCTTCGGCCGCACCAGGTACCGCCCGTCGTCGATGGTGGACATCGCCACCTCGGCGACGTCGAAGCCCAGCTCGTTGAGGCGGCGGATCCGGCCCTCGATGTCGTGCCGGGCCTCCCGCTCGATCTGCTGCTCGTAGGTGATCTCGTGCCAGAGCCGCTCGTACCGCTGCACCACCTCCTCGCAGACCGTCTCCGGGTCGATCGACTCGTGCAGCAGCCCGGCGGCCTGGAGGTCCAGCGCCTCGCCGAAGATGTTGACCCGGGCGATCTCCAGATCCTCGCCGCGCTGGCCGTTGGAGAGCGACCTGTGCAACGCCCCGGTCTCGGCGTCCACCAGGTACGCGGCGAACGCCCCGGCGTCCCGTCGGAACAGGGTGTTCGACAGCGAGCAGTCGCCCCAGAAGAACCCGGTCAGGTGCATCCGGACGATCAGGGCGGCGAGCGCGTCGAGCAGTCGGCCCATCGTCTCCGGGCGCAGGGTGTGTGAGAACAACGCCCGGTAGGGCAGGGAGAACTGCAGGTGACGGGTGATCAGCACCGGGTCGAGGGGTTCACCGTCGTCGGACTGCCGGTCGGCCACGATGGCGATCGCCTCGACCGACGGGAAGTCGATCCGCTCCAGCGCCCGCAGCAGGTCGTACTCCCGCTCGGCGACCCGCTCGCCGGTCTCCTTCACCGCGTACACGTACTCGCCGAGTCGGACGAAACGCACGATGTGCCGCGAGATTCCCTGCGGCAGCGCGACCAGGTGCCGCGCCGGCCAGTCCGCCAACGGTGTCGACCACGGAAGGTCGAGCAGTGCCGGGTCCACGAGGGCTGAGGTGATCCGCACGGGACAAGTCTGACTGCTGACCGCAGACATCGCCGCTAATCGTGGTTCGGCACACAGCCGCCGCCGGGTCCGGCCCGGGCCGGTAGCGTGATCGGGTGCACGACACCCCGAAGGTACGGCCCGGAGTCCGGCTACGCCCGGTCCGACCGGCCGGATGGTGGTTCGACGTACTGCTCGTCGTCGGGTTCGTCGCGATCACCGTATCGCTCGCCACCGGTCACCTCTTCGGCCTCGACCGGGCCGTCGACGAATGGGCCGCCGCGCACCGCCCCCCGGCCGCCTTCACCGCCGCGATGGTCCTCAACTACCTCGGACAGGGCGGCCCGTTGACGGCGATCGGGGCCGCCCTGGCGGTGCTCCTGGCGGTCCGGCTCCGCTCGGTACGCCCCCTCCTGGTGCCGGTGGCCGCGTTCGCGCTGACCACCTTCACCGTCGGTCCGTTGAAGGTGTGGACGGCCCGACCGGCGCCGAGCGCCAGCGTCAAGGAGCCGTTCCTGCCGGTGGAGCAGACCCTCCCCCTGTTCCAGAGCGACCTGCCGTTGCGCTTCGCCCAGTCGTACCCGTCGGGGCACGTGGCCAACGCCATCGTCTGGTACGGCGTCCTGGCGCTGCTGCTCGCCCCGGTGCTGCGGACCTTCGGGCGGGGGCTGCCGCACCGGGTGGTCCTGGCCGTCCGGATCGTTCCCCCCGTCGTGGTCCTGTGCACCACCACCTACCTCGGGTGGCACTGGCTGACCGACTCGGTGGCCGGGCTCCTGGTCGGCCTCCTGCTGGACCGGATCCTGCACCGGGTGCCCTGGGACACCCTGCCGCTGCCCGGCCGGTTACGCACCGTCGATCGTCCGTTCACATCCGCCCCGTAACCTTCCCCCGTGACGCACCTGGCCCGGCGACTGGGCGTACCCGATGCGGTGGTCGTCGGGTTGGGGTCGATGCTCGGCGCGGGCGTCTTCGTGGTGTTCGCCCCCGCCGCGGCGTCGGCCGGGGCGGTGGGGCTGCTGGTGGCGGTGGCCCTCGCCGGTGCCGTCGCCTTCTGCAACGCCACGAGTTCGGCCCGGTTGGCCGCCCGTTACCCCGAGTCCGGCGGCACCTACGTGTACGGGCGGGAACGGCTCAACCCGTTCGCCGGGTTCCTCGCCGGCTGGGCGTTCGTCGTCGGGAAGACGGCGAGCTGTGCGGCGATGGCGCTGACCGTCGGGGCGTACCTGTGGCCGCAGCAGGCCCGACCGGCAGCGGTCGCGGCGGTCCTGGCGGTGACCGGGGTCAACCTGCGCGGCATCGGCAGGACGGCTGTCGCGACCCGGATCCTGGTGGCGCTCACCCTGGTCGTGCTCGCCACGGTGGCGGTGACCGGGGTGACCGGCGGGGACTTCTCCGTCGACCGGCTCGGCACCCTCGACGGGACCGGCCTGCGGGGCGTGCTCACCGCCGCCGGCCTGCTCTTCTTCGCCTTCGCCGGGTACGCCCGGATCGCCACCCTCGGTGAGGAGGTCCGGGATCCCACCCGGACCATCCCCCGGGCGGTTCCCCTGGCGCTCGGGGTGGTCCTGGCGATCTACCTGACCCTGGCGGTGGTGGCCCTCGGGGTGCTCGGCACCGACCGGCTCGCCACCGCCACCGCCCCGCTGGCCGAGGTCGTCGCCGTCTCCGGGGTACCCGGACTGAGCTGGCTGGTCCGGGCGGGGGCGACGGTGGCGGTGACCGGGGTGCTGCTCTCCCTGCTCGCCGGGGTGTCCCGGACCCTGCTGGCGATGGCCCGCCGCCGGGACCTGCCCGGGGCGCTCGCCGCCGTACACCCCCGGCACCGGGTGCCGCACCGGGCCGAGCTGGCGGTGGCGACGGTCGTCGTCGTGGTGGTGGCGTTCGGTGACGTCCGGGGTGCGATCGGCTTCAGCAGCTGCACCGTGCTGGTCTACTACGCGATCACCAACGCTGCGGCGCTGACCCTCGGCCGCGACCCCGACCGGAGGCTCCCCCTGCGGCTGTCGGCGGTGGCGGGGCTGGTCGGGTGTCTGGTCCTGGCTGTCACACTGCCCACGGTCAGCGTCCTCGCCGGGTTCGGCGTGCTCGCCCTCGGCGCCCTCTGGTACGTCGGTGGGTCAGGACGGGTCGTCGGCGGGGCGGGGCTCGGGGACGACCGACGACGAGGACGGCAGGGCCGGCGGGGGCGGTGAGGTCTGCCGCAGCAGCCAGCTCAGTCCCGCCCGCCGGGAGACCACCGTCAGCCGGTCACCGGCGTTGATCACCATCCGGGCGTCCGGTGTCCAGTCCACAGCGGACTGGGCGACCTGACCGACCGGGGTGTGCGCGATCAGGCGTACCCCGTCGGGCCTGCCGACCTCGGTGAGGGGGGCACCGTCGAGCGCCGACCCGGCGGTCACCGGCACCTCAGCGACGACCAGGACGTGCCGTTCCAGCGGGATGGTGGCGATGACCGCCCGGTTCAGCAGCGCACCGGTGAACGAGGGGGCGGCCAGGTAGGCGACGCTGCGGGAGATCCCGATGTCGAACGCGCCGGAGATCCGTTCGGCGAAGTCGTCGTCGTAGAGCCGCAGCACCACCCGCAACTCGTTGGTCACCGCCCGGGCGTTCAGCGCCGCCTGGAGGTTCGCCACGTCGTCGGTGGAGACCACCACCAGGGCCTGGCAGGTCTCGATCGAGGCGGCCCGCAGCACCTCGTCCCGCGCCGCGTCCCCCTCGATCACCGGGATCCCGAGCCGACGGGCCAGCGAGACCCCCCGGGCCTGCGGGTCCTTGTCGATCGCCACCACCTCGACGCCGAAGTCGTTGAGCTGGGCCATCACCCGGGTGCCCACGTTCCCGAGCCCGACCACCACCACGTGACCGGAGCGCTCCGCCTGGTTGCGTCCGGCGTGCAGGGCGAGTCGGGCGTTGACGATCCCGTCCACCACCACGGCGGTGATCAGCGGGATCAACGCCAGCCCGGCCAGGTTGAGCACCACCTGCATGATCTGGGCGGCGGCGTCCTTCTCGGTGTCCGGGTCCGCTCCGCTGAGCGTGGTGACGAGGGTCAGATAGAGCGCCTCGGCCGGGGAGACCTCCTCGGCCCGCGAGATCAGGTAGCCCAGGAGCGCGATCACGCCGAGCACCACGAGGGTGGCGATGCCCAGCTTGCGGGTGGCGAAGCTGCGTACCGCCCGGAGGGTCGTCAGGATCGGCCGCCGCCGTCGGGCGCGGACCAGTCGGCGGGCCGCCAGCTCGGTCCCGGCCGGCTGGCCGGTCGCCTCCGCCAGGACCACGTCCGCCGTCGACTCGTCGATGGGCAGCATCCGGACGGCCTGCGGATCGGAGAGGTCGGCCAGGCCGCACACCACGTCCTCCGGGCGTACGTCGGTGCGGCGGGCGACGTGCAGGGTCCGGCCCCAGTGTCGGAAGTAGGTGGGGGCGACCTCACCCAGGGCGGCGGCCACGAAGGCGGGTGCTGCCATCTGGGCGTCCGAGAGGACCGCAGACTCGGGGAAGAGCTGGCGTACGCCGTTGGCCAGGCTGGTGTTGAACATCCGCAGCACCAGCCGCAGCCGGGGCTCGACGGCCTGGGCGCAGTACCCGGCGTGGATGTTGCCGACGTCGTCCTGCGACAGCAGGGCCAGCCCCTCCGCGCCCGCCAGCCCGACCCGCCGGAACGTCGCCTCGTCCAGCCGGTCGGCCTTCACCACCCGTACGCCCCTGATCGACCGGACGTCGGGGCCGTCGGAGCGCCTCCGGTGCGGCACGACCACCGTCACCCGTACGGTGTCGGCCCGCTGCTCGGTGTCGAGCAGCCCCTTCACCACGTGGTACGCCAACGCGTCCTGGCCGCAGATGACGTAGTGGGGCCGGGGGTCGCCGTTGGCGCGCAGGCGCAACCCGGAGCCGACCGCGCGGCGGGCGATGTCACGCCAGGGCTCCGACATGGATCGGATCGTAGTCGGTCGATCACAGCCGTGGTGGTCGGTGGGCGGGACGGTGGCGCATGGCGGGCCGGAGGACGGGTAGAGCAGGGGGCGTGCAGACGTTCCTGCCGTACCCGGACTTCCTGGCCAGCGCCCGCGTGCTGGACGTCAAGCGGCTGGGCAAGCAGCGGGTGGAGGCCATCCAGGTGCTGCGCGGCCTGACCCGACCCGGGTACGGCTGGCGCAACCACCCGGCGGTGAAGATGTGGGCCGGGTACGAGGAGGCGCTGGTCCGCTACGGCCTGGACATGTGCACCGTGTGGTGCGCCCCCGGTCGGGCGGACACCTGCGCGACCACCCTGACCACCGACTTCGCCGGGGCCTGCGGTCCGGCCCGGATCCGGGGACAGGCCGAACTGGCCGAGGCGGGTGAGCTGCCGCCCTGGCTGGGCCGCGACGACCTGCACCGCAGCCACCGGTCGTCGCTGCTGCGCAAGGACCCCGACCACTACGGCCCGTTCTTCGGCGACACCACCCCACCCGACCTGGAGTACGTCTGGCCACCCTCCGACCGCCCCCGCCGCTGCGGTTGAACCAGCCGGGTCGCTGTCCCCGCGTGTCCGGGTCGTGCTGTCCCCGCGCGTCCGGCCGGTGCTGCCCCCGTCGGGGGGCACGTTCTGGGGCAGACTGGGGCTTCATCGGGCCGAGAGGGTGCACATGGCGCTGTCGCAGCGGATCGGGCGGTTCATCGGGGTACGGCAGCACCGGGTCGATCCCGGTGGGGGCGGCCCCCGACGGGTCCGGCACCCGGTCGACGTGGTGGTGGTCGGCGGGGGGATCGCCGGCATGTCCGCAGCGGTGGTGCTCGCCGAACGGGGCGTACGGGTGACGGTCCTGGAGGCCGCGTCGACCCTGGGCGGACGTCTCGGCGCGTGGCCGGAGCAGCTCGACGACGGTACGCAGATGGTCGAGCACGGTTTCCACGCGTTCTTCCGGCAGTACTACAACTGGCGTTCGATCCTGCGTCGGATCGACCCCGGGCTGGGGTTCCTCAAGCCGATCCCCGGTTATCCGATCCTGTCGCAGCAGTGGCCCACCGAGGAGTTCGGCAGGCTGCCGCCCGCGCCCCCGATGAACCTGCTCACCCTGCTCGCCCGCAGCCCCAGCGTCCGCCTGCCCGACCTGCGGCAGATGGACCGGGACGCCGCTCTGCCGCTGCTCACCTACGATCCGGTCCGCACGTACGCCGAACTCGACGGGACCACCGCCGCCGAGCTGCTCGACTCCCTGAAGCTGCCGGACCGGGCCCGGGCGATGCTCTTCGAGGTCTTCTCGCACTCGTTCTTCAACCACGAGCACGAGATGTCGGCCGCCGAGATGGTCGCCCAGTTCCACTTCTACCTGCTCGGCAACGGGGAGGGGCTGGCCTTCGACTGCCCCGACGAGGACTACGCCACAGCGATCTGGGCCCCGCTGACCCGGCACGTCGGACGGCACGGCGGTCGGGTGGTCACCGGGGCCGCCGCGAGGACAGTGCACCGTGACGGTGACCGGTGGCGGGTGGAGACCGCCGACGGCACCGCGTACCCGGCCGCCCACGTGGTGCTCGCTGTGGATCCACCGGCGTTGGCCGCGCTGGTCGAGGCCTCCCCCGACCTGTCCCGGGAGGCACCGCGACTGGTGGAGCGGATGGCCGCCTTCGGCACCCCGGGACCGCCGTACGCGGTGGCCCGGTACTGGCTGGACGGGGACGTGTCCCGGCGGCGGGCGGTGTTCAGCGGGGTGTCCCGGCAGCCCACCCTGGACTCGGTGACCCTCTACCACCGGCTGGAGAACGAGCCGAGGATCTGGGCCGAGCGCACCGGCGGTTCCGTCGTCGAGCTACACGCGTACGCCTGCGACCCCGGTGTGGCGGCCGAGGAGTTGGCCGAGCGGATGCGGGTGGAGCTGGGCGTCCTCTGGCCGGAGTTCGCCGGGCTCCGGGTGCGTGAGCTGCGCGCCCGGGTGGAGGCGCAGGCGCCGGCCTTCACTCCGAACAGCCACGCCACCCGCCCGGGGGTGCGTACCGACGCCGACGGCCTCTACCTGGCCGGGGACGGCATCGCCACGGACTTTCCCAGCGCGCTGATGGAACGGTCGGCGGCGACCGGCATCATCGCGGCCAACCACGTCCTGCGGGCCGAGGGGGCCGCCGCGGAACCGGTCCGCTCCATCCGCCCCAGGGGCATCCTCGCCACCCGGTGAGCACGGAGGGACGCAATAGTCGACTTGCGGTGATTCGAGGCTTCTTTCCGGCCTAGGGTGTGGGCGAACAGCGCACCCTGACCGTGAACGAATCGAGGTCGAACGGCGTGTCCCTGCGTCCGCCCGCAACGGAGGTCGTGCCGGTCCCCGCCGACCGGCACGACCAGCACGGGCCGGTCGGCGTCGAGCGGGCCGGGACCGTTGTCGCGCTCCGGCTCGGCTGGTGGCTCGCCGACGCCTTCCACCAGGTACGCTGCCCCGCCGCCGCACCCCAGGACCGGGGTACCCGGACGCCTCCCGCCCCGGACGCGACCCCCGGGGTCCACCCCGGCAAGCTCTCCAACTTCACCGAGATGCCGGTACGGCACCGGCTGCGGATGTACCTGGACGGGGTCGACGTGGCCCTCGCCGAGCTGGCCCGACTGACGGGTACGCGGCAGCCGGCGACGACCGACCGTCGGCGGTTGCCGGACACCGGGGCCGCACACCACCGGATCGACGCCGACGACGCGCTGACCGCCGACTGGACCCGGGACCTCCTGCACCTGCTCGACGCGCTCAACCTCGACGTGCTCGGCTGGACGATGGCCACCGATCCACGGATCGGGCGGGCGTACCGGCTCGGCAGGTCCCTCGCCGACACCGCCCGTGACTGCGACCGGGATCCGCTGCTGCCCCGGTTCACCGAACGGCAGGCGGAGATCTCCCGATGGCTGGAGGAGCTGGGTGCGGTCCTGCCACCGTACGCGGCGGGGGTGGTCCGTCGGTCGCTGGCCGCCTGGACCCGGGCCGTGCGGGCGGCGGCGGCCGGCCCGGACCCGACGACCGACCTGGCCCGTCTCGCCGGTGGACTCCGGGACCAGGGGGAACGCTGGCGCAGCGTCCTCACCGGCAGCCTGCACCCTCGGGACCTGCTCGACGAGGACGACTGGGCCCACGTCGCCCGAAACCTGATCATCCGGGACCGGCGGCTGGTGGTGGAGGCGGTCCGGGGGATCTTCGTCCCGGTGCTGGTACCGCTGCTGGCCGTCCTGCTCGTCGTGGTCGGGGTGAGCGCCGTCGCGGCCAGCGGGTCGCCTGTCGCCCGGGGCGCGGTGGCCCTGGTCGGGCTGGGTGCCGGGCTCGCCGGGATCTGGCGGTCGGTCTCCACCCCGGCGCTGGCGGTCGCCGGGGAGGTGAACAGACCGCTGGTCGACAGCGAGTTGACGGTACGGATGGCCGAGCGGCTCAGCGCTCCCCTGCACCACGCCCGTCCGGTCACGTCGACCCGACGGCGGAGCCGGGTCGGCGGGCGGGAGCGCAGCGGCCCACCGGGTGTGCCGTGACCACCCGCCCGGCGGGCACCCCCGCAGGTGGGCAGGGGGGTGGGCGCCCGCGTCGACGGGGCGCCCGTTCACCGTGGAGCCCCCGGCCGGGATCGAACCGGCGACATCCCGCTTACAAGGCGGGTGCTCTGGCCAGCTGAGCTACAGGGGCCCGATCGGCGCAGGAGCGAGCCTCAGCCGATCGTTCGCCCGTCAGCATAGCGACTGGCGTCTCGATATCCCGCCTGCCAGGCCCTCCCACCACCGGAAACGTCGTCTTCTTGACCCGACGTAACGGATAGCGGTCCGACGACGCTGCAATCGTCGGCGACGATTGATGCCTCGCCGTGCACGAGTGTCCGATATGCCCTACCGGTGCATCCCGTCGGTGGACGCCCCACCTTGGCAGGAACGTGAAAGGCGTTTACGGTTCAGTGACACGGACGACACCTCGGTGCCGCCCGTGGGCCGGCGCGGAAGCGTGCCGGTCGCTCCCTTACTCGGATCGTCCGGCACGTTCCTGCCGGTGAGAGGAAGCGTCACTTCATGGCTACGGTCACCTACGCCAAGTCGTCCCGGATCTACCCGGGCACCGAGCGGCCCGCCGTCAACCAGCTCGACCTCCAGATCGGCGACGGGGAGTTCCTCGTCCTGGTCGGCCCCTCCGGCTGTGGCAAGTCCACCAGCCTGCGGATGCTCGCCGGGCTGGAGGACGTCGACGACGGCGCCATCTACATCGACGACCGCGACGTCACCCACCTGCCGCCCAAGGCGCGGGACATCGCGATGGTGTTCCAGAACTACGCCCTCTACCCGCACATGTCGGTGTACGAGAACATGGCGTTCGCGCTCAAGCTGCGCAAGACCCCGAAGGCCGAGATCGACCGCCGGGTGAAGGAAGCCGCGAAGCTCCTCCAGCTGGACGAGTACCTCGGCCGTAAGCCGAAGGCGCTCTCCGGTGGTCAGCGCCAGCGGGTCGCGATGGGCCGGGCCATCGTCCGCGAGCCGCAGGTCTTCCTCATGGACGAGCCGCTGTCGAACCTCGACGCCAAGCTGCGTGTCCAGACCCGTACCCAGATCGCGTCGCTGCAGGCCAACCTCGGCGTCACCACCGTCTACGTCACCCACGACCAGGTCGAGGCCATGACCATGGGTCACCGGGTCGCCGTCATGCTCGACGGTGTCCTCCAGCAGGTCGACACCCCCCGGGCGCTGTACGACACCCCGGCCAACGTCTTCGTCGCCGGGTTCATGGGCTCCCCCGCCATGAACATCAAGACCGTCGCGCTCGGTGACCAGGGTGCCTCCTTCGCCGACATGCTGGTCCCGCTCAACCGGGAGCAGGTCGCGGCGGCCCGCGCCGAGGGCGGCAACGACAAGGTGACCGTGGGCTTCCGCCCCGAGGACTGCGACCTGGTCAGCCCGACCGAGGGTGGCCTGCCGGTCGTCGTCGAGCTGGTCGAGGACCTCGGCTCGGACGCCAACATCTACGGCCACGCCGCCCTGGACGGCTCCAACGAGCGGTTCGTGGTGCGAACCGACCGCCGGTCCATGCCGAACATGGGCGACACCGTGTTCGTCAAGCCGCGTACCGGCCGTAGCCACGTCTTCAACGCCGCCACCGGTCACCGGATCTGATCGACACCGACTGATCGGCGCCTCGGCACCGACTGCTCGGCACCGACGAAGAAGGGGTGGTACGCCTTCAGGCGTACCACCCCTTCTCGTTCCGTCTGCGGTGACCGTCTCCGGTCCCCGTCGACCCGCGCCCGGAGGCGTCGGTCAGGCGCTGGCGCGGCGGTCAGGCGCTGGCGCGGCGGCGGGCCACCTCGGCCAGGGTGACAGCGGCGGCGACGCTGGCGTTGAGCGACTCCACCTCCGAGACCATCGGGATGCTCACCGTCAGGTCGCAGGTCTCCCCCACCAGACGCGACAGCCCACGTCCCTCCGAGCCGACCACCACCACCAGCGGGCCCACTGCCGCCTCCAGGTCGTAGAGGTCGGTGTCGCCGTCGGCGTCCAGCCCGACGACCATGAAGCCCGCATCCTGGCAGGCCTTCAACGACCGGGTCAGGTTGGTGACCTGGGCGACCGGCACCCGGGCCGCCGCACCGGCACTGGTCCGCCAGGCCGTCGCGGTGATCCCGGCGGCACGCCGCTCGGGCACGAACACCCCCTGCGCGCCGAAGGCGGCGGCCGAACGGATCACCGCGCCGAGGTTACGCGGATCGGTCACCCCGTCCAGGGCCACCAACAGCGGGGCCGTCTGCTCCAGCGCGGCGGTCATCAGGTCCTGGAAGTCCTCGTACGCGAACGGGGGCACCTGCAACCCGATGCCCTGGTGCAGCACGCCACCGGTCATCCGGTCCAGTTCGGCCCGGCTGATCTCCAGCAGGGCGATGCCCCGGTCGGCAGCCGTCCGGACGCTCTCGTTGACCCGGTCGTCGATGTCGATGCCGAGCGCGATGTACAGAGCCGTCGCCGGCACCTGGGCGCGCAGCGCCTCCAGCACCGGATTCCGGCCGACCAGCAGCTCCGGGGTGTCCTTGGCCGGGTTGGACTTACGTCCCGGTGCGACCCGGGGGCCACTGCGCCCCCCGCCACCCCGCCCCGCGGGAGCCTTGCTCCGGCCGGGCTTGAACGGAACCCCGGCCCGGCTGCCCTTACCCCAGGTGGTGTCCTTGGTGCCGGGCTGCCCGACCTTCGGGGCCCGCCCCTCCTCGGCAGCGGCCCGCCGCTCCTTGTCCTGCTTCCAGGCGGTGCGCTGGGGAAGCTGCTCGGTGCCCGAGTAACCCTTGTGCCAGGGGCGCTCGTCGGCGGGCAGCGTGCGCCCCCGCCCGGCCAGGGAGTCCCGGTTCTTGCCACCGGAGCCCTTGGCGGCGCCCTTCTTCGAGGTCAGTCGCCGGCCACGGCGCTCTGAGTTGCCGGCCATCAGTCCTGCTCTCCAATAGTCCAACGCGGTCCCTGCGGGGTGTCCTCGACCACCACACCGGCCTGCTTGAGCTGGTCGCGTACCGCGTCGGCAGCTGCCCAGTCCTTGCGACCCCGCGCCTGTGCGCGCTGTTCCAGGGCCAACGCGACGAGGGAGTCCACCACGTCGCGCAGGTCCTCGGTCCGGCCACCACCGCACCAGGCCGGGTCGAGGGGGTCGACCCCGAGGATATCCAGCATTCCCCGGACGGCCGCCAGCGCGGTGCGTACGGTCACAGCGTCGTCGACGGCCAGGGCGTTGTTGCCCTCCCGGACGTACTCCTGGAGGACGGCGAGGGCGGCGGAGGTGTTGAGGTCGTCGTCCATCGCGGCGACGAAGCCGGCGGGCACCTCGCCGGGTCCGCCCGCGCCGACCCGTTCGGTGGCCCGCTGCACGAAGCCCTCCAGGCGGCGGTAACCGGCCGCCCAGTCGCGCAGGTTGTCCTCGGTGTAGTCGATCCGGGAACGGTAGTGCGCGGCGGCGAAGTAGTACCGCAGCTCGACCGGACGGACCCCGAGCCGGGCGACGTAGGCCAGGTCGAGGGCGTTCCCGGCCGACTTGCCCATCTTCGCCCCGTCCAGGCTGAGCAGCCCGTGGTGGACCCAGAACCTGGCGAACGGCAGCCCGGCGGCCTGGGACTGGGCGATCTCGTTCTCGTGGTGCGGGAAGGTGAGGTCGAGCCCGCCGCCGTGGATGTCGAACTCCGGCCCGAGATAGCGCCAGCACATCGCCGAGCACTCGATGTGCCAACCCGGACGACCCCGCCCCCACGGCGACGGCCAGGAGGCGTCAGCCGGCTCGCCCGGCTTGACCCCCTTCCACAGGGCGAAGTCCCGGGGGTCGCGCTTGCCCCGGTCCGGGGCGTCCCCTGCGGACTGCATGTCCGCCGGGGACTGACCGGAGAGCGCACCGTACGCCGGCCAGGAGGCGACGTCGAAGTAGACGTCCCCGGAGCCGTCGGTGGCCGGGTAGGCGTGCCCCTCGGCGATCAGCCGGGCGATCAGCTCGTGCATCTCCGGGACGTGTCCGGTGGCCCGGGGCTCGTAGGTCGGCGGCAACACGTTGAGTGACCGGTACGCCTCGGCGAGGATCTGCTCGTTGGCGTACGCGATCGACCAGAACGGGCGTCCCTGTTCCTGGGCCTTGACCAGAATCTTGTCGTCGATGTCGGTGACGTTGCGGATGAAGGTCACCTCCAGGCCTTTGGCCTGCAACCACCGGCGGAGCACGTCGTAGTTGACGCCGGAGCGGAGGTGCCCGATGTGCGGTGCCGCCTGTAGGGTGAGACCACACAGGTAGACGCTCACCCTGTCGGCTTGCCGGGGAACGAAGTCCCGGACCGTTCGGGTCGCTGTGTCGTACAGGCGCAGTGTCACCGCACAAGGGTAGCTGTCGGTGACTTGGCCAGTGTTCCCGGAACCGGGTCGTACGCTCCTGGAGTGGATCCGACCCTCTCCCCGGTCGGTGGCGAATCGGCTCAGACGCTGGACCGGGGGCTTCGACTGCTGCATCTGGTCGCCGATGCCCCCGGCGGGCTGACCGTCACCGAGGCGGCGAACCGGCTCGGCATCGGTCGGGCCGCCGTGTACCGGCTGGTCGGCCCGCTCACCGGCTACGGCCTGCTGCGACGCGACACCGAGGGTCGGCTGCGCCTGGGGGCGGGGCTGCTGCACCTGGCCCGCCGCGCCCAGCCGCTGCTCGCCGAGGGCGCCCTGCCCGCCCTGCGCCGCCTCGCCGAACAGTCCGGCGCCACCGCCCACCTGACGGTCGTCGAGGGGGGCGAGGGGGTGGCCCTGGCAGTGGTGGAACCGAGCTGGACGACGTTCCACGTGGCGTACCGGGCCGGCGTCCGGCACCCGCTGGACCGTGGTGCCGCCGGGCAGGCCATCCTCGCCGGGCGGGACGGCCGCGCCGGGCCGGTCACCACCGCCGGGGAGTTGCAGGCCGGTGCGTACGGGGTGGCCGCGCCGGTGCTCGGGGTCCCCGGGTTGGAGGCCAGCGTCGGGGTGGTGGCCCTGGCCCCGCTCGACGTCGACGAGGTGGGTACGCAGGTGTGCGCCGCCGCCACCACCATCGCCACCGCCCTGGCCTGATACCACAGTCGGGCGGTCGATCGGGGGTTGTCCACAGGGGTGGGTGGCGGGTGGACGGCCGGTTGTCCACAGGGGTGCCCGACGGGGGGTCACGAGCGGCAGGCTGCCGGTATGCCACTGCACACCGATCGACCGAAGGAACTCGCCTGGCAGGTGTTCCGGGGGTCGGACGTGGTCCGGCGCGGCCTGCTCACCGCGTACCGGCTCCGGGGAACGGAGTGGGTGCGCCTGCGCCGCGACGTGTACGCCGACTCCCGCCTGCCGCAGGACCACCGTCTCGCCTGCCGGGCGGTCGCCCTCCAACTACCGGAGGGCGCGGCCGTCGCCGGTCCCTCGGCGGCCTACCTGCACGGGGTGGAGCACGCCGCCGGCTTCGGCGACGACGTCCACGTCCTCGTCCCGCCCCGGGCCGGAATCCGCCGCCAGCAGGGGCTCCGGGTGCACTCCTGCTCGTACCCCCACCCGTCGCCCCCGGTGCGGTGCCCGCCGGAGCGCGGGGACGGCCCGCCCCGCACGGATCCGACCCAGGCGGCCTGGGAGACGGCGGTGTGGCTCGAACCGGTGCTCGCGGTGGGTGTCGTCGACTCCCTGCTGCAACGCGGCCTCACGACGCCGGACGCGCTCGACGCCCTGCTGCGATGCAACGGCGACCGGCCCGGCGGACGGCGGGCCCGCTGGGTCTTCGATCTGGCCGACCCGACCGCCCGGTCGCCCACGGAGTCGCACCTGCGGGTCCGGCTGACCCTGACCGGACTGCCCCGGCCGGTGTCCCGGCACCCCGTCGAGCTGCCGTCCGGCCTCGCCGTGTCGGCGCACCTGGCCTGGCCCGAGTTCCAGGTCGCCATCCGGTACGCGACATCGGTGAACCCACTGTCGGGCCGGGGCGACCCCGGCGACGACCACCTCTCCCGCGCGGGGTGGCTGGTCCTGCCCGTGACCGCCCGTCGGTCGCAGCGGGAGTTTCCGGCGCTGGTGCAGGAGGTCCGCGCCGCGTTGACCGGGCGGGGCTGGACCGGTGAACGGCGCCGTTCCCGGCTACCCGGCCGACAACTCGGCGACGACCGCCGCCAGTTCGGTGACGGTGACGATCTCGGCGTCGGCGGGCAGGTCGGCCGGGCGGGGCAGGCCCGCCCGGTTGAGCCAGACCGCGCGGAGCCCGGCCCGTCGGGCGGCGACGACGTCGTGGGCGGGTGAGTCGCCGACGTGCACGATCCGGTCCGGGGCGACTCCGGCCGCCGCCACGACGGCCTCGAAGAACTCCGGGGCGGGCTTCTTCGGCAGGCCGTCCTCGTGGGCGTAGACCTCGAACGCGAACTCACCCGCCAGGCCGCACCGCTCTGCCCGGCTGTTGCCGTTGGTGGCGAAGCCGAGCGTGTGGTGCCGCCGCAGGGTGGCGAGGGCGGGCAGCACGTCCGGGAACGGACGGGTGAGCGCGTAGCGTCGCTCGAAGAAGAGGTCCGCGATCGCGTCGAGGTGTTCGTCGAGTCCGGCCCGGGCCACCGACCGGGTCAGCGCGGCCCGTCTGATCTCGGCGACCGGGGCGGCGCTCATCCCGTCGAAGACCGCATCCCAGTCCGACTCCAGGTCCCCCAGGGTCACCGCGGCCGCCGGGTCGAGCTGCCGCATCCGACCCAGTACGGCTTCCAGCCCGCCGGTGACCGCCGAGCGCAGGTCGAGCAGGGTCTCGTCGGCGTCGAACACGATGTGCGTCAGCATGCAGGCAAGGGTGCCACCCGGGCCGGACGGCCCCGACGACGGTCAGGAACCGCTACGGGTGGTCGCGGTCTCCGGCGACGGAAGGTCGACCCCACCGACGGTCGGTACGCCCCGCAGCTCGTCCAGCCGGACCAGGACCACCCCGCCGACGATCAGGACACCACCGAAGAGCTGGACGAGAGTGGGCAACTCGGCGAGGACCAGCCAGGCGATGAGAACCGCGAACACCACCTCGATCAGCCCGACGAAGGAGGCCAGTCGGGCACCGAGGATCCGGGTACCGGCGATCCCGGTGAGGTACGACACGACCGCAGTGACCAGCGACAACCCGGCGACCGGCACCAGCCAACTGGTCGGCTCCCCGAGGAAGGAGACCTCTCCGAAGTTGACGTTCAGCGGCACCAACCCGATGGCCCCGAGCAGCCCCAGCACGACGGCCGCGACAGCCATTCCACCGGTGGCCAGGGCCACCGCCGGCAGTTCGCCGTCGATCCGTTCGGAGAGCACGAAGTAGCCCGCCAGGCCGACCGCCGCCGCCAACGCCCAGAGCACCCCGACCGGGTCCATCCGGGTCGCGCCGGTCAGGTCCAGGACGAACACCAGGCCGAGCACGGCGACCACCGAACCGGCCACCGTCAGACGACGTGGACGCTGACCGTACGCCAGCCACATCCAGAGGACCACCGGGACGACGGCGAGGTGCTCCACCAGCAACGCCACCCCGATCGGCAGGTACCTGATCGCGTAGAAGAAGCAGACCTGCGCCGTCGCCACCCCGAGCACCCCGAAGAGTCCGATGGCGGCCAGGTTGCGACGCAACACCGACCACCGACCACGCAACGCGATCGCCGACGGGACGGCGAGCACCAGGGCGCCGACGCTGACCCGGGCGATCACCGCCGCCTCCGGCGACCATCCGGCATCGATGAGGGACCGGGCGAAAATGGGGGAGGTGGCGAAGGTCAGGGCGGAGAGCAGCACCAGGACGAGACCGAGACCGACCACCGGACGGGAATGCATCGAATCTCCTCGACTCGGCGAGCCGTCATGAGCGATCTACGATTCGGCGATGACGCTAGGTGTCCCCCACGACGGGAGTCAAGTTGCTGTTCGCCCATGACACAGAGTGCGCGCTGGTCACCGCCGCCGCCCTGGTCAACACCGCCGGCCGAAACGAGGGACTACCCGACGTCACCACGTTGGCAGCCTTCGTCGCGGCGCAGGGCTTCACCGGTCGACACGACCGGACCGAGGCGGAGTTACGCGCCGTACGCGAACTACGTCCCCAGTTGCGCCGTGTCTGGTACGCCGACGAGGACGAGACGGTCGCCGTCGTCAACGGGCTCCTGCGGGAGACGAAGGCGCTGCCGCAGCTCATCCGGCACGACGACGAGCCGTACCACCTGCACGCCGTGCCCCGCGACGCGCCGTTGGCCCGACGGATGGCGGTCGAGGCCGCGATGGCCCTGGCCGACGTGGTCCGCAGCGGCGAGTTGACCCGCCTGCGCAGGTGCGCCCACCCGGAGTGCGACAACGTCCTGGTCGACCTGTCCAGGAACCGGTCCCGACGGTTCTGTGACGCAGGGTGCGGCAACCGGGCGGCGGTCAGCGCCTACCGGGCCCGCAAGGCCGCCTCCGAGAAGGGCTGACGACGGGGCACCACCGCGTCCACCACGGGGCCTGGGGCGGCCCGACCTGTCGGCCGGGGCCGCCACGAACGGACCGAAACAGATCAGGGGTGGGTCATCCGGAGCAGGTCCAGCGCCTCGTCGAGCTGCTCGTCGGTGAGCTTCCCGCTCCGCAGGTGACCACGGGAGACGACCACCTCGCGGATGGAGACCTGCTTGGCCAGCGCCTCCTTGGCGATCGAGGCCGCCTCGTCGTACCCGAGGTGCCGGTTGAGCGGGGTGACGATCGAGGGCGACCCCTCGGCGTACGCAAGACAGACCTCGACGTCCGCGACCAGGTCGACCACGCACCGGTCGGCGAGCAACCGGCTGGCGGCCGAGAGCAGTCGGATCGACTCCAGGAGGTTGCGGGCCATCACCGGCAGCATCACGTTCAGCTCGAAGTCGCCCTGGGACCCGGCGAAGGCGATCGTGGCGTCGTTGCCGACCACCTGGGCGCTGACCTGCCGGACCGCCTCGCAGACCACCGGGTTCACCTTCCCCGGCATGATCGAGGACCCCGGCTGGAGGTCGGGGATCCGCAGCTCCCGCAGGCCGGCGCGAGGACCGGAGCCCATCCACCGGATGTCGTTGGCGACCTTGTAGAGACCCACCGCCACGGTACGCAGCTGCCCGGACGTCTCCACCAGCGCATCCCGGGCACCCTGGGCCTCGAAGTGGTTGCGGGCCTCGGTGACCGGCAGGCCGGTCGAGGCGCGAAGCTTCTCGATCACCGCCGCGGCGAAGCCCAGCGGGGTGTTGATGCCGGTGCCGACGGCGGTCCCGCCCAGCGGCAGCTCCGCCAACCGGGGCAGGGCCGACTCCAGCCGTTCGATGCCGTACCGGACCTGGGCGGCGTACCCACCGAACTCCTGGCCGAGGGTGACCGGGGTGGCGTCCATCAGATGGGTCCGCCCCGCCTTCACCACCGTCTCGAACTCGGCCGCCTTCGCCTCCAACGCCTCGGCCAGGTGGGCCAGGGCCGGCAGCAGGTCCCCGGTCACCGCCTCGGTGGCGGCCAGGTGGATCGAGGAGGGGAACACGTCGTTGCTCGACTGGGAGGCGTTGACGTCGTCGTTGGGGTGCACGTCCCGGCCCAGTTCCCGACCGGCGAGGGTGGCGATCACCTCGTTGGTGTTCATGTTCGACGAGGTCCCCGACCCGGTCTGGAACACGTCGACAGGAAACTGGTCGTCGTACCCCCCGTCGGCCACGTGCGCGGCGGCGGTGGCGATCGCCGCCGCCACGTCAGCGCCGATCACCCCCAGCTCTCCGTTGACCTCGGCCGCCGCCCCCTTGATCTGGGCAAGCGCCCGGATCTGGGCCGGTTCGATGCCCCGCCCGGAGATCGGGAAGTTCTGCACCGCCCGCTGCGTCTGCGCCCGCCACAGCGCGTCGGCGGGCACCTCCACCTCACCCATCGAGTCGCGTTCGATCCGGTAGCCCACTGCCTCTGGAGTCGTCACGCGTTCCATCCTGCCGCGCCCGGCGACGGCTCGCAGCGGCTCAGGAGATCACCCCTACGGCCTCACCCTCGCCGACGCCGAGCGGCCCCCGTCCGCCCGCCCCCTGCTCACTGGACCCGCGCTGTCGACGTCGGGACACCGCTCAGCTCACTACCGGAATCCCACCCGGGACTGTCGGCCGACCCGGCCGCCAGCGCGCCAGGGCGTCAGGGCATCAGCCCGCAGGGCGCCAGCGCGCCGCGTCAGGGCGCCAGCGCGCCAGGCGCCAGGTGCCGGAGTGCCAAGGTGCCGGGGTGCCGGGGTGCCGGGGTGCCGGGGTGCCGGGGTGCCGGGGTGCCGGGGTGCCGGGTGCCGGGTGCCGGCCGAGGATGTCGCCCGGTTCGGCTACCGAAATGCCAGCCGGGGACGTCGGTCGGATTGACTGTGGAGCTGCCCCATCCGTAGGACCGGCTTAAGGCTGGCATCCAGCCATCCGGAGCCACCCCGCCCCAGCAGGACTGGCCCCGAGACCAGAATCCCGCGAGTCCCGGGCCGCCCCGTTCGTAGGACCAGCTCCACAGTCGATGCCCCACGTCACCCCCGCCAGGCAGGACGGCCTGCATCGCCTGCCGCCCGCCAGCCTCACCCCGCCGGGCCGCCTGCATCACCCCAAGCCTGCCAGCCTCACCCCGCCGGCCTCACTTGGCCCGTTGCCGCACTGGGCCCGCGGCGGCCGGTAGAAGCCGGTCAGGCCGAGCCCGCCGCCGAGTCAGCCCTCCACGTTCCGGACGATCTGCCGTACTGCGTTCAGCAGTAACTGATGGCCGCCAGATGTCGACCCGACGCATGTCGACGGCAGCATCTCAACCGACCCACCGACCCACCGATCGGCCGACCACCGGCTGGCCAGGTCCGAATCCCGAGACATCGGGCTCACCCCCGACGGCACGGTGCCCAAGGCGCGTAGATCAAGGCGTGTTGATCAAGGGATTTGCGTCACCGGACAGCCCGGAGATGACGCAAATCCCTTGATCAACGTGGGCGTCCGGCGGGAGCAGGGGTCAGGGGAGGGGTCAGGGGCGGGGGGTGATGGTGAGGACGGGCTTGGTGACCTCGGCGAAGAAGTCGTTGCCCTTGTCGTCGACCACGATGAAGGCCGGGAAGTCCTCCACCTCGATCTTCCAGACCGCCTCCATGCCCAGCTCCGGGTACTCCAGGACCTCGACGTGCTTGATGCAGTCCTGGGCCAGTCGGGCGGCCGGGCCGCCGATCGAGCCGAGGTAGAAGCCGCCGTGTTCCTGGCAGGAGCGGGTGACCTGACCTGAGCGGTTGCCCTTGGCGAGCATCACCTGAGAGCCACCGGCGGCCTGGAACCGCTCGACGTAGGCGTCCATCCGACCGGCGGTGGTCGGGCCGAACGAGCCGGATGCGTACCCCTCGGGGGTCTTGGCCGGGCCGGCGTAGTAGACCGCATGGTCCCGGAGGTACTGCGGCATCGGCTCACCGGCGTCCAGCCGCTCGGCGATCTTGGCGTGGGCGATGTCCCTGGCCACCACCAGGGGACCGGTCAGGGAGAGCCGGGTCTTCACGGGGTACCGCGACAGCTCGGCCCGGATCTCGTCCATCGGCCGGTTGAGGTCGACCCGGACGACCTCCTCGGTGTCCAGGGTCTCGTCGGTCACCTCGGGCAGGTACCGGGCCGGGTCGGTCTCCAGTCGTTCCAGCCACACGCCCGACGGGGTGATCTTGGCAACCGCCTGCCGGTCCGCCGAGCAGGAGACGGCGATCGCCACCGGGCAGGAGGCGCCGTGTCGGGGCAGCCGGACCACCCGTACGTCGTGGCAGAAGTACCTGCCGCCGAACTGCGCCCCGATGCCGAAGTTGCGGGTCAACTCCAGCACCTCC
This sequence comes from Micromonospora sp. SH-82, assembly GCF_051132485.1. NCBI lineage: Bacteria > Bacillati > Actinomycetota > Actinomycetes > Micromonosporales > Micromonosporaceae > Micromonospora > Micromonospora sp. SH-82. The sequence continues at coordinate 631,783 of NZ_CP148049.1, forward strand.
GCCTCCAGCTCCAGGTCCCGGAACCCGTGCGCGCTCATCGTTCCCTCGGTGGGCAGCGCGTCGAGGTACTTGGCCGAGGCGTACTTGGCGGTCTTGAGGGCGTACTCGGCGGAGGTGCCGCCGATGACGATCGCCAGGTGGTACGGCGGGCAGGCCGAGGTGCCGATCAGCCGCAGCTTCTCCTCCAGGAACTGCATCATCCGGGTCGGGTTCAGCAGCGCCTTGGTCTCCTGGTAGAGGTACGACTTGTTGGCCGAGCCGCCCCCCTTGGCCATGAAGAGGAACTTGTACGCGTCCGGGTGCCCGTCCGGGTCCTCGGCGTAGAGCTCCACCTGGGCGGGCAGGTTGCTGCCGGTGTTGCGCTCGTCCCACATGGTCAGCGGGGCGAGCTGGGAGTAGCGCAGGTTGAGTCTGGTGTACGCCTGGTAGACGCCCCGGGAGATCGCCTCGGCGTCGGTGCCGTCGGTGAGCACGTGCCGGCCGCGCTTGCCCATCACGATCGCGGTGCCGGTGTCCTGGCACATCGGCAGCACCCCACCGGCCGCGATGTTCGCGTTGCGCAGCAGGTCCATGGCGACGAACCTGTCGTTCGGCGAGGCCGCCGGATCGTCGATGATCGCCCTCAGCTGCGCCAGGTGGGCCGGGCGCAGGAAGTGCGCGATGTCGTGCATGGCCTCGGCGGTCAGGGCGGTCAGGGCCGCCGGATCCACGGTGAGGAACCGTCGACCCCCGGGGCCGTGGACGACGTCGACGCCCTCGTCGGTGACCAGGCGGTACTCGGTCTGGTCCGGGCCGGTCGGCAGCAGGGGTGCGTACGAGAAGGCGGCGGCACTGCTCATGAGGCGAAAGCCTAGGCCAGTCGAATCAATCCGTCCCAACCGCCGGGTGAGTCCCGGTACTTTCCGTGCTCGACCGGCCCCGCCGGACGCCCGACGGCAGACCCGACCGGCCCCGGGGGCACGCCCCGTCGCGGACCGGACCGGCCCCGGGGGCACGCCGGTCGAGGGCTCACCCGTCCTTGTCGGCACCCGTCTCGGGGCAGCCCTCCCCCTTCGGGCCGCACCGCCCCGATCCGTCGGGGGCTCCCGGAGCGCCGGGACCACCCGGGGCGTCCCCGGAGCCCGGGGCGCCCGCCCCGGAGTCACCCGGGGGCCTCGACCCGCCCGCGCCGAACAGGACGTACCCGATCTCGCGGCCCTCGCCGATCACCATCCCGGCGGGACCGACAGCGAGGGCGTTCGCTGCGGTCCGCAGGCTCACCAACTCCCGGCCGGTACGCGGGTGCACAGCCACCAGTCGGGTCGGTTTCTCGTCGGAGAGCACTGCGGCGTACGGGGTGAGCGCGGCGGTGCTCTTCTCACCGGCCGGTCGGTCCCAGCCGGGCTTGTCGACGCCGAGTTCCCGGCCGACGAGCGACCGTTTGTCGGGGGTGCGGACCACTGCGTACCGGTCGTCCACGGCGAGCAGGCTCTCCCCCTCCGCGCCCAGCTGCAACACCCGTCCGTCGTACCCGTCGAGGACCGCCTCCCGGCCGTCCGGGGTCACCCCGATCAGGACGTTGCGGGCGCCCTGGGGGTTCTCCCGCTGGGCACAGCCGGCGCTGTCGGCGGTCCGCAGGTTCACCCCCGAACGCTGCCAGACCTGCTGCCCGGTGGCCGGGTCGACGGCGGAGATGCCGAACAGGCAGGCACCGTCGCCGGACCGGGCGGTGAGCCGGAGGAGTCGGCCACCGACCACCGAGAGTCGCTCGTCGCGGGCCGGCTGGACGTCCTGGAGGACCCGGCCGGTGGCGGTGTCCACGACGTGCACCCGCCCGTCGACCGGGAAGCCGAGCAGCGGTGGCACCGGCTCCGGCCCGGCCACCTGGTCGTCGACCCGCAGGGCGGTGAGCCGACGGGTGTCGAGCAGGTCGGGGTTGTCGGCCAGCCAGGACGTGCTGACCCCGGGGAGGAAGGCGGTCCAGATCGGCGCGTTGCCGCGCGGGTCCCACGCGCTCAGGGTGCAGTCGGTCGGTCCGGCGCACCGGGCGTCCAGGAGCATGTTCCGGTACGTCCACACGGCCACCGCGTCGTCGACCCGGCGACGGGTCGCCCCGGTGCTCGGGTCGAGGAGTTCGTACCCCTTGACCAGGAGCTTGCCCACGGCGACGACGGAGTCCCGGTCGCCCCCGGCCACCGCCGCCCAGTCCGCCTTGCGTTCCCACAGTTGTACGCCGGTGGCGAGGCTGCGGGCCTCGACCCGGGTCCGCTGCTCGACCACGACGGCGTCCCCGGCGATGGTGACGCTGCGCGGGGTGCCCCCGATGCGTTCCTGCCAGACCACGTCGGGCTCGGAGATCGGCTTGCTCCGTTTGACCCAGTCCCACATCCCGGGGAAGGGGTTCCAGACGCCGGTGGCGGCCAGGGCCACGACCGCGACCAGGGCGAGCGCGAGGAAGCTCTTGACGCCGAGGCCCTTCTGGTTCGCCACATCGGACACGGTAGCCACGATCTCCGTCAGGTCGAACGGTCGTGAACCCGTGTCGTACCGCTTTCTCGCGGACGGCGTGCTATTGGACGGTGGAGCGGACGAGGGGAAGGGTCCGGTACGGGATCTGCTCGGCCAGCGCGATGGTGGTGGACGCCCGGCGGATCGCCTCGTTGGCGACGATCTGGTCGATCACCCGTTGGAGGTCGGCGTTGGAGCGGGCCACGATCCGGCAGAGCAGGTCGCTGGTGCCGGTGATGGTGTGCGCCTCCAACACCTCGGGGATCGCCGCGAGGTGGGCGGTGACCGGGTCGTGGCCGTGCCGTTGACTGATCTCCAGGGTGACGAAGCTGGTCACCCCGAATCCGATCGCGGCCGGGGCGACGTCGGGGCCGAAGTCGATCGCCCCGCGCCCGACCAGCTTGTCCAGCCGGGCCTGGACGGTGCCCCGGGCCACCCCGAGCCGGCGGGAGCACTCCAGCACCCCGATCCGGGGCTCCTCGGTGAGCAGTTCGACCAGGCTGACGTCGAGCCCGTCGAGCTGTACAGAATGTTCAGCTGCCATGCCCGTGGACCATACCGAATGCACAACCTGACCAGGTACGACGCTGACAGTTGCCCAACCCGCTGCCGCCCGCGATCCTCGCCACACAGGATGGTCGCCCACGAGGCGGCCGGCGCAGGAGGGAGCCCGCGATGACCCAGGCGATCGATCGACAGCAGTCGAGCGGAGAGGTCGACGTCGACGAACTCGTCGGCGCCGTGGACCACGACATCAGCCGCGACCCGTTCCCGGTACGCGGGCTCGACCACCTGACCTTCGTGGTGGGCAACGCCAAACAGGCGGCGCACTACTACTCGACGGCCTTCGGGATGACCTGCGTGGCGTACCGGGGTCCGGAACAGGGCTACCGCGACCACGCGGAGTACGTGCTGACCAGCGGTTCGGCCCGGTTCGTGCTGCGGGGGGCGGTCCGCCCGGACGCCCCCGAGGTCGACTTCGTCGCCCGGCACAGCGACGGCGTGTCCGACATCGCGTTGGAGGTCCCCGACGTCGACGCCGCGTACGCCCACGCCACCGGCCAGGGTGCGACCGGGCTGCTCGACCCGCACGACGTCACCGACGCCCACGGCACCGTCCGGCTGGCCGCCGTCGCCACGTACGGCGACACCCGGCACACCCTCGTCGACAGGTCCCGCTACACCGGCCCCTTCCTGCCCGGTTTCGTGGCCCGGGAGCCGATCGTGGACCGGCAGCCGATGATCGACGCGGGCCTCCAGCCCAAGCGTTTCTTCCAGGCCGTCGACCACGTGGTCGGCAACGTGGAGCTGGGCCGGATGGACGAGTGGGTGGAGTTCTACCGGCGGGTGATGGGCTTCACCAACATGGCCGAGTTCGTCGGTGACGACATCGCCACCGACTACTCGGCGCTGATGAGCAAGGTGGTCGCCAACGGCACCCGCAAGGTCAAGTTCCCGCTCAACGAGCCGGCGGTGGCCCGCCGGAAGTCGCAGATCGACGAGTATCTCGACTTCTACCAGGGGCCGGGTGCCCAGCACATCGCGGTGGCCACCAACGACATCCTGGCCAGCGTGGACGCCATGCGGGCGGCCGGGGTGGAGTTCCTGGCCACCCCCGACTCGTACTACGACGACCCGGAGCTGCGCGCCCGCATCGGTGAGGTCCGGGTGTCGATCGAGGAGTTGAAGGCCCGCCGCATCCTGGTCGACCGGGACGAGGACGGCTACCTGCTCCAGATCTTCACCAAGCCGGTGCAGGACCGACCCACCGTCTTCTTCGAGCTGATCGAACGACACGGTTCGCTCGGCTTCGGCAAGGGCAACTTCAAGGCCCTGTTCGAGGCGATCGAACGGGAGCAGGAGCGACGCGGGAACCTGTGAGCGGATGGAGTCCGGTCCCGGTGCCAGGCTGGTACGACGGCGGCGTCGTTAAGGTGTCCAGGTGAGCGAGCAGAGCGAAGGTCCCGTCCGAGCCGGCATCGGGCCGACCGGCCCCGTCCGGAGCCCGCAGGTGGCGCGGTGAGCGTCGCCCCCGGCTGGTACGTCGATCCGGCCGACCCGCAGACCCGACGGTACTGGGACGGCGGGGGTTGGATCGGTGCCGCCATCGGAGTCGACGCCCCCGTGCCGGACGGCCCGCCGGAGCCCGAACCGACCCCGCCGCCCACCCCGCCGGAGACCCCGGCGGCGGGCGGCACCGGGTCGCCCGCCACCGCCGGATCACAGCCGACCGGCACGCCGACGGGCGGTCCGACAGGTGGCCCCCACCCGGCACACCCCCCGGCCCCGGCACCCCCGGCGGCCCCGGCACCCCCGGCGGCCCCGGCACCCCCGGCGGCCCCGGCACCTCCGGCGGCCCTGGGACCCCCGGCGGCCTTGGAGGCCCCGGCACCCCCGGCGGCCCTGGAAGCCCTGGCACGCCCGGTGGCCCCGAGGCCCAGCAGCCGGGCACCCCGCCCCCACCCGGCTGGTCGGGACCGCCGCCGGGCACGCCCGGGCAGCCCCCCTGGCCCCCCGGGTACGGGGCACCGCCCGGCTGGCCCCAGCAGGCCTGGGCGATCCGGCCGCCCGCCCCGCGACCGCACGGCTTCCCGCTCGCCTCGTACGGTGCCCGGCTGGTCGCCCGGCTGATCGACTTCGGCATCGTGTTCGCCCTCAACGCGGTGGTCAACGGCTGGTTCGTCTGGCGCTACGTCGACGAGATGACGCCGTACTGGCGGGAGGTGATGCGCCGGGCGATGGCCGGTGACTCCTCCACCGACGGGCTTCCCCCGCCCGGCGACCAGGCCGGTGGCCTCCAGGTCGCCATCCTCCTGATCGCCACCGCCCTCTGGTTCGCCTACGAGGTCCCGGCGATGGCGTCGAGCGGTCAGACGTTCGGCAAGCGGGTGATGCGGATCCGGGCCGTCCCGATGGCCGAGGACGCCCCGCTCGGGTTCGGCCGGTCGCTGCGCCGGTGGAACACCCTCGGCCTGCCCACCCTGCTCTGGTACTGCTGTGGGCTGGGTCTGATACTCCAGCTCATCGACGCCCTGTCGCCGCTGTTCGACCACCCGCTGCGGCAGGCCCTGCACGACAAACGCGCCCAGACCGTGATGATCCAGGTCCCCCGGACGGCGGGCACCCCCACCCCCGGCTCCGAGAACCCCCAACCGGAGAAGGAGACGTCATGACGCAGACCCCTGGGCCTCAGCAGCCGCTGCGGTTGACCCGCGCCGACCTCGACGCGCTACCCAACTACGTGCCGGGTCGCAGCCCGGCGGACCTGGCCCGCGAGCTGGGACTCCCCGAGGCGATCAAGCTGGCCAGCAACGAGGTGCCGTACGGCCCGCTGCCCGGTGTGGTGGCGGCGGTGACCGAGGCGGTGGCCGGTTCCCACCGGTACCCGGACATGGGTGTGGTGGCGCTGCGCGAGGCCCTCGCCGAGCGGTACGGGGTCGATGTCGACCAGGTCGCCACCGGCTGCGGTTCGGTGGCGCTGGCCGAGCACCTGGTCCGGACCACCTGCCTGCCCGGGGACGAGCTGCTCTACTCGTGGCGCTCCTTCGAGGCGTACCCGATCATCGCGGCGACCAGCGGCGCGACGAGCGTGCGGGTGCCCAACGACGCGGGGCACGGTCACGACCCCACCGCGATGGCGGCGGCGGTGACCGACCGGACCCGGATGGTCCTGGTCTGCAACCCGAACAACCCCACGGGTACGGCGGTCCGCAAGGCCGAGTTGGACCGGTTCCTCGACTCGGTGGGCGAGGACGTCCTGGTCGTCATCGACGAGGCGTACCGGGAGTTCGTCACCGACCCGCACGTGCCCGACGGCCTGAGCTACCTGGACCGCCCGAACGTGGTGGTGTTGCGCACGATGTCCAAGGCGTGGGGGCTGGCCGGTCTGCGGATCGGTTTCCTGGTCGCCGCCCCGGCGGTGGCGGCGGCGGTCCGCAAGGTGGTCACCCCCTTCTCCACCAGCATGGCCGCCCAGGCCGCCGCGCTCGCCGCGCTCGCCGAGGCCGACGAGGTACGCCGACGCTGCGCCCTGGTGGTCGCCGAGCGGGAGCGGGTCACCGAGTCGCTGCGCAAACTCGTCCCGGACGTGCCCGCCAGCCAGGCGAACTTCGTCTGGCTGCCGCTCGGCGACCGGGCGGTGGAGTTCGGCCGGTCGTGCGAGTCCCGGGGGGTGATCGTCCGCCCGTTCGCCGGTGACGGTGTCCGGGTCACCATCGGCACCCCTGAGGAGAACGACGCCTTCCTCGCCGCCGCCGAGGTCGCCCTCGGCTGACGGGAGGAGGCACCGGCCACGCCGGGCGGGGAGGCGTCGTCCTCCTCGGGACGGGGAGGCGTCGGCTACGCCGGGGCGACTGTGACGCTCCGGGTCCGCCGGCGGTACGCGTACCCGCCCAGGAGGGTGAGCACCAGGGCTGAGGCGATCAGCCCGCCGGTGAGCACCCAGGGTGCCGGCTCGTCGTCAGCGACCAGCGCCGGCGTGGCCCCGAAGGTCACCGTGGCGGTGACGGTTCCCTTCGTCCAGCCACTGGCGAGGTCGAGCTTGGCAGTCCACCGTCCGTCGGGTAGTCGGCTGTCCAGCACGACGTGGACAGTGGTGCTCGCGCCGGGGGCGAGGGTCTTCGCCTCGGCGCGTACCGGCCCGACGGCGAGGCCCCCCGGCCCGTCGGTGAGCCAGAGCTGACCGGCGAGGTCCAGGGCACGGCGGCCGGTGTTGCGGACGTCTGCGGTCACCACCGGGTTGCCGTCGGGGGGACGGGAGCCGGTCAGACCCCCGATCTCGAAGCTGGACGGCGGTTCGCCGCCCGGCCCGACCGACAGGTAGACCCGGATCCCGGTCCGCCCGATGTTGCGGACGTTCTCCTCGTCGACCCCGGAGACCTCGGCCCAGACGACGGCGTACCGCTCACCGGCAGAGGCCTGTCGGGGCACCGTGATGGTGACCTGGACGGTCTCCTCCTCGTCCGGGGCGAGGTCCGCCTCGGTCCGGTCGACGTCGATCCAGCTGCTCAGCTCGTTCTCGGACCGCTCCGGTGCGAACCGGAACCCGCCCTCGTCCACGTCGGCGGCGGCGGCGTAGACGGCGACGTCCCGGCGGATCGTCGACGGGTTCTTCACCACCACCCGCCGTGTGATCGTCGTGCCGGGCTTGACGTGGTCGACGACGTACTTGTGGGCGCGGCTGTCGTCCCGACGGTTCACCGGGGCGTCGAGCAGCCGGATGCCGACCTCGGCGGCGGGGCCGGTCGGTGTCCGGCTCGGCCCGGCGGTCGGGGTCCTCGGCCGATCCCGGTCGACAGGCCGGACGCCGGGTTGCTCGTCCTCCGGCCAGTCGGGCTGCGCCGCCGCGACCGGGTGGGCCACTGCGGCGACGGGCTGTCGGGCCGACGTGGGGGCAGCTCCGTCGGCCGGGCGCACCGGCGCCCCGGCGGTGACCACGAGGGCCACGGCCAGGGCGAGGGTGCCGATCAGGGTGCGCTCAGGCCACCGAATGGGTTATCACCCCCGTGTAGCTGCCGCCGACCGCGCCGGCCGGAACGGTGATCCGGATGCTCGGGTTCCAGGTGGCGGTGTTGTTGCCCGAGCCCGAGGTCTTGGAGAACGCGACCCGGGGGAGGCTCAGGGTCACCGCGTCGGCGGAGGTGGTCTGGCCGGGGACGAAGGTGCCGGTCCCGGTGGTGTTGGTCGCCGGTCCGGACCAGTACTCGACCAGGTTGGGCAGGATGGTCTCCGGTCCGGTGCCGCCGCCGGTGGTGAAGGCGGAGCTGCTGACCGTCGCCGTCCAGGTCGCCGAGAGGGCGGCCCGGCTGTCGGTGACCGTGACGTTGCCGAGTTGACCGCTGGCTGTCGACCCGGCGAAGACGGCACCGAGGTTCACCGACGGCGGTACGGAGATGTCCAGGTTGGCGGTGGACACGGTGAAGGTGACGATGGTGTCCCCCGATGGCGCGGCGGCGGCCGGTGTCGCCATCGCGAGCACCGCAGCCCCGGCGGCCAGGGCAAGAAGTGGCTTCCTCATGACGACCAGGCTAAACCGACAAAAGCCCCAAAGAGCCAACAAGGGAGCATGTCGCCCGATCAGGCTACGGAGTGCGTGATGGTCCCCCGATAGGTGCCGGCCACCACTCCGGCCGGGATGGAGATCCGGACGGTCGGCACCCACTCCACAGTGTTGTTGCCGCTTCCCGCCGTCTTGCGGAACGCCTCCCGGGTGGCACCCAGGGAGACCGCCTGAAGCGAGGTCAACTGCCCCGGCAGCAGGATCCCGCCGCCGGCGCTCCGGACCGCCGGCCCCGACCAGTACGACACCTGACCGGCGGCGATGGTCCGACCCGCTCCCCCGACGCCGGTGACGAAGGCGGTCGCCGAGACGGTGGCGATCCAGGTGTTCGGGTTGACCGGTCCCCGCTGGTCGCGGACCGAGACAGTGCCGAGCTGCCCGGTCAGGACTCCCCCGACGAACCCGGTCCCCAGGTTGACGGCGGCGGGAACGGTGATGTCCACCCCGACCGTGCGGGCGAGGACGACGGCCTGGGCCGACCCCTGACGCTCCGGCACTCCCGGGACGGCCAGCACCAGAACGGCACCGAGTACGGCTGACAGGACTCGCACGGGGGAATTTTAGGAGTTATCTGACGCTATGTCCAATTCGATGGACGTTCACGTCGCCGCGAGGACCACCGCTTCGGGGGTGAGGAAGTACCGCGAGTCGTCGGCGTCCGGCGCGACCGGCTCCTTCAACCGCTCGACCGCCAGGTAGCCGTCCTGGGCGTATGCCCGGCCCGGCGCCCAACCGACCCCGTCCCGACCCGCCGCGAGCGCGAACCGGGAGTGTTCCGCGCCGGTGCTCGGATCCAGCGTGATCAGCCCCCGCATCGGCGTAAGCAGGTGGACCCGGCCGGGCTGGACGGCGAGGATCCGGGTCCCCGTGGGCAGGTCCCCCCGACGCCACAGCTCCTCCCCGGTCCGCACCGATCGGGCGACCGCCCCGTTGTCGGTCACCGTCACCACCCGTTCCCCGTCCAGCTCGGCGCCGACCGGGTCAAGTGCCGGGGCCGGCCGTGGTGCCTTCCCGCCGACCAACCATCCCCGGGTCGCGTCCCCGTCCGCACCCGTCGTACGCAGGCCCCGGCAGTTCGTCCGGACGGCGGCACACCCGACGAGGGTGGCACCGAGTTCGGCCGTGGCACCCGGGGGCCGCCACCGGTCGGCGGGCTCCCCGGTGGCGAGGTCGCGGAACTCGACCACCGGCTCGGCGCACCTGTCGACGGCGACGAACTGCCCGGCCGACGTGGTGCCCACGTCGGAACGGCAGGACGAGTCCACCGCGACGGTCCAGAGTTCCCGGCCGTCGGCGAGGGCGAAGGCGTTCAACCGCTCGGCACCGGAGACGACGACGACCGTGCTGCCCGCCGCGTCGCGGGCCGTGAGGAGTCCGGGCGGATCCCAGACCGCATCGGCCCCGGTCCGCCGGGAGGTCCAGCCCTCGGTCGGCTCCGGCCCGTCGGCCTGCCAGGCCACCTCACCGGTCAGCGCGTCCAGCGCCACCAGCTTCCCGTCCGACCAGCGACTCAGGACAGTGGTGCCGTTCGCCACCACCCCGCTGACCTGGGCCGGCCACCGCCGGTACGACCAGTACGGGGTGTTGCGGGACCGACCGTCGACGGGGCTGTCCGCGTACACCTGACGGGTGGCCGCGTAGACGCGGAACCGGCCGTCGACGATCAACGGGGCCACCGGCAGTCGGGCCACGACCTTCGGCTCCGGATCGGCCACCGGGGGCAGGGCGGCGGTGGCCGGGGTGACCACCTCGGCGGGTGCGAGTACCCGGTACACGACGACACCGACCAGCCCGACGCAGGTCAGCGCCGCGACGACCGCTGCGACGAGCCTTCGTCCCTTCGGGAAACCCATACCCCACCTCCGCCGGGCACCCTACCGAGGAGGGTCGCCGCCGCCCCGGTCAGGCCGCCCGCGCCGGGACGGGGACGGTCGAGGCCACGGTCACCGTACGGGCCGTGCGCCACCGACGTGGCCCCAGCGGCGGAGGTGTCCGCCGCTGGTGGCCATCCAGGCGGAACCCGGTCGGGTCGCCGGATCCGCCCGGTACGGTCAGGCCGGCAGCTGCCCGGTGCGCAGCGCCCCGACGAACGCGCTCCAGCCCTGCGGGCTCACCGCCAGCGCCGGGCCGGACGGGTCCTTGGAGTCCCGGACCGCCACCACGCCGACGGTGCCGACGAGGTTGTCCGCCACCTCGACGCAGAGCCCCTGGTCGTTGGAGCGGCTGCTGGTGCGCCACTGGGCGCCGGTAAGGTCGATCATGATCCTTCTTCTCCTGTCGGCTCGGACGTGTCACGACGTCGGCGCCGTCGAGTCACGGCGCCGACCGGGTCCCGGCGTACGCCCCGACGTCGGGACCCGGCTCGATCAACGCGGCAGCGACCCGTCCCGATCGGACAGAGGGTGCGACGGAGAAGCCGGAGGAGAACTCGGCGGAGGTGTCGGAGCGAGACCGACACCGACCAATTTCGGTCAGCGGGCCGAACTGATGGTCCCGGTCACCTCGCCGAGGGCGACGACGGTGCCGTCCACCCCGGGCGCGGTGGCGGTGAGCGTCACGGTGTCCCCGTCGGCGAGGAAGGTGCGGCTCTCCCCCGCGATCGTGACCGGCTCGGTCCCACCCCAGGTCAACTCCAGGAACGAACCGACCTGCCCCCGGTCGGGCCCGGAGACGGTGCCGGAGGCGTAGAGGTCGCCGGTGCGCAGGGAGGCACCGTTGACCGTCAGGTGGGCAAGCTGCTGGGCCGGGGTCCAGTACATGGTGGCGAAGGGGGGTTCGGTGACCCGCTCGCCGTTCCAGTCGACGGCGATCCGCAGGTCCAGCCCCAGGTGGGGGACGTCGCGCAGGTATTCGGCGACCACCGGGTCCTGCTCCGGTGCGGGTACGAACGCCGCGCCGAGCGCCTCCAGCGGAGTCACCCAGGCCGACACCGAGGTGGCGAAGGACTTGCCCAGGAAGGGGCCGAGGGGCTGGTACTCCCAGGCCTGGATGTCCCGGGCGGACCAGTCGTTGACCAGCACCACCCCGAAGACGTGGTCGGCGAAGTCGGCCACGTCCACCGGGCTCCCGAGCGGACTGGGAACCCCGACGACGAAGCCGATCTCCGCCTCTATGTCGAGCCTCGCCGACGGGCCGGTGACCGGCCCCTCGGGCGTGGCCCGCTGCCCACGGGGCCGCACCACAGGGGTGCCGGAGACCACGACGGTGCCGGCCCGCCCGTGGTAGCCGATCGGCAGGTGCTTCCAGTTGGGCAGCAGCGGAGGCTGGCCGGGGCGGAAGATCTGCCCGATGTTGGCGGCGTGGTGTTCCGAGGAGTAGAAGTCGACGTAGTCGGCCACGTCGAAGGGGAGCAGCAACTCCACCTCCGCCAGGCCGATCAGCAGGGGGCGCACCGCGTCCTGATGTGCGGAGTCGGTCAACAGCTCGGTCACCCGCTGCCGGACCGCCGTCCACTGCGGTCGACCGAGCGCCATGAACTCGTTGAGCGTCGGGCGGGACAGCGCCCCACCGGCCAGCACCAGACCGGCGGCCTCCGCCCCGGCCAGGTCGAGGACCAGGTCCCCGATCCGTACGCCGATGCGGGGCTGGTCCCCGGACCGCCGGAACACCCCGTACGGCAGGTTGGTCACCCCGTACGGCGACCCGTTCGCGCCCGTCACCCAGGTCATACGTCGTACCCCCCGTTCACCAGCCCCAGCCGGATCAGATCGGTCAGTGGTTCCAGGATGCTGCACGAGCCGTACCCGACCCAGAGCGGACGAACCCGGTCGCGGGCGGCGCGGGCCGGTTCGACGAGGGGGACCGGGTCGGTGGTGGCGAGCAGCGCCGCCACCCTCGACACGTCGGCCCCGCCGTCGGCGGCGAGGACGGCGGCCAGCACGTTGCCGAAGCCGTGATGGGTGAAACCGGTCTCCGGGTCGCGGTGGCGGACGGCGTGGTGCAGCCCGGCGGTCAGCTTGAACGCAAGTCCCCGGTCCCGGCAGGCGCAGATCACCGCCGCCAGCTCCGTCGGGGTGGGGAAGAGTTCGGCGGCGAGCCCGCCGGTGCGGAACTTCGCCGCCACCGGCAGCCCTCGGTGGGCGGCACCGGTCCGGGGTCCGCTCGACTGTGCCACCGACGAACCAGACGCAGACTGGACGGGCGGGGGTTGGACGCTGCGCGTCTCGGCGAGGGTGTCCAGGGCACCCATCAGGCCGAAGGTCAGCGGGATCTCGGCGTGGACGGCGAGCCCGTCGTGGCGGGCGGCGAAGGCGAGCAGCTCGGCCAGGCCGGGTTGCGGGTCCTCGCTGCGCCGACCCACAGCCGCCTCCACCTGCCGGACCGTGACGCGGGGGTCGACCCCGGCGAGTGCGGCGTCGAGCCGGTCGAGCGGGACGTCGGCGATCACCCCGACCTCGATCCGCTCGTCGGGGGCGAGCAGCCCGGCCAGGTCGGTCAGGGCGGTGGCCGGCAACAGCAGCGGGCCGACCAGGTCGGCGTACCACCGGGTGCGGTGTCGACGGTGACCGGCGACCGCGTCGGGCAGTGTCGCGCTGCCCGGCGGGAAGACGGCCGCGTCGTCCACCAGTCCGGCCAGGAGGCGGGGCACCTGCGTTGACACGAGACAAGAATCTACGGGACGCTACGAGGAACGGACAACAGCGTCCGATTATCGGACGCGTCGAGGTGGCACCCGGGAGGGGACATGCCGTACTACCGCCGCGTCGGTGAGGTGCCCCGCAAGCGGCACACCCAGTTCCGCCAGCCCGACGGCAGCCTCTACGCCGAGGAGCTGATGGGCCAGGAGGGTTTCTCCGCCGACTCGTCCCTGCTCTACCACCGGTACGCCCCGACCGCCGTCGTCGCCGCCGAGGAGTTCCGCCCGCCCGCCGTGGAACGGGTGCCCAACCTCCCGCTCAAGCCCCGGCACCTGCGGACCCACCAGCTCGACGGGACCGGCGCCGACCCGGTGCTCGGCCGGGCGTACCTGCTCGCCAACGACGACGTCCGGATCGGGTACGTGCTCGCCGACCGGCCCGGCCCCCTGTACCGCAACGCCACCGGCGACGAGTGCCTCTACGTGGAGGCCGGGGGGTTGCGGGTGGAGTCGCCGTTCGGGGTCCTGGAAGCCGTCGCCGGGGACTACGTCGTCATCCCCACCTCCACCATCCACCGGCTCGTCCCCACCGGAGGAGAACCGGCCCGGCTGCTCACCATCGAGGCGACAGGGCACATCGGCCCGCCCAAGCGCTACCTCTCCGTACGCGGGCAGTTCCTGGAGCACTCCCCGTACTGCGAGCGGGACGTCCGGGGACCGGACGCGCCGTGGCAGGTCGACGACACCGACGTCGAGGTGCTGGTCCGCCACCGCAACGGCTGGACCCGGTACGTCTACGCCCACCACCCGTTCGACGTGGTCGGTTGGGACGGTCACCTCTACCCGTGGGCCTTCTCCATCCACGACTTCGAGCCGATCACCGGCCGGATCCACCAGCCCCCACCGGTGCACCAGACCTTCGCCGGCCCCAACTTCGTGATCTGCTCCTTCGTGCCCCGCAAGGTCGACTACCACCCGGACGCCATCCCGGTGCCGTACAACCACCACAACGTCGATTCCGACGAGATGCTCTTCTACACCGGCGGAAACTACGAGGCCCGGCGCGGCTCCGGCATCGGACAGGGTTCGATCTCCCTGCACCCGTCCGGTTTCACCCACGGCCCGCAGCCCGGGGCCGCCGAACGGTCCATCGGCGTCGACTACTTCGACGAGCTGGCCGTCATGGTCGACACCTTCCGACCCCTGGACCTCTGCGCCGCCGCCCGCACCTGCGAGGACGACGCCTACGCCTTCACCTGGGCCGGCCCCCGGGGGTAACCGTCGACAGGGGCAGGTGCCGCCCCGGCCCGACGCGGGTCGGGGTCAGGCCACCGGTCGGTGGTAGATCGCGACCTGGGCGACGGCGGTGACGGCGATCGCCAGCACCAGCGGCCAGGGCGTGCCGAAGACGGCGTAGAGCAGGATCAGCACGGGGCCGGCGGCCACCGCGAACACTGCCGCGGCGAGCAGCCGGTCGGAGCGCAGCAGCCCGGGCAGGATGGTGTCGGTGAGCCCGGGCAGCCCGGCCGCGAAGCGCCAGACCAGCAGGCCACCGCCGAGCGCCGCCGCCACGGCGAAGAGCCGGGACAGCGCGCCGTTCCCGGCCGCCACGCAGGCCACCAGGACCGTGGCGACCAGGGACCACCCGGCTCCGTACAGCACCAGGCGGCGCACCCCGGTGGAGATGGTCCGCCGGGAGTCCACCCGCCCCGGGCTCATCGCCGCCGCCTCGGCCAGGTCCTCCAGCGCCTCGGCGTACCGTCGCTGCTCCAACCGGAGCACCCCGATGTCGTGCCGGGCCTCGGCCAACTGGGGGTCGAGCCGAAGCGCCTCCCGGTAGGCCCGTTCCGCCAGGTCGAACAGCTCCATCCGGGCCGCGACCAGGCCGAGGACCAGGTGGGCCTGGGGGTCCTCGGGGGCCAGTTCCACCCCACGCCAGGCCGCGTTCAACGCGGGCTGCCCGTTGCGGGCGCCGGCCAGGATCGCCGCCGCGCTCCGCTGGGCGTACGCGTCGTCCGGCCCCATCCTCAGGATCTCGTCGGCGGTCCGGGCCGCCTCGGCGTACTCCCGCAGGTCGACCAGGGCCAGTGCCCGCACCACCAGCGGCGGGAGGAACTGCGGTGCGGCGGCGATCGCCGACTCGGCAGCGGTACGCGCCTCACCCGGCCGGTCGGCAGCCAGGTGGACCTGGGCCAGCATGGTCAGCGCCAGCGGGTCGGCCGGGTCGAGGGAGACGGCGTACCCGAGTTCGGCGGCGGCCTCGTCGTACCGGCCGAGTTCGGCGAGCAGCTGTGCCCGCTGGAGGTAGCCGTCGGCCGAGGACCGGTCGGGTGAGGCGTCGTTCGACATCGCGGTGAGCCTAGGCCGGGGCGGCCGGATAGACCAGGGCGACGGCGATCCCGGCGAGCCCTTCGGCCCGGCCGGTGAAACCGAGCCCGTCGGTGGTGGCGGCGGAGACGGTCACCGGGGCACCGACGGCCTCGGAGAGCGCCCGCTCCGCCTCCGCCCGACGCGGTCCGATCTTCGGGCGTACCCCGACGATCTGGACCGAGACGTTGCCGATCTCGAACCCGGCGGCCCGGACCCGGCGGGCGGTCTCGACGAGCAGGGCCGCGCCGGGGGCACCGGCCCACTCCGGCTCGGCCACCCCGAAGTTGGACCCGAGGTCACCGAGACCGGCGGCGGAGAGCAGCGCGTTGCAGACCGCGTGGGCGCCGACGTCGGCGTCCGAGTGACCGGCCAGGCCGTCCTGGTCCGGCCAGTGCAGGCCCGCCACCCAACAGGGTCGTCCCGCCTCGAAGGCATGGACGTCGGTGCCGATGGCCACCCGGGGAACGATCATGAGACGAGGGTACGCGGCGACTCAGGCCCCGGCGGCGAGCAGGTGCTCGGCGAGCGTCAGGTCGAACGGTCGGGTGATCTTGATGGCGTAATCCGAGCCGGGTACGCATCGCACCGGCACGCCCTGCCGTTCGACCAGACCCGCGTCGTCGGTGAGGGAGTCGGCGGCTGCGGCGTGGGCGGCGGCCAACACCGACCGGCGGAAACCCTGCGGGGTCTGCACCGACCGCAACGTCGACCTGTCGACCGTTCCGAGGGCCTGCTCCCCGGCGTCGACCCTCCTGATGGTGTCGACCACCGGCAGGACCGGGATCACCGCGTCGTGACCGGCCCGGACGGCGGCGGCCACCGACTCGATCAGGTCGGGTGGGGTCAGCGCCCGGGCGGCGTCGTGCACCAGGACGATCTCCGGCCCGGCCGGCACCACGGCCAGGGCGGCGGCGACCGACGCCTGTCGTTCGGCACCGCCGGGCACCACGGTCACCGGAGCCACCGGAGCGAGCAGCCGCCTGACGAGGTCGACCTCGGCGGCGGGAGCGGCCACCACGACAGTGTGCACCGAATCGGCGGCGGCGAGCCGGCGCACCGCGTGGACCAGCAGCGGCTCACCGGCCAGGGTCCGCAGCGCCTTGGGGCCGCCCGGTCCGAGGCGTACTCCCGCACCTGCCGCAGGCACGAGGACCGCGACGTCACCGCGCGGGTTGAGCTGCGCGGTCACGTCGCGGTCCTCGGATTCGCTTGCTGCGGGGTGGGTATGAGGATGCTGCGGAGACTAGGCCTCGGTCAGGACCTTGTCGAGCAGCGTCTCCGCCTCGTCCTTGGTGCTCTTCTCCGCCAACGCGACCTCACCGACGAGGATGTCGCGGGCCTTGGCGAGCATCCGCTTCTCGCCGGCCGACAGGCCCCGCTCCCGCTCCCGGCGCCACAGGTCACGAACCACCTCGGCGACCTTCAGCGGGTTCCCGGAGGCCAACTTCTCCAGATTTGCCTTGTAACGCCGCGACCAGTTGGTCGGCTCCTCGGTGTGCGGAGCCCGGAGAACGTCGAAGACCTTGCCCAGGCCCTCTTCGCCGACCACCTCACGCACGCCCACGATCTCGGCGTTCTCAGCGGGCACCCGGACGGTCAGGTCACCCTGTGCGACCCTCAGGACGAGGTACTGCTTAGGCTCGCCCTTGATGACCCGAGTCTCGATTGCCTCGATGAGTGCGGCCCCGTGGTGGGGGTAAACAACGGTCTCGCCGACACTGAAAACCATAGGTTCGAAACCCCTTTCGCTGTGTCTAGGGTAACACGCTCAGGCACCGATGTCTCACCGCTGTCCTGACCGTTGGCGCAGCTCAGGGGCCATGTGAGAGGTATTTCTTCCGCTTGACATGGAGCCAAACGGGTGGATTGAACACTCTCCGTAATCGCCGGGTGGCGCCCTGGTCAGGGCACTCGCGAGCCCGGCAGGGCAGTCGACCCCATGATATCCGGCGGATTCCCGCCGCGCCCAGGTGTAGCGCCAGACCACCGAGGTGGGGGACCCTGGAGGACACGCCACCCGGCCGAGACGGTTTCAGGGGGTCCGATGGGCATACCGGACGCAGAGGACCAGGGTCCCACCGACGGCCTCCCCGACCTTCCCCCCGAGTGGGGCCGGATCGTCGTCCCCGACGACCTCTCCGCCCTCGCCGACGAAGTCACCCTCGTCCGCCGGGAGCTACGCGCCGAGGCCAGCCGCCGACGGTGGCAACGACGACTCGGCGGGACCGGCAGCCGAGTGGTGGGACTACCACTGATGATCCTGCTGGTCATCGCCGTCACCGCCACCACCGCCCTGCTCTCCGGGGCCTGGCCCCGGCCGCCACGCGGCGGTGACCGCCCCACCGTGGTGCCGTACCCGACGGCCACCGGACTGGCCGGTCACTCCCTGCCGGCGCTGGACCTGGTCGACTCCGACCAGGACCCGGTGTCGATCCGCGGCCTCCTGCCCGCCGTGATCGTCCTGGTCGACGGGTGCGTCTGCGCCGCACAGGTCGCCGACGCGGCCAGAGCCGTGCCCGAGGGGGTCACCGTCGTCACGGTGACCGGCGGCACCGCCCCGGTTCCCGCCCCCACGCCCACCCTCGACGACGCCCACCCGATACGCCCACAGACGATCCGGGCCCTGGCCGACCCCGCCGGCGGGCTGCGGGCCTTCCTCCACCTACCGGCCCGCCCCGACAGCACCACGGTGCTGCTGGTGCACCGGTCCGGCACCGTGCAGCGGGTGCACCCGGAGGTCCGGGCGGTCGACGACTACCGCGCCGAACTGGCCTCACTCGCCCGCTGACCCGCCGGTAGGGCGACCAGTTGGATCCGGACCTCGGCCGACCCCCGGCGGTAGGTCCCCATCCTGATCCGGACCTGCCCGCTGTCCCCCGGGATCTCGATCCGGACCACCGACCCGTCACACGCCGACCGGTCCGCCTCGGCGACCCGACCCCGTCCCGCCCAGACCCACACGAGCAGTGCCCGGGACCCGATGCACCGGTACTCCAGGACGTACCGGCTGCGCACGCCGGGGGAGAACTCCCACCTGACCGTCTGCCCGGAGGTGATGGTCGCCTGGTCCTGCAGGACCGGCCTGATCCAGGGATACCCGCCCGCCGCGAAGCCGCCGTACGTCGACGGTCGACCCGCACTCGCCCCCGCCCGCCCCGAACGGGGATCGACGGTGACCGAGCCGGAACCGTCAGCAGGCCAGCGGACCAGTTCGGGCGGGACCGCGACCGGTGGGGCACCGGTCGCCTCCGGGGCGCTCGCCCGCCACCAGAGACCACCACCGAGGAGGGTCACCAGGACCACCCCGAACAGCAGGGCACCACGGAACCGGCCAGCCGCCTCGCCACTCACCCGTCGAGGGTAACGAGCGTTCGAACCCCCCGCACCTGCGCGAACGCGCCCCACCGCCCCCTCGACGGCGGCGATGGGGCGGACGACCGCAATGGCGGCGGAGCAGTCGGCCGCTCTGGCGGTGGAGCGGCCGACCACGGCGGCGGTGGGGCGGGGCGGCTCAGGCCCGTCGGTCGAGCAGGGCGGCGTAGAGGGTGAGCCCGGGACCGAAGGCCAGCATGACGATCCGGTCCGGCGGCCGTGGGGCACCGCGCAGCCGGTCCAGGATCAGCAGGACGGTGGGCGACGAGCAGTTGCCGTGCTCAGCCAGGGTCGCCCGGGAGGCGGTCAGCCCGTCCGGCGGCAGACCCAACTCCTGCTCCACCACGTTGAGGATGCGGGGACCCCCCGGATGCACCGCCCAGCCGTCCACCTCGGACACCTTCGTCCCGTGTCGGGTGAGCAGATCCTCCACCAGTCCCCGGACGTGCACCGACAACACCTGGGGCACCTTCGACGACAGGCCCATCCGGAAGCCGGTGTCGGTGACGTCCCAGGTCATGTGGTCGGCGGTGCTGGTGTCGGTGACCGAGGCGACCTCGCGCAGCGCGTACCCGGGGCCGCCGGGAACGAGCACGGCGGCGACGGCGGCGTCCGAGAAGAGCGCATGGGAGACGATCTGCTGGGTGTCCATCCGGCTGCCCGCCGGTTGCAGGTGCAGGCTGGTCAACTCCGCGCAGAGCAGCACCGCGGGCCGGCCCCGGGCGGTCACGAAGTCGCTCGCCGCCCCCAGCCCGGGCAGCGCCGCGTAACACCCCATGTGCCCGACGAACATCCGCTGGGTGTCGACGGCCATGCCGAGATCCCGGGCCAGCATGATGTCCAGCCCGGGAGTGGCGTACCCGGTGCAGGAGCAGACCACGAACAGCCCCACCCGATCGGCGGCCAGGCCGGCGTCGGCAAGCGCCCGGGCCACCGCCTCCCGACCCAACGGCAACGCCTCCACCTGGTACCGCCGCATCCGACGCTCGGTCGGCCACTGCGACACGTCCTCCAGCAGCGGGCTCACCACCGCCTGCCGCCGCCGTACGCCGGAGTTGGCGAAGATCCGCTGGGCCAACGCCCGGGGCGCCCCGGAGAAGAACCCGGAGAAGAACCCGGCCCACAGCTCGTCCTGCTCGGCCGAGGGCGGGTGCGCCGTCCCCAGTCCCGCGATCACCGGTACGGCCACAGCACCCACCTCTCGTCCACGTCCCCGCAGCGGAGGTCCCCACCGCTTCCCACCGCCGGGCCGGTCACCACCGCGGGGTCGATCCGTCGCGGTCCGGGTCCCCGCCCAGCGTCGCGATGCCGAGCCAGTCGGCGCAGACGTCGGAGGTCGCCGGGTGCAGCGAACCGCACCGGGCGTCGCGGTACAGCCGCTCCGACGGGTGCCCACGCCGGGTCGCCGACGTGCCGGCCGCCTCCACCATGGAGGCCGCCACCTCTGCCGCCGTCGTTCCGGCGAGCAGCTTCGCCCGCCACACCCAGCGGTTGGTCTCCTGGTCACCAGGGGCTTCGTCGACCCGACGGGCCGCCTCGGCCACGGCGAGCTGCGCGGCCGCCACAGCGGCGTCGGCCCGCCCCACCCTCGCCCGTACCGCTGGCAGGCCGGTCAGGTCCCGGGCGACGAGGTGCTCGGTCGCCGCGTCGATCGCCGCCCTGGCCACACCCGTGTAGACGGCCGCGTAACTGGCCACCAACCAGTGCGGCATCAGCTGGGCGACCACCAGGGCCAGCCCCTCCACCCCACCGAGCAACCGGTCCGTCGGCACCGTCACGTCAAGGTGCAGGTCGTGCGAGGAGGTGGCCCGCATGCCGAGCGAGTCCCACGTCGACTCCACCTCCAGCCCGCTCCCGGCCGGGACCAGGAACTGGGACACCACCGACGGGTCGGTGGCACTGCGCGCGGCCACCAGGTAGCCGTCGGCGTGCCCGGCACCCGAGCAGAAGGTCTTGCTGCCCTTGAGGTGCCAGCCCCCCTCGACCGGCTCGTAGACGGTGCTCAGCCGGGAGAGCCGGGCCCCCGCCCCCCGTTCACTCATCGCCACCGCGTACCAGGAGCCCTCGGCGGCGGCCCGGAGCAGGACGTCCCGGGCGGCCAACGCCTCGTCGGGTACGCCCAACGACTCGGCCAGTTCCTCGGTCACCGCACCGAGGGCACCGGTGACCGAGGCGTGCATGTTGAACACCAGGGCCGTGGCCCCGTTGCCCCGTGCCAGCTCACCGGCGACCGCCGCGTACTCGGCGAAGGTGGCCCCCAGACCACCCAGCTCGGTAGGGACCATCAGCCCGAACAGACCGGCCTCGCGCAGATCCTCGAAGTCGTCGACCGGAAAAGAACCGTCGCGGTCGTGCCCGGCCGCCCGGGCGGCGAACCGTGGCGCCAACCGTCGGGCCGCCTCCAGCGCGTGCACCGTCATCCTCGCCTCCCTTCCCGACATCCACTACCCCGCCGCGACGCCGTCACCCGCGTCCGGCGGCGCTCTCCGCTACCCCCGCCGGACCCCCCGCCCCTGGTACAACACCGCCGTGGACCAGGTGGGCACGATCCGGGGCGGGCGACCGGCCGGGCCGACCCCGGGGAGCATCCGCCGGGTCAGCCAGCCGACCAGCCCGGCGACCTCCGGCCGGACCCCGCGTACGCGCAGGTCCACGCCGTGTCGGCGGCACTCGGCGAGCAGCTCGCGATGGTCCACGAACAGGCGGGGGTCGTGGATTCCCCGAGGGACGGTGGGCAGCCGCTCCCCGACGTGCACCGCGACCAGGCGGCTCAGGGCGGTGTCGTTCAGGGTGTCCAGGACCAGCAGGCCCCCCGGGCGCAGCAGCCGACACGCCTCGGCGACCACCCGCCGCCAGTCGGGTACGTGTTCGAGCAGCTCCCCGGCGGCGACCACGTCGGCGCACCCGTCGGCGAGCGGAACCGCCGTCGCGTCGGCGTGGACCACACTCACCCCGTGGGCTGCGGCCTGTTCCAGTGCCGAGCGGGTGAGATCCACCCCGACGTGCCGGTAACCCTTGCCCGTCAGGTGCGGGGCGAGGAGCCCGGCACCACAGCCCAGGTCGACCAGGAGGGCACCGGAACGGGTCGCCGGAGGCACCAGTGCCGCCCGGGCCCGCGCCAGCCAGTGCAACATCGCGAACGCGCCGTCGGGTCGCCACCACTCACCGGCGAGGTCGTCGTACTGCCTCGGGTCGTTGGGAGGCAGCAGTCGACCGGACGACGGGATCGATCCCACGTCTCGCATGGACAGAGCGTGGCACGACTGGACGGTAACGACCAGACTTCCCTTATGTCGCGATGGGTGTTAGGGCTGGTTACAGCGAGTCATCCGGAACCGACCATAGCGGTCACCGCGGTCGCCGGACTCCTCGCCTGGGGGGTGGGGCACCCACCGGCCTCGGTGGCGGCGGTGGCGGGCACCGTGGCGGCGAGCCAGCTCGCCACCGGGTGGGCGAACGACGCCCTCGACGCCCGGCGCGACGCCACCGTGGGGCGTACCGACAAACCGGTGGCCCGGGGCCTCGTCGGTCGGCGGACCGTCGCGCTGGCCGGGGTGGCCGCCGCCCTGGCCACCCCGCTGCTGGCGCTGACCACCAACCCCGTCGCGGCGCTCTGGGCCACCGCCGGGCTGGTCTCGGCGCTGCTCTACGACTGGCCGTTGAAGTCGACGCCGTTCTCCGTACTGCCGTACGCGTTCTCCTTCGGCACCCTTCCCGCCTTCGTGGTGCTGGCCCTGCCCGGGGCACCCGCCCCACCCCTCTGGCTGGTCGGGGCGGCCGCCTGCCTGGGGGCCGGGGCACACTTCGCCAACGTGCTGCCCGACCTCGACGACGACGCCCGGACCGGGGTACGCGGACTGCCCCACCGGGTCGGAGCGACAGGCAGTCGGGTCGCCGCCGCCGGGCTGCTCCTGGCCGCCACCGTCTGGCTGGTGCTCGGGCCACCCGGCCCGCCGTCCACCCTCGGCCTCGCGGCGGTGCTCACCGCCGCCGTGGTCCCGCCGCTGAGCTGGTACGCCGCCCGGATCTCGGCCCGCCCGTCGGGACGGGGAACAGCCGCCTTCCGGGCGGTCCTACTGGTGGCGTTGATCGATGTCGCACTGCTCGTGGCCAGCGGGCGGCTGGTCTGACGGGGCGGCCCCGACCGCCGGTACCGGCAGCCCCGGGAAGGCGGCATTCCCGGGTCGCCGTGCGGCGGTCGTCGCGGCCCCACTACCCTGAACGCGGTCTGCGCGGGTATGGCCACCGCGCCCGGCGTACGCCCGGGTGGGGATCGTGACGAGGAGGACCGACGTGACGCGCTCGATCAGGGCACCCCGACGGGCGGCCGTGGTGCTGGCCGGAATGGCCGCGGTGACCGGCATGGTGGCCGGCTGCGGAACCGGCCAGGTGTCGGAGACCGCCCAGAAGGTGCCGTCGGTCCAGAGCGTCAACATCCAGACCCCGGACAACGGGTTCAAGGTGCGGGGCCTCCAGGTCGACTACCCCGGTGTCGAGGGCTACCAGGCGGGTGACGACGCCCCGCTGAGCGTGTTCTTCTACAACGACACCCAGCAGGCGATCACCGTGACCGTCACCACCGACAGCGCCAGCGAGGTGCTGTTGAGCGGTGCCGGCGGCACCGAGGGCAGCCCCGCTCCGTCCGAGTCGCCGGGCAGCCCCTCCTCGCCGGCCGGCCCCGGCGGCCCCCAGCCCTCCGAGTCCGACTCCCCCGGACCGGACGCCTCCCCCTCGCCCGACGCCTCCCCGTCGCCCGACGCCTCCCCCTCGCCGGAGGAGTCGGCGCCGGCCGGCGAGCCGGCCCGGATCGAGGTGCCGGCCCAGGGCTACGTGCAGCTCACCGGCGGCGACACCGGTCAGCTCCAGCTGATCGGCCTGAACGAGGCGCTCCTCGTCGGCCAGCAGGTGAACCTGGTCTTCGACCTGGGCAACGGGCAGACCCTGTCGACGCCGGCACCGGTCGCCGTGCCGCTCAGCCCGGCCGCACCGCCCACCCCGATCATCGAGCGCGAGTTCGGCATCGAGGGCGACGGGCACTGATCCCGCTCCTCCCCGTCGATCGACGACACCGCCGCCGTGGCGACCACCACGCCGGCGGTGTTTTCGTCGCAGGGGGCGGTTAGCGTCCTGGTGTGACGACCTCCCGATCGAACCTGCAAGCCGGCGCCGGCCGGGGACGCGCCGGTGGCGCCACCGGCCGGGGTCGGGCCGGACGTGAACCCCGCCCCGCGTACGAGTGCGACGCCTGCGGCCACCAGCCGCCTAAATGGGTGGGACGCTGCCCGGAGTGTGGTGAGTGGGGCTCGGTGATCGAGTCCACGGTCACCGGCCCCACCGTGGCGGGCCGGGTGGTCAGCTCCCGGATGCCCGCCGAGCCGGCCCGGCCGATCGCCGAGATCAGCGCCGCCCCGGCCCGCGCCCGGCCCACCGGAGTCAGCGAGCTGGACCGGGTGCTCGGTGGCGGCCTGGTCCCCGGCGCGGTGGTCCTGTTGGCGGGCGAGCCGGGCGTCGGCAAGTCGACCCTCCTGCTCGACGTGGCCCAGCAGTGGGCGGCCGGGGCGGGCAGCCCGTCCCTGGTGGTCAGCGGCGAGGAGTCGGTCAGCCAGGTACGCCTGCGGGCCGAGCGGATGGGTGCCCTGCACGAGCAGCTCTACCTGGCCGCCGAGAGCGACCTGAGCGCCGTCCTCGGCCACCTGGACGCGGTCGAGCCGGGACTGCTGGTACTCGACTCCGTACAGACCATCTCCACCACCGGCACCGAGGGGGTGCCGGGTGGGGTGACCCAGGTGCGGGCGGTCACCGCCGCGCTGGTCGCTGTGGCCAAGGAACGCGGGATCGCCACGGTCCTCGTCGGCCACGTGACCAAGGACGGTCAGGTGGCCGGTCCCCGGGTGCTGGAACACCTGGTCGACGTGGTGCTGCACTTCGAGGGGGACAAGCACTCCTCGCTGCGGATGGTGCGCGGGGTGAAGAACCGGTTCGGCGCCGCCGACGAGGTGGGCTGCTTCGAGATGCACGAGGGGGGGATCAGCAGTCTGGCCGACCCGTCCGGGCTGTTCCTGACCCGCTACTCCGAGCCGGTGCCGGGGACCTGCGTGACGGTGGCGATGGAGGGCCGCCGGGCCCTCGTCACCGAGGTCCAGGCGCTGATCGGGGCGACGGTGGCCGGTTCACCCCGCCGGACCGTCTCCGGGCTCGACGGGGCCCGGCTGGCGATGGTGCTGGCGGTGCTGCAACGGCGTACCGAGCGGTTGACCCTGCACGACCGGGAGGTCTTCGCCGCCACGGTGGGCGGGATCCGGGTGGTGGAACCGGCCGCCGACCTGGCTGTCGCCCTCGCCGTCGCGTCCGGAGGGCTCAACCTGGCCGTCGACCCGCACCTGGTGGCGATCGGCGAGGTCGGCCTGACCGGTGAGGTACGCCGGGTCGGGGCGGTGCCCCGTCGGCTGGCGGAGGCGGCCCGACTCGGATTCCGGTTCGCCATCGTGCCGCCCGGGTGCGGACCCGACTCGGCCGGAGCGGGCCCGGCGAACATGCGCGTGGTCGAGGCCGCCGATCTCCGGTCCGCGTTGCAGGCCGCCGCCCGGGCGTCCGCCGGGTGATCTCCGCCGGTCAGGGGACACATCACAGTAACCGCGACAGCACCGAACGCAGGGCAGTCCGTAGACTGTGCCCGTGCCGATCGACCGCGATGCCACCAAGCCTGCCGGCGCGACAACCCACGTCCGCACGGGTGCCGTGGGGACGCCCGCCCGCCCGATCAGCGTCAGCGTGACCGGGGCGGCCGGCGGTGCCGGCGACCCGCTGCGGGCCAACCTCGCCCTGATGGCTCCCGGCACCGCGCTCCGGGACGGGCTGGAACGCATCCTGCGCGGCCGGACCGGTGCGCTGATCGTGCTCGGCTACGACAAGGTGGTGGAGGGGATCTGCACCGGCGGATTCCCGCTGGACGTGGAGTTCTCCGCCACCCGGGTCCGGGAGCTGTGCAAGATGGACGGCGCTGTGGTGCTCTCCAGCGACGGCACCCGGATCGTGCGGGCCGCCGTGCACCTGATGCCCGACCCGTCCATCCCGACCGAGGAGTCCGGCACCCGGCACCGTACGGCCGAGCGGGTCGCCCGGCAGGCCGGATACCCGGTCATCTCGGTGAGCCAGTCGATGCGGATCATCAGCCTCTACGTCAACGGTCAGCGGCACGTGCTCGACGACTCGGCGGCGATCCTGTCCCGGGCGAACCAGGCCCTGGCCACCCTGGAGCGGTACAAACTCCGTCTCGACGAGGTCTCCGGGACCCTCTCCGCCCTGGAGATCGAGGACCTGGTCACCGTCCGGGACGCGGTCGCGGTGGTCCAGCGGCTGGAGATGGTCCGTCGGATCGCCGACGAGATCGCCGGGTACGTCGTCGAACTGGGCACCGACGGCCGGTTGCTCGCGCTCCAGCTGGACGAGCTGATGGCGGGTGTGGACGCCGACCGCACCCTGGTCATCCGGGACTACCTGCCCACCGGCCGCCGGTCGCGGACCCTGGACGAGGCTCTGGTCGAGCTGGACCTGCTCGGTGCGACCGAGCTGATCGACCTGGTGGCGGTGGCGAAGGCGATCGGCTACCCGTCCGCCTCGGACGCCCTGGACGCCGCCGTCAGCCCGCGTGGTTTCCGGCTGCTGGCGAAGGTGCCACGGCTGCCGGTGGCGATCGTCGACCGGCTGGTCCTGCACTTCGGCAGCCTGCAACGGCTGCTCGGGGCGACAGTCGAGGACCTCCAGGCCGTCGAGGGGGTCGGTGACGCCCGGGCCCGAGGGGTCCGCGAGGGGCTGTCCCGGCTGGCCGAGGCCTCGATCCTGGAGCGGTACGTCTGACCGGGGCGGGAGTCTCCGCCCCGGGATCCGACGGCGTCAGCTGACGACTGTCAGCTTGACCGGCTCACTGAGCTTCGTGGAGAGCCGGCCGAAGAGCTGGTACGTGCCGGCGGCAGCGAACTCCCCGGCGGCCGAGCCCTCGCCGCAGCGGCTGGCCTCCCGGCCGTTCCACGCCACCTGGTAGGAGCGTTCGAAGCCGGGGGTGAAGGACTGCACGTCGACCCCCTTGGCGGTGCCGCAGGTGTCGGAGGACCAGATCTTCTCGGCACCTGACTTGAGGTACAGCTCCTGGGCGTCGGCACCGACGTCCCGGGTGCAGGTCCGACCCGAGACGTTCTTGATCTTGATCTGGAGGTTGACCACAGTGCCCCGCTGGGGCCGCTCCGGGGCCGCCACCGGCGTCACCTGGATCTCCTGGTCGGTGCAGGCCTCCGCGCCTCCGGGTGCGACCGCAGGCACCCCCGAACCTCCCGGCGTGGTGCCCGGTCCACCCGAGCCCGAGTCGCCGGAGCCGCCCTGGTCACCCCCACCCCCCGGATTCCCCGCGCCGGGGTCACCCGCACCGCCCGGGGCACCCGGGCCGCCCGGAGCACCGGCACCACCGTCTGGGCCACCGGAGCCACCGTCGTCCTGCCCGCCACCGGGTCCGCCCGGCGCCCCGCCGTCCGGACCGTCGGAGGGCGAGCCGGTCTGCGGAGTCGGCACCGACTCCCCCGGGGCAGGGGCGGACGGAGACGCGCCACCGTCCGGGCCGGCAGTGTTGTCCGACCGGCTACAGGAGTACAGCAGGACAACCAGGAGCAGGATGACCGCGCCGAGCACGACGGCGCGACGCCGCCAGTAAACGGCGGATGGCAGGGGACCGACCGTCAGACGCATGATGTCCCCACCGTAACGGCGCGCTGCACCCGCGTCCGACACGACGCGCCGGACCGGCCGCCCCTCACCGCGCCGACCTTCCACTCACGACCGTGCCGGGCGGCGAGTCACCAGGTCGGGCCGAACCCGTCACAGGTAGACCTTGCGCTGGTGGACGGCGTGTGCCCCGGCGACCCGGTCCAGGAAGAGCTTCCCCGCGCAGTGGTCGATCTCGTGTTGCAACGCACGGGCCTCGAACGCGTCGGTGGTCAGCCGGACCGTACGGCCGGTCCCCGGCAGTTCACCCTCCACCACGAGACGGCTGGCCCGCTTGACGTCACCGGTCAGGTCGGGCACCGACATGCAGCCCTCCCGGGCGGCCTTCCACCGGGTGGCCTCGACGACCCGGGCGTTGCACAGGACGAAGACACCGTGCAGGGTGACCGCCTTGGCGTGACCGGTCACGTCCACCGCGAAGACCTGCGCGGAGACCCCGATCTGCGGGGCCGCCAGCCCGACGCACCCCGGGGAGACCCGCATCGTGGCGATCAGGTCCGCAGCGAGGCGTACCGTCTCCGGGGCGGTCGGGTCGACCTCGGTACCGGCCCGGCTCAGCACCGATTCGGGAGCGGTCACCACCGGGCGTACCTCACCCGGGACCCCCAGCGTCTCCGGTGTCCAGTCGCCGAGCCCGCTCACAGCAGATCCGTGTCGACCGGTCGGAGGGTGGCCTCGACACCCAGCTCGGCGGCGGTCCGACCCAGCTCCCCGGCCACCTCGTCGGCGGCACCCGGTGGGAGGTCCACCTCGGCCACCACCACGTAGAGGGACCCGGACAGCCGGGTGCTCAGATCGGTGACGTTGCCGCCGACGTCGGCGAGCACCCTGGTCGTGGCGGCCACGATGCCCATCCGGTCGGCGCCGTGCACCGTCAGCACGTACGGCTCACCGGTCGGTGCCACCTCACCCTCCCCGACGACCGCGCGGACGGTGGCCAGCAGGTGTCCGTCGGCGGCGATCGGACCCAGCGCGGCCTCGGCCTCGGCGGCGGTCGGACCGACACAGATGAGGGTCATCGCGAACTGTCCGCGCAGACGGGTCATGGTGGAGTCGGTGAGGTTCGCACCGAGGCGGGCGAGCACCTCGGCGACGTCGGCCACGATGCCGGGCCGGTCCCGGCCGATGACGGTGATCGCGAGCTGGTTCATCCGGGCATTCTCCCCGAACCGCCCGGCGACCCGGCGACGACCCCCGCCCGACCAGCACACCTGCCGGGGAGGAACCGGTCCCGTCGCCCTCCGCGGAGCGCGTGACATCATCACTGACGCGATGTCTGAGCAAACGTTCGCCACCCTGGTCAGTCGGTGGTACGAAGAGCACGCCCGGGACCTGCCGTGGCGCCGTCCCGGGGTCACCCCCTGGGCCATCCTGGTCAGCGAGGTCATGCTTCAGCAGACCCCGGTCGTCCGGGTGGTGCCCGCCTGGCAGGAGTGGCTGGCCCGGTGGCCGACTCCGGCCGCGCTCGCCGCCGACACCCCCGCCGAGGCGATCCGGATGTGGGGGCGGCTCGGCTACCCTCGCCGGGCGATCCGGTT
Organism: Micromonospora sp. SH-82; assembly: GCF_051132485.1. NCBI lineage: Bacteria > Bacillati > Actinomycetota > Actinomycetes > Micromonosporales > Micromonosporaceae > Micromonospora > Micromonospora sp. SH-82. The sequence goes on from NZ_CP148049.1 coordinate 660,956, forward strand.
ACGGGACTGCGCCGTGGCGATCGTCGAACGGCACGGTGGCGAGGTCCCGCAACGGCTGGACCAGCTCCTGGCCCTGCCGGGGGTGGGGACGTACACGGCACGGGCCGTCGCCGCCTTCGCCTTCGGGCAGCGACACCCGGTGGTGGACACCAACGTCCGACGGGTGGTCTGCCGAGCGATCGCCGGGGAGCCGGACGCCGGTCCCGCCACCCGTCCCGCCGACCTGGTCGCCACCGAGGAACTCCTCCCGGTCGCGCCGGCCGACGCCGCCCTGGCCAGCGCCGCGATCATGGAACTGGGGGCGGTGCTCTGCGTGGCCCGGTCACCCCGTTGCGACAGGTGTCCGGTGGCGTCGACCTGCGCCTGGCTGGCCGCCGGCCGCCCGGCCCCAACCGGGCCGACCCGCCGCCCCCAGCAGTACGCCGGCACCGACCGGCAGGTACGCGGACTCCTGCTCGGCGTACTGCGGGAGACCGTCGGACCGGTACCCCGCCAACGCCTGGACCAGGTCTGGGGGGACGACGTCCAGCGGGCTCGGGCCCTCGCCGGGCTGGTCACCGACGGTCTGGTCGAACCCGTCGACGAGACCTCGTTCCGGCTGGCCGGTGACGGCGGCCCGGCCGCCCCCACTGTCGTCTGACCTCGCCGCCCGACACCCCCCGTCGGACGCCCACCACCCGGACACCCGCTCTCCGACACCGCTGCCGGACATCTTGTCCGCTGTCCGCTGCCGGACGTCCGCTCTCCGGAGCGGGAGAACGGGATCGGCCCGGCGGTGGAGTACCCGCCGGGCCGATCCCGTCGTCGGTGCCTGCGATCAGGCGTGCGTACTGGTCACTCGTCGGCACCTGCGGCGGCGGTGCCGCCCAGGTCGGCGGGGACCGCGTCCGGCACCTCGACCGGCTTCTCCGCGCCCTTGAAGACGAGCTTGGACTTGTCGATGTCCTCCGGGTCGCCCTCGCAGTCCACCACCACGATCTGACCCGGGGTCAGCTCGTTGAACAGGATCCGCTCGGAGAGGTTGTCCTCGATGTCGCGCTGGATCGTGCGACGCAGGGGACGGGCCCCGAGGACCGGGTCGAAGCCCTTCTTCGCCAGGTACTTCTTGGCGTTGTCGGTCAACTCCAGACCCATGTCCTTGTTGCGGAGCTGGCCCTCGATCCGCTGGATCATGATGTCCACGATCGAGAGGATCTCGTTCTGGCGGAGCTGGTGGAAGACGATGGTGTCGTCGATCCGGTTGAGGAACTCCGGCCGGAAGTGCTGCTTGAGCTCGTCGTTGACCTTCTGCTTCATCCGGTCGTAGTTGGAGTCGGAGTCCTCCGACGCCTGGAAGCCGAGCGAGACGGCCTTGGCCACGTCCCGGGTGCCCAGGTTGGTGGTCAGGATGATGACCGTGTTCTTGAAGTCCACGATCCGGCCCTGACCGTCGGTGAGCCGCCCGTCCTCCAGGATCTGCAGGAGGGTGTTGAAGACGTCCGGGTGGGCCTTCTCGATCTCGTCGAAGAGGACCACCGAGAACGGCCGACGCCGCACCTTCTCGGTGAGCTGACCACCCTCGTCGTAGCCGACGTATCCGGGCGGGGCACCGACCAGCCGGGAGACCGTGTACCGGTCGTGGAACTCGGACATGTCCAGCTGGATCAGGGCGTCCTCGCTGCCGAACAGGAACTCGGCGAGGGCCTTGGAGAGCTCGGTCTTACCGACGCCGGACGGACCGGCGAAGATGAACGACCCGGACGGACGCTTCGGGTCCTTCAGACCGGCCCGGGTACGCCGGATCGCCTTCGAGACCGCCTTGACGGCGTCCTCCTGGCCGATGACGCGCTTGTGCAGCTCGTCCTCCATGCGCAGGAGACGGGAGGTCTCCTCCTCGGTCAGCTTGTAGACCGGGATACCGGTCCAGTTGCCGAGGACCTCGGCGATCTGCTCGTCGTCGACCTCGCTGACGACGTCCAGGTCACCGGCCTTCCACTCCTTCTCCCGCTGGGCCTTCTGGCCGAGCAGCTGCTTCTCCTTGTCCCGCAGCTGGGCGGCCCGCTCGAAGTCCTGCGCGTCGATCGCGGACTCCTTGTCCCGGCGGACCTGGGCGATCCGCTCGTCGAAGTCCCGCAGGTCCGGCGGCGCGGTCATCCGGCGGATCCGCATCCGGGCCCCGGCCTCGTCGATCAGGTCGATCGCCTTGTCCGGCAGGAAGCGGTCGGAGATGTACCGGTCGGCCAGCGTCGCCGCCGCCACCAGCGCGGCGTCGGTGATGCTCACCCGGTGGTGTGCCTCGTACCGGTCGCGCAGGCCCTTGAGGATCTCGATTGTGTGCGCCAGCGACGGCTCGCCCACCTGGATGGGCTGGAACCGGCGCTCCAGCGCGGCGTCCTTCTCCAGGTGCTTGCGGTACTCGTCGAGGGTGGTCGCTCCGATGGTCTGGAGCTCGCCCCGAGCCAGCATCGGCTTGAGGATGCTGGCCGCGTCGATCGCGCCCTCCGCGGCACCCGCACCCACCAGGGTGTGGATCTCGTCGATGAAGAGGATGATGTCGCCCCGGGTGCGGATCTCCTTGAGGACCTTCTTCAGGCGTTCCTCGAAGTCACCCCGGTAGCGGGACCCGGCGACCAGGGCACCGAGGTCGAGGGTGTAGAGCTGCTTGTCCTTGAGGGTCTCGGGGACCTCGCCTTTGATGATCTTCTGGGAGAGCCCCTCCACCACGGCGGTCTTACCGACGCCGGGCTCACCGATCAGGACCGGGTTGTTCTTGGTACGGCGGGAGAGCACCTGCATGACCCGCTCGATTTCCTTCTCGCGCCCGATCACCGGGTCGAGCTTGCCCTCGCGGGCGGCCTGGGTCAGGTTCCGGCCGAACTGGTCCAGCACCAGGCTGGTCGAGGGAGCGGCCTCCCCCGGGGCGGCACCGGCGGCGGCCGGCTCCTTGCCCTGGTAGCCGGAGAGCAGCTGGATCACCTGCTGGCGGACCCGGTTGAGGTCGGCACCGAGCTTCACCAGCACCTGGGCGGCCACGCCCTCGCCCTCGCGGATCAGGCCGAGCAGGATGTGCTCCGTACCGATGTAGTTGTGGCCGAGCTGCAGCGCCTCGCGCAGCGACAGCTCCAGCACCTTCTTCGCCCGCGGCGTGAACGGGATGTGCCCGCTCGGTGCCTGCTGGCCCTGGCCGATGATCTCCTCGACCTGCTGGCGGACGCCCTCCAGGGAGATGCCCAGGCTCTCCAGAGCCTTGGCCGCGACGCCCTCACCCTCGTGGATCAGGCCCAGCAGGATGTGCTCCGTACCGATGTAGTTGTGGTTGAGCATCCGGGCCTCTTCTTGGGCCAGGACGACAACCCGTCGCGCTCGGTCGGTGAACCGCTCGAACATGCCCTCGTGCTCCTCACGTGCCGTGCGCCTTGATGGTCAGATCTCGGCGGGGCCGGTGCGCGGACGTCCGGACGGGCGTCCTTGCCTCATTACTCTATCGCCGCGGACCGACTCCGCTGAGGTCGTGTGCCACCGCCAGCGCCCAGGTACGCGTCGTTTCATCCAACCGTCCACGCTCAGACGGTGTTCCGGGGACTCCCCCGCTACGCGGAGAGCGAAATTCCGTCCGCCCGCAGAGCGGGACCGATCCGGCCGGAGGGCGTCGTCCACAGGCTGTGGACAGACTCTCCACCGGCTGTGGACAACATCCGTCCGGCCCTGGTTCTTCCCATCCGTCCCGACCGGCGGCGACCCCGCCCGCAGATCGGGCCGACGAGACGGGAGCCGGCCGACGAGACCGGAGCGGGCCGACGCCAGGCCGGGTGGGACCTACGAGACCGACGCCGGCCCGGAGAGGTCTCCGGTCCGGCGTCGGTCTCGCCCGCCACGTCCGAACGACGCTCGGCGTGGTGAGGTCGGCGCTGGGCGTCGTGCCGCCCGCGTCAGCGCTTCGCGTGGTACTCGTCGACGATCTCCTGCGGGATGCGCCCCCGGTCGGAGATGTCCTTGCCCGCCTTCTTGGCCCAGTCCCGGATCGCCCGGTTCTGCTCGCGGTCGGCGGTCGCCCCGCCCCGACCACGGGCAGCCCGACCTCCGACCACCACGCCGCCCCGGCCCACCTTCGTGCCGGCGGCAACGTACCGGGCGAATGCGTCACGCAATTGTTCGGCATTGGATTTCGACAGGTCGATCTCGTACTGAACGCCATCCAGGGCGAACTTGACGGTCTCTTCGGCGTCCCCGCCGTCCAGGTCATCGACCAGCTTGTGAATGATCTGCTTGGCCACGTCGCAACAATCCTTTCCAGCAGGGTCTCCTGCAGGAAGCACAATAGCCCGTTCGATGCTTCCCCCGTCAATAGGACGGGCAGAAAAGTCGGCCGGACCACCGTCGAACTACTCCGGCCGCACCAACGGGAAGAGGATCGTTTCCCGAATTCCGAGGCCGGTGAGCGCCATCAACAGCCTGTCGATTCCCATTCCCATACCCCCGGCCGGCGGCATTCCGTACTCCATGGCCCGGAGAAAGTCCTCGTCCAGCCGCATCGCCTCGTCGTCCCCACGGGCCGCCAGCTGGGCCTGCGCCATCAGCCGCTCACGCTGCACGACCGGGTCGACGAGCTCGGAGTACGCAGTACCCAGCTCGAATCCGAGTACGTACAGGTCCCATTTCTCGGCCAGTCCCGGCTCACTGCGGTGCGCCCGGGTCAGCGGGCTGGTCTCCTCCGGGTAGTCGCGGATGAAGGTCGGCTCCCGCAGGCCGGGCACGACAAGCTCCTCGAACAGCTCCTCGGCCAGCTTGCCCGCACTCCACTTCGGGTCCACGGCCAGCCCGACCTTGTCGGCGTACTCGACCAGGCGGGACCGTTCGGTCCGGACGGTGACCTCCTCGCCGAGCGCCTCGGAGAGCACCCCGAACAGGGTGACCGACCGCCACTGCCCACCCAGGTCCAACTCCTGGCCGTCGGCGTGGGTCACCACCGTCGACCCGCCCACGGCGATCGCCGCCTGCTGCACCAGATTCTGCGTCAGCTCGGCCATGGTGTCGTAGTCGCCGTACGCCTGGTATGCCTCCAGCATCGCGAACTCGGGCGAGTGCGAAGAGTCGACACCTTCATTACGGAAGTTGCGGTTGATCTCGAACGCCCGGTCGACGCCGCCCACCACGACGCGCTTGAGAAACAGTTCCGGGGCGATTCGGAGATACAGATCAGTACCCAAAGCATTGCTGTGGGTCACGAATGGCCGGGCCGCCGCGCCGCCGTGCAGCAACTGCAGCATCGGGGTCTCCACCTCGATGTAGCCGTCCCCGTGCAGAGTGTCGCGGAGGCTCCGTACGGTGGTGGCCCGGGTACGGACCATCTGCCGCGCCTGCGAGCGGACGACCAGGTCGACGTAGCGCTGCCGGACCCGGGCCTCCTCGCTCAGCGGCTTGTGCGCCACCGGCAGCGGACGCAGCGCCTTCGCGGTGATCGCCCACTGCTCGACGAGCACCGACAGCTCACCCCGACGGCTGGTGATCACCTCGCCGGTGACGCCCACGTGGTCGCCCAGGTCGACCAGGCGCTTCCAGTCCTCCAGCCGGTCGGCACCGACCCGGTCCAGGGAGAGCATCGCCTGCAACTCGGTGCCGTCGCCGTCCCGCAGGGTGGCGAAACAGAGCTTCCCGGTGTTCCGTACGAAGATCACCCGGCCGGTGACCGAGACCCGGTCCCCGGTGGCGGTGTCGGTTTCGAGCTCGGCGTATTCCGCCCGGACCCGGGCCAGGGTGCTGGTCCGGGGATACCCGAGCGGGTAGGGCTCGACGCCCTCGGCGAGCATCCGGTCCCGCTTCTCCCGGCGGACCTTCATCTGCTCGGGAAGGTCGTCGGCGGGATCGACTGGCACGGGCTTCTGCTCGGTCACGGCACGCTTCCTCAGCTACGGATTCCAGGGGGTCAGCCCCCGAGCGTACTCAAGCACCGACGGGGCCTTCGCGCACACCGTTTCAGGTGTTGCGCTCGTAGACCATGCGCAGGCCGATCAGAGTGATCATCGGCTCGTGGTGGGTGATGCTCCGACACTCCCCCATCACCAGGGAGGCCAGTCCGCCGGTGGCGATGACCGCCTGGACCCCGCCCAACTCCTCGGCCATCCGCTCGACGATCCGGTCCACCTGCCCGGCGAACCCGAAGTACAGCCCGGACTGCAGACACTCGACGGTGTTCTTGCCGATCACCGAACGGGGCCGGGTCGCCTCGACCTTGCGCAGCTGGGCGGCGCGGGCGGCGAGGGCGTCGAAGGAGATCTCGATCCCCGGGGCGAACGCACCGCCGAGGAACTCCCCCCGACCGCTCACCACGTCGAAGTTGGTGGTGGTGCCGAAGTCGACCACGATCGACGGCCCCCCGTAGAGGGTGTACGCGGCGAGGGTGTTCACCACCCGGTCCGCGCCCACCTCCTTGGGGTTGTCGATGGCCAGCTGCACCCCGGTACGGACCCCCGGCTCGACGATGACGCTGGGCAGGTCGCCGTAGTAGCGCTCCAGCATGTTCCGCAGCGACCGCAAGGCGGCCGGGACGGTGGAGCACGCGGCGACCCCGGTGATCTCGACGGCATCCCCCGCGAGCAGGCCCCGGAACATCAGGCCCAGTTCGTCGGCGGTGGACCGGGCGTCGGTCTTGATCCGCCAGGAGTGCACCAGCTTGTCACCGGCGAAGGTCGCCAGCACGGTGTTGGTGTTTCCGATGTCGATGCAGAGCAGCACGTTGCGAAGCCTAGACAACGCGCCCGCCGTCACCGCCGTCGCAGGTCCATCGCGACGTCCAGGACCGGCGACGAGTGGGTCAGCGCGCCGACCGACAGGTAGTCCACCCCGGTCGCCGCGTACTCGCCGGCCACCTCCAGGGTCAGACCGCCGGTGGCCTCCAACTCGGCCCGGTCCCCGACGGCGGCCACCACCTCGGTCAGCACGGCCGGGGTCATGTTGTCGCAGAGCAGGAAGTCCGCCCCGGCCTCCACCGCCTCCACCGCCTCGGCCACCGTGGTCACCTCGACCTGCACCGGCACCAGCGGGAACGCCTCCCGGACCCGACGGTAGGCGGCGGCGACCCCACCGGCGGCGAGCTTGTGGTTGTCCTTGATCATCGCGACGTCGTACAGGCCCATCCGCTTGTTGGTGCCGCCACCGGCGCGGACCGCGTACTTCTCCAGGGTCCGCAGGCCGGGGGTGGTCTTGCGGGTGTCGAGCACCATCGCCTTGGTGCCGGCCAACGCGTCGGCCCAGGCCCGGGTGTGGGTCGCCACCCCGGACATCCGGCAGAGCAGGTTGAGGGCGGTCCGCTCGGCGGTGAGCAACAACCGGGTCGGCCCGGTCACAGTGGCCAGGACGTCACCCCGGGCGACCCGCTCACCGTCGGCGGCCAGCACCGACACCTCGACCGCCCCGGCCCCGTCCTCGGGCGCCCCGACCGCCACCTCGGCCACCGTCTCGAAGACCGCAGCCGCCACGGCCAGGCCGGCCACCACCCCGCCCGCCCGGGCCACCAGGTCTGCGGTGTCGGTCTGGTCGGCCGCGATCGTGGCGACGCTGGTGACGTCGAGCACCTCCGGGCCGAGATCCTCGGTCAACGCGTCCTCGATCACCCGACGCACCCGGTCCGGGTCCAACCCGCCGGACCGCAACATCTGCTCCGTCGACTGCCTCACCGTGCCTCCGTCTCGGTTCGTCGCTGCGGTGCCCGCCACCGGTACCGTCCCCGCCCCGTGATCATGCGGACCCCTCCCACCGTTGCGTCAACCGCCCCTGCGGGTCGATCGCGCCGACCAGATGGCCGAGCCACCGGTCCCGGGCCGCCGGGAAGTCCTCACGCCAGTGGCACCCTCGGGTCTCCTGGCGCAGGTACGCGGCGGCGACCAGCGCGGAACCCACGGTGATCAGGTTCGTCGCCTCCCAGTCGGCGGTACGGGGTCGGCCCCGCCCCGTCCCCAGTTCGGTCAGGACGGCGGCGGTCCCGGTGAGGGTGTCCGCCGAGCGGAGCACCCCGGCGCCCCTGGTCATCGCCCGTTGCAGGGGTGCTGTCACCTCAGCTGGCACCACCCAACCGGCCCCGCCGGTCCAGGCCCCCGTCGGGGCCGGTTGCACCTGGTCGGGCAGACCGGTGGCGATCTCCTCGGCGATCCGCCGGGAGAAGACCAGGCCCTCCAGCAACGAGTTGCTGGCCAGCCGGTTCGCCCCGTGCACGCCGGTGCAGGCGACCTCGCCGCAGGCGTACAGGCCGGGAATGGAGGTCCGGCCGCGCAGGTCCGTCCGGACCCCGCCGGAGGCGTAGTGGGCGGCCGGGGCGACCGGGATCAGGTCGGCCGCCGGGTCCACCCCGATGGCCAGGCAGGATGCGACGATCGTGGGGAACCGCTTGGCCAGGTAGTCGCCGCCCAGGTGACGGGCGTCGAGGTAGACGTGGTCGACGCCGTCGGCCAGCAGGACCTGGTGGATGCCCTTGGCGACCACGTCCCGGGGGGCCAGCTCGGCCAGTTCGTGCTGGCCGAGCATGAACCGCCGGCCCCCGGCGTCGACCAGGTGGGCGCCCTCCCCCCGCAGCGCCTCGGAGACCAGCGGCTGCTGGGCCAGGGCGGCCCCGGCCACCCGGGCCTGCGGCGGGACGATCAACGCCGTCGGGTGGAACTGGACGAACTCCACGTCGGTCACGGCCGCCCCGGCGCGCATCGCCAACGCCACCCCGTCCCCGGTCGACACCGCCGGGTTGGTGGTGGCGGCGAAGATCTGTCCCATCCCGCCGGTGGCCAGCACCACCGCCCGGGACAGGATGGCACCCACCCCGTCCTCGCTGCCCTCACCGAGCACGTGCAGGGTGACCCCACACGCGGGGCCGAGACCGTCCGGGCCGTCCCCGGGAGCCCGGAGCAGGTCCAGCACGAGGGCGTGCTCGAACAGGCGGATCCACGGATCGCGCCGGACCGCGGCGTGCAGGGCCCGCTGCACCTCGGCGCCGGTGGCGTCCCCGCCCGCGTGCACGATCCGATCAGCCCGGTGGCCCCCCTCCCGGGTGAGCATCAGCGAACCGTCCGGGTGGCGGTCGAACTCCGCGCCGATCCGCATCAACTCCCGCAGCCGGGTCGGCCCCTCCTCCACCAGGACCCCCACCGCCGCCGGGTCGCAGAGCCCCACCCCGGCGACCTCGGTGTCCGAGGCGTGCGCCGCAGGGGTGTCGTGGGGGTCCAGGACCGCTGCGATGCCGCCCTGCGCCCAGCGGGTCGACCCCTCGTCGATGTCGACCTTCGTCACCACTGTGACGTGCAGCCCCGCCTCGCGCAGATGCAGCGCGGCGGTGAGACCGGCGACCCCCGAACCGACCACGATCACGTCGGTCGTCTCCACCCAACCGGGAGCGGGCGCCGCCAGCAGTCCGGGGAGTCTCGGCAGGTCCAGGGGCGAGGAGTCCATGAGCACAGTCAACCCCGCCGAACCGGCGGCCGGGCAGCCGGGGCCGAGGTGAGTGTTCCCGGCAACGATGTCCGCCACAGGTACCTCTGGCAGGGGTCACGTGCTTCGTCCCTGCGGTGGGGCGCTACCGGGTCCGGGGCGGGAGGCCCGCTGTCCCCACCCCCTTCAACGAACCGGACACCGATCGCTGACTCAGCCAGAGGTAGCAGCGGACACCCCGGTCGCCCGCCCGCCACCGCCCCGCCGACGGCGGACGCACCACCACGTCGGTGCGCAACGGCAGCAGACGATCCTCGGGTACGCCCGCGTACCGCGCGAGCACAGACCGGCACCCGGTGTAGACGGGGGCCCAGTCCCGATCCCGGGTCGGGTACGGCGTCTCCGGTGCCCGGAACACCCCCGCGTACTCCGCGTTGTGCCGCTTGTCGCAGGTCACCGGGGTCAGCCCGGTGACCCGGCCGCCTCGGATCGTGCTCGCCTGCTGGCAGCCCAGCCGCAGCGGCGACGGGCCCCGGAGGGCACCCCGCAGGCTCGTGGTCCGGGTCACCGGATCACCGGCCGCCTCCACCGTGGTCAACTCGGTGAGGTCACACCGGAACCACCGGGCCCCAACGCCCCACCCGACCGCCGAGGGCAACGCCACCCCGAGCCGGAGCCGGGCACCCCGCCACTCGTCACCCAGGTAGCCGGTGGCCCGGACGTCACACTCGGCGAAGGCCCCGCGCAGCTCGACCGAGCCCACCGTCGGCGGCTCCGGGCGGTTCGCGGTGAAGGTGCCCACGTGCACGGTCTCCAGGCGGTGCGGAACGGCACAGTCGACCGGCTGGTAGGTCGCCGGCCCGACCACGTCGGTGAAGTCCCCCGGATGGCAGACCTCGGCCGCCGGGGTGAACGGGGTCGGGGCGGGCAGCGCACCCCAGTCGTCGACCAGGTCGCCGTCGCCGACGGTGGCGGCGCACCCGGTCAGGACGACCGTCGCGACCACCGTCGCCAGTACAGCCCTCCTCGCACTGCGCACCGCGGCCTCCCCCAGCCACCAGCCCCCACGAGAGGGTCCAGGGTAACCGCAGATGTGCACCCGGTGACAGAGCGGATTCGCGGGCCGCTACCCGGCATCGGACATGCCCAGGTCAGACGGCGACAGCGTGTTCGGGACGGACCGGATCGCCGACCAGCCCGGGCACCGCTGCCGACGGGTCCCCGCCCAACTCGATCACCCGGTTCTCCGCGTCGACGTGCACCACCCGGGGCTGGTAGGAGCGCGCCTGCGCGTCGTCCATCTGCCCGTACGAGATGAGGATGACCAGGTCACCGGGGTGCACCAGGTGGGCGGCGGCACCGTTGATCCCGATCACGCCGGTGCCCCGCTCCCCCGGGATCACGTACGTCTCCAGCCGGGCGCCGTTGGTGACGTCCACGATCGCCACCTGCTCGCCCGGCAGCAGGTCGGCCGCGTCGAGCAGGTCCTGGTCCACCGTCACCGAGCCGACGTAGTGCAGGTCGGCCTGGGTCACGGTGGCACGGTGGATCTTCGACTTGAGCATGGTGCGAAACATCAGGGTGCCTTCCACGAGATCGTGTGACGAGGGTCAGGGACGCGGGTCGAGCCGGATCGCCGCGTTGTCGATCAGTCGGACGTCGCCCACCCAGGCCGCCACCAGCAACCGGGCCGGGCCGACGACCGGCCCCGGCTCCAGGGCGGGATCGGTGAGGACCAGGTAGTCCAGCTTCGTCGCCGGGTCACCGGCGGCGAAGGCCCGGTGGGCGGCGGCGAGCACCGCCCCGCCGTCGCTGCCCGCCTCGGCCGCCTCGGCACCGGCCCGCAGGGCGGCGGAGAGGCTCAGGGCGGCCACCCGCTGATCGGACGCGAGGTACCGGTTCCGGCTGGACAGGGCCAGCCCGTCCGGCTCCCGGACGGTGGGCACGCCGACGATCTCGACAGGTACGTCGAGGTCGGCGACCATCTGCCGGATCAGAGCCAACTGCTGGAAGTCCTTCTCCCCGAAGAACGCCAGGTCCGGCCGGGTGAGGTGGAGCAGCTTCAGCACCACTGTCAGCACACCGTGGAAGAACCCCGGCCGACTCGACCCCTCCAGGTCGTCACCGAGCGGACCCGGCGACACCCTGACACCCGGCTCACCCCCGGGATACATCTGCGCGGCCGACGGGGCGAAGACCAGGTCCGCCCCGGCCCGGCGGCAGATCTCCAGGTCCGTCTCGATGGTCCGCGGGTACCTGTCGAAGTCCTCACCCGGACCGAACTGGAGCGGGTTGACGAAGATCGTCACCAGCACCCGGTCGGCCTGTTCCCGGGCCGCCCGGATCAGGGCCTCGTGCCCCTCGTGCAGGGCCCCCATGGTCATCACCACGCCGACCCGCCCGGTCAACCGGCCCCGGGCCGCCGCCAACTCCGCCCGGGTGTGCGCCAACTCGCTCACACCGTCACCTCGCTCCGCTCGGCACCGCCGTGGACATCAGCGCCGACGATTCGCTCGCTCCGCTCGCTCACGCCGCCACCTCGTTCGGGGACAGCACGTCGAGCAGGGGCTCGGCGTCCCGGGGGCGCAGCCGACCGGCGGCGATGGCCCGGTCCGCGGTGCGCCGGGCCAACGCCAGATACGCCGGTACGGAATCCGGGGCGGTCGCCCCCAGCCGGTCCAGGTGCCGACGGACCGTACCCGCGTCGCCCCGGGAGACCGGGCCGGTCAGCGCGTCGTCACCGAGGCGCAGGGCGTTCGTCAGGGCTGCCCCCAGCAGGGGGCCCAACACCTTCTCCGGGTGGGCCACCCCGGCGTGACGGAGCCCGTCGGCGGCCTCGTTGACGAGGGTCACCAGATGGTTGGCCCCGTGGGCGAGCGCCGCGTGGTAGAGCGCCCGATCCACCTCGGCGACCCACTCCGGCACACCACCGAGGTCGGCGACGAGCCTGACTGCCAGCGGCCGCAACCCCACGTCGGCGGTGACCCCGTACGAGATGCCGGGAAGACGACCCAGGTCGTCGGGGGATCCGGTGAACGTCATCGCCGGGTGCAGGGCGAGCGGCCGGGCACCGACGGCGGTGGCCGCAGCCAGCACGTCCAGGCCGTGGGCACCGGAGGTGTGTGCGACCACCTGGCCCGGGTGCAGCGCCCCGGCGGCGGCGAGGTCGGCGACCGCCCCGGCCAGCGCGTCGTCGGGTACCGCGACCAGCAACAGGTCGGCGGCGTCCCGGGCCACCGCGTACGGTGACCGGTGCGGGGTCTGCGGCAACAGCAGTGCGGCGCGGGCCCGGCTCGCCCCCGACGTCCCGGAGACGGCGGCCACCCGGTGCCCGGCGGCGGCCAGTGCGGCCCCCAGGACGGCACCGACCCGACCGGCCCCGACGACGCCGACGGTGAGCCGTGCGGTGGGGGAGGATGGGGAACCCGGGGACACGACGGCCCGCTGCGGGGCGGCCGTACGCGGGCGCGACGGAGCGCTCATAGCGATGATCCAGTCCTCTCGAAGGGGTACCGGTCAATCGCCAGTATGCTCCGCCGTCACCGACCCCGACCAAGTACATGTGAAAACCTTCACCGCTGTCAGGAAGGGCCCCTTGTCATCGTCCTACGCCCCCGAAGGGGCCCCCACTTACCGACTGTTCCCCGACGCGGACCGGCGGCCCGCGTACGAGGAGACGACCCCGACGCCGACGCGGTGGCGGGCGGCGACGACCCAGGCGCTCTACGGGCCCGGCGGGTTCTTCGTCGCAGGTGGCGGACCGGCCGACCACTTCCGGACCAGCGTCAACGCCTCCCCCGTCCTCGCGACCGCCCTGGCGCGCCTGCTCGACGAGGTCGACGCGGCGTTGGGCCGTCCCGAACGGCTGGACGTGGTCGACGTCGGCGCCGGGCGGGGCGAGCTGCTCGTCGCACTGCTCGGCCGACGCCCGCCACCGGCGGACCGGATCCGGTTCACCGCCGTGGAACTGGCTCCCCGACCCGCGGGCCTGCCGTCCGAGATCGGCTGGGTGGACACGATCCCCGACGGGGTCACCGGGCTCCTCGTCTCCACCGAGTGGCTGGACAACGTCGCGCTGGACGTGGCCGGGTGGACCGACGACGGTTGGCGGTACCTGCTCGTCGATCCGGTGACCGGGGAGGACACCCTCGGCGGGCCGGTCGACCCACCGGACGCCGAGTGGCTGGACGCGTGGTGGCCCCGCCGGGTGGTCGGCGAGCGGGCCGAGATCGGCCGCAGCCGCGACGAGGCCTGGGCCGACGCGGTACGCCGCCTCGACCGGGGGATCGCCCTGGCCGTCGACTACGGCCACCTGGCCGACACCCGACCCGGGCAGGGCAGCCTCACCGGGTACCGCGACGGCCGGCAGGTGCCCCCGGTGCCCGACGGGTCCTGCGACGTCACCGCGCACGTCGCTGTCGACTCCGTCGCGGCGGCCGGGGCGACTGTCGCCGGGATGCCGTACTCCCTGGTCACCCAGGAGGAGGCGCTGCGGTCGCTCGGGGTCGACGGCCGCCGCCCACCCCTCGCCCTGGCCTCGACCGACCCCACCGGGTACGTCCGCGCCCTCGCCGCAGCCGGGGCGGCTGCCGAACTGACCGACCCGTCCGGGCTCGGCGGCCACTGGTGGCTCCGGCAACCGGTCGGCGTCGACGGTGATCGGTTCGTGGCACGATGACGGGCATGACCACGGACGCCGGTGACCTCCGCGAGCTGACAGTCGGCACCGGTGCGGGCGGAGAACAGCTCGGCGCCGACATGGTGCTCAACATCGGCCCCCAGCACCCCTCCACCCACGGCGTGCTCCGGCTGAGGCTGGTGCTCGACGGCGAGCGGGTGCTCTCCGCCGAGCCGGTCGTCGGGTACATGCACCGGGGTGCCGAGAAGCTCTTCGAGGTCCGCGACTACCGGCAGATCATCGTGTTGGCCAACCGGCACGACTGGCTCTCCGCGTTCTCCAACGAACTGGGTGTGGTGCTCGCCGTCGAACGGCTGATGGGCATGGAGGTGCCCGAGCGGGCCACCTGGCTGCGGATGCTCCTCGCCGAGCTGAACCGGGTGCTCAACCACCTGATGTTCCTCGGGTCGTACCCGCTGGAGATCGGGGCCATCACCCCGATGTTCTACGCGTTCCGGGAACGGGAGACCATCCAGGCGGTGATGGAGGAGGTCTCCGGTGGGCGGATCCACTACATGTTCAACCGGGTCGGTGGGCTCAAGGAGGAGGTCCCCGCCGGGTGGACCGGCCGGGCCCGCGCCGCCATCGGGGAGGTCCGCCGCAGCCTGCCCGACCTGGACGACCTGATCCGACGCAACGACATCTTCCTGGCCCGTACGGTCGGGGTGGGGGTCCTCACCGCCGCCGAGGCGGCCGCGTTCGGTGCGTCCGGACCGGTGGCCCGAGCCAGCGGGCTCGACCTCGACCTGCGCCGGGACGAGCCGTACCTGGCCTACGACGAGCTGGACGTCCCGGTGGTGACCCGGACCGCCGGGGACTGCCACGCCCGCTTCGAGGTCCTCCTCGACCAGGTGTACGCCTCGCTGGACCTCGCCGATCAGTGCCTGGACCGGGTGGACCGGCTCACCGGGCCGATCAACACCCGGCTGCCGAAGGTGGTGAAGGCACCCGAGGGGCACACCTACGCGTGGACCGAGAACCCGCTCGGGATCAACGGGTACTACCTGGTCTCACGCGGGGAGAAGACCCCCTGGCGGCTGAAGCTGCGCACCGCG
This sequence comes from Micromonospora sp. SH-82, assembly GCF_051132485.1. NCBI lineage: Bacteria > Bacillati > Actinomycetota > Actinomycetes > Micromonosporales > Micromonosporaceae > Micromonospora > Micromonospora sp. SH-82. Next base: position 676,076 of record NZ_CP148049.1, read on the forward strand.
TCGTACGCGAACGTCCAGGCCCTCGCCACCCTCCTGCCCGGCTGCCTGGTGCCGGACCTGATCGCCATCCTCGGATCGATGTTCTTCGTGGTCGGCGACATCGACAAGTGACCGACCACATCGGGTCGGATCACCAGCGGCCGGCGTCGTCCGGCCCGGGCGGGCCGTAGGTGTCGGCGGAACGCTGATGCCGGTTGCGGCGGCCCGCGTCGGGCTCCCCGGCGGGCCGACCCCCTGCCGACCTGTCGCCACCTGGTCCGGTCGGCCGCCACTCGTCGGGCACCGGCACCCCACCGGCGGGCAGCGCCGGACGCCCCGGCGGGCCGGACGGGTCCCGGTGCCCGGCCTGACGGGGCGGTTCGCCGTGACGCACCTCGGACCAGCGGTCCTCCACCCGGAACCCGCCGCCGTCGGCGTCGGCGTGCATCCGGGCGTGCCGCTGACCGACCCGGACCTCCCGGCCCCGCTCGTCGTCGCGGACCTCGGCCCACCGGTCCCCGGCCCGTGCCTCGGACCACTGACCGGCGGGCTCCCGGTCCGGGTACGACTCCACCCGCTCCGGGTGCGGCTCCGCGTCGGCCCGGTACGGTGCGCCCGGGCCGGGCCGGGCCGCCTGTTCGGGACGGGGTGCCTCGTCGGGGTTCCCGGACCAGCCGCCCCCGGGGGCCTCACCCCGGTCGGCGCCACGCCGGTCCCGCTGCTCGGGCCAGGTCTGTCCCCCTCGGTGGGCCGACCGGTCGGGCGTCGGTTCGCCCCGCGCGGCCGACCACTCGTCGACCGGCTCGCCGTGGTGCCTCGGTCGGGCCGGGGCGGGTTCCCCGTGCTGTCGCTGCGCGTCCGGGTGCCACCGGTCCGACCGGACCGGCTCGTCGTACCCGCTCCACTGGTCGGACCGGGGCGATTCGCCGCGCTGTCGACCCCGCTCGTCGTACCGGCCGTCCGGCCCCGGGTCGCCCCAGCCCCGGTCGTCGCCGCCGGGGCCGACGTGCCGATCGGACTCGGGCCACCCCCGTCGGCCGCCCGCCTCGGAGCCGTGCTCGGCCGGCCTGGCGTACCCGGACCACTGGCGTTCGTCGGCGGGGGTGGTGCCGCCGGCACGCGGATCCGCAGCGGACCAGGCGTCGCCGTACCGGTCGTCGCCGTACCGGTCGTCGCTTCGGGATCCGTCCACCACCGTGTGCCGGGTGACGTGCACGGTCTCGGTGTGCCGTACCAGCGGAGGCCGGGGTCCCGCCTCCGGCCCGCCAGCCGGAGGCCAGGCCCGGGAGTCGTGGCCGCCGCCCCGGGGCTCGGGTCGCTGGTGCGGGCCGGGCCGACCCGCACCCGGGTACTCGGGGCCGGGGGCCGGGTGGGACCGCCCGGGGTACTGCGGGCGGGGCTGGGCCTCCCAGGCCGCCTCCCGACCCTCGGAAGCACGGTCCCAGTCCGGCTCCGCCTCGTCGTCGGCGGCCCGTCGGCGCCCGGCTCCCACCGGGCCGCCATGGTCCACCGGGCCGCCATGGTCCACCGGCGCGCCCCGGTCCACCGGTCCGGCGGTCCGCGCGGCCGGTTCCGCCGGCTCGACGGGGCGCGCGGACCGCCCCCAGCCCTCCGGCTCGTCCGGGGCCACGTCGACAGGTGTACGACCCCAGCCGCCCGGGTTCCGGGCCGCCGCACGCGGCCGTTGCTCCCAGCCCTCCTCGGGACCGGGCTCCGGTTCACGGACGGCCGGCGGCCGGGCCGTACCGGTCGGGGGCACCGCCTTCGCCACGAGCACGTCTCCGGCCGGCTCCGGGCTCACCACCCGGGCCCGACCGGCACCGTGCGGATCCGCCTCCCCGACGGGCGGAACCGGAACCGCGGCCGAGGCCGCTGCCACCGGGGCGGCCGCCGAGGCCGCGACGACGGGAGCGGCGGCGACCGAAGCGGGCACGTCGTCGAGCCGACGGCGCAGCGCGGCCACCGCCTCCTGGGCCCGGTGCGCCTGGTCCAGTGCCTGGTTGCCCCGCTGGGCCGCGGCGACGATCTCGGACCGCAGTTCCCGGCGCAGGTCGTCGAGCTGCTCCTGCACCTGCTCGGGGTCGACTCCGGCGTCGCCACCGCCGGCCCGCAGCGTGATCGAGAGTCCGATCAGCACCACCGCCCCGATGGCCAGGACCGCGGCCACCCGCAGCGGCCCGTTGCTCTCCGCCACCAGCAGGATCACCGCTGCGACCGGCGCCAACGCCACACCGGTCCAGAAGAGCACTGTCAACAGGGACGGGGGCCGCCGTTCGGGGGCGGAAACCGGTGCCGGCATGGGTCCACAGCCTACCGAGGTGACCCCCGGTGATGGAACGGCGGCGGACATCCCCGTCGAAAACTCTCAGGCGTCCGAGGTCAGCGGCGGACAGGCGTTCCCTTGCCCACCAGCCTCGATCACCGTACGCAGTCGAAAGGGCGACGATGAGTGCCCGGCGACGCGGCGATGGGGTGCCCGGACTCCGCCCGGCACCCCATCGCAGAAGGTCGGACGGGTCAGCCCGCCGCGTACGCGCTGTCCGAGGAGAAGATCAGGCCCACACTGATCGTCCCGGTACGCAGACCGGTCTTGGTCAACGGGCCGCCCTGGTCCAGGGAGGAGAAGGAACCCAGCGAGAGCCCGTAGGTCTTCTCCAGTCCCGGCTTGCAGAAGGGCCGTTCCTGGCACTCCGGCGGGCCGCCCAGGACCGTCGCCTGACCCGAGCACTTCTCGGCCAACTCCGAGAGGGTACGAACCCCGTGCTGGTCGGCGAAGGCCTGGGTGACGGCGAAGGCGTTCTGGTTCTGGGCCGTGGACGGGGCCCCGAAGGAGATGCCCGCCTTCTCACCGAGCCCCTTGAGCGCCTCCACGGTGGCGTCGACGTCCGGCGAGGAGACCGGGTCCGCGTTCTCCCCGTTGACCTTGGTGTTGAGGAACTCGGCCATGGTGGCCGCGTACTCCGGGACGACCTGGATCTCCCCCCGCTCCAGGGCGGGCTCGTAGAGTTCCCGGTTGCCGACCGTCTGGACCGTCACCTCGTACCCGGCCGCGGTGAGCGTGATCCGGTACAGCTCGCCGAGGGTCTGACTCTCGGCGAAGTTGCCGGCCCCGACCACGATCCGGCCGCCCGACCCCCTGGTCAGTCCGGCGGTGAGGTCGTTGGCGGCGGCGAACTCGTCGGCGGCGACCTTGGACGTCTTGCGGTCGACGTCGACAGCCTTGTTGAGCTGGATCAGCTTCTCGGTGTCCAGCGCGGCGGAGACCTTGTCCAGGGCGGCCACGAGCTGGGGGTCGGCCACCTTGGTCTGGATCGCGGGGATCACGTTGTCCGCGTTCTGGAGGTTCTTGTCGTCGGTGAGGGCGACCAGCTGCTCACCGGCCACCGGCGCGCAGCCCTCCCCCGAAGCCTGCTGCTGGGGGGCCTCGGTGCCCGAGGAGCCGGCGTCCCCGCATCCGGTGAGGAACCCCGCCGCCGCGACCGCGGAGGCCGCCCCGATCGCCAGACGTGTACGCGCGCGCATTCGGCCCGCCTTCCGTGTCCCGGCGCGCCCCTGCCGGGTCGGCCGCGTGTCCGACGGGCGGAACCGCTCGTGCGGCGCCCGTGACTCCACCCAACAACCTGAGCCGGTCTTTCGACAAACCGGGACCCGAAGTTGTCACCGGATCGTCACCGAGTCCAACCCCCGGGACGACCAGCCCGCCAGGCGGGAGGGGAGCACTTCCGTGCCGCCGGTCCGGACGGCTCAGCCCCCGACGACGGCGCTGCTCGCCCGTCGGGCGGCTCGACGGCGTACCGGCCGCAGCGGACGCGGGGTGACCAGCCGCTCGACCCCGGCCAGGACCAGCTCGGCCAGGAGGGCCAGCCCGGCCACCAGGAGCCCGCCGGCCAGGATCTGCCCACCCCCGGCGGCGATGGTCAGCCCGAACCCGGAACGGATGATCTCGCCCAACCCTCCGCCGTTGACGAAGGTGGCCAGCGCCGCGGTGGCGATCACCTGGACCGCCGCGGTCCGGAACCCGGCGGCCAGGTACGGCACCGCCAGCGGCAACTCCACCCGGCGCAGCACCTGCCCACCGGAGAGCCCCATCCCCCGGGCCGCCTCCCGGGTCTGGGGGTCGACCTGCCGTACGCCCGTGTAGGCGTTGGCCAACAGCGGCGGCACGGCGAACACCGCCAACGCCACCACCACCGCCGGTCGACCGAAACCGAGGAAGGTCAACGGCAGGATGGTCAACAACGCCAACGTCGGTACGGCGAGCGTGACGTTGGAGACCAGCAGGACCAGGCCCCCGCCCCGGCCGGTGTGCCCGAGCCAGAGCCCGAGCGGCCAGGCCACCAGGCAGCCCAACGCCACCGCCATGGCCGACATGCTCAGGTGCTCACCGAGCCGGTCGAGGATCCCGCCCGGGTTGGTCCAGTTCAGCGGGTCGTTGAGCCACACCACCGCCTGCTCGACAGCGCTCACCTGCCGTCCTCCCACTCCGCCCGTGCCACCCGACAGTGGTGCCGCCGGCCCCTCATCCGGACCGCCGCGCGAGCCACGGGGTGAGCAGTCGGCTCGCCCCGGCCAGGAGCAGGTCGGCCAGGAGGGCCAGCAGGACGCAGAGCAGCGTGGCGGTCATGATCTGCGCCTTGTAGAAGTTGTTCTGGAACCCGGCGAAGATGAGCTGCCCGAGCCCGCCCCGGCCCACCACCACCCCCACCGTGACCAGCGCCACCGTGGAGACGGTGGCCAGCCGCAGCCCGGTGACGATGCCCGGGAGGGCCAGCGGCAGCTCGATGCGCCACAACCGGCCCCACCGGCCGTACCCCATCCCCTCGGCCGCCTCCCGGATCTCCGCCGGCACCTGGTTGAGCCCGGCCACCGCGTTTCGGACGATCACCAGCAACGCGTACAGGACCACCACGCTGAGCACCGTGACGGCGCCGATGCCGAGGTACGGCCCGAGGAACGCGAAGAGCGCCAGCGACGGGACGGTGTAGAGCACGCCGGTGACGGCGACGATCGGCCCGGACAGCGGGCGGACCCAGTACGCGAGGACCGCCAGCGGCAGGCCGACCAGAGCGGCGATCACCACCGCCCGTACGGTCAGCCAGGTGTGGTCCCCCAACGCCGACAGGATCGTGTCAGAGTTGTCCCGCACATAGTGCCAGGAGAACCACGGGTTGCCCGGGTCGGCCCGGAAGCTCAGGCGGAGGGACATACGTGGACCGTACCTTGGACGACGTCGCCGGCACCGCCCCCGATGGGGGCACCGACGGCCCGCGTGCCGCCTCGATCAGCCTGCGCGGTATCCGTAAGCGCTACCCGGACGGGACCGAGGCCGTCCGGGAGTTGAGCCTCGACGTCGCCGCCGGTGAGCTGGTGGTGCTGATCGGCCCCTCCGGGTGCGGCAAGTCGACGGTGCTTCGCATGATCAACAGGCTGATCGAGCCGAGCGAGGGCCGGATCCTGCTCGACGACACCGACGTCACCCACGTCGACCCGGTCGAGCTGCGCCGCCGGATCGGCTACGTGATCCAGAACGTGGGGCTCTTCCCCCACCAGACCGTCGCCACGAACGTCGGGACCGTACCCCGGCTGCTCGGCTGGCCCCGGGATCGGACCCGACGTCGGGTCGACGAGCTGCTCGACGTGGTGGGTCTGGACCCGGCCCAGTTCGGTCGCCGGTACCCGCACGAACTCTCCGGCGGGCAGCGGCAGCGGGTCGGGGTGGCCCGGGCGCTGGCCGCCGACCCCGTGGTGCTCCTGATGGACGAGCCGTTCTCCGCCGTCGACCCCATCGTGCGGACCCGGTTGCAGGAGGAGTTCCTCCGGTTGCAGGCCGAGGTGCGCAAGACCATCGTCCTGGTCACCCACGACCTCGACGAGGCGGTCCGGCTCGGCGACCGGATCGCGGTGCTCTCCGAGGGCGGTCACCTGGAGCAGTACGACACCCCGGCCGTGCTGCTCGGTGCGCCCGCGACCCCCTTCGTCAGGGAGTTCGTCGGCGCCGACCGGGGCATCAGGCGGCTCGCCGTCACCCCGGTCACCCGGGACGACCTCGATCCGCTGCCCGCCGGCGGCGTCGACCTGCCCACCGTGGCCGTGGGCAGCCCGGCGTACGACGCACTGGCCGCGATGCTCGCCGCCTCGGTGGACCGGGTGCTGGTCAGCGAGGGCGACACCCCGGTCGGCGTCCTCACCCGGCACCGGCTCCTCACCACCGGACCCGACCAGCCCACCGGCTGACCGAGCCCCGGGGGCGCGGCCCGCGGAGCGACCACCGACTGAACCAGGGCCGGGGACGCGGCCGGGAGCGACCCACCGGCCGACCGGGGTCGGGGAGGGGTCGGCGGTGGGCGTCAGGCCCGGCCGCCGAGGCTGGCCACCCCGACGATCCAGCCGGCGAAGAAGCCGTACGTGACGCCCATCCCGGTGGACTGGAAGGCGGTCGCCAGCGAGGCGTCGGCCTCCAGGAACGAGCTGAGGAACGCGGTGAACCCACCGGCGAGGACGTACCCCGCCCAGCCGGTGAAGAACTGGCTGAGTCCACCGGGCACCCGGGCGGCACCGGTGGTGGGCAGCAGGTAGAGGAACCCGGCGGCGAGCACCACCAGCAGGAGCGCCCGCAGGTCGGCCGGGGACAGTCCCGGTACGTCGTCGAACCCGAGCTGCCACGCCGGCCAGGCGAGCAGACGCAGGAACCAACCGCCCGCACCGGCCGGGTCGGTGTTGGCCTCGGCCCAACTCACGTACGCCGGGCTGCCGCAGACTCCGACCAGGACGAGCGCGGCCACCGCGCCGGTCCCCGCCGCGGTCCCGTGACGCCGGGCGGTGCCGGAAGCGTTCGTGACTGCCATGACGTGATCAGTTCCCGCTCCGCCGAGGGGGGCAAACCAAACCGTCTAGTGGCTCATCAGGTAGTCGATGAACTTGGCCCGCAGCAGCGGCGCGGTCTCCTCGTACCCGTGACCGGTCAGCTCCCGCCACAGGGCCACCGCCTCGTCGACTGTCGGCCCCACCGAGTTGGGGGCGCCGTCCAGCATCGCGATCTCGTCGGCGTTGGGCAGACGTCGCAGGATGGACCAGAAGAACCCCACGTCCCCCCGGTCCCGGGCCACCGCGAAGGCCTGCTCCCGCAGCTCCTCAGTGGAGAGCGCGTCGAGCTCGTCGAAGGACCGACCTCCGGTGCCGGCTGCTGATGTCTCGGTCATCTGCCGAGCCTAACCGGCGAGATCACGGCGCGCCCGTCGGACGTGGCCGAGGCTCAGCCGTCGCCGTCGTCCCACCGGCGCGGGCCGACCTGCCAGTCCGGGCGGGCCCAGGGGTCGACCGGCCGGGACCGGGGTCCCTCGGGCGGAGCGGGTGACCAGGTCTGTACCGGCCGGGACCGGGCGACCGACCATCCTCCGCTGCTGCCCAGGTCCCCCGACGTACCCCCGTCCGGGTGGTCCACCGTCCCCGGCCTCGGCCCGCCGAACGTCTCCACCATCCGGGTGACCAGCAGCCCCACCCCGAGCGCCACCGCACCGACCGCCCACCAGCTGACCGCCCATCCCCGGGCCTGCACCCAGGCCAGGAAGAGGGCGACCAGGCAGACCGCGAGGAAGGTCCCGAAGATCCCACCCCGGCGTCCGTACGCGCTCGTCCCGGCGAGCAGCGCGGTGCCGACCGCCAGGACGGTGCCGTCCAGGCCGGTGGTGGGGGCGACGGTGGCGGTGGCACCGGTGGCCAGCAGCGTCCCTCCGAGCATCGCGAGCGTGGTGGAGACGACCAGGGCGAGGGCGGTCAGGACACCCGCCACGGCACCACCCCGCAGCACCGGGTCGACAGTCGGTCGGGCCCGACCGACGAGCCGCCGGACCGTCCGGATCGCCCCGAACAGCCCACCCAGGACGGCGAGCGCGGCGAACGCGGCGAACAGGTGCAGTGCGGCCCGGCGCGGGTCGTGGTCACCCTGCGCGACGACGGGGGCCGTCCGCTGCTCGATGTACCCGATCACCGCGGCGGCTCCGGCGAGGCTGGCCGCCCAGCTCGGCACGTGGAGCACCACCACGACCAGGGCCAGGGCCAGCCCACCGAGGACGGCGACCACCACCGCCGGGCCGAGGACGGCGGGGACGCTGCCGTCGCCCCGCTCGGCGAAGTGCAGGGCAGCGGCGACCGCCACCGGCCCGACGGCCAGGTTGACCGCAGCGGTACGCAGGCTCAGTCCGGCGGCGAGGGTGAGCAGCCCCAGGGCTACCAGGTCGATCAGCAGGTCACGCAGTGCGTCGCCGCGCAGCGCCGCAGGCTGCGCCTGCCAGAGCAGACAGGCCACCACCAGCGCCCCGCCCAGGAGCACCATCTCCCAGACCAGGTGTACGGCGAGCCGGTCGGGGCCGGTCTCTGCCGGAGACGGGTCCTCGACGGCCACGGGGGCGTCCGGTGGCGCTCCCGTCCGGCCAGCTTCGTCGTACGCCATGACGCGCGCCTCCCACGGTGCCCGAGGTCCGCACTCCGTGGCGGGCCGACGGCGGCCGTTGCTCCCTGCGGTCGCACGGCGACGGTACCCGGGGCCCGGGCCGGATGTAACCCCCGTCGATCAATGCCGCCCGGGGCGGCCCTCCCGCGAGCCGGGTTCCCGCTCGTCACCCGACTCCTCGGGCACCCGGCAGGAGCGCTCCAGCCACAGCGCCGCCACCACCAACGCCACCGAGGCGAGCAGGCCCGCCCCGGCCGCCGGCCGGTCGTTGACGGCGGCGTTCGTCTGCTCGATGAACAGCCACCCCGTCACCCCGGCGTACCCACCGGCGAAGATCGCCCCAGCCAGCGCCGAGGCCTTCGCCAGCACCACGAACCGGGCGACCAGCAGCGGGTCGACCGGCTCCCGGCCCGGCCGGCCCGCGATCCGGCTCCGGGTGTTCGCCGCCGCGTACCCCTCGAGCACTGCGAGACCGGCCAGGATGACCACGGGCAGCCAGGGCAGCGGCGGCAACGCCCGGTAGTAGAGGCTGCTGATCAGCAGCCAGACGACGGCGGCGGTACCGAGTGCCGCCATCACCAGGGCGGAGATCCTGGTGGGTTCCATCCTCGGGCGGTCCGGGTCCGTCCCACGGGGCGGTGGGGACTGGGTACTCATACCGGCCGGCTCCCTCGGATCATGCGGTCGACTCTATCGCCAGATCGGGGCGGGGACGTACGGCAAGCGCGTCCTGTGCCGCCGGGCCGGTGGTGAGCAGATCGGTCAGCCACCCGTGCCCCGGCAACCGACCGTACGGCTGCACGTCGATCCACGGCCGCAGCACGAAGGCGCGCAGATGCGCCCTGGGGTGCGGCAGGGTCAGCTCCGGATCGTCGCTGACCACCGGTTCGTCGTCGGCATCCCAGACGGTGATCACGTCGACGTCGAGGGTCCGTGGGCCGAACCGGCGGGCCGGGTCGCGGGTTCGTCCGGCCTGCGCCTCGGCCCGTCGCGCCCGCTCCAGCCAGTCGGCGGGGGCGGCGGCCGGGTCGGCCGCCAGGACCACCGCGTTGAGGTACGCCGGCTGGTCCTCGTCACCCCACGGCGGGGTCTCGTAGACCCCCGACACCAGGAGTACGGAGTCACCGAGGGAGGCCACCGCGCTCCGTAGGTGGCCGAGCCGGTCACCGAGGTTGCTGCCCAGCGACAGCAGTGCCCGGGTCACCGTCCCTCCCCGTCGCCCGGTCGGCTCCGACCCGCCGCCGGACGACCCCGGGTCAGGGTGACGGCCACGTCGGTGAAGGTGTGCGGCACCGGGGCCTGTGGTTTGTGCACAGTGATCGTGGCGGTGATCACCCTCGGGTCGGCCAGGCAGACGTCGAGCAGCCGATCGGCGAGCGTCTCGATCAGGTTGACAGGTTCGCCGGTGACCACGGCGACCAGCCGGTCGGCCAACTCCCCGTAGTGGACGGTGTCGGTCACCTCGTCACTGCGGGCCGCCCCGGAGAGGTCCAGTCGCAGGGTCGCGTCCACGACGAAGTCCTGCCCCTGGAGCCGCTCGAAGTCGTACACCCCGTGTCGACCGTGGGCGCGCAGCCCGGTCAGGGTGATCATGTCGGTCTCCGTCACCAGATCACCCTAGGGGGTCGGACCCGCGGGACGGGTCGACGACCAGGCGGGGGCGGCCGGTGGCGGCCCAGACGGCCAGGGCGTCGACGATGCCGCGGACGTCGTGCACGCGTACGCCCCAGGCACCGGCGGCCACCGCGAGGACACTCGTCGCGATGGTCGCCGCAGCCCGGCCGTCCGTCGGGCGGGGGGTGCCGTCGGGGGCGGCGAGCAGTCCACCCAGGTAGGACTTGCGGCTCGCCGCGAACAGCAGCGGAAACCCCAGGTCCACCAGTTCCGGCAGGCGGGCGCTGAGCGCCCAGTTGTGGGCGGCGGTCTTGGCGAAGCCGAGTCCGGGGTCGAGCACGATCCGGTCCGCTGCCACCCCGGCCCGCAGGGCCTCCTCGACACGCTGCGACAACTCCGCCCGGACGTCGGCGACCACGTCGGCGTACCCGGCCAGGTCCCGCATCCCCCGGGAGTGCCCCCGCCAGTGCATCAACACCCACGGGCAGCCGGCGTCGCGGACCACCCGGGCCATGTCCGGGTCGGCCAGTCCACCGGAGACGTCGTTGACCACGTCCGCGCCGGCGGCGAGCGCAGCCTCGGCCACCCGGGCCCGGGTGGTGTCGATGCTCACCGACACTCCGGCGGAGGTCAGCGCCCGGACCACGGGCAGCACCCGGGCCAGTTCGGTCCGCGCGTCCACCCGCTCCGCACCGGGCCGGGTGGACTCGCCACCCACGTCGACCAGCGCCGCCCCCTCGTCACGCAGTCGCACCCCGTGTGCGACGGCCGCGTCGAGATCGGCGTATCGGCCACCGTCGGAGAAGGAGTCGGGAGTGACGTTGAGGACACCCATCACCACCGGGGGTTGAACCTGTACCAGATCGGTCACGACTCGACCGTACCGGTCGACACGGCGGGCTTCGGCGAGCCCGGGTGCCCGCCCGAGGACCACCGCTGACATGCCGATTGGCACAACAGTGCGATCGGCCATCCGGGCCCGATCGGGTCGACTCTTCGCGGCTTGTCGCAAAGGAGGGCGGGCCGTACGCTTTGGAATTGCCCAGCAGCGAGACGGCGAGACCCGGAGGGAGGGCCGAAGCGGGAGCAAACCGCCCAAAGTCCGCCACTTTCCGTGGTGGACCGTCAACCCAGGGTTGACGACGCTGTCCTGCAGCGACCAGAGTTTCCCGCCCGGCACGACCACCGCACCGCCGCGGCACGCCGGCCGCGATATGGGGAGGTTCCAGTGATCGCCATCCAGCTCCTGGAGACGGCGTCATCCGGCGTCGCCCAGACGCTCCACACCCTCGCGTCGACCCCACTCGCCGCAGAGCCGGCGCCCAAGGGCATCAACACCGAGGGTGTCGTCAGTTTCTTCGCCAGCAAGATCGCACCCATCCTGCTCGCCGTGCTCGGTGTCATCTTCATCGGCCGAGCCAGCCGGGGTGAGATCTCCAAGGTGCTGACCAGCTCCGCCATCGCGATCGTCGGGCTGGCGTTCATCGCCGGGGCCGCCACGCTCTTCTTCGTCGGCGACTACATCATCAACCTGATCTTCGAATAGGCGCGGGCACGACATGCGGCTGCGCACCGACGACGACATCTACCGGGCCCGCCTGGTCTACCTCGGGCCGCCCGGCTACACGCTGCCCGTTCACCTGCCGTACGCCCAGTACGGCCTGTTCATCCTGCTCGTGCCCCTCTACATGTTCATCCACTGGCTGTTCACGTTCAACGTCGAGCTCTTCCCCGCCTGGGAGATCGCGCTCGCGATCGTGACCACCTCGTTCATCTTCCGGTACGTCGATCCGGACCGGCCGGCGCGAATGGTGATCCGCACCGCGCTGACCGACTGGCGACGTACGCGGGAGCCGGCGACCGAACAGCGTGATCCGCGCCTGGTCGGCAGCAGGATCAGGATCCGGGAGGAGCTGGCATGACCGGGCGTACGCCGTCGCGGGGGCTGAGCGAAGCGGGTGAGGCAGCCGAATGAACCGCCCCTCCACGCCGGGCTACCCGGCCGGACACCGCGCCGCACCACCCGGTAACCGTGCGCGTTCGTTCGACTACCCACAAGCCGACGACGGGGACGAGTCCACCCTGGACCCGGCGCTGGCGACCAGCCCCGGTCAGGGCGGTGTCGGCGTCTTCCAGGCCCCCCGCCCGGTACCGGCCCGCCCCAGGCCGCCGGCGGAACCGGCCACCCCGATCGACGCCGACATCGACTCCCCCTTCCTCGACCTCTTCGGCGGCACCCGCCCCCGGATGGTCCGTCCGGCCATCGCCGGCCCCGGACGCGTCGTCGACCGGGAGCACCCCCGCACCATCCCGCACCAGCCGACCGCCCCCGCCCCGGTCGAACCCCCGGCGCCGACGGCGACCAGCCGACCCGCTGTCGAACCCCCGCCACCGGTCGAGACCACCCGCACCTCCGAGCCCCCCGCGCCCCGGGTGCCGCAGCAGGCCGCCGGCCGTCTCCCCGCCCCCCGTCCGTCGGCCGGGCCGGAGACCCTCGACGGCCGGGCACCGGTCGACGCCGGGCGGACCGCCGACGCCGAGCCCGCCATCGACCGGACTGCCCCGACTCCCCCCGCCGGCCCCCGGACGGCCCCCACCGGCCCCCGGACGGCTGCCTCCGCACTGCCGCCGCCCCCCGCACCACAGGTGCCGACGGCACCGGAGACGCCCGCACCGTCATCACCTCCCGCGACCCGGGAGGTGACGCCGCCACGGCAGCGCTCGACCGGCCGCAGGTCGGACCCGAAGGACCGGTCCGACCGTCCGATCAAGCCCCGTCGGATCAACCCGCCGAAGATCAAGTTCGGCGACCGGGATCCCGCCGCCGAACTCGCCATCACCGAGATCGCCGGACACCTCACCTTCACCCCGAACACCGTCACCGCCTGGTACTGGCTACCCGAGGTGCGATGGGCCTTCCGCCCCGACGCCGAGCGGGAGGCGCTGCTCTCCGCGATCTCCGAGCAGTACGCCGGACTGGCCGGTTTCCGGCTGCACCTGCGCCGCACCACCCGGCCCTTCCCGGCCGACGAGTGGGCGCGCACCATCGACACCCACACCACGGCGCCCCTGCCCGACGTGGCGGGCACCCCCGGCTGGGCCGACCACCTGGTGGCCGCCCAACGTCACCTGCTCTCCGTCAACCACGCCGAGGGGCAGACGTACCTCGGTGTCACCTTCGCCCGCCGGTCCCTCGGCGACTCCCTCGCCGAACGGATGCTCAGCATGTTCGGCCGGGGAGTGGCCGAAGGGGAACGCCGTCGACTCGGCCGGACCGTCGAACAGTTCGACGAGGTCCTCGGCGCGTTCGGCATGCGCGGCCGACGGGTCACCGCCCAGGAACTGGAGTGGCTGCTCTACCGGTCGGTGGCGCTGTGCATGGCCCCGCCGGGCGTCCTCTCCCCGGTCACCGACGGCCGATGGGAACGCGGCGACCTCCTCGCCCTCACCGAGCAGGTCGAGCGCTACCGCACCCCGTACGGCACCACCGTCAAGCTGGTCAACCGGATGACCGGCGAGGAACGGCACGTGGCGGTGCTCGCCGTCGGACGGATGGAACCCCTGGAGATCCCCGAGCGGCACGAGCCGTGGCTGCACTTCCACGAGCGCCTGCCCTGGCCCATGGAGATCTCCACCCGGGTCGACATCCTCGGCTCCAGCGACTCCTTCCGCAACCTCGAACACCGGCTGCGGATGATCCGTTCGCAGCAGCTCGACTACGCCGAGCACGGCATCGACGCCCCGCCGGAGCTGGAACGACTGGCGAAACGGGCACTGGTGATCGGCGACGAGATGACCACCGGGCTACCCGTCGACTCGGCCCGGGCCCACGGCTGGCACCGGATCGCCGTCGGTGGGCGGACCCGGGAGGAGTGCCTGGAACGGGCCCGCCGACTCATCCAGCTCTACTCCCGCGAACTGCGGATCTCCCTGCAGCACCCCAAGAACCAGGACTGGCTGGCCCGGGAGTTCATCCCTGGCGAACCCATCGCGAACACCGGGTACGTCCGCCGGATGCCGGTCAACCTGCTCGCCGCCGCCCTGCCACAGGCCGCCAGCACCGTCGGCGACCGCCGGGGCGACCTCATCGGCCGTACCGCCGGCACCTGCCGCCGCCCCGTCTTCCTCGACCTGCACTTTCCGATGGAGGTACGGGAACGATCCGGGCTGGCCGTCTTCGTCGCCGAGCCGGGTGGCGGTAAGTCGACCCTGCTCGGTGCGCTCGGCTACCTGGCCGCCCGCCGAGGAGTCCAGGTCACCCTGCTCGACCCGTCCGGCCCCCTGGCCAGGCTCTGCTCGATGCCCGAGCTGCGACCGTACTCCCGGGTGCTGAACCTCACCGGCTCCGAACACGGCACCCTCGCCCCGTACTCGCTCATCCCGACCCCACTGCGCACCGAGTTCGCGGCCGGGCCCGGCGGAGACCGCGAGTACGAGATCGCCGTCTCCAACGCCCGGGCCGAGCGCCGGATGCTGGTCCAGGACATCTGCATGATGCTGGTACCGCCCCAGGTGGCCCGCGAGGCGTCCACCGCCACGCTGTTCCGGCACGCCGCCCGCCAGGTGCCGGCGGAGGAGACCTCCACCCTCGACGACGTGGTGAGCTGCCTCGGTCAGATCGACGACGACGCCGGACGGGAACTGGCCAACCTCCTGCTCGACACCGCCGAGATGCCCCTCGCGATGCTCTTCTTCGGGCGACCGCCGGAGGGGCTGCTCGGCCCGGACGCCGCCCTCACCGTCATCACCATGGCCGGCCTCCGACTCCCCGACCTCAAGATCGAACGCGAGTACTGGTCGGCCGAGGAGGCGCTGGCCCTGCCCATGCTGCACACCGCACACCGGCTGGCCGTCCGCCGTTGCTACGGCGGCTCGATGTCCTCACGCAAACTCGTCGGCCTCGACGAGGCCCACTTCATGGAGGGCTGGCGCTCCGGACGGTCCTTCCTGGTCCGGTTGGCCCGCGACTCCCGCAAGTGGAACCTGTCGGCCCTGGTCGCCTCCCAGAATCCCCGAGACATCCTCAGCCTCGACGTACAGAACCTGGTCTCCACCGTGTTCGTCGGCCGGATCGCCGAGGACGCCGAGATCGCCACCGAGGCGTTACGCCTGCTCCGGGTGCCCGTCAACGACGGCTACGAGGCGACATTGGCCTCCCTGTCGACCGCCGACGCCACCTCGGCCACCCGCCTCGGGTTCCGCGAGTTCGTGATGCGCGACGTCGACGGTCGGGTGCAGAAGGTCCGGGTGGACGTCTCGTACGTCGAGGGCCTCCTGGAGCACCTCGACACCACGCCCACGGCGGTCACCCCGACCGTCGGAACCCTACCGACCAGCCTGTCAGACCTGGAGGCGTGACATGGTGAGGGCCCGGGCACGGATCGCGGCGCTCCTCCTCACGCTCGGCGTACTCGCCGGGGCGACGATCTCGTGGCCGTTGGCCGGAGCCGCCCCGGCGTACGGGGCACCGCTTCCCAGCCAACAGGCCCCCGCCGACCTCTGTTCCACCCAGGAATGGCAGGCCGACTTCCGGGCCTGTGTGGCGAAGCTCCAGCAGGTGGCCGAGTCGGAGGTGACCTGCCGACGTCCGCCCACCCCCGCCGCGCCGGACTCCGGACTCGCGGGCTGGTTCGCCGCCCGCCCCGACTCGGCGAAGGAGCCCGGGCCAAGAGGCTTCTACAGCGAGTACGGCTACGCGGGTTACAGCTACACCACGTACGACATCGACACCGGCTGCGCCACCGCCGTCCTGCACCCGGACTACAAGTTCACCAACACGGTCGCCAACGGCGAGTTCATGGTGGCGACGGCGATCGTCGGTGCCTCGAACGCGCTCCGGGAACGCGCCTGGGATCCCGGGTCGATGTGGGGGTGGGCCGATCCCCTCGTCGACCAGGCGACAAAGGCCGTGTACCAGAAGGTCTTCAGTGTCTTCGGCATCGTCACGCTCTGCGTCGTCGGTCTGTACCTGCTCTGGCGGTCCCGCCAGTCCGACATGAGCAACGCCATGACGACCGCCGGCTGGGCGGTGTTGGTCATGGTGGCGGTGACCGCGCTGGCCGCCTGGCCGGTGAAGTCCGCCAACATCGCCGACGGCACCCTGGTGACCACCCTCGGGGTGGTCCACGACGCCGTCGGTCCGGCCGCCCGTGATACGCCACCGGATCAGTGTGATGATCCAAATCCAGAGGCATGCAAAGACAACCGTCCTCCAGCAGTACGCGCCAGTGACACCGCCGCCGAATCAATGCTGTACCGCAACTGGCTTCGGGGCGTGCTCGGCTCGGCAGACAGCGAGACCGCGAAGAAGTACGGCCGCGCCCTGTACGACGCGAAGTCGCTGACCTGGGAGGAGGCCGAGAAGCTCCGCGAGAACCCACTGACGCGTGAAGCGACCATCAAGGCCAAGCAGCGTCAGTGGATGACGGTGGCACAACAGATCAAGACCGAGGACCCGGAGGCCTACGAGTACCTCCAGGGCACCCGGGACATGGACCGCGTCGGTGCCGGTTTCATCGCGGTCCTCGCCGCCCTGCTCTTCGCGATGTTCGACCTCACTGCGTCGCTGCTCGTGCTGCTCGGCTTCCTGATCTTCCGGTGGGCGGTGATCGCCGCTCCCATCCTCGGCACCCTCGGTCTGCTCCGGCCGGCCAGTGCCGGACTACGCCGCCTGGGCAACGCCGTCGTCGCGGCGGTCTTCAACATCGCCATCTTCGGCACCGGAGCCGCGATCTACCTCTTCGCGGTAGACCTGATCATGAGTACTCCCACGCTTCCGGGCTGGCTCCAGGTGGTGTTGGTATGGCTCTGTGGTGTGGTCGGCTGGCTGCTACTGCGTCCGTACCGTCGGATCACCCAACTGGGTGGCAAGGACGGCAACGGTGCGGTCGGCCCTGCGGGCTCCTGGCACCGACGGTTCTTCCGGGACATGCGAACCGCCGCCCGACTGGACGCGGCTGAATCCGGCACCGAATCGGTCAAGGGCAGCAGACGGACCGTGGTGGCCGAACAGACCAGGCTCCGTCCCGAGGCTCGGCTGGAGGACCCGGTCCACGCGGGTACCGCCCGGTCGGACCGGCCCCGACCCGACACCGGCAAGGAGCGCCCCGACGGCCGGGAACGGCCAGAACAGTCGGTGGCGCCCGACCGGGAGCAGGCGACCTCCAAGGTCGCCGCCCCGCCCCGTCCACGCCGTCGCACCTCCTCCACCTGGACCGAGCCGGACGTACCGGAGGAGGCACCGTCGTTCGCGATCTACCGGCCGGGCTCCGCCGACCGCACCCCGACCACTCCGGTCCGGCCGGCCCCCCGGGTACGCTCCGAGGCACGGTGAGTCGATGCGCGGAGCACTGGAGTTCCTGACCACCCGGGTCCTACGGTCCCGGACCGGTGTCGCGGTGGTCATCGCCGTTCTGGTCTTCGGTGTGATCGCGACCGCACGGGTGGTGACGGGAACGACCGAAGCCGGGACCGGACTGACCGGCCGCCCGGTCCAACCGATCACCACGGTCGACCCCACAGTCGGGGACGACGGAGTCCTCTCACCGATGGCACCGCCAGAACCCGTCACCAGCCCCGGTGAACTGCCCCCGACGGAGGCGGCGAAGCGGTTCACCGCCGCTTGGCTCGGGCGGGAGGGCATCAGTGCCGATGATTGGCATGCCGACATGCGTCCCCTGTCGACCTCGGCGCTGACCGAGAAGCTGACCGACGCCGATCCGGTGACGGTGCCAGCCGGGCAGATCACCGGCGAGCCCACGCTCCGTCCCCGCGACGAGACCTTCGTCGAGGTGCTGGTTCCGCTCGATGCGGGACAGCTCCGGTTGGAACTCGTGGCGCCGGACGGAAGATGGTTGGTGGATGCCGTGGACTGGGAGCGATGATGAGCGACGACGTCTCGCGTACGGATGCCGGGCCCCGTCGCCCACTACTACGGCTCGGCGCCCTGGCGGCGGCGCTGACGGCGACCCTCGCCCTGTTCTGTTGCACCGGTGGAGCCGGGGCCTTCTTCCTGACCGAGCTCGGCGGTGGTTCGACCGATCCGGTGCTGGAGAGCGTCTCCTCGTGCACCACGGACCAGCAGGTGGACGTGACCGGCAAGATGCCCAGGACCGCCGGGTACGGCGAGTCACAGCTACGCAACGCGGCAGTCATCATCAAGGTCGGCCAGGACATGAAGGTTCCTGCCCGAGGCTGGGTGATCGCCATCGCCACCGCCATCCAGGAGTCCGCCCTCAAGAACTACGCCAACTCGCGGGTACCGGAGTCCCTCGCGATCCCCCACGAGGCGGTCGGCCAGGACCACGACTCGGTGGGGCTGTTCCAGCAGCGACCGGGGTGGGGTTCGGTCAAGCAGCGGATGACGCCCGCCTACTCGGCCCGCAAGTTCTACGAGAAGCTGGTCGAGGTACGTGACTGGGAGAACCGTTCGCTGACCAGCGCCGCCCAGGCAGTGCAGATCAGTGCTTTCCCGGACGCCTACGCCAAGCACGAGGAGACGGCGAGCCTGATCGTGGACGCACTGGCCGGTGGCGCTGCCCGCACGGCCCGGATCGCGGAGCAGGACGTGTGTGACGTCGCGGCCCAGGGGGTGACGGCGGCGTCTGGCTGGACTGCTCCCGTCCCCGGAGGGGTCGGCTCCGGTTTCCGTACCAGCCAACGGCCGAGCCACAACGGTGTGGACATCGCGGCCCCGAAGGGCACCCTGATCCGGTCCGCCTCCGCCGGTCGCGTCCTTGTCTCCCGGTGCGACCCGGACCGGGCCGGACGACTCGACTGCGACGTCGACGGCTGGCCCGACAAGGGTGGGTGCGGTTGGTACGTGGACATCCTCCACTCCGGAGGCAACATCACCCGCTACTGCCATCTGGTCGAGCGCCCCGACGTGCGGGTCCGAGACCGCGTCCGGGCCGGTCAGGTGATCGGCAAGGTCGGTAGCAGCGGCAACTCGTCCGGCCCTCACCTGCACTTCGAGGTACACGTCAACCGGGACCAGTCGAGTGCCGGGGCTGTCGACCCGGTACCCTTCATGCGGCAACGAGGTGCCCCACTGAAGGGGGCGGCATGAGTCGCCAGCAACGATGACGGGTCCGGTACCCGATCCCTTTTCGGAGCAGCCGGACTGGGCCCCGCGCACGCCGAAGTCGATCGAGGTCGTGCCGGCCACCGACCGGGTCGACCTTCGCGGCAAGCGGGTCTCGATCGGACTTCCCGGGCTCGGCTGGCGGAGCGACCTACGCGCCGACGAGCGGGTCGTCCAGTCCAGTCGCACCTACGTACCGGTGATCCCCGAACACGAGTGGTACCGCGCCGAGTCCGAGCAGATCGAGGTCTTCGCACCCCTGGTACCGGTGGAGCGGGTCTGGGTCGAGACGGTGTCCGCCGCACCGACGGTGGCCGACATCTTCGGTGATTCCGGCATCCGACTCGTGTCTCTGGACGCCCCTACGCACCACGCACCGACCCCGGTCTTCGAGGCCGACTCCGTCGTCGGCCGCCGCGTCGTACACGTCGACGGGTCCACCGAGAACCGCGACCTCCGGGCGGTCACCGAGAGCTACTCCGGAACGGACGGGGACATCTGCGTGCGGGTCACGCCGGAACTGGAGTGGTACCGCTGGGCCTGGCGCGGTCAACCACCGAACACCCTCGAAGTCCCCGTCCATCTTCTGTGGATCGAGTAGAAGGCCTAACTCACCTTGCGTCCTGCGCAGACTCGCCACTCTTCAGAATCAAGAAAAACATCGAACTGCCATTCTTCTCGGCGGCTGCTGCGTGAAACACCCTCAGCCGAACTCGAAATAGTCAGGTTAGTCACAACAGAACGCCCTACGTCCCCACCGCTAGCTTTCAACGCACCCCATGTCACTGCGACTGAAACGTCAAACTGCGCTTCCCGGCTTTCGATCTCGTTCCGTAAGGCACGAACAGCATCGAGGTCGGCAGAGGATTCGCAGGTGAAGAAGCTCGCTCTGGTGTCGTCACGGTCAACCAGAAAGGCCCGCAGATAGTTGTCGACGACGACGTCGGGGGCGCTGCGGTCCGGGGCCGTCGCTCGGTCGTACAGGAGGTATCCGGCGGCGGTGCCGGCCACCGCGAGTACCGCGAGGAGACCGATCACCAGGGTGACGACGACGCCCGCCCGGTTGCGCGGGGTCGGCGGGGTGGGGGTGACCGGTGGGGGCGCGAACTCGTCGGGTGGGGTCCGTTGCGCCGGTACGCGGGACACCTGGGAACCGGCGGGGGGCTGCACTGATTCCACCCTCTGAGGCTAACGGTTCCCGGCCCGGTACCCAATGCCTGATTTTCAGCGGATCGTGAGGGGCCGTACCCGACGGGTGAGGGTTCCTGGTGATCCACGACAAGAACGTCGAAGCGCCGCAGTGCATCCCGGACGTCAGGGTCAGGCTGGGATACGGTCTGGGGTCGGGGCAGGTGTCAGCCGGCTTCGGGAAGAGGGGTGGACCCGATGGCCGTTCGGAGGGGACGTACGAGCCGAGCCGCCGCCCTCCACCGCCGGGCGACCGCCACTGCCAACGCCGCAGCGAACGTCTTGGACGAGATCCGGCCGGCCCCGGCCGACCAGCGTCGTCAGTACGAGTTGGCGGACCAGTTGCGGGAGGCGGCGGCGCTGCTGGCGCCCGGTTGGGCCGGGGCGCCGTTGGAGACGCTGAGCGTCGACACGCCGCCGGGGGAGACACCTCCGTCGTTCGTCGTGGTCGGTACCGCCGCACCGTTGGACGACGCCCGGTTTCCGGCACTCGTGCCGTTGCTCGGCGGCGGGCACCTGACGATCGACACCGACGCCGGTGATCCCCGGGTCGCCGGGGCGTTGCGTGCCGTACTCCTGCGGTTGTTGGCGGCGTCTCCCCCGGGCTGCCTGCTGGTTCGGGGGGTGGACGGCACCGGGGCCGGGGCGGTCTTCGCGCCGTTCCTCCCGCTGGCGGACGCCGGGGTGCTCTCCCCTCCGGCCGGGGACGTCTCCGGTCTGCGGGCGGTCCTGGCCGAGGCGGAGCAGTGGGTGGCTCCCGACAACGGTCGGCACTCCCGGCGGGACCGGACCCTGCTCCTGGTGGTGTCGGCCCTGCCGGCGCGGACCGAGGCGGCGGACCTGGAGCGGCTGGCCGCGTTGGCGTCCACCGGGCCTACGGCCGGGCTGCACCTGGTGGTCGCCGGTTGGCCGGTGACCGCCGGGCCGCTTCCGTCGGCCACGGCGGTGACGGTACGCAACGCGTACGCGATGGTGGGTGATCCGCCGAGCGCCTCCTTCGGAGCGGTGGGCAGTGGATCGTCCGGTGGCCTGAACGCACCGGTGTTCCTCGCCGAGGCCCCGTCGACGGAGTTGGTGGAGGCTGTCTGTGGCCGTCTCGTCGAGCAGGTCGAGGCGGGTACCCGGCTGTCGCTGGCGAACCTGTTGCCGGAGTCCGACGCCCCGTTGTGGGAGTCGTCGTCGGTGACCGGGGCGGGCACCGTCGTGGGGCTGGCCGGCGAGCGGCCGGTGTCGGTCGGGTTCACCGATCTGACCCCGCACTGGCTGGTCGGTGGCCGGTCCGCGGCGGGACGGGCCGCTTTCGTGGGCAACGTCCTGCTCGGTCTGACCGCCCGTTACGGCCCGGAGGAGCTGGTCCTGCACCTGGCGGACCTCGGTCCGGACGAGTCGTTCGCCGAGTTCCTGCAGACCGAACGGGACCGGACGTGGATCCCGCAGGTCCGGACCGCCGCGTTGGCTGCCGACCGGGAGTACGTGCTGGATCTGCTGGAGCAGTTGTCGGTCGAGGTTCGTCGTCGTGAGGAGGCCGGTCGGCGTACCGGCGGGCAGCGCTTCACCGCCCTGCGGGAGCAGCTGTCGCTTCCCCGGATCGTCTGCGTCGTGGAGAACACGCACCTGCTGCTCGGCGAGCCGACAGGTGCCGTCGCCCCGTCCGGGGCGGTACGGAGTGCGGGGCGGTCCCGGGACCGCATCGGAACGACTGCGTTGACGGCGCTGGAGGCGTTGGCTCGGGCGGGCCGCGCGTACGGGGTGCATCTGCTGCTGGCCGGCGAGGGTGACCTCGGGCTGGGTTCCGGTTCCGGGTCTCGGGACTCGATGCTCGGCCAGTTCCCGGTGCGGGTGGCTCTACCCGGGGGTGGCGCGGTGTTGGAGCCCAGCAACGATTCCGCTGCGGGGCTCCCGGTGGGAAGCGCTGTGGTGAACACCGCTGGCGGTCTGGGTGGTCCGGTGGGTGCGACCCGCGGGCACGAACGGATGGTCCGGTTCCCGGATCCGGAGGACGCCCCGGCCACTGTGGCCGAGTTGCGGCACCGGTTGTGGCAGGCGCGTCCGGAGGGGTCGTCGGCGCCGGTGGTGTTCGCCGGTTACGCCCGACCGCTGCTGCGTAACGATCCCCGGTACCGGGCGGCCCTGCTGGGTCGTAGGGAGGGGCCGGCCGCGCTGCTGGGGCGGGGGGTGGACGTCGCCCGGTCCACTGTCGCGGTGGGGCTGGGTCGGGCGGCTGGACGTAATCTCGCGGTCCTGGGTCCAGGGATGGCGGCGGCTCGGCTGCTCGGCGTCGCGGCCCGGACCGCGGCGGCCCACCACCCGCCGGGTGGTGCCCGGTTCGTCGTCGCCTGCCTGGTGGACGAGGCCACCGCTCTGGCCGAGGGGCTGGCTGCGGACCTGGACCGGCAGTTTCCGGTGACGACTGTCGACCGGGCGGACCTGACGGAGCTGTGGTGTCCGGAGAAGGCGGCGGCCCGTCCGTCGACCGACGACGACCCGGGGCCGACGGTGCTCGTGGTGTTCGGGCTCGACGTACCGACTGCGGAGCAGCTGCCGCGCGAACGGTTGCGGGCGCTGCTGCATCGGGGGCCGCCGGGCGGCACCCACCTGCTCGGCTGGTGGCGTACGACCCCGTCGTTCGTGGCGTTGTTGGAGCCGGACACCGACGTGGGCAAGTTGGCGGCCGTGGTCGCGGTGGACGTGCCGGGCGCGCAACTGGCCGGGGTCTTCGGACGGCCGGTCCAGTGGCGTCCCCGCCCGAACCGGGTGGTGCTCTGGGACGGCTCGGACGAGCAGGGCCGGGTCCTGGTGCCGTTCGCCGAGGACGAGGAGGAGGGGACGCCGACGTGATCCGGACCGTACCGGGGGTGCAGCAGCGGCAGCCGGTGGACGGTACGCCGCCCACCGAGGACGAGGGCGCAGTCGGTTCGGGGGGGCCGGGTCCAGCCGAGTCGGGGGAGGTGGTGGAGCCGAAGGGTGACGCCTGGACGGCCTACCTCGCCGCCGCCCGTCAACTTGACGCGGTACGCCGGGACGCCGCCACCGCCGCCGGTGAGCAGCATCGTTCGGTCCAGGCCGCCCGGGAGGAGTTGACCGGGGTACGGGCCCGGCTGACGGCGCAGCAGGGGCGGCTGGTCGACTCGGGCGTACCCGCGATGTCGTTGTCGCCGTCCCCGCCGGAGGAGTCGGTGGCCGCCCGCTCGATGTCCGGTGGTCCGTCGGCGGTACTGGCGGCGTTGCGTACGGCGAGTGGCTGGGTCACCGACGCCGACGTGGCGTTGACCTCCACGGGTTGGTTCCGGCCGGGGCGGTGGCCGGCTCGGCTGCGCAACCTGGCCGTGTACGGGCCGTCGGCTCTGCTCGTCCCCCTGATCCAGGTGGTCCTGCACCTGGTGGCGGAGGGTGGTCCGGTGACCGTGGCGGCGTTGCTCGTCGGTCTGCCGATGCCGGCGGTGGCGTTCGTCGCGGGCTGGATCGGTGTCGGGCGGTTGTTCCGTCCGGGCCCGGACGGGCGGTTGGACCGGACGCCCCGGTTCGGGGCGCTGGTCTGTCTGGTTCCGGCCGTGTCGACAGCCGCCGGGCTGCTCCTGGCTCTCCTGGCCGGCTGAACGGGCTGTTCAGCCGACCAGCGAGCGGGCCTCGGTCGACCAGGAGGAGTGGACGGGTCACCGGGGCAGGATCAGCGCCATCGCCTCGGCCCTCGACTTGGCGTCGTGCTGGAGGCCGCCGCGGACCGCCGAGGTGATGGTCTGCGCCCCGCTCTTCTGGATGCCACGCATCGCCATGCACATGTGTTCGCACTGCAGGACGACGATCACCCCGAGGGGGGCGAGGCGCTCCATCAGCAGGTCGGCGATCTGGGAGGTGAGTCGTTCCTGCACCTGTGGGCGGCGGGCGAAGACCTCGACCAGCCGGGCCAGCTTGGACAGCCCGGTGATCCGACCGTCAGGCCCGGGGATGTAGCCGATGTGGGCGCTGCCCCGGAACGGGAGCAGGTGGTGTTCGCAGAGGCTCATCACGTCGATGTCCCGGACCAGGACGAGTTCCTTGTGGTTGGCCTCGAAGCTGGTGGTGAGCACCTGCGCCGGGTCGACCCGGAGACCGGCGAACAGTTCGGCGTACGCACGGGCGACGCGGGCGGGGGTCTGGACGAGCCCGTCGCGGTCGGGGTCCTCCCCGACCGCGATGAGGATCTCCCGTACCGCCTTCTCGATCCGGGCCAGGTCGACGGCCTCCTCGACCGGGCGGCCGGTGAGTCTGCCGTTGATCAGCCGGGCGGCCAGGTAGTCCAGGTCGTCGGGTTCGGTGGCGGAGGTGGCGGCGGCCAGCCCCGGGTCGGGGCTGGCCGCCGTGTCGTCGGTGTTCAGTGCTGGCCGTCCGAGCTGTTCGGGAAGGCGGGGCCACCGCCGATGACGACCTGGGCCCCGTCCGACTGGGCCTGCGCCTTGAGCTTGTCCTTCTCGGCGGGCGTGAGCACCGGGGGCTCGGTGGAGGGCTGCCGCTTGCCGAACCCGTTGTACGGGGCCATCGGCGGACGCTTCACCACCCGCTCGCAGATCCGGGCCATGTCGGCGGTGGAGAGGGTCTCCTTCTCCATCAGCTCCAGGACCATGTTGTCCAGCACGTCCCGGTACTCGACCAGGATCTCCCAGGCCTCGTCGTGGGCCAGCTCGATGAGCGCCCGCATCTCGCCGTCGATCTCGGCGGCGACCGAGTCGGAGTAGTCCCGTTCGTGGCCCATGTTGCGGCCGAGGAACGGCTCGTCCCCGCTGGTGCCGTACTTGATCGCGCCGAGCTTGGAGCTCATCCCGTACTGCGTGATCATCGCTCGGGCCAGCTGGGTGGCCTTCTCGATGTCGTTGCCGGCGCCGGTGGTGGGCTCGTGGAAGACGAGTTCCTCGGCGGCCCGGCCGCCCAGCGCGTACGCCAGGGTGTCGATCATCTCGGCCCGGGTCTGGGTGTACTTGTCCTCGGTCGGCAGGACCAGGGTGTGCCCCAGCGACCGGCCCCGGGACAGGATGGTCACCTTGTGCACCGGTGCCGCGTGCGGCAACGCCCAGGCGACGAGCGCGTGCCCACCCTCGTGGTACGCGGTGATCTTCTTCTCCTGGTCGCCCATCACCCGGGTCCGACGCTGCGGCCCGGCGATCACCCGGTCGATCGACTCCTCCAGGGAGTCGTTGGTGATCGCCCGCTCGTCCTTGCGGGCGGTGAGCAGCGCGGCCTCGTTGATCACGTTCGCCAGGTCGGCACCGCTGAACCCGGGGGTACGCCGGGCCACCGCGTCGAGGTCGACGTCGGGGGCGAACGGCTTGCCCTTGGCGTGCACCCGCAGGATGGCCTTGCGGCCCTCCATGTCGGGGGCGTCCACCGGGATCTGCCTGTCGAACCGGCCCGGGCGCAGCAGCGCCGGGTCGAGGATGTCCGGCCGGTTGGTGGCGGCGATCAGGATGACCCCGCCCTTGACGTCGAAGCCGTCCATCTCGACGAGGAGCTGGTTGAGGGTCTGCTCCCGCTCGTCGTGGCCGCCGCCCATGCCGGCTCCACGGTGGCGACCGACGGCGTCGATCTCGTCGACGAAGACGATCGCCGGGGCGTTCGTCTTCGCCTGCTCGAAGAGGTCACGGACCCGGCTGGCACCGACACCGACGAACATCTCGACGAAGTCGGAGCCGGAGATCGAGTAGAAGGGCACTCCGGCCTCACCGGCGACAGCCCTGGCGAGCAGCGTCTTACCGGTACCGGGCGGGCCGAACAGCAGCACACCCTTCGGGATCTTCGCCCCCAGGGCCTGGTACTTCGTCGGGTTCTGCAGGAAGTCCTTGATCTCGTGCAGTTCCTCGACGGCCTCTTCCGAGCCGGCCACGTCGGCGAAGGTGGTCTTCGGCGTGTCCTTGGTGATCATCTTCGCCTTGGACTTGCCGAAGTTGAGCACCCGGGAGCCGCCGCCCTGCATCTGCGACATGAAGAACAGCAGCAGGAGCACGAGCAGGGCGATCGGCAGCAGGTTGACCAGGAGGCTCACCCAGATGCTGTCCGAGGAGACCTCGACGTCCGCCGGGCCGGTGACCCGGTCGGCCGACTTGGCCTCGAGGACCTGGTTCCAGACCTGCTGACCGGCCTCGTACGGGAACTGGGCCTCGATCAGCTTGGTGGTCGTGTCCCCGAACTCGGCCTCCTCGGCCAGGTCGAGGCGGATCGTCTGTTCCTTGTCCTGGTAGACGACCTTGTCGATTTTCGCAGTGTTGAGCTGGTCCAGCGCGACCGTGGTGTCCACCCGGTGGTAGCTGGGTCCAGACGTGAAGAGTTGACTGAGCACAACGGCGCCGAGGATGACCAGGATGATCCAGACCACCGGTCGGCGGAAGAAACGCGTACGTTCCATACTGTCGTCGAGCGCCGGGGCGCCCGCATCCTCCTGATCGACGTCCTGACCGTCTGATGGTGTCGCCGCCACGGGCGGCGGTCGGAGCCGCCGTGCGGGCCGGCCTCGACACCGAGGCACGAAACTGCCGCGCCGCGGTCATTCGACGGTACACCGTACGCGCGAGGTACGAGCGGTTCGGGGCTGCTCGCACCGGTCAGCGACAGCACCGGAACGCGCACCCGACCCGCTGACCCGATCCCGCCCCTCGACGGATCCCGCCGTCGGCACGGCGGCACCCACTCGACACGCGATGGTGAACCGGCGGAGGCCGGCGTGGCGGAAGGTCCGCCGTCACAGGTCTTCCGACCGCCCGGTCACGCGGGTCGGAGGACCGGACGCGGGAAACACCTCCACGCCACCGCCCCCTACGGTAGCCGGGTCGGCTGAGAGCGCGCTGTACGTCCGCTCAACGCGAGACGGCTCAGGTGCGGGCGTACACGTCCGGCTTCAGGACGCCGACGTAGGGCAGTTCCCGGTAACGCTCGTCGAAGTCGAGGCCGTACCCGACGACGAACTCGGTGGGGATGTCGAAGCCGACGTACTTCACCGGCACCGGCACCTTGACCGCGTCGGGCTTGCGGAACAGGGCCACCACCTCGACGCTCGCCGCCGAGCGGGACTCCAGGTAACGCAGCAGCCAGTTGAGGGTCAGCCCGGAGTCGACGATGTCCTCGACCACGACGACGTGCCGACCGGCGATGTCCCGGTCGAGGTCCTTGAGGATGCGTACCACTCCGGAGGAGGTGGTGCCCTGGCCGTACGAGGAGACCGCCATGAACTCCAGTTCGGTCGGCGGACCGTGCCGCCCGAGGGCGCGGGCGAAGTCGGCCATGAACATGACGGCACCCTTGAGTACGCAGACGAGCAGTAGCCGGTCCGTCACTCCGACGTAGTCCGCCGACACCTGCTTGGCCAGCTCCGCGGTCTTCTCACGGATCTGCGCCTCAGAGATGATCACGTGGTCGATGTCGGCGTCGTACCAGGAGCCATCAGCCATGACTCCTAGCCTGCCGTACGCCGCCGGGCCGCCGTCGGCGGGGCCGCTTCTTTTCGGCGACCCCGCCGCGAATCCGGCGCGACAACCCGGCCATAACAGACATCTGTTCAGCAGGATCCGGAGTTCAGTCGGCGCCCCTCGTCGCTGCAACGCCAGTCGGCGGAGTCCCGGCTGTCGACGGTCAGTCCGACCGCCGAGGCGACGGCGAGGGTGAGGATCAGGAAGAGAACGAAGAGGAACTCCATGGCGGCGCTCGCTTTCGAATCGACGTGGTGTGCGGTTCGCCGCCGGTGCGCACCGGGCTGACATCGAGTCTGCGCGGCACCCGGCCGTCCGGACAGTGGCAGGAAGGACACCTGGCCTCGATTTTCTGCCAACCCTCCGGTTACCCTCGTCACATGACCCCCCGCCCCCCGTCGACCCTCGCCTCGGTCGCGGCCATCGCCCTGAACGACGTCGCGGTCTTCGAGCTCGGAGTGCTCGCCGAGGTCTTCGGGACCGACCGGACGGCTGACGGCTTCCCCGCGCACCGCTTCACCGTCTGCACCGCCGACGGCGGACCGGTCCGCACCAAGTCCGGCTTCGGACTCACACCCCAGGCCGACCTCGGTCCGGTCGCCGAGGCCGACCTGGTCGCCGTACCGGCTCACCACTCGCGCGCCCCGGTTCCGACGCCGGTCCTCGACGCGCTCCGCGCCGCCGCCGAACGGGGCGCCTACGTGATGAGCGTCTGCAGCGGCGCCTTCGTGCTCGGGGCGGCCGGACTCCTCGACGATCGGGAGTGCACCACCCACTGGCGGCACGCCGAGCAGCTGCAACGGCTGCACCCCCGGGCGCGGATCCGCCCGAACTCGCTCTACGTCTCCGACGGCAACCTGCTCACCAGCGCCGGGACCGCAGCCGGCATCGACGCCTGCCTGCACCTGGTTCGTCAGGTGTACGGCTCAGCCGTCGCCACCCGACTGGCGCGGCGGATGGTCGTCCCGCCGCACCGCGATGGCGGGCAGGCGCAGTACGTCGAGACTCCGATCCCGTCCACCCCCGAGGCCCCGACCCTGGAGCCGGTCCTGGAGTGGCTGATGGGTCACCTGGCCCGCCCGGTCACCGTCGACCAGCTCGCTGCGCGGGCCGGTATGTCTCCCCGTACCTTCGCCCGGCGGTTCCGCGCCGAGACGGGCACCACCCCGCACGACTGGTTGACCGGCCAGCGGGTGCTGTTGGCCCGACGACTGCTGGAGGAGACCCGGTTGAGTGTCGAGGAGGTCGCCGACCAGGCCGGCTTCGGCGAGGCGGCGACGCTGCGACACCACTTCACCCGCCGGGTGGGCGCGACCCCCAACGGCTACCGGAGCACCTTCCGGGAGCGGGCACCGGCCTGACACCCAGGTCCTACCTGCGCAGACGTCGCCGGCCGGTGTCCCGAAGGACACCGGCCGGCGACAGAACACGATTCGGGTCAGCTGTTGTTCCAGTGCTCGGCCACCAGGTCAGCAGCCAGCTTCTCCCACTGCGCGTAATGATCCGGGAACGCCGACACCTGCACCGTCTGCGCAGCCCGCGTCAACGACATGTCCTCCCAGCCGTCGACCTGCGCCAGACCCCTCAGGAACGCCGTCGTCGAATACTCCGGATCCGTGATCTGCTCCACCGTCCCCCAACCACTCGACGGACGCTGCTGGAACAGACCCTGCGAATCATGGTCGTTACGGTCACCCAGATGACCCAGGTTCTCCAACTTCGACTCCTGCAACGCCGTGGCGATCGCCACCACCGCCGCACGCTCGTCCATCCCGGCCTTCTTCGTCGCCGCGATGATCGCCCGCGTGTTCTCCACCTGCTCACCGCCCAGATCGATCCGCGACTGACCCGACGGCTCACCATGCGGCAACAACCGACCCTCATCCACCGACCGGGCCTGCGCCACCGCCACCGCATCCACACCACCGACCGCAACCGGCTCCTGATGATTCAACGGACCCGCCGCCAGACCACCCGCGAACGCCAGACCAGCAACACCCAGAACACTCTTGCGCAGCACCGAGTTCATCATCGACAGCTCCATCCGGGGGAACGACACCCACCCACAGGGCAGATGCGGACACCGTCAGGCGCCCAACGAAAAAAGGGGAAAAGATCAAAAGAGGAAACCCGGGCGGGGAGCCACGCTCACCTCGCCGGGTCCATGTCCAACGACCGCCGACCCACAGTCATTCCCGGGTCCACCGGCCCGACCGCAGGCTGCTCACCACCGGCCGGTGCCACTCGGTCGTACGGAAGATGTAACGACTCCACCCCCGCCGCCATTCCACCCCCTGGGTGCCCCCGACCACACCCACAGACCGGGATGTACCCGACATCGGGGTCAGTCTCGGCGGGACGCTCGGCTCAACCCGGGTTCGACCCCTCGTCCAGGACGATCCGCCCATCACGGCGGATCACGCCCAGCCCACCCGGCAGGTGGGTGACCCCCTGACCGCGCCAGGCGGTGACCAGGGCGTCGAGCGCCGCCACGTGCCGGTGGGAGAGCGCCGAGGCCGGCGCACCGAGTTCCCGGGCCCAGGCGTGCAGCACCCGGGTCCGTACCGCCGGAGCCAGGGCGGCCAGGGCGTCGACGGTGAGCCCCCCGGAGGGGGACCGGGCGGCGGCTGACGCCTCCTCGGCGAGGTGGTCGAGGACGGCGTTGTCCGCCGCCACCTGGTGAGCGGTTCGGGCGAGATTGTCCACCACTGCCGGACCGAGCGCGTCGACGAGCGCGGGGAGCGCCGCCGACCGCACCCGAGACCGGGCGTACGCCGGGTCGGTGTTGTGCGGATCGTCCCACGGGACCAGCCCGAGGGCCGTGCAGGCGGCCCGGGTCTCGTCCCGACCTACGCCGAGGAACGGGCGCAGCAGGGGCACCCCGTCGAGGTCACGGCGGGCGGGCATCCCGGCGAGTCCCCGGGGGCCGGCCCCCCGGGCCAACGCCAACAGCACCGTCTCGGCTTGGTCGTCACGGGTGTGCCCGGTCAGCACCGCGACCGCGTCCAGTCGGCGGGCCACCGCGCCCAGCGCCTCGTAGCGGGCGGCCCGGGCAGCAGCCTCGGGGCCGCCGGGACGCCCGGCCACCGTCACCCGTACCGCCTCGACGGGGTGGAGACCGGCCTCGACGGCCCAGGCGGCCACTGACGCCGCCCGGTCGGCGGAGCCCTGTTGCAGGTCGTGGTCGACGGTGACCACTCCGGCGCGGTGCCCGAGGCGGGGTGCCACGAAGGCGGTGGCGGCGGCGAGGGCGAGCGAGTCGGCACCCCCGGAGCAGGCCACCAGGACCGGCCCGCCGACGGGTACGCCGGTCAGCGCCGACCGGACCGCCACCCGGGTCGCGGCCACCGGTGGAGGCAGCGCGGGCACGCCGGAGGCGGTCAGCCGGCGGTCGGCAGCGGGCCGACCGAACCGTGCACCCGCCGCACCCAGGCCTCCGGGTCACCGAGTTCGTCGAGCCGGGGCAGGGTCAACGGCGAGCTGAAGATCTTGTTGAAACCGGGCATGCCCACCTGCTCGACCACGCCGTGCACGAACTTGCGGCCCTCGGCGTACTGGCGCATCTTGACCTCGACCCCCAGCAGCCGCCGGACCGCCTTCTCCAGCGGGTTGCCGGACTCGCGACGGCGGTTGAACGCCGCCCGGATCCGGTCGACGCTCGGTACGACCTCCGGACCGACCCCGTCCATCACGAACTCGGCGTGCCCCTCGAGGAGGGTCATCAGCGCGGTCAGCCGGTCGAGCACCGCCCGCTGGGCGGGCGTCTGGACGATGTCCAGGACACTGGTGCGACTCTGCGGGTCGCGGATCACGTCGGCGAGGGTGGAGACCCCCCGGCGCAGCCGCTCGGCGAGGTGTTCACTGTTCTGCGAGGCGTCCACGAACGCCTGGACCTCGCCGAGGAAGTACGCCCGCATCCACGGGACCGCGGTGAACTGGGTTCGGTGGGTCACCTCGTGCAGGCAGACCCAGAGCCGGAAGTCCCTCGGGTCGGCCTCCAGCTTCCGCTCCACCTCGACGATGTTGGGCGCGACCAGGAGGAGCTGCCCCGGGTCGGCCGAGAAGACCTCGTACTGGCCGAGGACCCGGCCGGAGAGGTAGGCCAGGACGGTGCCGGCCTGCACCCCGGTCAGCCGGGAACCGATCGCCTCGGTGAACGCCCCGGGCTGCTTGTCCTGAGAGAGTCGGCTGACCAGCGGCGTGATCACCTCCCGCAGACCGGCGATGTTGGTCGCCGCCCAGTCCTTGCGGTCCACCACCCGGACCGGGGGGTGGGCGAGCTGCGAGCGCAGCCCCGTGTAGTCGGCCACGTGCTCCGCTGCCTCGTCGGTCAGCCGCCGCAGGTCGGCGACCACGTCGGTGGCCTCGGACAACGACACCCGAGGGCCCGATTTGCTCAACGCCCCCGCCGTCGCAGCGGCCAGATCCCAGTCCACGAACTGCGCCATGCACCCCACCGTACCTGCGCCGCGACACCCCGGCCCGGCGCCGACCGGCAGACGCCCGGTGTCCGGCCAGGTCGACCGGGTCGCGACGACCGGTCAGGCACCGACGGACCGGGGCGACTCAGCGGCAGCCGCACCCGGCCAGGGCGGCGGCGATCCGGTCCAGGGCCTGCCGGGTCTGCTCGGGGGTGTCCGCCGGTGCCCGGTCGGTGAGCACGGCGAAGCTGAGCAGTCGCCCGTCGGCGGTGGTGACCAGCCCGGCGATCGCGTGCACCCCGGTCAAGGTGCCGGTCTTGGCCCGGACCACCCCGGCGCCCCCGTTGGTCACCGGGGAGGCGTACCGGGTCAGGAGGGTGCCGGACCATCCGGCGACCGGCAGTCCGGCGAAGATCGCCGCGAGTTCGGGGCGGCTGCCGTTGCCGGCGAGCGCGATCAGGTCGGTGAGCAGCGAGGCGCTGAGCCGGTTGGTCCGGGACAGACCGCTCGCGTCGGTCAGGGCGGCCTCCTCGGCCGACAGCCCCAGCTCGGCCAGCACAGCGTCCATCGCCGTGGCCGCACCCACGAACGAGGCGGGCTGGTCCCGGGCCAGTGCGACCTGGCGGGCCAGCGCCTCGGCGACCAGGTTGTCGCTGTCCTTGATCATGAAGTCGACCATCCGGATCACCGGCAGGGACTCGACCACCCCGAGTTCGATACCCGGGACGGGGGCACCGACCCCGCTACCGGCCGGGCCCGGTGCCGCCCCCCGCTGCACCGACTCGACGGGTGCGCCGAGCAGCCGGGCGAAGGAGCGACCAGCCGTCAGGTCCGGGTCCGCCACCCGATCCGCGCCCCCGTTGCCGGTGGCGGCGAGCGCCTTGCGGGCGGCCACCGGATCCCGGCGGGCCCCGTCGGTCATCAGCGCGGTGACCGCACCGCCGTAGCCACCGGTGGGGATGTCGTCGTCCCAGCCCGGCTCGTACTTCGGCCCGGAGTAGAGCGTGGCGTCGACGATCACCTTCGTCGGGACGGTGTCCCCGAGGGCCTGCGTCACCTGCTCGGCGAGGTCGGTCAGCCGGGCCGCACCGGGGTAGAAGGCGGCCTCGTCGACCGCCAGGGTCGGGTCGCCACCGCCGACGATCACCACCTCGCCCGGGTTCTCACCGGCCACCACCCGGGTGGGGATCCGGTACGCCGGACCTCGGGCGGCGAGCACAGTCACCGCGGTCACCAGTTTGGTCACCGACGCCGGGACGGTCTCCTCGTCGGCACCCTTGCCGTACAGCTCCTGGCCGGAGAGCACGTCGGCCACGGAGACGTGGACCCGGGAGCCGAGGGTCGCGTCGGCGACGAGCGGGTCCAGCAGTTCGCGTACCCCGTCCGGGGTGGGTTGGGCGGCGTTCGGGTCCGATTCGGCGAGCACCGCCACGGGGGCGGGATCGGACGGCGCGCCGTCGGCCTGCCGGGCGTCGCCCGCGTCGCCGAACGGGCCGGACCGGACCACGACCACCCCGAGGCCGGCCAGTCCGAGCAGCAGCACCGTCGCCAGGACCAGGACGGTACGACGACGGCGGCGCAGGGTCTCCGGCCGGGGACCAGCCGACGGGGGGCGGCCCGCGGGCGGGGGCGCCGGGGAGGTCGGTGCCGATGCCGTGGTGCCCGGGGGCTCAGGGGGAGCCGGGGCGGCGCCGTCGGCGGGGCCGGGCTCGACCGGACCCGGCGCCCCCGGCGGGCGGTACGCAGGTGGTGGAGGCAGGTGACGGCCGGGTTCCGGCCCCGGAATCTCGCGGGTGGTCTCCCCCGAGGTGTCCCCGACCGGGGTGGAGGCGGTCTCGTCGGGCCGCCCCGGCGGGCCGCTCTCGGGCGTGTTCGCCGGCGTCCGGGGGAGCTTGGCCTGGGGCACCGCGATGCGCCCGCTGACCCCGCCGGTCCCCGGTCGGCCGGTTACCGGACCGGTGGCCCGGTCCGGGCGGTAGTGTGAATCTTCCCTCCCCACGACCCCCTCCTCCCCCATACGAAAACGGCTTGGGTGACACTACTTCGGTCCGAACACTATGCGGCGGCCGGAGCCGACGGGTGGGCATTCGTCCGACCGGAGCGCCGAGGGTGCCCGTCAGCCAGCGTGGGCAACGAGGGAGCGTGAGATGGATTTCGACGTCACGGTTGAGATCCCCAAGGGTCACCGAAACAAGTACGAGGTGGACCACGCGACCGGCCGGATCAGGCTCGACCGTACGCTCTTCACGTCCACGCAGTACCCGGCCGACTACGGGTTCATCGAGGGCACGCTGGGCGAGGACGGGGATCCGCTGGACGCGTTGGTACTGGTTCCCGAGCCGACCTTCCCGGGGTGTCTGATCCGGTGCCGCACCATCGGCATGTTCCGGATGACCGACGAGAAGGGCGGCGACGACAAGGTCCTCTGCGTGCCTTACGAGGACCCGCGTCAGGAGCACCTGCGCGACATCCACCACCTCGGGGAGTTCGACCGGCTGGAGATACAGCACTTCTTCGAGGTCTACAAGGACCTCGAACCGGGCAAGTCGGTCGAGGGTGCGACCTGGGTGGGTCGACAGGAGGCCGAGGCGGAGGTCGTCAACTCGTACCGCCGCCACCGGGAGGCCGAGGCGCGCGGCGAGGCCCCGCACTGACCGAGTCGAGGGGGCCACACCCCTGACAGCAGACGACACCGCCCGCGGGACGCTCAGCCGAGCAGCCCGCGGGCGCGGTCGTACAGGCCCAGGACCGCGCAGGCCACCGGCACCACGGAGACCACCAGCGCCGTGTCGGTCAGGTCAGCGATCCGACCCAGGTACGGCGACACCGGCCGCCGGGCGTAGATGGTCCCGGCGGCGGCGGTGACCAGGGCCAGGACCAGGGCGGCCCCGGCCGACAGGACCGGACCGGCGGCATCGGCCCGGTCGGCGAGGACCACACCGGCCACGGCGACCCCGAGCAGCCCGGCGGCCAGCGGGGGCACCCGGTGGCGTACCGCCACGAACAGCCGGGACCGCAGCAGCAGCACGGCCGACCCGACAGCCACCAGCACCAGACCCGCCGTGCCCCCGGCGACGCCGAGGACGACGGTGGCGGCCACGGCCAGGACTGCGTGCCCGAGCAGCAGACCGGTGAGCATCTCCTCGGTCCGGGCGACCGCCGCGTGCACCCTGGACCGGTCCGGCAGGACCCGGTCCGACCCGTCGGCGAGCCCACCGGGCAGGGTGACCGGGGGCAGCGGCAGTTTGCCGAACCGGATGGCCAGCAGCGGCAGCGCCCCCACGGTCAACACCAGGACGCCGAACAGGATCGCCGCCGTCGCCGCCGGGGCCAGGGTCATCCCGCCGACCGCGGCGACGGCACCGACCAGGCCGACTGTCGCACCGGCCACGAAGACCCGGAGCCGGGCGGCCACCCCGAGCAGCCCGAGGACTGCGACCAGCAGCAGCACCCCAGTGCCGGCCAGGAGTTCGGGGGCGCCCAGCCAGCGCAGCCCGGGTACCGGTCCGACCGGGTCACCGGAGCCGACCCCGAGGGCACCGGCGGCGAAGGCGTACGGCAGCGCGTACCCGCCCAGCGTCGCGCCGACCCGGCCGTCCCCGTACGCCCGGGAGGCCACTGTCGCGGCGAGGGTGAGCGACAGGGCCAGCGCCACGGCGACCGGCCAGCGGCCCGGGTGCTCCGGCCCCGCTGCGAGGACTGCGAACAGCCCGACGGCGAGCGGCACCCCGGCACCGACGAGGGTGGTGACCCGGGTGGCCGTCGGCGACCAGGGGGTTCCCCGTCGACGGGCCCCGTCGGCGATCGCCTCCACCACGTCGTCGTACTCCAGTTCGGGCCACTGCGCCCGGGCGGGCACCAGGTGCAGCACCTCGCCGTCGCGTACGCCCTGGGGCAGCAACGCCTGGGCGGTGTGCAGGACCGTCCCGTCGGTCCGTCGCAGCAGCCAGCCGCCGTGCTGTTCACCGTCGTCGGCGAGGCCCTCACCGGCGTGCCGGAGCACGTCGGGCAGCAGCTCGACCAGGGGTACCTGTTCCGGTAGGGCGACGTCCATCCGCCGGTGGGGCGCGCTGATGGTGACCCGGGCCAGCCCGACTGACATCGACACATCTCCAAATCGACCGGGATCGGCGGCTGCGCGGACGACAGGACTTTACCTACCATGAGCCAGGCTCGGGTCACCGAGCGCTGTGGGGGAGGGTGTGTGTCCACTGTCGTGATCCGGCGGCCACCCCGCCGACCGGCACCCGAGATTCCGGTGGGGGAGCTGCCCGTCGACGCGCCCCCGGAGATCCCCGCGGTCACCGGTGGACGTTGGCAGCAGCTGCTGATGGTGTTGCCGATGCTCGGCGGAACGGTCGCGATGGCGATGATGTTCGGCCGGGGCGGAGGTGCCTACTCGTACGTGGTCGGCGGGATGTTCGGTCTCTCGTCGGTGGCCATGCTCGCCACCTCCTGGGGTGCCGCCTCAGGCTCGCCGAAGAAGTCCGAGATGATGGCCGCCCGCCGGGAGTACCTGCGGCACCTCGCGGCGCTGCGCCGCCGGGTCCGGGAGACCGCCGAGCGGCAACGGGCCGGGCTCTACTATCGGCACCCCGACCCGGGACGGCTATGGTCCACCGTCGACAGTCACCGGGTGTGGGAGCGTCGTCCGAACGATCCCGACTTCGCGGTGGTCCGGGTGGCGGTCGGCCCGCAGACCCTGGCCACTCCCCTGGTCCCGCCGGTCACCCGGCCGTTGGACGAGTTGGAGCCGATGACCGCCGGCGCGCTGCGGCGTTTCCTCGACGCCTACTCGGTGGTGCCCGACCTGCCGGTGGCGCTCTCGCTGCGCAGCTTCGCCCGGGTGTACGTCAGGGACGCCCCGACCGGCCCGACGGCGACCACGGGCGGCCGGGCGGCGACCACAAGCGGTACGGCGGCCACGAGCCACCGGGTGGCGACCACGCACGGCCGGGTGGACCGTCGGGCCGAGGGGGCCACCGACGCCCAGGCGCTGACCCGCGCCCTGCTCACCCAGCTCGCCGTCTTCCACGCCCCGGACGAGCTGATCGTGGCGGTCTGCGCCGGGCCGGAGCGGCGGGCCGCCTGGGAGTGGGTCAAGTGGCTGCCGCACGCCCACCACCCGGATCGCACCGACGCGCTCGGCCCGGTTCGCCTGGTCACCAGCGCCGCCGCCGACCTGGAACGACTCCTCGACGACGTGCTGGCCAGTCGGTCCCGGTTCAGCCCGACCGGTCCGACCACCGACGGCCCGCACCTGGTGGTGGTGCTCGACGGTGCCGACCTGACGGCGGTCACCGACCTGGTCTCCGACGGTGGCATCGACGCTGTCACGGTCGTCGACCTGGACACCCCACCGCCCCGCCTGCTGGAACGGTTCTCGCTCCTGCTGGAGGTCCGCGACGGCCGGCTGCACTCGTACTCGGCCGACGGGCACGCCGAGGTCGGCACCGCCGACCGACTCGACACCGCCGAGGCCGAGGCGGTGGCCAGACGCCTGGCGCCACTTCGGTTGGCGACGCCGGCCCGGGGGCCGGACGCCCACTCCGGGGCCGAGCCGGGCCTGCCCGAGCTGCTCGGCACCGGGGACCCGGAGGGCTTCACCGCCGAGCAGGGGTGGGCGGCCCGGTCGGCGCGGGAACGGCTGCGGGTGCCGATCGGGGTCGGCGTCGACGGTGGTGCCGTCGAACTCGACCTGAAGGAGTCCGTCCAGGACGGGATGGGTCCGCACGGCCTGCTGATCGGGGCGACCGGGTCCGGCAAGTCGGAGCTGCTGCGCACGCTGGTGCTCGGGCTGGCCGCCACGCACAGCTCCGAGCAGCTCAACTTCGTCCTGGTCGACTTCAAGGGCGGGGCCACCTTCGCCTCGTTCGACAGGCTGCCGCACACCGCTGCGGTGATCACCAACCTGGCTGACGCGCTGCCGCTGGTGGACCGCATGGTCGACGCCATCAACGGGGAGCTGATCCGGCGGCAGGAGCTGCTGCGCCGGGCCGGGAACTTCGCCGGCCTCCGCGACTACGAACGGGCGAGGGCCACCGGCACCCCGTTGGCTCCGCTGCCCTCGCTGCTGCTGATCTGCGACGAGTTCTCCGAGCTGCTGTCGGCCAAGCCGGACTTCATCGACCTGTTCGTGCAGATCGGCCGGTTGGGGCGGTCCCTGGGGGTGCATCTGCTGCTGGCGAGCCAACGCCTGGAGGAGGGGCGGCTGCGCGGGCTGGACACCCACCTGTCGTACCGGATCGGGTTGCGGACCTTCTCGGCTTTGGAGTCCAGGACGGTCCTCGGGGTACCGGACGCACACGAGCTGCCCCGGTCCCCGGGGCACGGGTACCTGCGCTTCGGCACCGAGCCCCTGGTGCGCTTCAAGGCGGCGTACGTCTCCGGACCGGTCCCCCGGCCGGGCGTCACGACGGGGAACGCGGCGGCGGGTACGCCTCGGCTGCTTCCGTTCTCCTCCCACTTCGTGCCGGTGCCCGAGCCGGTGGCCACCCCCCTCGCCCCCGTCGAGGAGGTCGGTGCACAGAGCCTGCTCGACCTGCTCGTCGACCGGTTGGCCGGACAGGGTCCACCGGCGCACCAGGTGTGGCTGCCTCCGCTCGGGCCGGCCCCGGCCCTCGACGAGTTGCTCGGTCCGGTCGGCACCGACCCGGCGCGCGGGGTCACCGTCGGCAACCCGGAGCTGCACGGCGCCCTCCAGGTGCCGGTGGCGGTGGTCGACAAGCCCTTCGAGCAGCG
This sequence comes from Micromonospora sp. SH-82, assembly GCF_051132485.1. Taxonomy (NCBI): domain Bacteria; kingdom Bacillati; phylum Actinomycetota; class Actinomycetes; order Micromonosporales; family Micromonosporaceae; genus Micromonospora; species Micromonospora sp. SH-82. The sequence goes on from NZ_CP148049.1 coordinate 714,980, forward strand.
TCGGGACCTGCTCTGGCTGGCGTTGGACGGCGCGGCCGGGCACGTGGCGGTGGTGGGTGCGCCGCAGAGCGGCAAGTCGAACCTGCTGCGGGCGCTGATCTGCGCGCTGGCCCTGACCCACACCCCCGCCGAGACGCAGCTCTACTGTCTCGACTTCGGCGGCGGCGCGTTGGCTGCCCTGCGGAACCTGCCCCACGTCGGCGGTGTCACGGGCCGGTCCGACCCGACGGCGGTACGGCGTACCGTCGGCGAGTTCGTCACCCTCCTCGCCGAGCGGGAGGCGGCCTTCGCCGAGTGGGGCGTGGAGTCGATGCCCGCCTACCGTCGTCGGCGGGCCGCGCTGGTGGCGGCCGGGCGGCCGACGACCGACCCGTACGGTGACGTGTTCCTGGTGGTGGACGGCTGGGCCACCCTGCGCGGCGAGTACGACGACCTGGAACCGCTCATCACCGACCTGGCCACCCGTGGTCTGTCGTACGGGCTGCACGTGGTGGCCACGGCGGTGCGCTGGACCGACTTCCGCCCGGCGATCCGGGACCTGTTCGGCTCCCGGGTCGAGTTGCGACTGGGTGACCCGTCGGACTCCATGGTGACCCGTCGGGCGGCTGCGGCCGACGTACCGGTGGCCACCCCCGGTCGGGGGATCACCGCCGAGAGTCTGCACTTCCTGACCGCGTTGCCGCGGCTGGCGGGACTCGGCTGGGAGACCACCGACCTGGTCGGGGCGGTGGCCGACGGGTGGGCCGGTCCGCCCGCTCCGCCGGTTCGGCTGCTGCCTCCGGTGTTGCCCTACGCCGACCTCGACCTGGCCGCCGCGTCCGGTCTGGGACTGCCGGTCGGCATCGCCGAGGCGGACCTGCGACCTGTGGTGTTGGATTTCGCCGCCGAGCCGCACTTCGTGGTCTTCGGTGACGCCGAGTGCGGCAAGTCGTCGTTCCTACGGGCGTTGGCGACCTCGATCACCAGGCGGTTCACCCCGGAGGAGGCCCGGATCATCCTGGTGGACTACCGGCGGAGCCTGCTCGGGGCGATCGACGACCTGCCCCATCTGATCGGGTACGGGTCGGCGGCGGCGCACACCACCGACCTCGTCGAGTCGGCCGCCGGGTACCTGCACCAGCGGGTCGCCGGCCCGGAGGTCACCCCCGGGCAGCTCCGCGACCGGTCGTGGTGGTCCGGACCGGAGTTGTTCGTCGTGGTGGACGACTACGACCTGGTGGCCAGTGGCCCGGTGAACCCGTTGCGTGCCCTGGAGGAGTTCCTCCCGCAGGCCCGGGACGTCGGCCTGCACCTGGTGCTGGCCCGCCGCTCCGGCGGTGCCGCGCGGGCCCAGTTCGAGCCGATCGTGCAACGGCTCCGGGAGCTCTCCACCGCCGGGCTGGTGATGGCGGGCAGTCCGGAGGAGGGTCCCCTGGTCGGGCCGGTCCGTCCCGGCCCACTTCCGCCGGGCCGTGGTCGGCTGGTCACCCGCCGGGAGGGGGTGCGTCTGGTGCAGTTGGCCCACCTGCCACCGTCCTGATCGACTGCGACCCGCCGATCGCATCTTCGCGGTTCACCCCGTGTGGTACGAGGAATTGGGTAATCTCCGGAGCAACATGTGTCCCTCGCGATGAATGGCTGAGAAGGTGACTGGGACCCGGCACCCGCGTTCGTCCACGGCCCGACGACTCGCCGGCCGTCCGTCATCGCCCCGACGACTCGCCGGGCGCGCCCTGCTCGGCCTCGCGGTGGCCGCCGTCCCGATCGCCGGTCCGACACCGCAGGCGCTGGCCGCCCCTTCTCCGACCCTCGCCACGGCACCGATGGCCGCCCCGCCGGCCGGTACGTCTCCGGTGGCCCGCTTCGCGCCGGTGGACAACCCGACCCGGCTCGACCGCATCCGCGACGAGCAGTGGCAACTGGACGCGTTGAAGGCGAAGACGGCCTGGCGTAGTTCGACCGGCCGGGGTGTCACCGTCGCGGTGGTGGACTCCGGTGTGGACGCCACCCATCCCGATCTGGCCGGTCGGGTGGCGCCGGGTCTCGATCTGGTCAGTCCCGGCGGTTCCGGCCCGGCGGATCCGGTCGGGCACGGCACCACGGTGGCCGGTCTGATCGCCGGGAGCAACGACGACCGGGGCGCGGTGGGTCTCGCCCCGGAGGCCCGGATCCTGCCGGTCCGGGTCCTCGACGAGGACAACCGTTACGACGACGCGCTGATCGTGGCCAAGGGGGTGCGCTGGGCCGTCGACAACGGGGCTCGGGTGATCAACCTGTCCCTCGGTGGCAGCGGTGACAGCGCCGCCCTGGCCGCCGCCGTGGACTACGCGTTCGCCCGGGACGTGGTGGTGGTGGCCTGCACCGGCAACCTGGCCACCTCGTCGAGCAGCAAGGTCTGGTATCCGGCCCGGGAGCCGGGGGTGATCGCGGTCGCGGGCCTGGAGCGGGACACCGATCAGTTGTGGTCGGGGTCGATCACCGGTGCGGCGACGGTGCTCTCCGCGCCGGCCAGTGGTCTGGTCGGCGCACGGCCGGGCGGTTACTGGCGGGTGCAGGGCACCAGCTTCGCCGCACCCCTGGTGGCCGCCACGGCGGCGCTGGTCCGCGCGAAGTACCCCCAGATGTCGGCGGGCGACGTGGTCAACCGGCTGATCTCCACCGCCCACGACATCGGCCCCGTCGGCCGGGACGACCGTTACGGGTACGGCCTGGTGGATCCGGTCGCGGCGCTCACCGCCGACGTCCCGTCGGTGGGCCGCAACCCGCTGGACAACAACTCCTCGCCGGGGGTGGCCGGGTTCGGCCCGGCGCCGGGGAGCCCGGGCAGCGAGCAGGCCACCGGCACCGGCACCGACCCGCTCGACTTCACCGCGCCGCGTCAGCACACCCGCTGGACGGCGTTGCCCGCCGGTGCGCCGACCGATCCGCCCTCCGATCGGATCTGGGCCGGGGCGGCGGTCCTGGTCGCACTGGTCGCCGGTACCGCCCTCACCGTTCGTCGGGTCCGGCACCGCCGCCGGTGACCGGTGCCGGGGCACTCCGGGACACCGGTGGCCGGGAACCGGTCTGAGTCGGTGTCCTCGGGGGTAGATCTCAGCAGCATGAACGGCAGCACCTCCGCCCTCTCCTGGCGTCGTCGTCGCCTCGACCCGGATCGTCCGCGCGGGCTCCGGTCCAGCCTGGCGGCGGTCGCCGCCCTGACGGCGCTTCCCTTCGCCGGGTTGACCACGCTGGTGGTCGCCACCGGTTCCTCGTTGCACGCCGTCGACGAGCGGATCACCGACGCGGCGCACGCGTACGCGCTCGACAATCCCGGTTGGGTCCGGGCGATGAGCCTCTGGACCGACGTGTTCGCACCGAACCCGCTGCGGCTGGCCGCGTTGCTGCTGGTCGTGTGGCTGCTGCACCGCAACGCCCGCCGTACCGCCGGGTGGGTGGCGGTGACGATGGTGGTCGGCGGGACGCTCGGGCCGTTGTTGAAGCTGCTCGTCACCCGGGACCGCCCCGACCTGCTCGATCCGGTCTCGTCGGCCCCCGGGTACGCCTTCCCGTCCGGTCACGCGCTCAACGCCGCCCTCGCGGCGGGGGTCCTGCTGGTGGTCTTCCTGCCGGGGACCCGGGGCCGACCCTGGCGACGGGCGGCGCTGTGGGTGGCGGCGGTGGCGCTCGCCGGGGTGACCGGGTTCAGTCGGATCGCCCTCGGCGTGCACTGGACCAGCGACGTGGTGGCGGGATTGTTGCTGGGGGCGGCAGTGGTCACCGCCACCCTGGCGGCCTTCGCCCTCTGGCGCGACGGCGACGGCCGGCACCCCGGAGACCGCCCGCAGCCAGGCGACGGGCAACAGCCAGGCGACGGGCAACAGCCAGGCGACAGACCGCAGCAGGGCGACAGGCAACAGCCGGGTGCCGAGTCGACGGCGACCGGTTGACGGCCCCGGCAGGTCAGGTGCAGTTGCCGGTGGCGACCGGTTCGGTGCTCTGGGCGCCGGCCAGGGCCACCGGCCGGGCCTCGGCGGCGGTCACCGCGAAGCCGGTGTTCGGGTCGTCGGCCACCGCCGCGAAGATCACTCCGAGGACCAGGCCGTTCGAGGAGAGCAGTGGCCCTCCGGAGTTGCCGCTGCGGACCAGCGCCCGGATCGTGTAGATCTCCCGGGTCACGTTGGCGGAGGCGTAGATGTCCGGACCGGTGATCTTTCCCACGTCCCGGATCCGGGCCGACTGGGCGTCGTACGGGCCGTTGAGCGGGAAGCCCAACACGATCGCGTCCGCCCCGCTGCTGACGTTGCCGGCGGCGAACCGCATCGACGGGCCGGGCAGTCCGGGCACCCGCAGCACGGCGAGGTCGCGGTCCGGGTCGTAGACGACCACGTCACCGTCGTAGCGTGAGCCCCCCAGCTCCACGGAGACCCGCTCGGTGCCGGCCACCACGTGCGCGTTCGTCATCACCCGGTCGTCGGCGTAGATGAAACCGGAGCCCTCGATCCGTCGCGAGCAGCTCGGTGCGGAGCCGAGCACCTTCACCACGGACCGCTGGCCGTTCGCCACCACCTCGGACCCGGCCAGCGCCGGGTCGGGCGGGGACACCTGCCGGGCCCGGGTGGGTGCCAGCCCACCGAAGACGTCCGGGAAGCCGTTGGTGTCGACGGTCTCCCGCAGTGCGGTGGAGAGCTGCTGGGCCTCGTCCGGCAGGACCCGGTCGACCGCGTTGAGCAGGGCGCTGTTGCGCACCGAGGAGGCCAGCCAGGGCAGGGACGACGAGCCCAGCGGTACGGCTACCAGCCAGGCCACCATGACCACGGCGAGCAGGGACACCAGTGCCCCGCCCACGTCGTCGGCCCGCCGCGCCAGCCTGCTGGTGATCGTCCGGCGCAGGTGGGAGCCGAGCCAACCGGCCAACGCCTGCCCGATCACCGCCAACCCGAAGACCGCCACCAGCGAGATCAACACCCGCATGCCGCCGTCGGTGAACTGTCGAGCCAGCATCGGGCCGAGCTGGAGCCCGACCAGGGCCCCGACGAAGAACCCGGAGAACGACATCACCCCGATGACGAAGCCCTGGCGGTATCCGCTGATCGCGAACACGAGCATGAGCAGCAGCAGTACGAGATCCACGACGGACACCCGTCAAGGGTACGGGCACCCCGCACCCCCCGATCACCGGCGCGTACGCGGGTGGTCAGCGCAGCGGATTCGGGACCTCGTCGACCGGGTCGGTACCGGCCGAGGGGGCCGGGTCGGCTCCGGTGGGCGGCAGGTCGACCACCCGGTGCCGGGGCCACGGCCGGTCCCAGCCCCCCATCTCCAGGAGGGTGGCGAGGACCCCGGCGGTGAAGCCCCAGACCAGCATGCCCCGGACGCTGAAGGCGGGCCCGGTCCAGCCGCTGGGGTGGCGTACCCGCAGGCGGTTGGCCGGGTCGACCAGCTCGGCCACCGGCAACCGGGCCACGTGGGCCACCTCGACCGGTTCCCGGGGGTGCACCCGGTGCGGCGTGTGCCACCACCCGAGGATGGGGGTGACCACGAAGTCACTCACCGGGATCCAGAGCCGGGGCAGCTCGGCCAGGACCGTCACGCTCGCCGGGTCGAGGTCGACCTCCTCGTTCGCCTCCCGCAGGGCGGTCGCGGCGGCGTCGGCGTCCTCCGGGTCGGCCGCGCCACCGGGGAAGGCCGGCTGGCCGGCATGGTTGCGCAGGTTCGCGGCGCGTTGCAGGACCAGCACGTCCGGGCCGGTCTCCGGGTCCTCGCCGAGCAGCACCAGCACGGCGCTGGCCCGACCCCCGGTGGCCGGGGTGGGCAGCGGGGTGAAGTCCTCCACCCGGGCCGTGCCGAGCCGTACCAGCAACGGGTCCATCCACTGCGGCGGCCGTCGGGTCACGCCGTCACCGTCACGCCCAGGTGGGTACGGACCAGTTCGGCGAGGCGGGCGTCGTCGAGCGCCCCGGACACGTCGGTGTGCCGGATGCGCCCGTCGGCGTCGACGAAGAGGGTCATCGGGATCACGTTGCGCCCGACCGCCTGCTGCACGCTGTCTCCCTGGTCGTAGAGCATCGGGAACCGTACGCCGAAGTCCTCGCCGATCGACTGCGCGCCGTCGCGGCGGTCCCGGCTGTTCACCCCGATCACCTGGAACCGGCCGTCGGCCCGCTCGCTGAGGCGTTGGAAGGCGGGCAGCTCCTCCCGGCAGGGCGGGCACCAGGAGGCCCACACGTTGATCACGACGGGGCCGCGTACCTGGTCGAGGGAGACGTTCTCCGCGCCGGTGAAGCAGGGCAGGGCGACCTTCGGCAGCTGCTGCCCGCCCGTGGCGGACCCGGCGGGCCGGGTGGGTGTCGCCGACGGCGGGGCGGTGGTGAGATCGGTGCAGTCGGCGAACGGCGAGGGCCGGGTGTTCTGCGGCGGGTCGGCTGCGCTGGTGGCGGCCGGTTCGGTGTCGGCGGTGCAGGCCGTCACGAGCAGCAGCACCGGCAGGATCAGCGCACCGAGCCACCGGCCCGGTGAACGGGAGAACGTGCTGGTCACGGTACCTCCGCTCGGACTGCGACGGCGGGGACGAGGTCGGGGTCGACCCCGGCGGCCACCGCGAGGTCCCGGGCGCGGGGACCCTTGAGCAGCTTGGCCGACCCCTCCGGGTCGGTCGGCCCGGTGCCGTACGACGGGCAGAGCTTGACCAGGGTGCACGCTCCGCAGGCCGGTTTACGGGCGTGGCAGACCCGACGGCCGTGGAAGATGATCCGGTGCGACAGCATCGTCCAGTCACGTCTGTCGTACAGCGCCCCGACGGCGTGCTCGATCTTCACCGGGTCGGTCTCGGTGGTCAGCCCCCACCGCCCGACCAACCGCTGGAAGTGGGTGTCGACGGTGATGCCGGGGACGTCGAAGGCGTTGCCGAGGATGACGTTCGCCGTCTTGCGCCCGATTCCGGGGAGGGTGACCAGGTCGGCGAGGCGACCGGGGACCTCACCGTCGTACGCCTCGACGAGCCTGCGGCCGAGGTTGATCAGCGAGCTGGTCTTGTTTCGGTAGAAGCCGGTCGGCCGGATCAGCTCCTCCATCTCGGTCCGGTCGGCGCCCGCGTAGTCGGCGGCGGTCGGGTAGCGGGCGAAGAGCTTCGGGGTGACCTCGTTGACCTTCTTGTCGGTGCACTGGGCGGAGAGGATCGTCGCCACCGCCAGCTCCAGCGGACCGGTGTGGTCGAGTTCGCAGTGTGCGTCGGGGTGGGTCTCGGTCAGCACCCGCCCGATCCGCCGGGCCCGACGCTTGCGGCCGAGGTCGGTCTCGTTGGCGCGTCTGGTCACGCCGGCCAGCCTACGTCGGAACGGGAGCGGACCGGCGCGCCCCACGTCGGCGTCGCAGGGGCGGCTGTCAGTCGCCCGGGGCGGAGATCTTCCCGGAGTCGTCGAACCTCGCCCCGGTCTTCGGGAAGTCGGTGCGGGTCAGCTCCCGGACCAGGCCCAGGCCCCGGTCGTCGCGGTCCATCGTCGGCTTGCCGGTCCCGTTCATGTACGTCGAGACCAGCTCGCCGTCGACGAAGGTCCCGTCCGGCTTGAGGGACACCTTGAGCACCCCGCCCCACCCGAGTCGCCCGGCGTTGCTCAGGGTGTTGCCCCCACCGGCGAAGTTGCCGAGGCTGTACGCGATCAGTCGGCCCTGGTGGAACTCGATCGCCCGCAGGACGTGTGGCCCGTGCCCGACGACCAGGTCCGCCCCGGCCTCGATCACGGCCCGGGCGAACTTCATCGGGTCGCCCCGGTTCTCGCCGAGGAACATCTCGGTGCCGGGTCTCACCCGGGTCGTCTCGGCGCCCTCGGCCCCCATGTGCACCTGCACCACCACCAGGTCGGCCTGCTTGGCGGCCTTCTTGACGACCCGCTCCGCCGCGTCGATGTCGACGAGGCTGTTGGACCAGGAGTACGACGAGAAGCCGGCGACGGCGACCTTCACCCCCTTCACCTCGACCACAGTGATCTGGTCGGGGGCCCCGGTGTGGGCGAGGTCGTGCTCCTCCAGCGCCTTCTGGGTGTTGGTGTAGCCCTTCGGGCCGAAGTCGTGGCCGTGGTTGTTGGCCTGGTTGAGCAGGTGGAAACCGGCGTCGGCGAGGTGCGCGGCGTACTCCGGCGGGGTCCGGAACTGGAAGCAGCGGGTCGACTCCGGCCCGCACTTGCCGGTGCCCGTGTCGACGGTGAGCGGTGCCTCCAGGTTGCCCATCACCAGGTCGGCCCGGAGGGCCTTCTTGACCGAGTCGAAGAACCCCCGGCCGTCGTCGGGGGGCAGCCGGTTGGGGGCGTTGCCCATGATGATGTCGCCGGTCGCCGAGAGCGTGATCACCTGTTCGGCCGGGTCCGGCTCCGCGCTCGCGGGGGAGCCGCCGCCGGGTGCGGACTGCCACACCGGCGCCGGAGCGGACTCGCCGCACCCGGCGGCGAGCACCCCGACGAGCGTCGCGCCGAGCAGAACCGGGAGGCGTCGACGCAGGCGGTGAAAGGGGTTCGGAGCGCGCATCGCCGCGAACCCTACCGCTCGGTTCTCCCGCCGACGACGCCCGTTCGGGGGGCCTGCCGCGCCCCCGTTCCGCTCGACCAGGGCGGACGATCGGCGACTCCACCCGCCCGAACGGCGGCGTGGACCGCCCGGGCCAACGGGGCGCCCCAGCGTGAGCGGGGTCCGCCGTACTCGGCGCTCGGGCCGTCGACCGGACAGAGCACGGTGACGGCGTCGGTGGGGGTGCCGGTGCCCGGCCGTCCCAGTTCGATGATCGCCTGTGCCTTCGCCTCGGTCGCGGTGGCCACCGCGTTGACCAGTGCGGCGTCGGTGAGCCGGACGGGGACGTACGCCACGATGTTGACGGTGCCGACGCGGGGCGGAACCGCGCCGACGGTGCCGACCGGTGCCGGGACCGGGTCGGCGGGCGTCGGGGGGTCACCGGTGTCGAGGGTGGCGGTCGTCGGGGCGGCGGCCCAGAGGGGCAGGCCGAGCCCGACGGTGGCCCAGACCTGCACTCCGCAGTCCGTCCGGGTCACCACGTCGGCGACGTCCACCCCGGTCAGCAGCCCCACACCGGGTCCGTCCAGGCCGAGCGAGTCGGCGAGCGCGGCCAGGTGCGCGGCGGGGTCGTCCCGGTGGTACGACATCGGCACCGTCGCGTTGAGCACCCATCCGCGTACGCCGAGCCCGCCGCCGAGCGGCCCCGAGCTGACGGTGCGTAACGGCCGTCCCGCCCGCCACACGAGCAACGGCAGTTCCCGGCCGTCCTCGACGCGGGTGTGCGGTACGGGCTCGTTCAACACGTCGGTGACCCTACTGACCGCGTGGGAGAGGGTGGACGTGGGAGCGCTCGCAGGTGGCGCGACCGGCGATCGTAGTCGTTCATCCGGTCGGGCAGGTTACGTCCAACGATCAAGTTTCCAGGGGTGCACCTCTGATTACTGCTCACATGCGCCTAGACTTGGCGGCGCGCGAGGGATCAGCGGACGGCGAACCCGGGCCGACGGACGGCACGCGTAGGCGGAGGTGCGCGATGGACGAGGTACTGGCCCGCAGCGGAATCTTCCAGGGCGTCGACCCGGAAGCTGCCGAGGCGCTCGCCAAGGAGATGGAGACGATCGAGGTCCGCAAGGGCGAGGTCGTGTTCAACGAGGGCGAGCCCGGCGACAGTCTGTACATCCTCCTGTCCGGAAAGATCAAGGTGGGACGTCGGGCGGCTGACGGCCGACAGAACCTGATCGCCGTGATGGGCCCGTCGGACATGGTCGGGGAGTTGTCGTTGTTCGACCCCGGTCCGCGTACGGCCACCGCGACCGCCGTGACCGACACCCGGCTGGTCCGGTTGCGCAAGCAGGCGCTGCGGCCGTGGCTGAACAACCGGCCGGAGATCGCCGAGCAGCTGCTGCGGGTGCTGGCCCGACGTCTGCGCCGGACCAACGACTCGCTGGCCGATCTGATCTTCACCGACGTGCCCGGCCGGGTCGCGAAGAACCTCCTCCAGATGGCGGGCCGGTTCGGCACCCGTGACGGTGGGGTCCTGCGGGTCACCCACGACCTGACCCAGGAGGAGATCGCCCAGCTGGTGGGCGCCTCGCGGGAGACCGTCAACAAGGCGCTGGCCGACTTCGCCTCGCGCGGTTGGCTGCGGCTGGACGGCAAGAGCATCATCATCCTGGACCCGGAGCGCCTGGCCCGCCGCGCGCGGGTCTGACCTCCCGGTCCCGTACCCGTCGTCAGCCGACGGCTCACCGCCGTTGCGGTCGTCGACGTCTCCTCCCGTCCGCGCGGCCCGGTGGTTCCCGTGGCCGCGCGGACGGAGGCGCGGTGGTTCCCGTGGCCGCGCGGACGGAGGCGCGGTGGTTCCCGTGGCCGCGCGGACGGGTGGCGTACATCGCCGAGCCCTGATGTCCGTACCACCGAAAAAGTCAGTCTTGACTGTTTGTTTCCGGGGCGGCAGGCTGTCCCCGTGCCCGCCCCCACCCGTGTCCCCCAGCAGGAGCGCAGCCGCGCGACCCGGGCCCGGCTGTTGGAGGCGACCGTCGAGTGCCTGGTCGAGCACGGCTGGTCCGGCACCACCACGACGGTGGTGGCGACCCGGGCCGGGGTCTCCCGAGGCGCCCAGCTGCACCACTACCCCACCAAGGCGGCCCTGGTCACCGCCGCCGTCGGGCACCTGACCGAGCGTCGGGCCGCTGAGCTGCGGGCCGAGGCGCAGGCGTTGCCGGTCGGCGAACAGCGCCTCGACCGGGTGGTCGACCTGCTCGCCGCCGCCTTCACCGGTCCGCTCTTCGTCGCCGCCCTGGAACTCTGGGTCGCCGCCCGCACCGACGCCGAGCTGCGCGCCGCCCTGGTGCCGGTGGAGGCCCGGGTCGGCCGGGAGATGCACCGGCTCACAGTGGAACTGCTCGACGTGGACGAGCGTCGCCCCGGCGTACGGGAGGCCGTCCAGAGCACCCTCGACCTGCTCCGGGGCCTCGGGGTGGCAAACCTGCTCACCGACGACTCGACCCGTCGTTCGGCCCTGCTCACCGCCTGGAAACGCCAGCTCGCCACAGTGCTCACCGCCTAGCTCCGCCGGACCGAAAGGCGCGCCATGGTCGACCGCACCGCCCCGCCCGCCACCGCGCCGCTGCGGATCGGCAACGCCTCCGGGTTCTACGGCGACAGGTACGCCGCCTGGCAGGAGATGCTCGACGGCGGCGAACTGGATGTGCTGACCGGCGACTACCTGGCCGAACTGACGATGCTGATCCTCGGCCGGGACCGGGAACGCGACCCCGCGCTCGGCTACGCCAGGACGTTCCTGCGCCAGCTGGAGGGGTGCCTCGGGACCGCCCTGGACCGGGGGGTGCGGATCGTCACCAACGCCGGTGGGGTCAACCCCGCCGGGTTGGCCTCGGCGATCGGCTCGCTCGCCGACCGGCTCGGCCTGCGCCTGCGGATCGGGTACGTCGAGGGCGACGCCCTGGACCGGCCGGACGCCCTCACCGCGAACGCGTACCTCGGGGCGTTCGGGATCGCCGCCTGCCTCGACGCCGGTGCCGACGTGGTGGTCACCGGGCGGGTCACCGACGCCTCCCTGGCAGTGGGTCCGGCGATCGCCCACTTCGGCTGGGGACGCCACGACTGGGGCCCTCTGGCCGGGGCGACGGTGGCCGGTCACCTGATCGAGTGCGGCGCACAGGTCACCGGGGGCAACTTCAGCTTCTTCACCGAGCTGCCCGACGGGGGCCGTCGACCGGGTTTCCCGATCGCCGAGCTCCACAGCGACGGGACCTCGGTGATCACCAAGCATCCCGGGACCGGGGGCGCCGTCACGGTGGAGACGGTCACCGCCCAACTGTTGTACGAGATCGACGGGCCCGCGTACCTGGGGCCGGACGTGGTGACCCGGCTGGACACGGTCCTGGTCGCCCCGGACGGGCCGGACCGGGTACGGGTCACCGGAGCCCGGGGCGGCCCCCCGCCGGACACCCTCAAGGTGGCCGTGAACCGGCTCGGCGGGTTCCGCAACTCGATGACCTTCGTGCTCTGCGGGTCGGCCGTACCGGAGAAGGCGGCCCTGGTCCGCGAGCAGATCGAGGCGGCGGTCGGCCCGGAGGGGCTGGAGTTCGTCCTGGCCCGTACCGACCGCCCGGACGCGACGGAGACCGAGACGGCGAGCGCCCTCCTGCACGTACACCTGCGTGCCGGCGACCGGACCCGGGCCGGGCGGGCGTTCTCGGCGGCGGCGGTGGAACTGGCCCTGGCCTCCTATCCGGGCTGCACGCTCACCACCCTGCCGGGGGACGCCACCCCGTTCGGGGTGTTCACCGCCGAAGCGGTGTCGCAGGACGAGGTGTCGCACGTCGCGGTGCTCCCCTCGGGTGAACGGGTGACCGTCGCGCCGCCGGAGTCCCGGGGCCGGCAGCCGGAGACCGCACCGACCGGCTCACCAACCCCACCCCGGCCGGCCACTCCCCCACCGGGCCCGTCCGTCGACGCCTCCCGCACCGCGTCGGGGCGGCGGGGGTCGCTGGGTGAGGTGGTGGGTGCCCGGTCGGGGGACAAGGGCTCCGACGCCACCCTCGGGGTCTGGGCGCGCACCGACGCGACCTGGGAGTGGCTGCGCGGGTGGCTCACCGTCCCCCGGCTCGTGGAGCTGCTCCCGGAGGTCGACCCGTCGACCGTGCACCGTCACGAGCTGCCGAACCTGCGGGCTGTCGGCTTCGTCCTCCGAGGGCTCCTCGCCCCGGGGGTGGCCGCCTCCACCCGGTTCGATCCGCAGGCCAAGGCGCTCGGCGAGCTGCTCCGCTCCCGGGTCGTGGACCTTCCGGGCGGGTCGGAGGGCGGCCGGTGACGACGCTGCGGAGCAGAATCGACCCGGACGCCCCCGAGCACCTGGCGAACCGGGCGGCGCTACTGGCCCGGCTCGCCGAGTTGACCGACGCCCTGGACCAGGCCCGGGCCGGTGGTGGGGAGCGGTACGTGGCCCGCCACCACGGGCGGGGCCGGCTGCTCGCCCGGGAACGCGTCGAGCTGCTCCTCGACCAGGACAGCCCGTTCCTGGAACTCTCCCCGGTGGCCGGGTACGGCACCGACTTCCCGGTGGGGGCCGGCGTGGTCACCGGGATCGGGGTGGTCGAGGGCGTCGAGTGTCTGGTGGTGGCGAACGACCCGACGGTACGCGGCGGCGCCGTCAACCCGTGGTCGCTGGCGAAGACCCGGCGGGCCGGGGAGATCGCCCTGGCCAACCGGCTGCCCCTGGTCAACCTGGTCGAGTCCGCCGGGGCAGACCTTCCCAGTCAGGCTGAGATCTTCATCCCCGGCGGGCGGGTGTTCCGCGATCTCACCCGGCTCAGTGCGGCCCGGATCCCGACGGTGAGCGTGGTCTTCGGCAACGCCACCGCCGGTGGGGCGTACCTGCCGGGCATGTCGGACCAGACGATCATGATCAGGGACCGGTCCCAGGTGTACCTGGCCGGTCCGCCCCTGGTCAGGATGGCCACCGGGGAGGTCACCGACGACGAGTCGCTGGGTGGTGCCCAGATGCACGCCACCACCTCCGGTCTCGCCGACTTCCTCGCCGAGGACGAGCCGGACGCGATCCGACTAACCCGACGGTGCGTACGCCGGTTCAACAGGCGCAAGCCGGGTCCCGCTCCGATCACCTCGGCACCTCGACCACCCCGCCACGACCCGGAGGAGCTGCTCGGCATCGTCAGCGCCGACCTGAAGGTGCCCTTCGACCCACGTGAGGTGCTGGCCCGGATTCTCGACGGCAGCGAGTTCGACGAGTTCAAACCGGCGTACGGCGACGCCCTGGTCACCGGCTGGGGTGAGGTGCACGGCTACCCGGTCGGCGTACTGGCCAACGCCCGGGGGGTGCTGTTCAGCGCGGAGGCCCAGAAGGCCGCCCACTTCATCCAGCTCGCCAACGCCACCGACACCCCACTGGTCTTCCTCCAGAACACCACCGGCTACATGGTCGGCACCGAGTACGAGCAGCGCGGCATCATCAAACACGGTGCCCTGATGATCAATGCGGTGTCGAACTCGACGGTGCCGCACCTGACAGTCAACCTCGGGGCCTCGTACGGGGCCGGGAACTACGGCATGTGCGGTCGGGCGTTCGAGCCCCGGTTCCTGTTCACCTGGCCGAACGCCAGGTCGGCGGTGATGGGCGGGGCGCAGCTGGCCGGGGTCCTGTCCATCGTGGCCCGGCAGGCCGCCGCCGCGAAGGGCCGGGCCTACGACGAGGAGGCCGACGCCGCCGTCCGGGCGACAGTCGAGCGGCAGATCGAGTCGGAGTCCGGGGCGCTCTTCCTCTCCGGCCGGCTCTACGACGACGGGGTGATCGACCCCCGGGACACCCGTACCGTCCTCGGGCTCTGTCTCTCCGCCGTGCACAACGCCCCGGTGTCGGGCACCGACAGGTTCGGGGTGTTCCGGCTGTGAGGGCGGGGACCACAGCGACCGGAGGGCGGGGTCAGTCGTGATCGGCACACTGTTGGTGGCGAACCGGGGGGAGATCGCCCGCCGGGTCCTGGCCACCTGTCGGGTCCTCGGGATCACCGGGGTCGCCGTGCACTCCGACGCCGACGCCGAGGCGCCCTTCGTCGCCGAGGCCGACCGGGCGGTACGGCTGCCGGGGAACACCCCCGCCGAGACGTACCTGCGGATCGACCTGCTCCTCGACGCGGCCCGCCGCAGCGGCGCGGACGCCGTGCACCCGGGGTACGGGTTCCTCGCCGAGCACGCCGGGTTCGCGGCGGCGGTCGTCGACGCCGGGCTGACCTGGGTCGGCCCACCGGCCGAGGTGATCGCCGCGATGGGCGACAAGGTGACGGCCAAGACCCTGATGGCCGGGGCCGGGGTGCCGATCCTGCCCACCTGGACCCGCCCGGACCAGGTCACCGACTTCCCGGTCCTGGTCAAGGCGTCGGCCGGCGGGGGCGGGCGGGGGATGCGGATCGTCCGGGACCGCGCCGGGCTGGCCGACGCGATCGACTCGGCCCGGCGGGAGGCGGCCGGCGCGTTCGGCGACGACACGGTCTTCCTGGAGCGGTACGTCGAGTCCGGCCGCCACGTCGAGGTGCAGGTCTTCGGTGACCGGCACGGCACCGTGGTCGTCCTCGGCGACCGGGACTGCTCCATCCAGCGCCGCCACCAGAAGATCGTCGAGGAGGCACCGGCAGCCCTGCCCGACGGGACCCGGGCAGGGCTGCACCGGGCGGCGACGGCCGCCGCACTGGCGGTCGGGTACGTCGGTGCGGGGACGGTGGAGTTCCTCCTCGCCCCGGACGGGGAGTTCTTCTTCCTGGAGATGAACACCCGTCTCCAGGTGGAGCACCCGGTCACCGAGGCGGTCACCGGGCTGGACCTGGTCCGGTTGCAACTGCTCGTCGCCGAGGGCGGGCGGCTGCCGGTGACGACGACCCCGCCGCCGCAGGGGCACGCCGTCGAGGTGCGGCTCTGCGCCGAGGACCCGGGGCAGGGGTTCCGGCCCGCCGTCGGCACCCTGCACCGGTTCGCCGTACCCGGGGTGGTGGGCGAGTTCGCGCCGACCCGGGGGCTCCGGTCGGACTCCGGTGTGGTGGCGGGCGACACGGTCGGGGTGCACTACGACTCGATGCTGGCCAAGCTGGTCGCCTGGGCCCCCACCCGGGCCGAGGCGGTACGCACCCTGGCCGGGGCGCTGGCCCGCGCCGAGGTGCACGGCGTGACCACCAACCGGGACCTGCTGGTCCGGGTCCTGCGGAGTCCCGCCTTCGGTGCCTCGGACGTCGACACCGGTTTCCTCGACCGGCACCCGGAGGTCACCACCCCGCTGATCCCGCCCGACGAGGTGCCGGTGGCCGCCCTGGCCGCAGCGCTGGCCGGTGCCGCAGCCCGTCGGGCGGACGCCCCGGTGCTCGCCGGGCTGCCCTCCGGGTGGCGCAACGTCCCGGCGTTCCCGCAGATGACAGGCTTCTCCCAGGCCGACCGGCAGGTCGAGGTCCGGTACCGGCTGGACCGCGTCGGCGCGCTCGCCGAGTGGAGCACAGACCCACCTGACGATCGACAGGTGACGCTCGTCGACGCCACCGCCGACCGGGTGGTCCTCGACGTCGACGGGGTCCGGCGGACGGTACGCGTACACCGGGTGGGGTCGTCGGTCTTCGTGGACGGCCCGGACGGGGCGGTGGACCTGGTCGAGCTGCCGCGCCTGCCCGAACCCACCCGCCCGCCGGTGACCGGGTCCCTGTTCGCGCCGCTGCCCGGCACCGTCACCCGGGTACACGCCCGGGTCGGGCAGCGGGTCGACGTCGGTGACCCCCTGCTGACAGTGGAGGCGATGAAGTTGGAACACCAGGTGCTGGCCCCGACCGCCGGGGTGGTCACCGGACTACCCGTCGAGACCGGGGGCCGGGTCGAGACGGGCGCGGTCCTGGCCGTCGTCACCCCCGACGAGGCAACCACCGCCAGAGCAGCCACCGACGAGGCAACCACCGACGGGTCAGCCACCGACGAAGCGGGCACCGGCGGGTCGGCGTCCGGCGGGGAGGGCCGGTGAACCTCGACCTCACCGACGAGCAGGCGCAGCTGCGTGACGCCGTCCGGGCGTTGGGGCGGCGCTACGGGCACGGCTACTTCGTGGCCAAGGCCAAGGCCGGGGAGCACACCACCGAGCTGTGGGCCGACGCCGGTCGGCTCGGGTACCTCGGGGTCAACCTGCCCACCGAGTACGGCGGTGGTGGCGGCGGCATCACCGAACTGGCACTGGTCTGCGAGGAGTTGGCGGCCGCCGGATGCCCGTTGCTGCTGCTGGTGGTCTCCCCGGCCATCGCCGGTACGGTGATCGCCCGGCACGGCACCGAGGAGCAGCGCCGCCGTCTCCTGCCGGGGCTGGCCGACGGTTCGTCGAAGGTGGCCTTCGCGATCACCGAACCGGAGGCGGGGTCGAACTTCCACCGCCTCGGCACCGTGGCCCGACCCGACGGGGACGACTGGCTGATCACCGGCGACAAGTGCTACATCTCCGGGGTCGACGAGGCCGGACACGTCCTGGTCGTCGCCCGGGTCCCGCAGGAGTCACCGGCCGCGGACGACCGCCCGGCCGAACACGACCGCCCGGTGGGCGACGGCCGGGGCGGTCGGCCCGGCGAGCCCCGGTTGCGACCGGCGTTGTTCGTCGTGCCGACCGACGCCCCCGGGCTCACCCGGTCCCGGCTGGAGATGGAGATCGTCTCGCCGGAGAACCAGTTCCTGCTCCACCTCGACGAGGTACGCGTCCCGGCCGACGCGTTGGTCGGCGGGTCGGTCGACACCGGCCTCCCGGCGCTATTCGCCGGGCTGAACCCGGAGCGGATCACGGTGGCCGCGATGAGCGTCGGTACGGGGCGGTACGCCATCGAGCGGGCCTCCGCCTACGCCGCCACCCGTACGGTCTGGCAGGGCCGCCCCATCGGCACCCACCAGGGGGTCTCCCATCCCCTGGCCCACGCCACGGTGCAGGTGGAGCTGGCCCGGCTGATGGTCTACCAGGCGGCCACCCGGTACGACGCCGGTCGGGACGTCGAGGCGGGGGTCGCCGCCAACATGGCCAAGTACGCCGCCGGTGAGGCCGCCGCACTGGCTGTGGACACCGCAGTCCAGACCCTCGGCGGCGCCGGTCTGACCACCGAGTACGGCGTGGCCACCCTGCTCGGCGCGGTACGTGCCGGTCGGATCGCCCCGGTCAGCCGGGAGATGATCCTCAACTTCGTCGCCCAGCACGTCCTCGGCCAGACCAAGTCGTACTGACCCCGCGTGGGCGGGTGCAGTCGTCACGCCGACGCCACGACGGCGGGTGAAGGCGTGCCGGCCCCGCGACGGCGGGTGACGGATCGGGTCCTCGGCGTCGGTGGGGTCGTGGAGGCGGTTGACATCGAGGCCGGCACGTACATGCTTGTCGGGTGAGGACATTGCGCCCGAGGCAGGCCCGGGTGGTGGCGGTGGTCGCGTCGCTGACTGCGGTCGCCCTCCTGCTGGCCGTGGTGTTGTGGCGACACGAGGGGATCGTCGCCGTCGGCATGGCCCTGCTCTGTGTCCTCTGCACCGTAGTCGCCGGGGTGACGGCGAGCGCGAGCCGGCACGAACCGGACCCCCTGCCCCGGGGCGGCTCGCCGGAGCAGTTCGTCCCCGCGTCGGCGAACATCGACGCGGACACCCTCGACACCTTCGACAGCCGGGACGCGCTGCACGCCGTGGACGTCCGGCAACGCCGAGCCGACCGGCCGGGCTGACCGGCACCGCCGACCGGCAGGGTGGACCGGCAGAGCCCACCGGCTGGGCGGACCGGCGACGTCGACCGGCGGCCGAGGGGTGGGGTCAGCGGTCGGTGAGGGTGGGCACCGCGAGCCCGTCGACCCCGCGCCCGGCCAGGCAGCGGAACGTCCGGTCGTCGCCGGCGGGTGGCAGGACTTCGAGGCTCCACTCGTTGGGTGCCAGGCCACTCGTCAGGCGGAAGGTCTGTGGGCCGCACACCCGCTGCACCGCCGGGTCGTCACGCACCTGCTCGTGCCCGGCTCCGACGAGTTCGGCGGGCAGTTCCCCCTCGGCGTAGCTCTCCCAGGTGTGCCGACCCTCGCAGGAGACGCGGGCCGCCTCGACCTGTCCACCCCGGACCCGGACCGGGCCGAAGCACTCCAGTTCGGGGGCGCACCGGGCACCGGCGGGCAACGTGACGGGGCCACCGCTCGGGGCGGGCAGGCATCCCGGCAGGGGACCCGCCTGACCCATCGGGTCCGAGGTGCGGCTGACCACCGAGGTCGGTGCCGCCCAGTAGGGGGTTCCGCCGGCCACCCAGGCTCCCGCGGCGGCCGACCCGGCCAGGGCGAGGACCCCGGCCCCGCCGAAGAAGAGCCGACGTCGCCACCGGGTCGGCGCGGGCACCGTGGGGTGGCCGTCCTCCTCGACCTCGCGACGCGGGGCGCCCTCCTCGGCGTCGCCGGCCGTGACGTCGCCGGGCGGCCGGACCGTGCCGAGCGGAACGCCGGGGTGGAGCTGCCCGTTCAGCGGTACGCCGCCGGAGGTGCCGGGGGCGATCCCGAGCCCGGTGAGCATGGCGTGCAGTTCCACCGCCGAGGGGCGGTTCGCCGGGTCGTTGTCCATCCCGGTACGCAGCACGTCGAGCAGTTCCGGCGGCACGTCGGGCAGGTCGGGGATGGGCTGGTGGAACATCTCCAGCACGGTGACCAGGCTGGGATTGCGGTCGGTGCCCCAGCGTGGCGGGCGACCGGACATCACCGCGTAGAGGGTGGCGCAGAGCGCGTAGACGTCCACAGCGGGCGAGGGCGGGCTGTGGTTGAACATCTCCGGTGGCGCGTACGCCGGGGTCAGCACCTCCAGCGCCACCGAGGCGTCACGCATCTCGGCCACCACGGCGAGCCCGAAGTCGGCGAGGACCGCCGAGTTGAAGTGCGAGTAGAGGATGTTCGCCGGCTTCACGTCCCGGTGCAGGACACCTGCCGCGTGCGAGTGGGCGACCGCGTCGGCGATCTTGATCCCGAGGTCGCAGGCCTCGACCGGCCCCAGGGGGGAGGTCCGCATCCGCTCGGCGTACGAACCGTCGCAGAGCTCCATGATCAGGTAGGGGTGCTGGTCGACCGTGACGCCGACGTCGAAGAGGTCCACCACGTGGGGGTGCGACGACATCCGACCGGCGGCTCGCGCCTCGCGCAGGAACCGGGCCTGGTCCCGCTCGCTGTCGAGGGTCCGGTTCTCGACCTTGACCGCCACCTCGCGCCCCACCGAGATCTGCACGGCCCGGTAGATGGTCGCGTAACCGCCTCGGGCAAAGACTTCCAAGTCGGTCAGACCAGGCACAATGGGTGGCGGGATGGCCCCTGGCGGTGTGTCGGTCACGGCTCGAAAATACCCAACTCGATTGGCGACTCAGTCAGCCGTGTCCGCGCGAGTGGCGGTGGCGGCCGTCGCAGAACCGCCTTTACCAGCCGAAACACCGGCACTCCCGGCAGCGCCCGACCCGGAGGGGGCGGCCCCGACCGGACCGTTCGCCGTCGAACGCCGGGCGTCGAACCAGAGGCCGACGGCGGTGGCCGCCGCACCGACGCCCTCCCAGAGGGCCACCCCGAAGAACCGGTCCGGGGCGATGCCGGCCACCACCGCGATGCTGAAGACGGCGAACGTCACCAGCCGGAAGAAGACGGTGAACCGGTAGAACGACCGCCACTCGGTGGCGGCGGCCAGGAGGTAGTAGACCCCCATGTTGAACGCGGCCATCGAGGAGGCCAGCAGGAAGGTGCCGGTGTAGTCCCCCGGGGCGCGCTCGGCGGGGATCTCGAAGCCGAGCATCTGCAACTGGGCCTGCGGCCAGAGCAGACCGACCGCCCCCATCACCAGTGCCAGGACGCCGAAGACCGCGATCGTCCAGCCCGCGATGGAACGCGGCAACCTCATGACACCCCTCTTCCGGCGCCAACCACCGACACCACTGTGGAGACCTGTACGCGACACGCTAGTCGCTCACCCCGACATCGCGCATCGGCAGAACCGGTGACACCCCGCCACCGCAGGTCGGCGCGGCGGAGACGTCACGCAGCGTCAGGTGACGGTACGCAGCCGGTTGTGCAGGGTGGTGGCGGCCAGCCGTTCACCCACCTGCTCGGTGGCGAAGGCCAGCCGTACCGCGTCCTCGGCACTCGTCAACGCCTCGGCCGGCAATCCGTTCGCGAGCAACGCCTCGGCCAGCACCCCGGCGGCGACCACCTGACTGCGGACGTCCTCGGCCGGGGTGTCCACCGCCCGCCGGGCCCAGTCCAACGCCTGCTCCCGCTGCCCGTGTGCGAGCAGCGCGGAGGCGTACCGGGCCAGGGTGTGCCGACGGGAGAACAGCAGCGACGGCGCCCCGGCCGCTGCCACCGTCGCCACCGGGGCCAGCAGCCCCACCGCCGTCGCCGGATCCCCGGCCGCCAGCCGGGCGGTGGCCAACAGCACCCGGGGCCCCACCTGGGCCGGGGCCTGCGGATTGTGCGGTTCGACGGCGGTGAGGACGGTCCGGGCCGCCCGCTCGGCGGCCTCCCAGTCCCCCGACTCCAACGCCACGAACCCGCGCAGCGTCCCCGCCATCCCGGTCAGCAGCGGATGCGACGTCCGGTCGGCGTACCCCTGGGCGTCGGCGAGCAGGTCCGCGGCGTGCTCCGGTTCACCCAGCCCCCGCGCCACCACCCCCCGCACCACCAGGGCGAAGCCCTGCCCCCAGTCGTCGGAGACCTCGGCGAACTCCCGGTACGCCCGACGGGCACCCCGGTCGGCCTCGGCCAGGTCCCCCAGTTCGGCGGCGGCGAACGCCTCCACCGCCCGCAGCGTCCCCACCGCCCACGCCTCGCCGACCCGCTCCCCGAAGGGCAGGAACACCCGGGCCAACCGGCCCGCCTCCCGCAGTCGCCCGGCCAGCAGTCGGGCGTACGCGGTGGTACCGCGCAGCCACGCCCGCCCGTACGGGTCACGCAGCTCGGCGAAGAGCCGGGCGGCCCGCCCGAGCACCGCGTCGGTGCCGGCGAAGTCGCCCCGGGTGGTGGTCACCCAGGCCAGGTTCTGCAACGACCAGGCCTGCCCCCGGGGATCCTGCGCAGCGAGGCTGACCTGGTACGCGGCGGCCAACCTGCTGCTCGCCTGCCCCAGCCGTCCGGTGACGAAGTCGGTCATGCCCAGCCGTCGCATCGCCGAGGCCCGCAGGGTGGGCACCGCACCGGCCGTCGCCACCTGCTGGGCCTCCTCCCAGGCGGCCACCGCCCGGTCCTGCTCGCCGAGGGTCTGGTGGGCCTGCCCGGCCAGCAGGAGGGCGCTGGCCCGGGTCGCCTCGTCACCGGTGTTGGCGGCGATCTTCTCCGCCGAGGCGAGCGCGTCGTGCACCCGGCCCACCTGCAACAACGCCCGGGCGTGCACCACCCGGTCGGCGGCGGGCACCCCGTCGCGGGCCAGTTCGGCGGCGCGGTCGGCGTACTCCACAGCCGTCGTGGGCTCCCCGGCGGCCAGGGACCGGCGGGCCGACCTGCCCAACGCCGCCCCTCCCAGCCCCGCCACCGAGCGGGCCGGCGAGTCGGGACGCAGCCCCACCGCGTCCGCCAGGGCCACCGCCCGCTCGGCGTGACCGGCCACGAAGTCGTCCCGGGCCTGCTCGGTGAGACCGAGGGCGGAGGGGCCGGACGCCGCCCAGCGCGCCAGTGCGGCGTGCCGCTCGGCCAACTCGGCCTTGCTGACCCCTGCGTACGCGGCCTCCCGCATCAGCGGGGTCGCGAAGGCGTACCCGGCGCGGGTCCGGTGCAGCATCCGGCGTTGCAGCAGCTCGTCGATCGCCCGGTCGAGCTCCACCGCCACCACCGCAGCCGGGCGGACGTCCCGACCGGCGCGCTGCTCGCGCAGCGCCTCCAGGGTCCCCGGGGCGACAGTGTCACCGACCACCGCGGCGTCGCGCAGCACCGACCGGGCGACGACCGGCAGCGCGTCGATCCGGGCGGCCAGGACGGCGGCCAGGTCCCGGGAGAGCAGCCGGCTGCCCAGCGAGCCCGGGGCGAGCCGCCACCCGCCGCCGCCGACGGCGGTCAGCGCCCCCCGCTCCATCAGCAGGGTGACCAGTTCGGCCAGGTAGAACGGGTTCCCCTGGGCGGTGGCGAGGAGCCTGTCGGTGTCGGCCTGCGGCAGCTTCCCGCCACCGAGGTAGCTGGTCAGCAGCCGGGCGGCGTCGGCTCCGCGCAGCGGCGGCAACGCGTGCACCTCGGCCTCCGAGACCCGGGTCAACGCCCCGGCGGTACGCACCAGCTCGGGGCGGCCCAGCAGCAGGACCAGCACCGGTCCGGTGAGCCGGGACAGGGTGACCCCGAGCGCCCTGATGGTCTCGGCGGTGGCGTCGTGCAGATCGTCGACCACCACCACCAGGGGAGCCTCGACGGCGAGCCCGCTGAGCAGTTCGGCGACGGCGTTCGGCACCGCCTCCGCGTCGACGGGGGTGCCGCTGGTGCTCCACTCGCCCTGCTCGGTGGGGCTCCCGGCGGTCAGCTCGGCGTACCCGAGCAGGGCCAGGATCTGTTCGGTGGCGACCGGGGCGGGTTCCGGGCTCAACCGGGCGAGGCGCTGACCGAGGCGGCGCAGCCGTTCCTCCACCGCCGGTCTGGTCAACGCGGTGGCGGTGTCGCTGGGCAACCCGACGGCCGCCCTGACCAGGTCCGCCAGCGGGGCGAGCCGACGCCGTTCACCGAAGGCGGCGCAGCGCACCGAGAGCACCCGGGCACCGGTGTGCGCGGCGAACCGGCCGGCGCCCACGTCGTACCCGGCGGCCAGCCGTTCCACCTCGGCGGAGAAGCGGGACTTGCCGATCCCCGCCTCGGCGGTCATCAGCAGCACCCGGGGTTCCCCCCGGTCGATCACCTCGGCGAGCCGACCGGCGACCCGACCCACCTCGGTCTCCCGCCCCACGAACGGCGCCTCGTCGCCCAGCCCGGACCGGGTGCCCGGGGCGTCGAGCAGACCCAGCAGCTCGTACGCCTCGACCGGTTCCCGCTTGCCCTTGAGCCGCAGCGGTCGCAGGGCCCGCCAGGAGGCCACGTGCCGGGTCGCGGCGGCGGTACGCCCACCGGCGTACACCGCGCCGACGGCGGCGGCGTCGGCCAGCCGGGCGGCGGTGTTCACGGTGTCCCCGATGACCGTGTACTCGATGGCGGCCTGGATACCGGCGATCACGTCCCCGGTGTTCAGGCCGACCCGCAGGCCGAGGGGGGCTCCGCCCCCGCGCTCGTCGTCCAGGACCCGCCGGACGGCCCGCTGCATCGACAGCGCGGCCCGGACCGCCCGCTCGGCGTCGTCCTCGTGCGCCACCGGGGCGCCGAAGACCGCCATGATCCCGTCGCCGGTGAGCTTGTCGACGTGCCCGCCGAAGGTCTTGACCGCCCCGGCCAGGGAGGCGAGCACCCGGTCGGTGACCGCGCCGACCCGCTCCGGGTCCAGGTCCTCCGACCAGGAGGTGAAGTCGGACAGGTCCCCGAAGAGCACTGTGACCACCCGGCGCTCGGCGGCGGGCAGCATCGCGGCGGCCGGCAGGGCGGCCCCGCAGTTGTGGCAGAACCGAGCACCCGGTACGGCGACGGTTCCACACACCGGGCAGGTCACGGCTGGTCCAACCGCGCTTCCGAGCCGTCGGACCCCCCGACGGGCACCCCCAGGTACTCCAGCTGGGCACGGACCGACCACTCGGCCGCCCACCACAGGACGGGATCCACGTCGGCGTACACCCGGGCGACCACCTCGGCCGGGGTCCGGTCCCCGGCGTCGACAGCGGCCTGGACCTGCGCCAACCGGCCCTGCCGGTGGGCCAGGTAGTAGTCGGCGGCGGCCCCGCAGTCGGCCAGCGCCGGACCGTGCCCCGGCAACGCGGTCACCCCCCGGTACGTCGCCAGCCGGGCCAGGCTGGCGAGGTAGTCGGCGAGGTTCCCGTCGGGGTGGGCGATGACCGTGGTGCCCCGGCCGAGGATGGTGTCCCCGGTGAGGATCGCCCGGTCACCCTCGTGCTCGACGAGGAGGCAGACCGAGTCGGCGGTGTGTCCCGGGGTGGGGATCGGCTCGATGACGAGCCCGGCCGCCTTCAACACGGGCCACGCTCCGGCGGGGTCACCGGCACCCAGCGGCTCGGCGTCGACGGTGTGGGCCGGGTCGACAGCACGTACCGGCACCCCGCCGAGCAGGTCGGCGAGTCGTCGGGAGCCGTCCGTGTGGTCCGGGTGTCCGTGGGTGATCAGCACTGCCGCCACCGGTCCGGCCTCGACGATCCGGGCGAGGTGCGCCTCGTCGAGCGGGCCGGGGTCGACGACCACGGTCTCGGCGCTGCCGGGGGCGCGCAGCAGCCACGTGTTGGTCCCGTCGAGCGCCATCGGGCCCGGGTTCGGCGCCAGAAGCAGCCGTACCCAGGTCGGAAGCTCGTCGGCCGGTGCCGCCACCGGCGCGGTCACATGACCCGTCATGAGTGCGATCGTACGACCCCGGCGGGCGCTCCCCGCGATCTTGGCGAACGGACCTGTGGATCGCGGGGAACGACTGGCGATCGTCGCGGTACGGGTGGACTCACCCGACCTCGAAGATGACCTCCACCTCGACCGGGGCGTCGAGCGGCAACTCGGCCACCCCGACGGCGCTACGGGCGTGCCGCCCGGCTTCGCCGAACACGGTGCCGAACAGGTCGGAGGCGCCGTTGATCACACCTGGCTGCCCGGTGAAGCCCGGTGCCGAGGCGACGAACCCGGTCACCTTCACCACCTTCACCACGTTCTCCAGCCCGACCAGCGCGTCGACGGCGGCGAGCGCGTTGAGCGCGCACCGCTGGGCGAGCTCCTTGGCCTGCTCGGCGGAGATCCCGCCGCCCACCTTCCCGGTGGCGAGCAGCTTGCCGTCGAGCATGGGCAGCTGCCCGGAGACGTACACGTGCTGCCCGGACTGCACGGCGGGCAGGTAGCTGGCGACGGGGGCGGCCGTCTCCGGGAGCGACAGCCCCAGTTCGGCCAGTTTGGCGAGAGGGCCGCCGTTCACGCCTTGACCCGCTTGAGGTAGGCGACCAGCTGCTCCGGGTTCGGGCCGGGGATCACGGCGACGAGTTCCCAGCCGTCCTCGCCCCAGTTGTCGAGGATCTGCTTGGTCGCGTGGACCAGCAGCGGGACCGTGGCGTATTCCCACTTCTGCATCGGTGAGGGCTCCCTGTACTGGTGTTGACGGTCCGCGACAGCCTACGGTCCCGACGGCGGGCCGGGGGCGGGGCGTTGCTCGGGGGCGCCGGGCAGCTCGCCACAGGGGCCGCCGTGGTCGTAGCGCTGGGGGCAGCGGGACCGGTCGGCCAGCGGGAGGTCGCAGAAGACCCGCTGCCTGTTGTTCTGGTCGTCGGTGGTCGAGACGGTGGTCTCACCGGCGTCCAGTTCGGGCAGGAATCCGAGCGATACGGCGACCTTCCCGGCGAGGGCGGTCGCGGCTGACAGGTCGGCGACCCGGATCGGGAGGTGGATGACGTACCCCGGCTCCTCCTCGTCCCGGGCCCGGTCGTCGAGCCGGTGCAACGTACGGACCAGCTCCCCAGGGTCGGACAACCGGCGGTACGACCGCTCGTTGAGTGGGGGGCCGTTGACCAGGCCCTCGACCTCTCCGCCGGGTCCGGCCCGCCGGGTCCGGTCGCCGAAGGGGACAGGGGAGCGGGGGGTGTCGTCCGCGTCGTGCATCGCAGTGCCTCCCGGCGTCGTCTTCGTCGTGCCTTGGCCTCCGGGCCGGACCGTCCGTCCGACCCGGCCCCCGCCGTCGGCCCGAAATTAGGGCCGAAGGACCCTGGCTTCAACCGGACGCGCACGATCGATCACCTCAAGTCACATATGCGACACATCCCGAGTCCGGTAGCCGATGGCGATCACAAAAGGGATGTAACACCCCTACGTCCTGCTCACCGGGCCGAGCCAAACGGACACCCGGCTCACTCCTCTCGTCCGGGCATCGACCGTTACCCTTCCTCGGGCGGGTACGGCTCGCCCCGTACGCGCGCTCCGCGCCGCCGCCCCCTCCCGGCGGTGGGCGCTCTCACCCCCGGGAGAGCAGATGACCCAACCGCCGTACGGTGGCCCGGCCGGATCGTCCGGGGGCCCGCGTGAGGTTCCCGGCACCACCTCCTCCGGTCCACAGCACGCCGCCCCGACCGCGTCCGCCACCCGTCGGGGCACCCGGAACAGACGCGGCGTGACGATCGCCTCCGTGGTGCTGGCCGCGACGGTCCTGCTCTGCGGCGGTGGCGGGGTCACCGCCTTCGTCGCCCTGCGCAACGCCGAGAACGGCGAGGGGGCCACCGAGCCGACCATCGCCGTGGAGAACTTCATGACCGCCGTCTACCGGGACCACGACCCGTCCCGGGCGACCCGGCTGGTCTGCAGCGCCGCCCGGGACGAGAAGAAGATCGCCGCGAAGGTCGCCGAGGTGGAGCGCTACTCGGCCGCCTACGCCGGGCCCCGGTTCCGGTGGAGCTCTCCCAGCGTCGACAACCAGAACGGGGACCGGGCCACCGTCTCCACCACGGTCACCATGACCACCTCCGACGAGAAGGTCGCCGACCAGGACCTGCGGTTCACCGTGGTACGCAAACGCGGCTGGTGGGTCTGCGACGTCAACTGAACCGGTCCCCCCTGTCGGTCGACGGCCCGGGCGGGCAGCCGGCCGCGCCCGGGAGGACTGGTTAGGCTCGACGGCGTGGGACTCTCGCAGCAGCCGGCCGATCCGGCCCGCCCCGGCTGGCCCGCCCGCCTGCACGTGGTGACCGGAAAGGGCGGCACCGGCAAGACCAGCGTGGCGGCGGCCCTGGCCCTCGGGCTGGCCGCCGGTGGTCACCGCACCCTGCTGGTGGAGGTGGAGGGACGCCAGGGCATCGCCCAGCTCTTCGGCACCGACCCCCTGCCGTACGCCGAGCGCCACCTGACCGACGCCGCCGACGGCGGGGAGGTACGCGCCCTCGCCGTCGACGCCGAGGAGGCCCTCCTCGAATACCTGGACATGTTCTACAAGCTCGGTGCGGCCGGGCGGGCGCTGCGCAAGCTCGGCGCGATCGACTTCGCCACCACCATCGCCCCCGGACTGCGGGACGTCCTGCTCACCGGGAAGGTGAAGGAGGCCACCACCCGGACCGAGGGGCAACGACGGGCGTACGACGCGGTGGTCCTGGACGCACCGCCGACCGGACGGATCGGACGGTTCCTCAACGTCACCGCCGAGACCGCCCGGCTGGCCAAGGTCGGCCCGATCAAGACCCAGAGCGAGGGGGTCGCCGCCCTGCTGCGCTCCCCGATGACCGCCGTGCACGTGGTGACCCTGCTGGAGGAGATGCCGGTCCAGGAGACCGTCGACGCCGTCGCCGATCTGGCCCAGCTCGGCTTCCCGACCGGACGGGTGATCGTCAACGCGGCGCGGGCCCCGCTGCCCACCGGGGCACCGGTCGGCCCGGAGGAGCTGCGCCGGGGGCTGCTCGCCGCCGGTCTCCCGGCCGACCAGGCGACAGTCGCCGGGCTGCACGACGAGGCGCGCGACCAGGCGGCCCGCCGGGAGCTGGAGGACTCCCTCCGCGCCGACCTGGTGGAGTTGGGACTGCCGATCACCGAGTTGCCCCTGCTCCCGGACGGGGTCGACAGGGCCGGGCTGGACACCCTGGCGGCGGCGCTGCTCGCCGCCGATTGACTCACACCTGCCCCGGCACCGGGCGGAGCAGCCCCGTGGCCCGATACGCTCGATTGGTGCCTTCCGAAGACGCGGCGCCGCGGCTGGACGTCGACCGGATCCTCGCCGACCCCGGCGTGCGGATCGTGGTCTGCTGCGGTGCAGGCGGGGTCGGCAAGACGACCACCGCCGCCGCGCTCGCGCTGCGTGCGGCCGAACACCACGGTCGGCGTACGGTGGTGCTCACCATCGACCCGGCCCGTCGGCTGGCCCAGTCGCTGGGCCTGACCGAGCTGGACAACACCCCCCGGCAGGTCAAGGGGATCGACGTGGAGGCCGGCGGCGGCGAACTGCACGCCATGATGCTGGACATGAAGCGGACCTTCGACGACGTGGTCGGGCAGCACACCGACCCGGCGAAGGCCGCCGAGATCTTCGCCAACCCGTTCTACCAGGCCATGAGCTCCACCTTCGCCGGCACCCAGGAGTACATGGCGATGGAGAAGCTGGGCCAGTTGCACGCCCGGGGCGAGTGGGACCTGATCGTGGTGGACACCCCGCCGTCCCGCTCCGCGCTGGACTTCCTGGACGCACCGGCCCGGCTCTCCCGGTTCCTCGACGGGCGCATGCTGCGGCTGCTGTTGGCCCCGGCGCGGACCGGCGGGCGGAGCATGTTCAGCTTCGTCACGGCAGGCTTCGGGATGTTCTCGAAGGTGGTGCAGAAGGTGCTCGGCGCCCAGCTGCTCACCGACCTGTCCGGGTTCGTGGCCGCGCTGGACTCGATGTTCGGTGGTTTCCGGCAGCGGGCCGAGCAGACGTACCGGATCCTGCAAGCCCAGGAGACGGCGTTCCTGCTGGTCGCGGCCCCGGAGCCGGACGCGGTCCGGGAGGCCGCCTACTTCGCGGGCCGGTTGCGTGAGGAGCGGATGCCGCTGGCCGGTCTGGTCCTCAACCGGGTGCACCGGCCGACGGTGACGACGCCGGACGCGGCGGAGAGCCTGGCCGCCGCGCAGCGGCTGGCCGACCTCGGGGGGCACGAGGGCACCGTCGAGGTGCTGCGGGCCCACGCCACCCTGGCCCAGCAGTCGGTACGCGAACAGCAGGTGGCGGCGCGCTTCACCGACACGTTCCCGGAGGTGCCGACGGTGTCTGTCACGGCGCAGCCCGTCGACGTGCACGACGTCGACGGGCTGCGGGCGATCGGTTCGGCGATCAGCCGACAGTGACCGGGTGGTTCAGCCGAGGGCGTTGACCAGTTCCTTGCCCTTACCGGTCTTGTCGTTGGCGTTCTTCTTCATCGCCGCCTCGAACATCTTGCGCCAGCTCGCCACCTGCGGGTGCCGGCGCAGCAGCGCCCGGCGTTCACGTTCGGTCATCCCACCCCACACTCCGAACTCGATCCGGTTGTCGAGCGCGTCGGCCAGGCACTCGTACCTGACTGGGCAACTGCGGCAGATCCGTTTGGCGACGTTCTGTTCAGCGCCCTGTACGAACAACGCGTCCGGGTCCCCGTTCTGACACGCCGCCAGTGACGGCCAGTCAGTGATCATGCCCATCTGTACACGTCCCCCCTCGGAGTTCTACCGACGTCGTCGCGACCAGCCGTCTCGCAGGGGTCGTCCCGCCCGGCCTCCCCCAAGGCGGCACGGACGACCACGGCTGGACCGTCGCTACCATCATGCTCTGTAGTCACCTGATTACGCAACGTTGTCGGCCAAATCCATCATTACGGACACTCCCGGCTTACCGGGCTTTCGCCGCCCGCTTACCCCGCCGGAGTCCGTGAAAACGCTGCGCGATCGCCTTCTCACCCAGGAGACTCGACCCGGTCCACGCAACCTCCCACCGGGGTTCGTGCGTTTAGCACAACGAGGCCGGCGTTTACCGGAAATGGGGAAAGTGCACCCCAGCGCCCCTCGTTCCTACTCGCGTACCCTGTCGAGGTGACCTGGATGCGGAAACGTGACCACAACGTCCTGACCAACACCGCATCGCTACTCATATGTGGCCTGTTGGCCGGGGTGGTGGTCGCTGCGGCGGCCTTCCCCGCGGTGGCGATGTCCGGACTTGCCGCCAAGGCGGGCGCCGACACCTTCGGCGAGCTGCCCAAGGAGTTCGAGATGGCTCGGGCTCCGCAGATCAGCTACCTGCTCGCCAGCGACGGCAAGACCCCGCTGGCCACGATGTACGACGAGAACCGCAAGGACGTCAAGCTCGCGGACATCGCCCCGAACATGCAGAAGGCGATCATCGCCGCCGAGGACCACGACTTCTACAACCACAACGGCGTCGACCTCAACGGCGTCGTCCGCGCCTTCGTGAACAACCAGTCCGCCGCCAACTCGCGGCAGGGCGCGTCCACTCTGACCATGCAGTACGTCCGGCAGAACATCGCCTACTCGGCGACCCACCCGCAGGACGTCGTCGCGGCCACCGAGGACACCAGCGCCCGCAAGATCCGCGAGATGAACTTCGCCCTCCAGATCGAGAAGGAACTCAGCAAGGACGAGATCCTGGAGCGCTACCTCAACATCGCCGCCTTCGGCAACGGCGCGTACGGCATCTTCGCCGCCAGCCAGGTCTACTTCGGCAAGCCGCCGAAGAACCTGAAGATCGAGGAAGCGGCCATGCTCGCCGGCATGGTGAAGGCCCCCACCTCGTTCAACCCGACCACCAAGAGCGGTCACCCGCAGGCCCTGGACCGCCGCAACTACGTGATCCAGAACATGGTCACCACCGGGGCGATCACCCAGGCGGAGGCGGACGAGGCCAAGGCCACCAAGCTCGTGGTGAAGGGCAAGCGGGCCCCGAACGGCTGCGTCCAGACCAACAAGCGGGGCTGGGGCTTCTTCTGCGACTACTTCTACCGGTGGTGGATGCAGCAGGAGGAGTTCGGCTCGACCACCTACGACCGGGAGCGGCGGCTCAAGGCCGGCGGCTACACCGTCACCACCACCCTCGACGTGCAGGCCCAGGACGGCGCCGACAAGGCGGTCCGCAAGGGTCTCGGGGTGAACAGCAAGGCGGCCCGGATGGTGGCCAACATCGAGCCGGGCACCGGCCGGGTCCGCGCCCTGGCGGTCAACCGGAACTTCAAGCTCGACGACCCGGACAAGCCGCAGAACAAGATCTCCAGCGACCCGAGGAAGGCCGCCAAGAAGATCCGGGGCAGCTACCCGAACACGGTGAACCCGCTGATCTCCGGTGGCGACGGCCTCGCCGGCTACCAGGCCGGGTCGGTCTTCAAGATCTACACGATCGTGGCGGCCCTGGAGAAGGGCATACCGCTCGGCCACACCATCGACGCGCCGCAGCAGTTCAAGTCGGACTACATCGTCGAGCAGGGCAGCCCGGCCGCGTGCCCGGGGACCAACAAGTACTGCCCGACCAACTCCGACAAGAAGGCCGGCGGCGTGCTCAACATGTGGAGCGCCTTCGCCCGGTCGACGAACACCTACTTCGTCCCGCTCCAGCAGCAGGTCGGCGCGGACAACGTGATCGACGCCGCCAAGCGGCTCGGCATCGAGTTCCGGGTCCCGAGCGAGGCGGACTGGGCCAACAACAAGGCCGCCGCGAAGGACTGGGGTGCCTTCACCCTGGGTGTCTCCTCGGTGACCCCGCTCGACCTGGCCAACTCGTACGCGACCCTGGCCGCCGACGGCAAGTACTGCGAGCCGATCCCGGTCCAGGAGATCAAGGACGCCGACGGCAAGAAGCTGGACATCGCCAACCCCCGGTGCAAGAAGGCGGTGAGCGTCGAGGTCGCCCGCGCGGCTGTCGACGCGGCCCGCTGCCCGGTCGGGGACAACTCCCGGACCAGCCAGTGCGGCGGCAGCCGGACCGCCGCCCACGTCAAGTACAACGTGAACGCCCCGGTGGCCGGCAAGTCCGGCACCACCGACTCGGAGAAGACGGCCTCCCTGGTGGCGATGACCAAGCAGTACGCGGTCGCCGGCATCATGGCCGACCCGGACTGGCCGCAGACCAACCAGCAGATGAAGCACAACCGGCCCGACGGCATCAACCCGCCGGTCGCCGAGGCGCTGGCCGCCGCGATGAAGGGCAAGGAGCGGATCAACTTCACCCCGCCGGGGCAGAAGGCCGCCCAGGGTGAGATGCGCAGCATCCCGGTGGTCGCCTGCCAGTCGGTGGACAGCGCCAAGAACCGGCTCCAGGGCGCGGGCTTCCAGGCGGTCGTGTCGAGCAGCCAGATCCAGTCCAGCTGCCCGGCCGGGACCGCCGCCGGAACCAGCCCGAGTGGCCGGACCACCAAGGGTGGGGTCGTCACCATCCAGGTCAGCTCCGGGGGCGGTGCCCCCAGCGGGGACGCGACCCCCGGCGGTTGACCGTCGGCGGCTGACCTTCGACAGGTCGATGCAGGCGGCTGAGAGCACCACCTGAGGTCCAGGCACAGTGAAGCGGGCGACACCGGAAGGTGTCGCCCGCTTCGTCGTACCGTGGCTGTCGCGTCAGAGGCCGAGCTGGCGACGTACCTCGGCGGCCACCCGACCCCCCTCGGCCCGACCGGCCACCGCGGCCTGGGCCGCCTTCATCGCCGGGCCCATCTGGGCCTTGCCGGTGAAGCCGCCCTCGGCGAGCGCCCCCGCGACCAGGTCGGCCAGTTCCCCGTCGGGGAGCTGCTTCGGAAGGTAACGCTCCAGGACCTCCCCCTCGGCGTTCTCCTTGGCGGCCTGGTCGGTGCGCCCGGCGTCGGCGAAGGCGGTCGAGGCCTCCCGCCGCTTCTTCGCCTCCTTGGTCAGCACCGCGAGCACCTCGTCGTCGGTGAGCTCGCGCTTGGCCTTGCCGGCCACCTCGGCGGTGCCCACGGCGGCCAACGCCATCCGCAGGGTCGAGGTGGTCAGTTCGTCGCGCGCCTTGAGCGCGGTTCGCATGTCGGCGGTGAGTCGGTCCTTCAGCGTGCTCATGGAGGGTCAAACTACCCTCATCCGCATGCGAAAGCGCACACTATTCCGCCGGCTCGCGGCCGGGACCGTCGTGGCCGGTGCCGCCACCCTCGCCTACGCCTCGCTCATCGAGCGCAACATGTTCACCCTGCGCCGGTACGACGTACCGATGCTTCCGGCAGACGCGGAACCGCTACGCATCCTGCACCTGTCGGACATGCACATGATGCCGAACCAGGCCCGCAAACAGAACTGGGTCGCCTCACTGGCCGCCCTCGACCCCGATCTGGTCGTGGTCACCGGGGACAACATGGCCGACCCGGCCTCGGTGCCGGGGGTGCTGCGGGCCCTGCAACCCCTGCTCGACTTCCCCGGTGCCTTCGTGTTCGGCTCCAACGACTACACCGGCCCGGTGTTGAAGAACCCGTTCTCCTACTTCCTGCCCGACCGGGAGTACACCGAGGGCGCCGAGCTGCCGTACGAGGAACTGCGGGACGTCCTGGTCGGGGCCGGGTGGGCGGACCTGAACAACGCCCGTACCTCCCTGAAGGCCGGCGGCCGCCTGATCGACATGGTCGGGGTGGACGACCCGCACATCGGCCGGGACTCCTACGAAGACGTCGCCGGGCCGGTCTCGACCACCGCCGACCTCTCCATCGCCCTCACCCACTCCCCCGAGCCGGTGGTGCTCGACCAGATGGCCGCCGACGGCTTCGGGTTGCTCCTGGCCGGGCACACCCACGGCGGACAGGTCTGCGTGCCGGGCGTCGGGGCGTTGATCACCAACTGCGGTCTGCCCCGGTCGATGGCCAAGGGCCTGCACCGGTGGCCGGACTCGGACGCCTGGCTGCACGTCACGGCCGGGCTGGGCACCCACCCGACCGCCCCGGTCCGGTTCGCCTGTCCGCCCGAGGCGAGCATCCTCACCCTCATCCCCCGCTGACCGCCGACGCCGCTGCCGGAGCCGCCTCGGGATCCGGCGGCGGTGCCCTCGGTGTCCCGCTGCGGCGAGGTTGCCCTCGGGATGCGCTGCGCTGGGGACAGGTCTCGGTGAGGCTGTGGAGCTGCCCCGTTCATGGGACCGGGGCAGCTCAGGGCGGTACCCCCTCCCCGGCCGCCCGGGGAGGGGGTACTGAGTTTGTCCCCGGATCAGGGTGGGCTACTATTTGTCGGCACGCCTCGGGGTGTGGCGCAGCTTGGTAGCGCGCTTCGTTCGGGACGAAGAGGTCGTCGGTTCGAATCCGGCCACCCCGACAGAGGTCAGAGGGCACATCGATTCACTGATGTGCCCTCTCGTGCTTCCTGGGTGACCGACTGCGTGACTATCGGAGCCCGTGTCACGCCTCGCGGGTCCCCCACCGGCCCGTGACATGATGGCGGCCATGGGCAAGCAGCAGGGCGTCGGTGGGTCGGGTCGTCACGGTGGGCCGGGGGCCGTCGCGGCGGGTGACGGCACAGACCCGCAGCTCGCCGTCGCGCAGGACCCCACGACGTCGCAGATGGACCTCATCGAACTGGCCTCCGACCCGTCGGCTGCGGTCCGCAGGACGGTCGCGGGCCGCCCGGACGCCCCCGCGCAGGCACTGCGGACGTTGACCCGCGATTTCGATCGTGACGTGCGGGAGGCCGTGGCGAGGAACCCCTCGACGTCGGTCGGCAATCTCCTGCGGCTGGTCAAGGACGCTGACCGGTGGGTCCGGTGGGCGGTCGCCGGGAACCCGTCCTGCGACGAGTCGATTCGCAGGGTGATGGCCGAGGCCCGGGACAAGGAGCTTCGCGGTCTCCTCGCGGAGTCCCGCGAGCTGGAGCCGGAGCTGGCGGCGGGACTGGTCGGCGATGTCTCACCCGAGGTACGGGAGCGGCTCGCCACCCACACCCACGACCCCGATGTGATCACCGCCCTGATGGCCGACCGCACCGCGCGGGTACGCAAGGGGCTCGCCCGCAATCCGCGGACCACCCCCGCCCAGCGGAGCGCGCTCGCCCAGGACCCCGTGGTGGACGTCCGCGTCGCGCTGGTGCTCGCTGTCGAGCTGAGCGAGGCGGACCTGCGAGGGCTGGTCGACGACCGTTCGGTGCAGGTTCGGACGGCGGTGGCGACCTCGGAGCTGGTTCCGCCGCACATCCGCGAGGCGCTGGTCGGCGACCCCGACGAGATGGTCGCGGGTGCGGCCCGGGACTTCCGCCCGGGGGCGGCCGGCACCCCGGTGGTACGGGCACCGCGCCTGGGACATCGGGCCTCTCCGAACGACTGAGGTCGACCCCGAGCGTGACCCGTTTCGACGGGCGGGCACCGGCGACGGTCGGCACGATCAGACCTTGGAGTCTGCCGGCCCCTGGAGGGGCCACCACCATCCAAGATCTCTCGGGCACCGGTCGACGGGTGTGACCACCGGCGGGGTGACCCCCTACGGTGGTGCCTGTCGTTGCGGAATGCATGGGAGACGGCACGTGGCGTACCTGTTCCTGCTCGGGGCGATCGCCAGCGAGGTGGTCGGGACCAGCCTGCTCAAGTCGACGAACGGGTTCACCCGGTTGTGGCCGACCGTCGGGCTGGTGGTCGCGTACGTCACGGCCTTCGGGCTGCTGTCGCAGGCGGTCAAGACGGTGCCGGTCGGGGTGGCGTACGCGATGTGGTCCGGCCTGGGTACGGCGGCGATCGTGGCGATCGGGGCGGCCTTCCTCGGTGAGCCGCTCTCCGTCACGAAGGTCGTCGGGGTCGGCCTGATCATCGCCGGGGTGGTGATCCTCAACCTGGGCGGCACGCACTGACCACCGGGTTCCGACAGGGCGTGACCACCGGGCCACCGACAAGGACTGGCAAGGCGGATTGCCGTAGTGGCAAGCTTGTCGGCATGGAAGACGACCTCGACCAGTCACTCGACGCGGTCGGGCCTCGACTGCGGGCGCTGCGGCGGCAGCGGGAGGCCACCCTCGCCGAGCTCTCCGCCGAGACCGGCATCTCGGTCAGCACCCTGTCCCGGCTGGAGTCCGGCACCCGTCGACCGACCCTGGAGTTGCTGCTGCCGCTGGCCCGGGTGCACGGGGTCACGCTCGACGAGCTCGTCGGCGCACCGCCGACCGGGGATCCGCGCATCCACCTGCGTCCTGTCACCCGGCACGGGATGACGATGCTGCCGTTGACCCGACGGGCGGGCGGGATCCAGGCGTACAAGATTATTCTGACCTCGCGGAGGGCGGAGCCCGAGCCGCAGACCCACGAGGGCTACGAGTGGCTGTACGTCCTCGACGGGCGGCTGCGGGTCGTCCTCGGCGAGCACGACCTGGTGCTCGCCCCCGGTGAGGCCGCCGAGTTCGACACCAGGGTGCCGCACTGGTTCGGCCCTGCCGGTGACGAGCCTGTCGAGTTTCTGAGTCTCTTCGGTCGGCAGGGTGAACGCGCACACCTGCGAGCCCGTCCCCGGGGCGGGTCCGGGAAGGCCGACCGGGGCTGAGACCGCCCGGCACATCGACTGGTTCTCAGCTCACGCCGCTAGTCTCGGAGGCCATGCGAACCAAGCAGGAGCTGAGCACGACCATCCGCCGGGACCGACGGGCGGCGCTGGTCATCAACGCCCACTCCCGTCGCGGCCGTCGGCTCTACGAGCAGGCCCGGTCGCGGCTGCTGGCGGCCGGTTTCGACCTGATCGGCACGTACCCGGTGGAGCGGCCGGGCGAGTTGGAACGCAGCCTCCACGAGGCGGTCGGGCGGGGGCCGGATCTCCTGGTCACCGGGGGTGGCGACGGTACGCTCAGCGCCGCCGCCCGGCTGCTCGCCCACGCCGACATGGCCCTCGGTCTGCTGCCGCTGGGCACCAGCAACAACTTCGCCCGGACGGTCGGCGTCCCGATCGACCTGGACGGGGCGATCGGCGTACTCACCGACGGCAAGGTCATCGACGTCGACCTGGGGCTCGCCGGGGAGATGCGCTTCGCCAACCACGTCGGGATCGGGCTCTCCGCCGACATCATGCGGCACACCCCGCACCGGTTGAAGCGGTTCACCGGCCGGTTGGCGTACCCGACGACCGCCCTGGCCCTGCTCACCCGGCACCGGCCGATGCGGGCCACGGTGCGGGCCGCCGGGCGGGAGCACGAGTTCGTCACCCACCAGATGTTCGTCGCCAACGGCGGTTTCCAGGCCGGGCGGCCGATCACCGCCGACGCCGACGCCGACGACCGGCTGCTGGTGGCGTACCCGGTGGGGGGTCCGGCCGTTCCGGGCCTGCTCTGGGACGCGGTGCGCAACGCGGTGACCGGCCACCGACGCACCCTCGGCGACGACCCGTTCCTGGCCGTCAGCGAGTTGGTGGTGGAGACCGACCGACCGGCCCGGGTCGAGGTGGACGGCGAGTTGTGCGGTCAGACCCCGATCCGGATCGGCCTGGACGCCAACGCCCTGCGTGTGATGGCACCGGCGGACAGCCCCGACCGGTGACCGGTCGCGGTTGACCTCAAGTGAGGTTGAGTACCTACCGTCGGGCTGGTCGTACCGAGTTCCGAGGAAGGAAACGAGAGATGAGTAGTCCGACGTTGCAGGTCGCCGTGATCATGGGGAGTGTCCGACCGGGGCGGTTCGGTCCCGTCGTCGCCAACTGGGTGGTCGGTCAGGCCAGCGATCGCAAGGACCTCACAGTCGACCTGGTGGACCTCGTCGACCCGGAGCGCATCACCGAGCGGCTCGCCGCCGCCGACGCGTTCGTGGTGGTGACTCCGGAGTACAACCACAGCTACCCGGGTGCGCTGAAGGACGTGATCGACGCGCACTACCTGGAGTGGCGGGCCAAGCCGGTCGCCTTCGTGTCGTACGGCGGGCTCTCCGGCGGGCTGCGCGCCGTCGAGCACCTGCGGCCCGTCTTCGCCGAACTGCACGCCGTCACCATCCGGGAGACGGTCAGCTTCCACGGCGCGGCGGAGCGGTTCGCCGAGGACGGCCGGCCCCACGACCGGGCGGGCACCGACGCCGCCGCCCGTCGCCAGTTCGACCAGCTCGCCTGGTGGGCGCAGGCGCTCCGGGAGGCCCGCGCGCTGCGGCCGTACGCCGCCGGCTGAGCGTCCGCCCCGCCCCCTGCGGGAACGGTGGACGTCGGATCGGGGGCGTTCCCAGCGGGGGGTCGGGCGGGTTCCCCGATCGGGGTTGACCTCAACCACGGTGCAGTTCCTAGCGTCGATCCCATGACGACGATGACCCGAACCGACACCTGGCCGGATCCCACCCGAACGGATTCCGGCCTCATCCTGAGCAGCATCTGGCGGGTGGGGACCACCGAACGGCAACAGGCGGTGGTGGCGGCGATAGTCGAGGCGTACGCGGACCGTCCGAGGGTGGACGGGCTGCTGTCGTACAGCGTCTTCGTGGGCGCCGACGGCGACACCCTCCGGCACTACACCCTGTGGCGGGACGAGACCGCGTACCGGGCGTTCTTCGCCGGTGGGCGGCAGCCGCGGGTGGACCGGATCGACACGGCGGTGCCCGGGATCGAGCGGCTGGACCTGACCCGGTACCGGCTCTACCGGGGACAGCGGGTCGACCCCGCGCCCCGCCCCGGCGCCCTGGTGGCGGTGCAGGTCCAGACGCCGGACGAGGCGACCGCCAGGTCCTGGGTGGACGCCGTCCTCGACGCCCTCGACGCCGACCGGACCTCGGCGGACGGCCCACCCGAGGGCGGGATCGGCGGGTTCTTCCACATCAGCGAGGACGGCACCCGGGTGCTGAACCTCGCCGAGTGGTCGTCGGTCCAGGCGCACGCCGCCGCCCTGGCCGCGAACGGCGGCAGCGTCTCGCGAGGGCCGCTCTGGGACCGGGTCCGGGCCTTTCCCGGCGTACGTCAGGTCGGCGTGGACCGGTTCCACCTGGCCGCCACCTTCGAGCCCACCGACCCGGTCGACGGGGTCGGCTGAGCCCTCTCCGCCAGGTTGACCAGGGGCGATACGAGACAGGCCCAGGTACCGTCGGCCCATGCGTAGTCGTTACCCGCCCTCCAAGATTCAGTTGTTGGTCACCACGGTGGTCACCGGTGTGGTCACCCTGGTCGCGGTCTCGTACATGTTCGGCAACGGATTCTCGACCTTCGGCCTGATCTGGGTCGGCATGGCCGGTTACATCGGCGTGCAGGCCGCCAAGAACCTCAAGAAGCGCGTGATCGACGAGGCCACTGTCGAGGGTCGCCCGGGTCCCGGGGGACTGGACGGGTCCCGCTCCGGTGAGCCGGGGTGGTCCGGTCCCGACCGGGCACCCTCGCCCCACCTGCGGTCGACCGACCAGACCCGGTGGGGCGACACCCCGGCGACGGACCAGAGCCGGTGGGGCGACACGTCGACCAACCAGACCCGGTGGGGCGACACCCCGTCGCCGGACCGGCCCGGGTGGGGCGACACCGAGTCGGCGGATCAGGTCCGGTGGCGGGAGGCCGAAGCGGCCGACCAGGCCCGGTGGGATGCGGCCCAGGCGGCGGACCAGGCCCGGTGGCGAGACGCCGAGTCGACGGACCGGCCACGTCACAGCCCGATCGAGGAGGTCGGCGGAGCCCGGATCACCAGCCCGATCGAGGAGGTCGGGTGGGGCGCCCGGCTGCGGCGGCTGCGGCAGTCCGGCGAGAACGCCCTCTCCCGCCCGCAACGGCAGCCCGCGTCGCCACGAGAACGCCCCGAACCCGCGTACGATCAGCGCCCCGCCCGGCGCACTCCGGGCCGTACCGGTGCGATCGTCAGTGCGGTGTTCAGCTCGGTCGTCTGGCTCGTGGTGATCGCCGTCGTCCTCAACTTCTTCCCCCGGATGGGCTTCCCCGGTTCCGAGGGCGACGGCAGCTCGTTCCTCTACCTCTGGGCCGGCGCGGGTGTCCTGATCGTCGTGGTGAACCTGGTACGCGCCTTCACCCGCCGCTGAGCCGACCGCCGACCGCCGACCGCACCGCAGCCGGCAGCCGCAGCCGACAGCCGCAGGAGGGGACCGCGGCCGGACGACCCGGAACGCGCCTTCGGCGCCGACCCCCGGGACCGGGGTCGACGCCGAAGGGCCGGGTGGGAGTCAGCAGTTCTTGTAGCTGTCGACCTTCTTCCAGGAGCAGGAGTCGATCTGCTTGCCGGTGGAGTTGCGCAGGTACGCGGTGTCCCCGGTGTTGTTCCAGACGTGCCAACCGCGACCCCAGTACCGCTTGGTGGCGCTGTTGGTCCCCTTGCCGGTGTGCAGGACGATGCTGGCCTTGGGCTTCAGCTTCACGTCGCCGAACGTGTAGACGTGCCGGGCCTTGTCCCGGACCGTCCAGTTCTTCAGGCTGACGGTGGTGGAGCGCCGGTTGGTCAGCTTGACGTACTCGCCGTTGACGCTCTTGTTCGACGACGTGTCGGTGCCCGGCGAGTTGACGTAGACCCTGGTGATCTCGACGGCCGGGGCGGCCTGCGCCGGACCGGCGACGGTGATCGCCGCCCCGAATCCGACAGCGACGGCCATGGTGACGCCCAGCAACTTCCTCACTCGTTTCCCCCACAGAAATGGTGACGACCGGCCGCTGCGCTGCCGGTGTGGAATCCACGCCCCCGACGTGGAGCCTGAGGTTACCGACGCGCGACTCGCTTGTGGACCGTCGACGGGCACCGGTCGGCAAGTGGACCTGCGGGGCTGACCGCATGATCACCGAACGTCCATCCGGGGCCCGCCGAAGGTCGGCGCGACCGCCGCCGGGACCCGGGGCGACAGGCCGTCCCGGGCGCCCCGGCCACCGGCCCGGTCAGGCCGTCGGCGGCCACCGGCTGATCACCGTGATCCGTTCGGCCAGGTACGCGCCGACCGCGCACCGGCCACCCGGCCACCTCGACCACTGACGGTCGATCATCAGCAGGTGGGACGGCTGTCCACAGCCTGTGGATGGAACATGTGTACGAAGGCGGGGACCCGCCCGCCGGTGAGTACCCTTGACGAGTCAAGCATCCCCCCTCACCTGGAACGACGTATACGTGGATCATCACCGGGTCATTCGTGACGTCACGGTCCGCCTGCCGATGGCGTCGACCGCAGTCGAGGCGTGCCAGTGGACCGTCGCCGCGCTGGCCCGCTACGCACCGGCCACCATCTGCGTCCTGCTCCAGGTGCACGACCGGCTCCGGTGCATCGCCGCCACCGGCTCCTGGCAGGTCTTCTCGACAGTCGCCCCGAAGGCGGGGATCGTCGGCCGGGTGTAC
Source organism: Micromonospora sp. SH-82 (assembly GCF_051132485.1). Taxonomy (NCBI): domain Bacteria; kingdom Bacillati; phylum Actinomycetota; class Actinomycetes; order Micromonosporales; family Micromonosporaceae; genus Micromonospora; species Micromonospora sp. SH-82. The sequence goes on from NZ_CP148049.1 coordinate 756,202, forward strand.
GCCACAGGCGTCGGGTCGACGGTCCCGCACGTCACCGACGACCCCGACTACCTGCCGGTACGCCCCGACGTGACGGCCCAGGTGTGCGTACCGGTGCTCGACCCGGCGGGGCGGCCGATCGGCGTACTCGACCTCCAGTGGTCGGACCCGGTGGAGCTGGACCAGTGGCGGGAGACCGCCGAACGGGTGGCGAACCGTCTCGGGGCCCGGATCGTGGCGCTGGGCGGCCCCCCGGCCGAGAGCCGCAGCGAGAAACTGCTCCGGCACGCCGCCGCGATGACCACCGCCGCCACCGAGCGGGAGCTGTTGACCATCGCGATCGGGGCCGCCCGGGACGTCTCCACCCTCTGCGCGGCGGTGCTGGTCCTCGACGACGAACGGGGTGGGCCTCGGCTCGGCTCACCCACCGGCACCCCCGGTGACCTGGAACGTCGGGTCCGGGCGGAGCTGACCGAGGCCACCGGCGGCACCCTCGGCCGGATGGTTGCCCGGGCTCACAGGCACGGGTCGGCGTACACGTTGGGTGAGGCGGGCCACCCGCCGACAGTCGACTACGCACCGCTGGCCCGCGCCGGGGTCCGGACCCTGATCGTGGTGCCGGTCGGACCCCCCGACGGGGGTGGTGTCCTCCTGGTCGCCGACGAACGGCTGCTCAGCCCCGACCCGACCACCGTCAACCTGATGGAGTTGCTCGCCGGTCAGGCGTGGACCTGCCTGGACCGGCTGCGTACGCTGGCCCAGCTCAGCGAGCAGGCCAGCTCCGACCCACTGACCGGGTTGCGGCACACCGGCCCCTTCGGGCAGCGGATCGCCGCCGCCACCCCGGGGCGTACCGCCCTGCTCGCCATCGACGTCGACGGGTTCAAGAGCGTCAACGACACGTACGGCCACCAGGCCGGAGACCGGCTGCTGGTCGGGCTGGCCCGGGCGTTGCAGGGGGCACTGCGTCAGGGCGACGAACTGTTCCGGGTGGGTGGGGACGAGTTCGTGGCGGTGATCGAGGTGAACCGTCCCGCCGAGGCGGTCCGGATCGGTGAACGGTTGGCCGAGGCGGCTCGCCGTACCGGCCAGACCATCAGCGTCGGGGTCGCCCTGGCCGAACCCCGGGAGACCCCGGAGGCCACCCTCCGCCGCGCCGACCAGGCCCTCTACGCGGTCAAACGCAACGGTCGCAACGCCGTCCGCCTCTCCCCCACCCCCTGACGCTCCCGGGTCAGCGGGTGGTCAGCTCCTTGGCGATCAGCTCGGCTATCTGGGCGGTGTTCAGGGCGGCGCCCTTGCGGAGGTTGTCGCCGGTGACGAAGAAGTCGAGGGCCCGCGGGTCGTCGAGGGAACGGCGGAGCCGCCCGACCCAGGAGGGGTCGGTCCCGACCGCGTCGATGGGCATCGGGAACTCGCCGGTCTCCGGGTCGTCGACCATGATCACCCCGGGGGCGTTCCGGAGGACCTGACGGGCCCCCTCGGTGTCGACCTCGGCGGCGAAGACCGCGTGCACCGCCACCGAGTGTCCGGAGACCACCGGCACCCGGACGCAGGTGGCGGAGACCTTCAGGTCGGGCAGGCCGAGGATCTTGCGGGACTCGTCGCGGAGTTCCATCTCCTCGGTCGACCACCCGTCGTCGACCAGGAGGCCGGCCCAGGGGACCACGTTGAGCGCCAGCGGGGCGGGGAACGGTCCCAGTTCGTCGCCGACGGCCTGCCGTACGTCGCCGGGGCGGGAGCCGAGCGCACGATCCCCGGCGACCTTGCCGAGCTGGGCGTACAGGGTCTCCGTCCCGGCCCGCCCGGCCCCCGATGCGGCCTGGTACGAGGCGACGACCAGCTCACGGAGGTGGTACTCGCGGTGCAGCGGTGCCACCGCCACGATCATGGCGAGGGTGGTGCAGTTGCCGTTGGCCACGATCCCCCGGGGCCGGTGGCTCATCTGCTGGGGGTTGATCTCGGGCACCACCAGCGGGACGTCCCGCTCCATCCGGAAGGCGCCGGAGTTGTCCACCACGACCGCGCCCCGGGCGACAGCCACCGGGGCCCACTGCGCGCAGACCTCGGCCGGCACGTTGAACACTGCGACGTCGACCCCGTCGAACGCCTCCGGGGTGAGGGCCTCGACTGTCAGCTCCTCGCCCCGGCACCACACCCGCCGACCCACCGAGCGGGCCGAGGCGAACAGCCGGATCTCGCCCCACATGTTGCGGCGGGCGGAGAGCAGTTGGCACATCACGGTGCCGACGGCACCTGTCGCCCCGACCACGGCCAGGGTGGGCAGCGCCCCCACTGTCGGGTTACCGGCCGGTGCCCGCGTACACCACCGCTTCGGTCTCGCCGCCCAGGTCGAAGGCGTCGTGGATGGCACGGACGGCCTTGTCCAGGTCGGTGTCCCGGCAGACCACCGAGACCCGGATCTCCGAGGTGGAGATCATCTCGATGTTCACCCCGGCGGTGCCGAGAGCGGCGAAGAAACCGGCGGCGACGCCCGGGTGCGAGCGCATCCCGGCCCCGATCAGGGACACCTTGCCGACGTGGTCGTCGTAGAGCAGACCCTTGAACTTGACCGGCTCCTGGATCTTGCTGAGCGCGGCCATCGCGGTCGGCCCGTCCGCCTTGGGCAGGGTGAACGAGATGTCGGTGCGCCCGGTGCCCTCGGTCGAGACGTTCTGCACGATCATGTCGATGTTGATCTCGGCACCGGCGACGGTGTCGAAGATCGCCGCAGCGGCCCCCGGCTCGTCCGGCACCCCGACGATCGTGATCTTCGCCTCGCTCCGGTCGTGGGCGACCCCGGTGATCAGTGCTTGCTCCACAGGAAGGTCCTCCATCGATCCGATGACCATCGTGCCGGTGTTTGTCGAGTATGACGAACGGACGTGGATCGGCAGCCCCGCGCGACGGGCGTACTCGACGCTGCGCAGGTGCAGCACCTTCGCGCCGCAGGCGGCCAACTCCAGCATCTCCTCGTAGGTGATGTCCCTGATGTGCCGCGCGTTCGGCACGATCCGCGGGTCGGCGGTGAAGACGCCGTCCACGTCGGTGTAGATCTCGCAGACGTCGGCGTGCAGGGCGGCGGCGAGCGCCACGGCAGTGGTGTCCGAGCCGCCCCGACCCAGGGTGGTGATGTCCTTGGTGTCCTGGGACACCCCCTGGAACCCGGCGACGATGACCACGGCCCCCTCGTCCAGCGCGCCCTTGAGCCGCCCCGGGGTGACGTCGATGATCCGGGCCCGGCCGTGCACCGAGGTGGTGATCACACCTGCCTGCGACCCGGTGAACGAACGGGCTTCGTACCCCAGGTTGTGGATGGCCATGGCCAGCAGCGCCATGGAGATCCGCTCCCCGGCGGTGAGGAGCATGTCCAGCTCCCGGCCGGGCGGCAACGGGCTGACCTGGTTGGCCAGGTCGAGCAGTTCGTCGGTGGTGTCCCCCATGGCGGAGACCACCACCACGACGTCGTCCCCGGCCTTGCGGGCGGCGACGATCCGCTCCGCGACCCGCTTGATCCGCTCGGCGTTGGCGACGGAGGACCCGCCGTACTTCTGCACCACGAGTGCCACGACGGTGCACTCCCTCCCCAGGTCCCTGAGCGTGCCGACGCCGCCGGGGTGGCCGGCGGCGCGGGTCGGACGCCCTCAGGGTATCGGGCGTCGACGGCCGCCGGGTCAGGTGATCCCACCATCCGGCCCGACCTCCGTGGTACGTGACCAGCCCGTCGACCGGCGAAACGCCGGGTACGTCCGGCTGACCGCCGCAACGACCGGAGACAATGTGGTGGTGTTCACCCGTCTGCCCCCGGTGCGCCGGATGACCGGTCTGTTGGTCATGGTCCTGCCGGTCTGTTTCACCGCCTGCGCCGATCAACGGCCCACCGACCGGCCCTCGGCGCAACCACCCGTCGCCGGGGTGAACACCGACGGGCTCGGCGGCCCCCACGACGAACTCGCCGCCCTGGCGGCGGCGGCCCAGGACCGACACCTCACCGCCCGGTACGCGCTGACCACCCCCGGCCGGTCGGACCGGTCGGTGCTGGTCACCCGGGCCGCTGACGGCACCTGGCGGGTCGACGTGTCGGAGACGACCCCGGGCCGCGGGGCGATCTCGCTCGCCGCCACCGGTGCCGGGCTCCACCAGTGCGTCATGACCGCGACGGACCGCCCGCCGGGCTGCGTACGCCTCGGTGACCCCGACGCCCCGGTGCCGTACCCGTACGACCCCCGGGTGCAGCACCCGTTCACGGACTGGCTGCCGGTGCTCACCGACCGGCGGGCCCCACTGGCGGTCTCCGCCGCCCGGCAGCTGCCCGGGGCGGCCGGATCGTGCTACTCCGTCGAGTCCACCAACGCCGCCCTGCCCCCACCACTCGACGTGGGCATCTACTGCTACGACCGGGACGCCACGATCACCGCGGTACGGACCGTCACCGGAACCCTGACTTTGGTGGAACCACCCGGTCCCGCCCCGGACACCGTGCAGCTCTCCGGGCCGGTGATCGACGCCGATCCACTGGACCTGACGACTCCCGGTGACTCCGATCCCATTGTCCGGACCTACCTTCCCAGCCCCCGTCCCACGACGTAGTCTGGCGCTGTCATGTGGCAGGCGTTCCTTCTTCTTGGTCGCCGCGACGGGGCCTGACCGGCCGGCACCTCGTCGCGGAGTCCCACCGCGCCGTCCAGCAGTTCCGCGTCCCCGTCGTCGGTCCCCGGGCTCCGCCCGGCCACCGGCCGATCACCGCAGCTCGCTGACGTCACATGAATCTTCCTGGGAGCACCACCATGGCTCAGTCCGCCGACTCCGACTCCATCGCCCGGCAGCGTCCCAGCCGGATGCCGCACACCCGCTACCAGCCGTACCACCAGCAGTTCCGGATCGACCTGCCGGACCGGCGCTGGCCCACCCGGCGCACCGAGGTCGCCCCGCGCTGGTGCGCCGTGGACCTGCGCGACGGCAACCAGGCCCTGATCGACCCGATGTCCCCGGAGCGCAAGCGTCGGATGTTCCACCTGCTGGTGCAGATGGGATACAAGGAGATCGAGGTCGGGTTCCCCTCGGCCAGCCAGACCGACTACGAGTTCGTCAGGCAGCTCATCGAGCAGGACCTGATCCCCGAAGACGTCACCATCCAGGTGCTGACCCAGTGCCGGGAACACCTGATCGAGCGGACCTTCGAGGCGCTGCGCGGGGCACGGCGGGCCATCGTGCACTTCTACAACTCCACCTCCACCCTCCAGCGGCGGGTCGTCTTCGGCCTCGACCGCGACGGTGTCACAGACATCGCCACCACCGGTGCCCGGCTGTGCCAGAAGTACGCCGAGATCCACACCCCGGACACCGAGATCCACTACGAGTACTCCCCCGAGTCGTACACCGGCACCGAACTGGAGTACGCGCTGGAGGTCTGCGCGAAGGTCATCGAGGTGGTCGACCCCACCCCGGACCGCAAGCTGATCGTCAACCTGCCGGCCACCGTCGAGATGGCCACCCCCAACGTGTACGCCGACTCGATCGAGTGGATGCACCGGAACCTGCCCCGCCGCGACAGCCTGGTGCTGAGCCTGCACCCGCACAACGACCGGGGAACCGGGGTGGCCGCCGCCGAGCTGGGTCTCCTGGCCGGGGCGGACCGGATCGAGGGATGCCTGTTCGGCAACGGTGAGCGGACCGGCAACGTCGACCTGGTCACCCTCGGGCTGAACCTGTTCTCCCAGGGCATCGACCCGCAGATCGACTTCTCCGACATCGACGAGATCAAGCGGGCCGTCGAGTACTGCAACCAGCTCCCCGTCCACGAGCGCCACCCGTACGCCGGTGACCTGGTCTACACCGCCTTCTCCGGCTCCCACCAGGACGCCATCAACAAGGGCTTCGCCGCCCTGAACGCCGACGCGGCGGCGGCCGGGACCCCGGTGGACGACCACACCTGGGCGGTGCCGTACCTGCCGATCGACCCGAAGGACCTGGGCCGCAGCTACGAGGCGGTGATCCGGGTCAACTCGCAGTCCGGCAAGGGCGGCGTCGCGTACGTCATGAAGACCGAACACCAGCTGGACCTGCCGCGTCGGCTCCAGATCGAGTTCTCCGGGGTGGTCCAGAAGGTCACCGACGACGACGGTGGCGAGGTCGGCCCGGCGACGATGTGGGACATCTTCGCCCGCAACTACCTGGTCGACCACCAGGTGGACCCCACCGTCGCCCTGACCGGCTACACCATCGGCACCGCCGATGACAAGGTGGAGATCACCGCCGAGGTGGAGACGGGCGGCGGACAGCACACCCTCAACGCCGTCGGCAACGGCCCGATCGACGCGTACGTCAACGCCCTGGAGGCGGTCGGCGTGACCGTACGGGTGCTCGACTACCACGAGCACGCCCTCTCCTCCGGCGGCGACGCCCAGGCCGCCGCGTACGTGGAGTGCGAGGTCGACGGTCGACAGATCTGGGGTGTCGGCACCGACGCCAACATCGTCACCGCCTCGATCAAGGCGGTCACCAGCGCCGTCAACCGCGCCCGCCCCTGACCTTCCGAGGGAGGGAAGGGGTTCCCCGTTCACCTGCGGGTGTCGGCTGGGGCCCCTTCCCTGCCCCGGGGCGGGCGGTGGACGAGGAGGGCGGCCAGGGCCGCCCCGGCCAGGAGCAGGCCGGCACACCACAGGAGCGCCCCCCGGTAGGCGGAGGTCAGTTCGGCGCTCTGCTCGTACCCGGTGCCCCCGAGACCGACGAGCAACGGCAGGGCGGCCACCGCGAGCAGGCTTCCCGCCCGGGACGCCGCGTTGTTGAATCCACTGGCCACCCCGGCGTACCGGTCGGCGACGGCGGCCAGCACCGAGGCGGTCAGTGGGGCCACGACCAGGGTGAGACCGGCTCCGAAGAGGGTCACCCCGGGCAGCACGTCGGTCCAGTACGACGCCCCGGGGGCGACCGGGCGCAGCAGGAGCAGCCCGACGGCGGCGATCACCGGGCCGACCGTCAGCGGCAGCCGGGGGCCGATGCGTTGGGACAGCGCCCCGGCCTTCGGCGATCCGACCAGCAGCAGGACCGTCAGCGGCAGGGTGGACAGACCGGCCAGCAGCGCCGACCAGCCCACCACGTTCTGGAGGTAGACGGCGAGGAAGAAGGTGAACCCGCCGAGGGCGGCGTACACCACCACCGTGAAGATGTTCAGGGCCGAGAAGAGCCGACTGCGGAAGAGTCCGGTGGGGAGCATCGCCGCGTCGCCCCGGCGCCGTTCCAGCAGGACGAAGAGCACTGCGGCGAGTACGCCGACCAGCGCCGCTCCCAGGATCGGCAGGGACGTGAAGCCGCGTACCGGGGCGTCGATGAGCGCGTACGTCACCCCGGCCAGGGCGACCGCGCCGAGGACCGCCCCGCCGACGTCGAACCGGTGCCGCCCGGACTCCCCACCACCGGCCCGGGAGGCGGTGTCGTCCCGGCTCTCCGGGACCCACCGCAGGGCGGCCAGGACCACCACCACCGCCAGCGGGATGTTGAGGAAGAAGATCCACCGCCAGGAGAGGGAGTCGATCAGCCACCCGCCGATCAGCGGCCCCAGGGCCGTCGACACCCCGGCCAGCCCGGACCACGCCCCGATCGCTTTGCCCCGGTCGTCGGGGTGGAAACCGGCCTGGATCACGGCGAGGGAACCCGGGGTCAGCAGCGCCCCGCCGGCTCCCTGGAGGAACCGGGCGACGATCAGCGCGCCGGTGTCCTGGGCGAGGCCGCACGCGACGGAGGCGGCGCTGAACGCGAGCACGCCGATCAGGAAGATCCGCCGCCGTCCGAACCGGTCACCCAGCGCCCCACCCAACAGGACGAAGGCGGCGAGCACCAGCAGGTAGCCGTTGAGCGTCCATTGCAGATCGGCGACGGTCGCGTCGAGGTCCGCACCGAGTCGGGGCAGTGCCACGTTGACCACGGTGCTGTCCAGGAAGACCATGCCGGAGGCGAGGACCGCCGCGAGCAGCGTGCCCCGACCGGCGTGGCTGCTCAGGCGGAGCGGTTCCGCGGATCGACTCATGGGCTCCAATATCCCCGTGCGGTGCCCGAGAGAGGCCACGAATCGGCAAAACCGGCTCCGGTACTGTGCGGGATCGCCAGGAGCCCGGCAAGCTGAAGAGGTGTCGTCTGTGCGTACCAGATCAGGGTCCCGTGTGGTGGCCGTCGCGTTGGGGGTGGCGCTCGCCCTGACCGGCGCAGGTTGCGTCGCGGTCGAGGAGGTGACACCGGAACCTTCGTCCGCACCGGGTGCCGACGGCAACGCCGCCTCCATGTTGAGCGAGTTGACAGTCGCCACTGCCGGGTCGATGAAGGGTTACAGCCGTAGCCGGTTCCCGCACTGGCGTAAGACGGGTCGCAACTGCGACGTCCGGGACACCGTCCTGGAGCGCGACGGCGACAAGATCGAGCGTTCCGAGTGCAACGTCGTCGGCGGCGACTGGGAGAGCGTGTACGACGGCCGTACCTTCACCGACCCCTCCCAGGTGGACATCGACCACATGGTGCCGTTGGCGAACGCGTGGCGGTCGGGTGCGAACGAGTGGGACGACTCGAAGCGCGGCGACTTCGCCAACGACCTGGACCGGCCGCAGCTCTTCGCGGTCTCGGCCGGCTCGAACCGGTCGAAGGGTGACCAGGATCCGTCCCAGTGGAAGCCGCCAAACCAGTCATACTGGTGCACGTACGCCGAAGACTGGATCGAGGTCAAGCACCACTGGGAGCTGTCGGTGACCAGCGCCGAGAAGGAGGCGTTGACCGACATGTTGAAGGGCTGCTGATGGGGGAAGAACAGCCGGTCGCCGTCGACCCGAGCCGGAGCACCGACATCGTGCCCGGCCCGGGTGGGGTGATGACCGACGAGGTCGGGGTGGTGACGGGTGAGCTGACGCTGCGCACCGAGTACGCCGACGGCCGGGTCACCGTCCTGGTGCAGTACAAGGACGCCGACGAGTGGTACGCGGTGACCGGCGGAAGCGCTCCGCTGGCCGATCCGGCGGCCGTCGACACGGTGCACACGATCGCCGTCGGCCTACTGGACCGCCCCGAGGGCTGAGCCGTCGGGGCGGCTGCCCGCGCGTCGGAGGCCGGTGACCCGGCCCCGCCCGTCGGTCACCGCGCCTCGGGTCACACGTACGAGCCGGGTTCGTCGGGGGCGGAGACGACCTCGGGTTCCTCCCCGTCACTCTCGGGGCGGACGATCTGTGGGCGTACCGCGTGGGCGCGCAGTTCACCGGCGGCGATCCTCTCCGCCCAGTGGCAGGCCACCCGGCTGCCGCCGATCTCCCGGAGGGTGGGCCGCTCGTCGGCGCACCGGGTGGGTTGCGCCCACGGACACCGGGTGTGGAACCGGCACCCGGACGGCGGGTCCGCCGGGGAGGGCAGGTCGCCGGAGAGCAGGATCCGCTCGCGGCGGTCCTCCACGTCCGGGTCGGGGACCGGCACCGCCGACATCAGCGCCCGGGTGTACGGGTGCAGCGGCTCGGTGTAGAGCCGGTCGGCCGGGGCCTCCTCGACCAGGGCACCCAGGTACATCACCCCGACGACGTCGGAAATGTGTCGGACCACCGCCAGGTCGTGGGCGATCACCAGGTAGGTCAGGCCGAGCCCGTCCTGCAACTCGTCGAGCAGGTTGACCACCTGGGCCTGGATCGACACGTCGAGGGCGGAGACCGGCTCGTCGGCCACGATCAGGTCCGGCCCGAGCACCAGGGCCCGGGCGATCCCGATGCGCTGCCGCTGCCCCCCGGAGAACTCGTGCGGATAGCGCGACAGCGACCACCGGGGCAACCCCACCTTGTCGAGGGTCTCGCCGATGATCCGTCGGCGCTCGTCCCGGTTTCCGCCGATGCCGTGGGTGTGCAGCCCCTCGGTGAGGATCGACTCGACGTTCTGCCGGGGGTCGAGGCTCGACATCGGATCCTGGAAGATCATCTGCATCCGGCGTCGCATGGTGCGCAGCCGGCGACCCGACAGGCCGGCCAGGTCCGTCCCGTCGAAGATCACCTCACCGCCGGTGGACGGGGTGAGCTGGAGCAGCGCCCGTCCGAGGGTGGACTTCCCGCAGCCGGACTCGCCGACCAGGCCGTAGGTACGGCCCTTGGGGATGCTCAGGTCGACCCCGTCGACGGCTTTGACGTGTCCGACGGTCCGGTCGAAGAGCACCCCCTTCCTGATCGGGAAGTGCACCTTCAGGTCGCGTACCTCGACGAGGACGTCGTCGGCGGTCACTGCTCCTCCTCGCGCGGGGCGGCCACCGGCCCGGGGGCGGGGGCCGGGTTGACGCAGCGGTAGCCGCGACCACCGTGGACGTGCACCATCCCCGGCGGCTCGCCCACGCAGTCGTCGACCCGGTTGACGCAGCGGGGTGCGAACGCACACCCGTCCGACCAGGGCAACAGGTCCCGGACCGAACCGGGGATCGGGTTGAGCCGTTCCCTGTGCCCGGCGTCCAGACGCGGCACCGACCCGAGCAGACCCACGGTGTACGGGTGTCGGGGCTCCCGGAACAGGGGCCGACGGCGGGCCGTCTCCACCACCCGCCCGGCGTAGAGCACGTTGATGGTGTCGCACATCCCGGCGACCACCCCCAGATCGTGGGTGATCATCACCAGTGCGGTCCCCGAGTCACGGACCAGGTCCTTGAGCAGTTCCAGGATCTGCGCCTGGATCGTCACGTCGAGGGCGGTGGTGGGCTCGTCGGCGATCAGCAGCCGGGGCCGGCAGGCCACCGCCATGGCGATCAGGGCGCGCTGGCGCATCCCCCCGGAGAGCTGGTGCGGGTACTCCTTCAACCGGCGGCGCGGGTCGGGGATGCCGACCCGGTCGAGGAGGGCGGCGGCCTCCTTCGCCGCCACCTCGCCCTTGAGGCCCCGGTGTCGACTCAGCACCTCGGTCACCTGCAACCCGATGGGGACGACCGGGTTCAGTGAGGAGAGCGGGTCCTGGAAGACCATCGCCACGTCCCGGCCCCGGATGTCCCGCCGGGACCGGTCGTCCAGGGTGAGCAGGTCGGTGCCGTCGAAGACCGCCCGACCGCCGACGGTCAACCCGGGCTGCCGGGGCAGCAGACCCATCACGGCCAGGGAGGTCACGCTCTTGCCGCAGCCGGACTCGCCGACCAGGCCGACGACCTCACCGGAGTCGACCGAGAAGGAGACCCCGTCGACGGCGCGTACCGGTCGTCGGCCGCGTCGGGCGAAGGTGACGGAGAGGTCGTCCACATCGAGCAGTGCCATGATCGACCTACTTCCGCAGCTTGGGGTCGAGCGCCTCGCGCATGGCCTCACCGAGGAGGGTGAACCCGAGGGCGGTGATGATGATGGCCACCGCCGGGTAGATCGCCAGCCCGGGTCGGATCCCCAGGTACGGTTGCGCGTCGGCGAGCATCACCCCCCACTCCGGTACGGCCGAGTCGGGGTTGCCCAGTCCGAGGAAGGACAGCGCGGCAGCCTCGATGATCGCGGTGGCCAGCGTCAACGTGGCCTGCACGATCACCGGGGCCAGCGAGTTGGGCACCACGTGGGTCAGGGCGATCTTCGCCTTGGGCACCCCCAGGGAGGTGGCCGCCAGGACGTAGTCGCTGTTCGCCTGGGCGATCATCGACCCGCGCAGGAGCCGGGCGAAGACCGGCACCGACACCACCCCGACCGCGATCATCACGGTGGTCAGGCTCGCCCCCAGCAGGGCCGCGATGCTCACCGCGAGAAGCAGGCTGGGCAGCGCCAGGAGCATGTCGATGAAGCGCATCAGGGTACTGTCCACCCAGCGTCCCCACCGGCCGCCGAGCCCGGCCGCCGCACCGGCGATCCCGCCGATCAACGCGCCGACGGCCAGCCCGATCAACGTCGACACCACGCCGACCAGCAGCGTCTGTCGGGCGCCGACGACCATCCGGCTGAACACGTCCCGGCCCTGGTGGTCGAAGCCGAGCCAGTGGTCCCCGGACGCACCGGGGATGATCCCCTGCCCCGACCGGACCAGTCCCTCCCGGATCCCGATCGAGTCGGTCGGCCCGTACGGCACGAACAGCGGCCCGACCAGCGCCACCAGGACGAAGATCGTCAGGATGACCGCGCCGACGATCGCCGCCGGGTTGGTACGCAGCCGCCGGAACGCCTCCTGCCAGAGGGAGACGCCCCGCTCGTCGTCGCGGGCGGCCAGTTCGGCGAGCCGGTCGATCTTCTCGCCCTTGCGGCCCAGGTTGACGGTCATCGCACCCTCACCCTCGGGTCGATCAGACTGTAGGAGAGGTCGACGATCAGGTTCACCAGCACGTACACCACCGCGATGATCATGATGAAGCCCATCAGGACGGGGTAGTCGCGCTGACTGATCGCGTCGGCGACGAACGCCCCGATCCCGCTGAAGGCGAAGACCGTCTCGGTGAGCACCGCCCCGGAGAGCAGGCCACCGGTCAGCAGCCCGATCGAGGTGACCACCGGCAGCATGGCGTTGCGCAGCACGTGCCGACGGCGGACGGTGCTCTCGGTCAGGCCCTTGGCCTCGGCGGTACGGACGAAGTCCTCGTTGAGCACCTCCAGCACGCTGGCCCTGGTGATCCGGACGATGATCGCCAGGGGGATGCTGGCCAACGCGATCCCCGGCAGGACCAGATGCCAGAGGGCGTCGGCGGCGGCGTCCCACTCGCGGGTCATCAGCCCGTCGAGGACGAAGAAGTTGGTGACCCGGGTCGCCCCGATCGTCGGATCCTGCCGTCCGCTGGCCGGGAACCAGTTCAGGTTCTCCGCGAAGATCGCCTTGAGGACGTACGCCAGGAAGAACACCGGGATGCAGATCCCGATCAGCGAGCCACCCACCGAGAGATGGTCGAGCAGCTGCCCCCGCCGACGGGCGGCCAGGTAGCCGAGGGGGATGCCCACCCCGATCGCGATGATCATCGCGGTCACGGTCAGCTCGACGGTGCCCGGGAACCGTTCCAGGAACTCGGTGGTCACCGCCCGCTTGGTGGAGGTCGAGGTACCGAGATCCAGTTGGAGCATCCGGCGGACGAACCGGCCGTACTGCACCAGCAGCGGCTCGTCCAAGCCCAGGTTCCGGCGGATCTCGGCGCGCATCTGCGGGGTACCCCGCTCGCCGAGGATCGCGGTCTCGGGGCCGCCGGGAAGTCGACGTAGCCAGATGAACAGCAGGATGGAGAGCCCGAACAGCGTGGGTACCAGCTGCAACAGGCGACGGACGATGAACCGGAACACGGGCGGCCTCGGAAGAGTACGGAGGGGCGCGGGCGGGTGCCGTCAGGAACGACACCCGCCCGCGTCCGTGTCATACGGTCAGGACTTGAACTCTGCGGTGGCGAACCGCTCGTCGGTCAGCGGGCTCGCCGTCACCCCGGTCACGTCCTTGCCGAGGACGATCGCCGGGGGCGAGTGCGAGATCGGCACACCCGGCAGGAAGTCCATGACGGACTTGTTGATCGCCTTGTACTTCTCCACCCGGGCCGCCGGGTCGGCGGTCGAGTCGGCGTCCTTGAACTGGGCGAACAGGGCCGGGTTGCTGAAGCCCCACTCGTCCTTCTTCCGGTCGAAGAAGGTGCCGATGAAGTTGTACGCGTCGCCGTAGTCCCCGGTCCAGCCCAGGAAGTGCAGGTCGTGGTTGCTACCGGAGGTGGTGGCGTTGAGGTAGTCCGGGCTCCACTTGAGCGGGATCGGCTCGACCTTGATGCCCACCGCCTGCAGGTCCGCCGAGAGCAGCTCGAACAGGTCCTTCGGGTTCGGCATGTACGGCCGGGTGACCTCGGTCGGGTAGTGGAACTTCAGGCTCAGGTTCGTCGCCCCGGCCTCGGCCAGCAGCTGCTTGGCCCTGTCCGGGTTGTAGTCGTACCGGGTGACCTCGCCGTTCCACCCCTCGACGGTGTCGGGGAAGAAGTTGACGGCGACCTGCGCACCCGGCGGGAGCTTCGAGTCGACGAGGGCCTGCCGGTTCAGGGCGTGGGCGATCGCCTGCCGGACCTTCAGGTCGGCCAGCTTCGGGTTCCCCTCCTGGTTGATGGCCAGGTAGAGGATGTTGAAGGCGGGCCGGGTGAGCATGTTGAAGCCCTCGCCGCGCAGCGGCTCGACGTCGGCCGGGCCGACCAGGTCGTACCCCTGGATGTCACCGGAGCGCAGCGCCTGCTTGCGGGCGTTCTCGTCCGAGATGGTCTTGAAGATGAGGGTCTTCAGCTTGGCCTTGTCGCCCCAGTACTCCTCGTTGCGCTCGATGGTGAGCGTCTTGTTGGCGATGTCCCAGCCCTTGAACTTGAACGGGCCGGTGCCGGTCGGGTGCTCCAGGGCGTAGGTCGGGTACTTGATGTCCTCGGCGGTGCCGGTCACGTCGCTGGCCTGGTGCTCCTGCAACGCCTTGGGGCTGTGCATGGAGAACGCCGGGAGCATCAGCGCGGCCGGGATCTTGCTGGAGACCCGGGTGAAGGCCAGGTCGACGGTGGTCGGGTCCTTGACGGTGCAGGACTTGAAGAGGCTCTCGCCGAGGTCCTCGCTCTCGTTCTGCGCGTACCCGCCCATGATGTCCTGCCAGTAGGCGGTCACGTCGGGGCTCTGCATCAGACCCTTGGCGTTGTACCAACGGTTGAAGTTGACACAGACGGCCTCGGCGTCGAAGTCGGTCCCGTCGTGGAACTTGACGCCGGAGCGGAGCTTGAAGGTCCACACCGTACCGGTGGCGTCCGGCGTCCACGTCTCGGCCAGACCGGGGCTCGGCTTGGTCCCGCCGTCCTCCGCGCGGATCAGGGTCTCGAACACCTGACGTGCCACCCGGAACGACTCACCGTCGCTGGCCAGGCTGGGGTCGAGCACCTTCGGGTCACCGGCGACGCCGAAGACCAGGGTGTCCTTCTTGCTCCCGCTGGAGCCTTCTTCACGGTCACTCTCGGCGCAACCTGCCACCGCGAGGGCCGCGACCGCTACGGCCGCGATGGCGGCCTTCGGCCTGGGTGCACGCATGGGTGCTTCACCTCGTCCTCAGGGGTACGGGACAACGCGGTGACAACGGTGGTCACCGATGGCCGGAACCTTAGCCCTCGTTTGGACCCGCGGGAAACCATCGATGGACGGGTTGGTATCGGATCGTGTCTTTCTATCGATAGATCTGAAGATTCGCAGGCTTGAGCGGCGATCCACCGAAGAATCGACGGTCGCGATACGAGATTGTTACGTCAATCGAACGATGACGCCGAGCACTGTCAGACTTCGGCGTCGGCTCCGAAAGGGACCGCCGTCCCCGGCGTCCTCAGACGCTGCGGCGCCCCTCGAACGCCCGCCCCAGGGTGATCTCGTCGGCGTACTCCAGGTCACCGCCGACCGGCAGGCCACTGGCGAGCCGGGTCACCGAGATCCCCATCGGCTTCACCATCAGGGCAAGGTACGTCGCGGTCGCCTCACCCTCGGTGTTCGGGTCGGTGGCCAGGATCAACTCCCGTACCCCGCCCTGCCCGAGCCGGAGCATCAACTCCCGGACCCGCAGGTTGTCCGGCCCGATCCCCTCCAACGGATTGATCGCGCCGCCCAGCACGTGGTAGCGACCGCGGAACTCACCGGTCCGCTCGATCGCCACCACGTCCTTGGGCTCCTCGACCACGCAGAGCACCTCATCGGTACGACGCGGGTCACGACAGATCCGACACTGCTCCGACTCGGCCACGTTGAAGCAGGTGGTGCAGAACCGCACCAGGTCCTTGACCTTGCGCAGCGCACCGGCCAGCCGGTTGACGTCGGCCGGATCCGCCGACAGGACGTGAAAGGCGATCCGCTGGGCGCTCTTCGGGCCCACGCCCGGCAGCCGACCCAGCTCGTCGATCAGGTCCTGGATGGCACCTTCGTACATCTGGCGACTCAGAACCCGGGCAGGCCGAGGCCGCCCATGCCACCGGCGACCGGCCCCATCTTCTGCTCGGTCAACTCCCGGGCCGCCTCGTTGGCGTTGTGGATGGCCGCCATGACCAGGTCCTCCAACGTCTCGACGTCCTCCGGGTCGACCGCCTTCGCGTCGATCTTGATGCCCTTCAGCTCACCGCTGCCGGAGACCGTGGCCGTGACCAGACCGCCGCCGGCAGTACCGGTCAACTCGGCCTCGGCCAACTCGGCCTGAGCCTGGGCGATCTGCTGCTGCATCTTCTGCGCCTGCTTGAGCATCTGCTGCATGTTCGGCTGTCCACCTGGGCGCACGGATGGGCTCCTTCTCGCACTCGTCTGCTCGGCCGCCGCCCAGCCTATCCGCTCCCGACCGCCCCACCCGCACCCAACCCGACCCCCCGAGCCACGCACCACCCCCACCGAACCCGCACCCGACCCGACCCCCCACCCCGACCTGTCTGACCCACCCCGAACTGACCCAGCCCCAAGCTGCTCCATGTCCCGAGCTACTCCATGCCCCGAGCTACTCCATGATCGTTTGCAGTTAAGCGACTCAATCACCGGCGTGTCGGGTCGGTAGACCACCAACGATCATCGTCGGGGTGTCACCGGGGACGAGGAGTCGGCGGGACGGGGGTCAGCCAAGAGGAGGGTCAGCGGAACGAGGAGTCGGCGAAGACGAGGAGTCGGCGAAGACGAGGATCAGCGGGGACGGGGGTCAGCGGGCTTCGACCTCGCCGATCTTCTCGGCGCCGAAGGCCTCACGGAGCAGCTGCACCGCCTGCTCTTCGCTGCTCTGCCGGGCGGCCCGCTCGTCGATCACCTCGTCCAGGGGCTCGTCCCCCGGATCGAATCCCTCGAAGGCCCCAGTCGCCGCAGGCTGACCATTGCCCTGGGCACCCCTGCCCCGAGGCCCGTCCCCACCACGGACCGGCCCGTCGAAGTCAGGATCGTACGGCGGCTCGCCGGCCCAGTCCGGGTCGGCGGTCTTCCCCCGGGCCGACTGTCCCCGGTCCACACCGGTCGCCGAGTGCCCCCTCGTCCCAGCCGCCGCAGCAGCTGCCCGGGCCGCCGCGATGGCACTGCTGGCGGGGGCTCCGTTCCGCCCCTGACCACGGTTCTGCCCCTGACCGCCGTTCTGTCGGGGGGTGCCGCCCGGCACGGAGCTACTCACTCCCGAACCGGGATCGGAACCGGACGAACCCCCTCGACCGGACTGGCCGCCTCGACCAGGCTGGCCGGTCGGCGGACCCGCCGGACCTGACGCCCCACCGGGTCGGGCCGCCTCCGGCCAGGCGCCCTCCGACTGAGCCGACCCCCCATCGGTGTCCACCGAGACAGCACCGCCGGGACGAGCCGCCTCCGGCCAGTCCTCACCGTCCCCAGACGACGCACCGCCACCGAACGCACCACCGCCAGCCGCACCACCGCCAGCCGCACCACCGCCGGACACACCACCGCCAGCCGCACCGCCACCGGACACACCGGCGGATGCACCGCCGTGACCACTGCCGCTCTGAGCCGGGCCACCACCGTTCACCCCGGCACCGGTACGGGCACCGGCAGCCGTGCCCGGAGTTCCCGCCGGGGCCGGACCAGCCGGGGAAACCGGCCGAGACGACACCGAAGCATCCGGCGACGCCGGTGCCGACGCCGGCGCAGATGCTGATGGCGGTGCAGATGCTGGTGCTGATGGCGGTGCCGGACGAGCGGGGGCGTTGGTGGCGCGTACGCCACCACGTTCGCCCGCCACCTCGCACCGGATCTGCCAGCGCCCACCCAACTCCTCGTAGAGGGCGTCGGTGAGCACCTGCCCGTGGTCGGAGAGCATCTTGGCCAGGACCGCCGACTTGACCGTCAGCACCAGCGTGTCGCCGTCGAGGTCGCGTACGACAGCGTCGCGCATCAGCGCCGCGATCTTCTTGTGGGTTCGGTTGACCTTGCCGACGACGTCGGGCCACACCCGGCGTACGGCGACGGCGTCGAGGGCTCCCGGGGGCTGGGTGCCGGGGCGGGACGGCTCAGGGGTGGCCGGATCCGGCATCACCGACTCCGGTGGCACCCGTCGGGGTTCCCCGGCCGACGCCGGCCCACCAGCCGACGAACCACCAGGCAGAACACCACCAACCGACCCACCACCGGGCGATGAGCCACCGGGCGACGTCGTCGGGGCGGTACCCGGGACGGACGGGGTGCCCCCCGGAGCAGGCACGGCAGCCGGGGTGGCGACGGAGGCGGGGGCGGGCTCGGGGCGTACCGCAGGGGGTGGAGTGACCGGCGCGGACCCGGTGGCGGCCGACGACAGGTCGGTGCCGCCCAGGGTGATCCGGCGTTCCATCCGTTCCAGGCGCTGGAGCAGGCCGCCGGTGGAGTCGTCCGCCCCGGGCAGGAGCATCCGGGCGCAGATCAGCTCCAACAGCAGTCGGGGGGCGGTCGCGCCGCGCATCTCGACGAGGCCGTTGTGCACGATGTCGGCGCAGCGGGACAGGGTGCCCGGCCCGAGGCGCTGGGCCTGGGCGGTCATCCGCTCGATCTGGTCGGCCGGGCCGTCGATCAACCCCTTGTCGGCGGCGTCCGGAACCTGCTGGAGGACGATCAGGTCCCGGAGCCGTTCCAGCAGGTCGGAGGCGAACCGGCGGGGGTCGTGCCCGGCCTCGGCCACCCTGTCGACTGTGGCGTACGCGGCGGCACCGTCCCCGGCGGCCAGGGCGTCGCACATCTCGTCGATCAGCGCCGAGTCGGTCACCCCGAGCAGGGCGGCGGCACGGGCGTAGCTGACCCCCTCCGGCCCGGCCCCGGCGATGAGCTGGTCGAGGACGGAGAGGCTGTCCCGGGCGCTGCCACCACCGGCCCGGACCACCAGCGGGAAGACCGCCGGTTCGACGGCGACCCCCTCGGCCTGGGTGAGCTGCTCCAGGTACGGCCGGAGCACCTTCGGCGGGATCAGCCGGAACGGGTAGTGGTGGGTCCGGCTCTTGATCGTGCCAAGGACCTTCTCCGGTTCGGTGGTGGCGAAGATGAACTTGACGTACTCCGGGGGCTCCTCGACCAGCTTGAGCAGCGCGTTGAACCCGGCCGACGAGACCATGTGCGCCTCGTCGATGACGTAGATCTTGAATCGGCTGCTGGCGGGGGCGAAGAACGCCTTCTCCCGCAGCTCCCGGGCGTCGTCGACGCCACCGTGGCTGGCCGCGTCGATCTCGATGACGTCGATCGACCCGCCGCCGTCGCTGCCCAACGCCCGGCAGGACTCGCACTGCCCGCACGGCTCCGGGGTCGGCCCCTGCTCGCAGTTGAGCGACCGGGCGAGGATCCGGGCGCTGGAGGTCTTCCCGCACCCCCGGGGCCCCGAGAAGAGGTACGCGTGGTTGAGCCGCCCGCTGCGCAACGCCTGCGACAGCGGCTCGGTGACGTGTTCCTGGCCGATGACCTCGGCGAAGGTACGCGGCCGGTACTTGCGGTAGAGCGCCAGTGTCACCCGTACGCCTCCTCTCGACCGAGCCATTCTGCGCCGGTCCGCCCCGGGTGACCACCCACCCCGCCGCCCTCCTCGAAGGAAGGGCCCCCTGTTAACGCCTACGGTAGAGAAGGATCCCCTTCTCACACCGGCAGGCCGGGAGGCGGGCGGGTGCGCAGACCGACCCGGAGACAGAAAGGCCTCCCGTGCACCCGGCAGAGCTCGCTTATCCTTGCTGCCTTCCGGCCCTGGGGAGGTTCACGAGGTACCGCCGCACGGGAGGTGACACCCACCCTACCCGACGCCCCGTGGATCATCAGGGGGTGGTGGGCTGGCCCACTCGGCGGGTACCTGTATCCTGGCTCGCGGAGGATTCGCCTAGAGGCCTAGGGCGCACGCTTGGAAAGCGTGTTGGGTTTACACCCTCACGAGTTCGAATCTCGTATCCTCCGCTCTCTTGAGCAGCACGTACGCGAGGGCCGGTACCCGACAGGGGCCGGCCCTTCGTCATGCCCCCGGCACCCCCCAGCTGCACTTCGGCTTGCTCACAGGCCGAGTCATGATCGTTGGGAGCTGAGCAGCTCGACACGCCGCGACACCTGCGGCTCAGCACCCAACGATCAAGCACCCTGATCCGCATCACCCCTCGACCACACCCCTGACGAACACTGAAAGTGACTGCAAGTAAGCCCATTGCTAATGATCGACGCCCGTGGAAGTATCTTGTCGCTCGCGCAGAGCGTTGCCGCTCGGGAGAAACGGGGATCCAGGTGGGCGTCTTGCCGTCTGCACTCACACCACGTCCTGCACCGACACCACGTCGACGAGCCGGGGGCCGCAGGTGGCTGCTGGCCCTCGGGGTGGCAGTCGCGACCGCCGTACCGCTGCTGGTCTCGCCGACACCGGCGACGGCAGCGCCACAGCCGGCAGCGCCGGAACCGGCGGCTGCGGCGGCGGTGTCCTGTGGGGGGCCGCTGACCTTCGGTGCGGTCGAGGAGTGCCCGGCCATCGTCGGCGGGCAGGACCACGTCTTCACCGTCACCACCACCGTCGACCAGGACACGCTGGTCACGAAGCTGACCCGAGGCGACGGCACCTCGGCGCAGGGGTTCGTCACCGACAGCGCCGACGAGTCGGTCTGTTTCTTCTCCGTCGACTCCGGTGAGTGTCAGCTCGGTCCGGCCGGCACGTACACGGTGACGGTGCGGCTGCCGCACCCCACGGGTAGCGGGAACTACACGCTCTCCGTGCAGTCGACGCGGACTCCGGGCGGGTGTCAGGACCTGCCGGCGGCGTTCTTCTCGTTCGCCTCGCCGGGGGTCGGTGCGACGTTGCCGACGGGGGCGGCCGCGCACTGCTACCGGTTCGACCAGCCGACCGACTCGGTGCTCTACCTGCGGGACCTGGACAGCCCGGGCTTCCTCCAGGGGCAGATCCTCGACGCCGGGCACGAGAAGCTCTGCCACGTCCAGTACTCCAACCGGTGCGAACTCACCGGGCCGGGGCCGTACCGCCTCCTCCTCGGGGAGTACTACGGGGCCGAAGCCGCCTACACCCTGCGGATGCCCCGGCTGTCCCAGGCGACCGGGTGTCCGGCGCTGCCGTCGGCGTCCTTCGGTGACCCCGGCACCTCTGTCGGCGGTGCCACGGTCCACCGGCCGGGGGAAATGGCCTGTCACGCGGTGGAGGCGAGCAGCACGGACCCGGTGGTGGTCCGCCTCGACCCGCACAACGCGCAGTTCCTCCGCTGGAGTCTGTACGACTCGGCCGGTGACGAGGTGTGTGAGCCCTACACCAACGCCCGGCACTGTCCGATCCCGTCGACCGGCGCGTACACGCTGGTGGTGGAGAACCCGCACTCCTTCATCGACCCGAGCACCTATCAGGTCGCTGTGACGAACCTCGGCGGCACCACCGGATGCGCCCCGCCTGCCGACACCTCCTGGACGCCGGACGCCCTCCAGGTCCACCAGACCTCACCGGTGCAGACCAACTGCCAGCAGTTCCAGGGAGACGCCGGGGACCGGGTGGTCACCTACCTGGCACCGGAGTCGTACAACTACATCCGTTCCTGGGTGCTCGACTCGACCGGAACGCCCGTCTGCACCGAGTACACCGGCGACGAGACCGGTTGTGTCCTGCCCGCCACCGGCACCTACCGGGTGATCTCGCATTTGACCCAGTGGACCACGGGCAGCACCGACCTGATGTACCTGATGCAGATCCGCCGTCTCTCCGAGGCGGTCGGCTGCCCGACCGTCGCGCTCGGCGCGTACAACGCCGTACCGACCGGATCCCCGGCCGGTGTCCGGTGCCGCTCCCTGGAGGTCCCGGCCGCCGGGCTGTACCGGGTGACGGCGTCGAACACGGCGAACGACAGGCTCTACCCGATCGTGTACGACGCCGACGGGCTGCGGGTCTGCTCCGAGGCCAGGTGCGAGTTCCCCGCCGCCGGGACGTACACCCTGGTCCTGGACGGGAACACGACGACCCGGGTGGTCGACAACGACTTCCTGTACGCGGCCACCCTGCTCCCCTGGACGCCGGCCTCCTGTCCGCAGGCGTCCGTCACGGGGTGGCAGGACGACCCGGAGGTGGGCACCTTCCAGGGCATCGGGCAGCACGACTGCCTGCAGTTGAGCAGCCCCGTCGACAGCCGGGTGGTGGCCATGCTGCCGGGGAACGCCACCACCGCGTCCTCACCCCAGATGACGGTGGTCGACTCGACGGGAAGCACCCTCTGTGACGGGTGGGAGCTGCGGGAGCCGGGCTGTGTCCTGACGGGGTCCGCGCCGTACTCGGTGGTCCTGGCACCGGCGAACGGCACCGTCGCCGCTCCGTACCGGCTGAGCTTCGCCCGGGTGACCGGACCCCCGACCTGCCCGACCCTCGCCGCCGGTTCGACGGGCAGCACCGTCACCACCGGCCCGGACCGGTTCGTGGCCTGCTTCTCGATCCCCGCCGGGGACCACGCCGCACAGGAGAGCCTGACCTGGACCCGGACGTCGGGCACCGGTCGGGCCCGGCTGCGGGTCTACGACGGTGACGGGGTCCAGGTGTGTTCCTCCGGGCTCTACGCCGTCACCCGGACGATCAACTGCACCCTGCCGACCGGGCTGCTGACGGTGCTGCTCCAGGCCGACGCACTGGACGCCACCTACCGGGTGACCCGCTAGGAGGTAGCCCCGCTCGCGGCTGTCGGCCGGTCCCCGGACCGGCCGACAGCCGTGTGTGCGTTCGGTACGGTCCCGGGCGTGGGTCACCGCCGAACTCGACCACCGAGGGATCGCCGGGACGGACCCACCACCGTCGTACACATGTTCCATCCACAGCCTGTGGATGGCGAGGGAGTGGGATGAGTTACCAGCTCAGCGCGGTGGTCGCCGACGCCGACCTGCTGCGGGAGCAGACCGCCGACCTGGACCACGCGGTCCTCGCCGCCCTTCGCCAGGACTTCGCGCTGCTGCCTGTGACACCGCAGCTGGTCGAGGAGATCACCGGTACGCCGCCGGACTTCGCCACCGTCGACCCGACCGCCGAGCACCCGTTCCACCTCCTGTTCCCGCCCTCCTTCACCGAGTTGCTGCGGGGCTGGTCCGGGTTGGGTCCGGTGGCGTACCTGGAGGCGGAGTTCCGTGGGGGTGCGGGTCGTCAGGCGGCGGTGGTGTGGCTCGGCGGGGAGGTCGGGTTCGGCCCGGTCTTCGACGACGTCCTGGACGGCCCTCGGGTGGACTGGCCGATCAACGCGGCCCTGCACCGGCTCGGGGTGGAGCCGGGCCGGTGGATCGACCCCTTCGCCGAGGTGGGGCTGCACCTGGAGCGGAACACCGCCGGGTGGCTGGCGCACGGACGGCGTGGACTGAGCGCCGACTACTGGGACGACCTGGCCGAACGGTGGGAAGAGGAGGAATCTCGCCCCCGACCAGCAACCTGAACGCCCTCGTCACGTTGGGGACTGGGGGATTCCATGAAATTGCGACAATTCGTCTTCATCACTACGCTGCTCGCGGCTGCCTGGATCGCCGGCAGTGGTCCCAGGCCGATAGGTCCGGCCCCGGCCGAGACCGAGCCGACGAACGCGGAACCGGTCGGCACCATCGAGGTCGTCGACCTCAACGGCCTGCCGGACGTGGCCTTCGGCGACACCGAGGAGGAGCTGGCCCGTCGGGGCGTACTCCGGCCCGAGGTGGACGCCTGCGGCCCGCTGCTCACCGGACACGAACGGGCCAGCCCGATCTTCATCGACGACCGCCTCGTCCTGATCTGGGCGGGTGAACCGATGGCCACCCCGGAGGGGGTCACCATCGGCACCCCCCTGCCCGAGGCGCGCGCCCGCTACCCGAAGGCGAAACGCCTCGATGCTCCACAGGGGACGTACCGGTTCGACGGGCTGCTCGCCCGACGGGGTGACCGCGCGTACCTCTTCCTCCACGACGGCCGACAGGTCCGAAAGGTGATCGCCGGGTACGCCCACTGGGCCCGCCGCCTCTTCGACGAGGGCCACGGCCCCTGCTGAACCCCTGCGGAGGGCCATCGGCTGAACCCGGCCGACGAGCGCCCCTGCCGAGGGCGGCCGACGAGCGTGCCCCCGTCGAGGCGGCAGGCGTGAACGGGGAACGCCCGGTCGGTCCGTGGACCGGCCGGGCGTTGCCGTGCGCCTGCGTCGTCAGTACCAGAGGCCGCCGCTGTTCGGGGCGACGACCCGGGAGCCGTAGGTCTGGAGGACCATCCGGTCGGTGTTCAGGGACCGGCCGCTCCACGAGGTGGTCTTCGGCACCAACCCCGTCTTCGCGCCGTGGAAGACGGCCACCATCCCGGAGCCGTACCCCTTGGTGTCCCCGGCGACCTCCTCGTTGTTCGCCGTCACGATCGCGTCCAGTCCGCCGGTGCCGTCGAGGTTCAGCAGGGCCACCGCGGAACCGAACCTGTCGTCCTTCTCCGGTGTCCCCGGGACCACCGAGTGTCCCTGGTCGAAGCCCTGGGCGCCGCTGCCGGTGAGCCCGGAGGCCGAGCCCTTGAGGAGGGTGACCATTCCCGCCTCGGTGGTCTTGCCGATCGCCTCGCCCGGCGATCCGACCAGGACGTCGGCCCGGCCGTCGCCGGTCACGTCCCCGACCGCGAGCGTGCCGCCGAACTGGTCGTTGTACTCCGGGTCGCCCGGCACCCCGGCGGTCCGCTGTCCGATGATCCGGACCGCCTTGTTCGACAGGCCGCCGGACCGGCCGGTGAAGGCCACGACGAGACCGCCGTAGAGGTGCGGCGTCTGGGAACGCGGGGCACCGGCGATCACCTCGGCGAGGCCGTCACCGTCGACGTCACCGGCGGCGAGGCTCTCCCCCAGGTACCAGACGTAGTTGTCCTGGCGTCCGGTGGCCTTCTGCAACGCCCCACCGGTGACGGAGGTGGCGCCGGTGGTGCGTACACCGGAGGCGGCTCCCCACATCAGGGTGACCATCCCGCTGCCCGGGGTGGGCACGTCGCCGTCGTTCTCCCAGGGCGCGCCGATGACCAGGTCCGCGTACCGGTCCTTGTTGAACTTCCCGATCGCGAGGGTACGACCGAACTGGTCGTTGCGTTCCGCCGAGCCGGGGACGGCGGCCTGGTCCTGGTGGAACTGCTGGGCTCCGGTGGCGGTGAGACCCGTCGTACCGCCGTAGAGGACGGTGACCGCCCCGGCCCGGTCCTTCGTCCCGATCGCCTCGCCGGCGGCCCCGATCGCGAGGTCGTCCCGGCCGTCGCCGTTGATGTCCCCGGCGGCCAGGGCGTTCCCGAACCAGTCGTAGTTCTCCGCCGCCCCGGGCACCCCGGGGGAGCTCTGGTTGAAGTGCTTCGCCGCGTCGAGGACCAGCCCGTTGCGGCTGCCCGGCACGACCCAGACCCCGCCGGCGCGGGTCCTGTTGCCCGGGTCGACCTCGTCGGAGTCGCCGATGGCCAGGTCGTCGTACCCGTCTGCATTGAAGTCCCCGGCGACCAGGGCGTCACCCAGGGATCCGCCGCTGACCTCGGGTGTCGCCACCAGGGCGCCGATGAAGTAGTCGACCTGTGGGGCCGACGAGTACCGCACGACCACCACCCCGGAGGCGTATCGGGGACCCGTGAAGGTGTGTGTCCTGCTGGAGACGGCGATGTCGTCGACCCCGTCGCCGTCGAAGTCGGAGCGGGTCGCACCCGTCCCCTTCACCGGGGTGGTCGCCTTGGCCACCCGCTGGAACTGGAGGACGACGCCCTCCCTGGTGATGGTCCGGAACTCGCTCGCCGCCTGGACGGGAGCACTCACCGCCAGCCCGGCCAACACCGCCAGCACCGACACCCCGGCAATTCTGCGCAACACAACCTCCGCTCGCCTTGTGCGGACGACAGCGTAGAAGCAGAAGATCGAAGATCATATGGCCGTACGGCCAGAACCGCCCGAACGATCGCCCAGGACCACGACACGGCACGGCACGAAAGGCAAGTGTCGATTAGCGGACTCGACCGGAGGTTGCCCGACACCTTCGGCAACCCTAGCGTGACGCCATGCGTTCGAGGGTGATTCGCCTATGGGGCTGGGTAACTGGAAATTCCATCGACGACAGGTGGAGTCAGGTCGTCGACGACAACAGTCAGAACTGGCATCCCGATTACATCCGCAGCCTCATTCTCGACGCCGAGGAGAAACTGCACCTCCAGCAATTGTGGCGCCGGGTCGGCGTGGCCTGGGTCTTCGGCGGGAACCTCGTCCTCCTGGCGGCGGCCACCGCCGCGCTCCTGCCCGTGGTCGACGGACTGTCCCGTTTCGCCACCCACCTGTGCGTCGGCCTCGCCGTGTCGCTGATCGCCTCACCGGCCCTGCTGTACTGGCAGTACAAGCGGATGCGACGGACCCGGATAGCGATCAAGAAACTGCACGTCGTCCGGCGGCGCGTCCAGGCCGGAGTGGACACCGCCACGGCCACCGGCAACGACGACGAACTGGCGCTGCGAGCGCAGAAGCGCTACCGCGACGACGTCCCCGACCTGATCTCGCAGTTCCGCGAGGACGCCGGCAGGACCCGCCGGATCCACAACCGTTTCCAGAGCGTCATCATCATCGGCTCGGTCGCCACCTCGGCGATCGCCACCGCCTCGGTGGCCTTCAGTCAGGCCCGGTGGTTGACCGTCGCCGCCAGTGCCGCAGTGGGGCTGTCCGCCGGATTCACCGGATACTTCAAATACCACGAGCGGGCCTTCAACTCCCAGCACACGGCCGACGCGATCGAGCGGGAGTACGAGGCCGTCGAACTCCGCGTCGGCAAGTACGCCAACATGGACGAGTCGAGGGCGTACACCCTCTTCGCGGACAGCGTCGAACGACTGCGCGACGAGCAGAACAAGCGCCAACAGCAGCTCGACCAGCCCGCCGAGGTCAAACGCGAGGAGTGACCCGCCCCCGCCGACGGGCGAGGCCGAAACCGAGGCCGAACGCGGAACGCCCGGTGGGTCCTGTCGGACCCGACCGGGCGTTCTCGCATCTCACGAGCGGTGGTGGCGGGATTTGAACCCGCGGAGGGCGTAAACCCTCACACGCTTTCGAGGCGTGCTCCTTAGGCCACTCGGACACACCACCGCCGAGAAGGCTACAGCAGGACCCGTACGGACGCCGAACCGGTATCCCCACCCACGGCCTGGCAGGATCGTCGCCATGAGTACGCACATCGGCGCGAAGCCGGGAGAGATCGCCGAGCGGGTCCTGATGCCGGGTGACCCCCTGCGGGCCAAGTGGATCGCGGAAACCTACCTGGAGGACGCGACCTGCTACTCGACCGTCCGGGGGATGCTCGGGTTCACCGGTCGCTGGAACGGGGTGGACGTCTCCGTCCAGGGTTCCGGGATGGGGATGCCGTCGGCGAGCATCTACGCCCACGAACTGATCAACGAGTACGGCGTGAAGAGCCTGATCCGGGTCGGCTCCTGCGGGGCGCTGACCGAGGATCTCCACCTGCGGGACGTGTTGGCCGCGAGCGGGTCGTCGACCGACTCGAACATGAACCGGATGCGCTTCGACGGGCTGATCGACTACGCCCCGGTCGCCGACTTCGGGTTGCTGCGTACCTCGGTCGAGGTGGCGGAGCGGCGCGGCGTCGCCATGCGGGTCGGACCGGTCCTGGCGGCGGACGCCTTCTACACCGACCGCCCCGACCTGTACGACACGCTCGCCGACTACGGGGTCCTGGCGGTGGAGATGGAGTCGGCGGCCCTCTACACCATCGCCGCCCGGTACAAGGCGCGGGCGTTGACGGTGCTGACCGTCAGCGACCAGATCAAGACCGGTGAGAAGTCCACCGCCCAGGAGCGGGAGCAGGGATTCGGCCAGATGGTGGAGATCGCCCTCGACACCATCGTCGCCTGACCCGTCAGCGGAAGAAGGCGCGCAGGACCGCTGCGTTCTCGGTCTCCAGGACCCCGCCGTAGACCTCGGGGCGGTGATTGAGCCGGCGGTCCCGCACCACGTCCCAGAGGGAGCCGACGGCCCCCGTCTTCGGTTCCCAGGCCCCGAAGACGACAGTCGAGATCCGGGCCAGCACCAGCGCCCCCGCGCACATGGTGCAGGGTTCCAGGGTCACCACGAGGGTGCAGTCGTCCAGTCGCCACCGGCCGAACCGGGCCGCCGCCCGGCGCAGCGCCAGGACCTCGGCGTGGGCGGTGGGGTCGCCTGTCGTCTCCCGCTCGTTGCGTCCGACTGCCACCTCGGTGCCGTCGGGGCCGTAGACCACCGCCCCGACCGGCACGTCCTCGCCCGCGACGGCGACCCGGGGTTCGTCCGCGCCCACGTCGGGGCCGGTGACGGCGACCTCCAGGGCCCGTCGCATCCAGCGTTCGTGCCGCTGCCGACGGCCCACCTCGGGTGGCCCGGCGAGACCCTCGCGGGCACCCGGCCCACCCCGACCGGGGTCAGACCTCACGCAGGTCCTCGACCTCGTCGGCGCAGCCCAGCACCTGGCACACCTCGACCGTGACGTCGGCCGGCAGCATCCCCTCGTGGGCGCAGAGGGCCAGCAGCCGCTGCGCGGAGACACCCAGGTCGGCGAGGAGGTCCGCCTCGCCCACCGGGTCGGCCTCCGGGTCGACGGCGGGCTGCTCGTTGTCGTCGTCCCCGTGGGACGTCGGTCGGGGCTCGTCGACGTCCTCGAGTCCGGTGACGGAGGTCTTCAGGTCACCGACGAGCATCGCGCCCAGCCGGGACTCCTCGGCGAACGCCGAGTCGGAGCCGAAGATCCGCAGGTCCTCGCCCTGGTCCAGGCGCAGGACCACCAGGTAGGCGTCGTCGGCCTCGACGAAGAGCAGGGACAGGTCGGCGTCCGGGTCGACGTCCCGGAGGCGTTCGGCCACCTCGTCGACGTCGGTGGCGCCACGCAGGCTGACCTCGGCAGCGGTCCAGCCGCTGTCGTCACGTACCACTGCCGCAGCGAAGTACGACACGGTCCCCCCAAGATTTCCCCACGCCGACTCGTACGCGTGCACGGTAACCGGTCAGGTCGGCGGGCGGCTCGTCAACTCCCCGATAGCGTGGGTAAAGCTGCGGAAACGGATGGTCGGGGACGGATCAGCCGACGACCCGACGCCGGATGGCGATCAGCTGTCGGAGCTGTGCCGAGCGGCTCCGCTGGGGCTTCTCCCGCTGGCGGGCCGCTCTGGCCCCGGCCAACTCGGCGAGGAGTTGGAGGCGGCGGCGGCTACGGTCGTCGGGGTCGAGCCGCGGAGTGGTCCAGGCCATAATCCCGAGGGTCGCCCAGTCCTGGCGGTACGTCAAGACGATGTTCCAGACGCCGCCGAGGGCCACCGGAGAACCACTCTGAGCGAGCCCGACTCACCACAACGGCCAGTCTCCGGTACCCGACCAGCGCAGCGCCACCACCGCACCGGCGATGCTCCATCCGCCGGAGGTGACTATCGCTATTCCGGTGGCCACGCCCCGGTCACCGAACCTGACCAGCAGGAGTGCGGCCAGCCAGGCCAGGACGCAGGCGAGCGACGTCCACCGGGCATAGCCGGCCAGGTCCGAACCGAGCAGGCCGAACAACACCAGCCAGGCGGCGGCCATGGCACCCCCGGCGGCGACCCCGCTGCCGGTGACCTGGTGCGGTTCGCGGTAACTCGGGCGCGACGGTGGTGCCGACGGGAACAACCCCGACGGGGTACGCGGTCCGGGGCGTACACCGCCGGCCGTCGGATCGGGGCGGAAAGCCGGGTGGGTCATCGCGGTCGCTCCTCGTGCCGTCGCCGCCCTGGTCACCGGGACACGCGAACGATTCGACGTCCACGAGACCCCGGTCCACGGTAGCGGTCTGCCAGGATGACCGGATGCGCCCGTCTTCCGTCGTCCGCCGCCGTACCCGGTCGGTGTACCCGGTGTTGCTCCTCGCCGTGGTGACGGTGGCCGCCGGCTGCGCGACCAGCCGGGAGGTCCCGCAGTCACAGCCTGGCACCCCCTCGGCACCACTCACCGCCGACCAGCCCGCCCCCGGGCGTCCGACGGAGGCCGCCCCGACCGGT
Source organism: Micromonospora sp. SH-82 (assembly GCF_051132485.1). Taxonomy (NCBI): domain Bacteria; kingdom Bacillati; phylum Actinomycetota; class Actinomycetes; order Micromonosporales; family Micromonosporaceae; genus Micromonospora; species Micromonospora sp. SH-82. Next base: position 786,019 of record NZ_CP148049.1, read on the forward strand.
CCGTCCGGCACCCCGTCCCCCTCGGCCACGAGGTCGGACCTGCGGCATGTCTTCCCGGTACGCGCGGACGACGTCGACTACCACCCGACCCATTCGGCGTACCCGGGAACCGACCTCTTCGCCGACTGCGGGGAGCCCTTCGTCGCCGTCACCGACGGGGTGGTCCTGGAGGTCAGCCGGGTGGACCGCTACGAGAAGCGGGGGCCGCAGGGGCCGCACAACGGTGGCCTGTCGGTGTCGCTGCGCGGCGACGACGGCGTCCGCTACTACGGCTCCCACCTGAGCGTGATCGCCACCGGCGTCGACGAGGGCACCCGGGTCCGCGCCGGTCAGCAGCTCGGCCGGGTCGGTCGGACCGGCAACGCCAACAACGTGTGCCACGTGCACTTCGGCATCTCCCCGCCGTGCACCGGCAAGGACGACTGGTGGATCCGGCGGGGTGTGGTGTGGCCGGCGAAGTACCTCGACTCGTGGCGTCGGGGCGGCAACCGGGCACCGGCCGCCGAGGTGAACCGGTGGCAGCGTGAGCACGGTTGCCCCCGCGAGCCGTGACCCGGCGTAGATTCGGATCCGTGAGCGACCGGGATCCCATCGCCGACCTGCGCCGAATCGCCTTCCTGCTGGAACGGGCCAACGAGGCGACCTACCGGGTACGCGCGTTCCGGTCCGCCGCCGCCGCGCTCTCCGCCCTCTCCGCCGCCGACGTCGCCGAGCGGGCCCGGGACGGCCGGTTGACCGAACTGCCGGGGGTCGGCGACGTGACGGCCCGGTGCGTGACGGAGTCCCTCGAAGGTACGGAGCCGGTCTACCTGCGTCGCCTCCTGGCCACCGAGGGGCTCGACCTGGACGCCGAGGCGACAGCGCTACGGGCGGCGCTGCGCGGCGACTGCCACACCCATTCGGACTGGTCCGACGGGGGTTCCCCGATCGAGGAGATGGCACTCGCCGCCGTGGAGCTGGGCCACGAGTACCTGGTGCTCACCGACCATTCGCCCCGGCTGAAGGTGGCCCGGGGGTTGACCGCGGACCGGCTCCGCCGCCAACTCGACCACGTGGCGCGGCTCAACGCCGAACTGCCGCAGGGGTTCCGGATCCTCACCGGCATCGAGGTGGACATCCTCGCCGACGGCTCCCTCGACCAGGACGAGGAGCTGCTGGCCCGCCTCGACGTGGTGGTCGGGTCGGTGCACAGCGGCCTGAACGACGAACGGTCGAAGATGACCCGGCGGATGGTGACCGCGATCGCCAACCCGCACCTGGACATCCTCGGTCACTGCACCGGACGGATGGTGTCGTCCCGACCGGCCGGGGTTGTCGGCCCCGGCGACCGAGGTCACCGGGGCCGTACGCGGAAGGAGAGCGACTTCGACGCGGACGCGGTCTTCGCCGCGTGCGCCGAACACGACAAGGCCGTCGAGATCAACTCACGCCCGGAGCGGCAGGACCCCCCGAAACGGTTGATCCGTCGGGCCCTGGAGGCGGGCTGCCGGTTCGCTATCGACACCGACGCGCACGCCCCCGGTCAGCTCGACTGGCAACGGTACGGCTGCGAGCGGGCGGCCCGTTGCGGAGTACCCGCCGAGCGGGTGGTCAACTCGTGGCCGGCGGACCGACTGACGGAGTGGGCACTGCGACACTGACCACGTCGCCCGCGCTCGGCAGACTCGACCGGACCCGTCGCCACCGGACGACCCCACCCTGGATGATCATCACCCCGATCAGGACGACTACGGCGCCGACCGGCTGGTACCAGGTCAGGCTCTCGTCGAGGAACAGGACACCGGCCACGACGGCGAAGATCGGGATCACGTACATCACCGACGCGGCGAGACTGGCCCCGACCTGCCGGATCAGACGCATGTTCAGCACGAAGGCCAGACCGGTGGCGAACACGCCCAGCACCAGCACGCTGGCCAGCACCTCCACCGACAGCCGGGTCGGCGCCGGTGGCGTACCCCCCGTCGGCACCAGCAGGACCATCACCACCGCTGCGACCAGCAGCTGGCCCGCCGTCAGGGACAGCTCGCTGTGCGTACCGTCGGCCAGGAAACGCCGCTGGTAGGGGATCGCGAAACCGAAGCAGGCCGCCGCCGCGAAGGCGAGCAGTTGACCGGTCAGGTGCGCCCCCCCGACGCCCTGCCACACCCCGAGCACCACCAGCACCCCGGCGAAGCCCACCCCCAGCCCGACCGCCCGCCGGGGGTCCAGCCGTTCCGTGCGGAACAGCAGCACCGCCATCGGCAGCACCACGAGTGGGGTGGTGGCGTTCCAGATCGCCGCGAGCAGCGAATCGATCCGCTGCTCGCTGTAGGCGAGCAACGGTAGGGGCAGCACCAGCTGGAACATCCCGACGACGGTGAGGTGCAGCCAGGTGCGAAGGTCGGTGGGCAGCCGGTCCCGGAGTACGGCCAACAGGACCAGCATCGCCACGGCGGCGGTGACGAGCCGGTAGGCGGACAGGTGAACCGGGTGCAGCTCCCCGACGCCGATCTTGATGAAGAGGTAGCCCGAGCCCCAGATGGCGGCGAGGGCGACGAAACCTGGAAGCCAGGCCCGCCGGCTGGTTCCACCGGCAGCGATCGATGACATCACAGTGGACACTGTGCGCCCCGCACCGGGCGGTTGTCGCCGGTCCGACGGGCACAGTGGCCCGTTGCACACCGACTACGGAAGGTAGGAGTCGGGCGGGCTCCCCCCGACCCGCCCGGCCCCCTGTCCGACTGCCCGCAAGTCTGGCCGAGCAGCTGTCCGGAACCCGCCGAACAGGGTCGACAACCTGGCCGGCCGGTCACGTAGGGTCGCCTGGTGGGACGAATCGATGACCTCGCCAACCGGTACGTGGACGACTGGGCCGCAGTCAACCCCGTCGGCGCCACGTACGTCGGTGTCGCCGGCTACGACGACCGGCTCGACGACCTGACCCCGGCCGGTTTCGCGGCCCAGGCCGACCTGACCCGGCGTACCCTCGCCGACCTCGACGCCACCGAACCGGAGACGGAGCGGGAACGGACCGCCAAGGAGGCCATGCAGGAACGACTGGGTCTGCAACTGGCCCGGTTCGACACCGGCGAGGCGTCCAGCGAGATCAACGTGATCACCAGCCCGCTCCACGAGATGCGGATGGTCTTCGACCTGATGCCGACGGAGGGGGTCGAGGCGCAGGCCAACATAGCCGCCCGGCTCAACCGGTTCGCCGGGGCCATCGAGGGCTACAAGACCACGCTGCGCGAGGCGGCAGCCGCCGGACAGGTCAGCTCCCAGGTGCAGATCACCGAGGTCGCCAAGCAGTGCGACGCCTGGACCGACCCGGCCGGCGACGATTTCTTCCACGGACTGGTCGAGCGGCTCGCCGCCGAGGGGACCATCGGCGCGGAACTCCGCCGGGGAGCAGCAGCGGCGACAGCGGCCACCGCCGAGTTCAGCCGGTTCCTGCGTACCGAGTTGGCACCACGGGGCCGGGACAAGCAGGCCGCCGGGCGGGACCGGTACGAACTGGCCTCGCAGTACTTCCTCGGCGCCCGGGTGGACCTCGACGAGACGTACGCCTGGGGGTTCGACGAACTGGCCCGCCTGGAGGCCGACATGCGGGTCGTCTCCAGCCGCATCGCGGGGCCGGGCGCCACCACCGACGAGGCCGTCGCCGTGCTCGACGCCGACCCGGCCCGGACGGTGCACGGCAAGGAGGCGTTCCGGGACTGGATGCAGGAGCTTGCCGACCGGACGGTCACCGACCTGAACGGAAGCCACTTCGACATCCCCGAGCAGATCCACCGGATCGAGTGCCACCTCGCCCCGACCAGCGACGGGGCGATCTACTACACCGGCCCCAGCGAGGACTTCTCCCGCCCCGGCCGGATGTGGTGGGCGGTCCCGGCCGGGATCACCAGCTTCTCCACCTGGCGGGAGGTGACCACCGTCTTCCACGAGGGCGTCCCGGGCCACCACCTCCAGATCGGGCAGACGGCGGTCCGCGCCGACCTGCTCAACCGGTGGCAGCGGCTGCTCTGCTTCTCCTCCGGGCACGCCGAGGGGTGGGCGCTCTACGCGGAGCGGCTGATGGAGGAGTTGGGCTACCTGGAGGAGCCGGGCGAGAAGCTCGGCATGCTCGACGGCCAGGCCCTCCGTGCCGCCCGGGTGATCGTCGACATCGGCATGCACCTAGAGCTGACCATCCCGAAGGACAACCCCTTCGACTTCCACCCCGGCGAGCGGTGGACGCCGGAGCTGGGCTGGGAGTTCATGCGGGCGCACTGCCGGGTGCCGGAGGAGAACCTCCGGTTCGAGCTCAACCGCTACCTGGGCTGGCCGGGGCAGGCTCCGGCGTACAAGGTGGGTGAGCGGATCTGGCTCCAGGCCCGCGAGGACGCCAAGGTACGCAAGGGTCCCGACTTCGACCTCAAGCGCTTCCACCAGGAGGCGCTGGACCTGGGACCGCTCGGGCTCGACCCGCTGCGTCGGGCGCTCGACCGGCTCTGACTCACCGTCACGCCGACAGCGCGGAGGCGAGCCGTCCCCCACACCAAAACAGCCCGGATACCCCCATCATGGGCACCGGAGCGGGACGGCGGCTGCCGCGACGGCCGACGGTTCGTTACCGTAGTTGTCTTCATGGGGGAACGCTCCGCCCATGCGGCACGTCCCGATCGAGGTGACCTTGACTCTGTACGGTGAACCGCCCTCGCCTGCCGCCGACGACCGGCCAACCGTGCAGGTCACCGCGGTCAACTGGCCGGTCGGCGACGGGCCGGCCGGGCCGCCGAAGCCACCCGCCGGTGGACCCGGCGGCGGTACGTCCTCCGCACGACGTCGACGCCTCCTGGTCGTCGGCGGGGTCACCACCGCCGTCCTCGCCGCCGCCGTCGGCACCGGGGTCTACGCGTACCGCGGAGACGTCCCCCGGGGCACCACGGTCCTCGGTACGGAGGTCGGCGGGCGGAGCAAGACGGAGGCGGCCGGTGAACTCCGGGCCGAGCTGGACCGCCGATCCGGCACCCTCAACTCCCCACTGAAAGTGGTGGTCGGCGAGAACACCGCCGAGATCGACCCGGCCGACGTCGGGCTGACGGTCGACGTCAACGCCACTGTCGCCGCCGCCGCAGACGCCGACGCGCCCGCTGTCAGTCGCCTCGTCGGCTCCCGCTCGGTCGAACCGGTGGTGACGGTGGACCCGGACCGGCTCGACGCCGCCCTGAAGAAGGTGCTCGGCAAGCAGGGCCGGAAGATGACGATGCCGGCGATCAGCTGGAAGGGCACCACGCCCCGGCCCCGGCACCCCGAGCCCAGCCTCACCCTGGACAAGCAGCGTTCCGTCGAGGCCGTCCGCGCCGGGTGGCTGGCCGGGCAACCCGTGACCGTCCCGCTCGTCGAGAAGCACCCGGCGACCACGGCCGAGGAGGTCGACCAGATGGTCGACCAACTGGCCCGGCCTGCGGTCGCCAAACCGGTGACCCTCCGCACCGACGAGGGCTCGGTACGTATCCCGCCCGCAGCGATCGCCAAGAGCCTGCGGTTCACCAGCGACAAGGCCGGCAAGCTGACCGCGAAGGTCGACGTGAAGCGGCTGCGCAACGCCATGGGCGGCAAACTCGCCTCGGTCGAGGTGAGCCCCCGCAACGCGCGGATGGCGGTCACCGCGAACAAGCCGAAGGTGGTCGACCGGGGCCGTCCCGGTCAACAGCTCGACACCGGCACCCTCGGCAAGGACCTACTCGCTGTCCTGCCGAAGGCGGACGGGCGTACCGTCTCGGTCGACCTGAAGCCGGTGCAGCCGGAGGTGACCGCCGAGAAGATCGCCGAGCTGGGCATCAAGGAGAAGGTCTCCACCTTCACCACCAACTTCACCGGCGGCCTGGGCTCCCCGCGCAGCAAGAACATCGTGCAGATCGCCAAGGACGTCGACGGGACGGTGGTGCTGCCCGGTGAGACGTTCTCCCTCAACGGGCACACCGGCGAACGCAGCTACGCCCAGGGCTACCACGACGCCCCCGTCATCATGGACGGCAAGCTCGTTCCCGGCGTCGGTGGCGGCACCTCCCAGTTCACCACCACCCTGTTCAACGCCACCTACTACGCCGGGCTGGAGGACGTCGAGCACAAACCGCACTCGTACTGGTTCAGCCGGTACCCGGCGGTCATCGAGTCGACCATCTTCTGGCCACACCTCGACTTCAAGTTCCGCAACAACACCAAGTACGGGGTTCTCATCGACACCTCGTACACCGGGAACTCGATCACCGTCTCGATCTGGAGCACCAAGATCTACGACAGTGTGAAGACCGAGTACGGCCCCCGGCGGGACATCACCAAGCCGAAGACGGTCTACCTCGAGCCCGGCCCCTCCTGCATCCCCGCCAACGGCATCGACGGCTTCGCCCAGGACGCCTTCCGGGTCATCAAGAAGGACGGCAAGGTCGTCAAGCGGGAGAAGTTCAGCTGGCGGTACGACGCCGAACCGCGCTTCATCTGCGGCCGGAACCCCACCTCCTGACCCCCGCACCACGACTGCACCACCCCGTAATCCCCGCACCACGACTGCACCACCCCGCAGCCCCTGCAGTCCCGAGGCCCCGCCGGCAACCTGTGCCGACGGGGCCTCACCCGTCTGGACCTCGGCCCTCCGAGTGCCCCCGGGCTGGACGGCCGTGGCCCTTGCGGGGCCACCCGGGGACCCAGGGACTGGAGCCACGGACCGGGGCTGGGTGACAACCCGCCCCGCACCCGGTCCGGGCTGTAATGCCGGACCGGGTGCGGGGCGGCCGAGGTCGGGCGTCCATGGCCCGTGCGGTCGGCCCATGGCCGACCGCACGGGTCGGCCCGGGGCCGACCCGAGGCCCGGGGCCGACCCGAGGCCCGGGGCCGACCCGAGGCCCGGGGCCGGATGTTGTCGCCCGGGGTCGGGCCGCTGTGGTCGGCTCAGGGGCGAGCTTCGGCGAGCCCCTTGCGGACCCCCTCGGCGTTGCGGTCCGTCCCGTACACGGGCGTGTCGGGCTGCTGCCGCCAGCTTCCGTCGAGGGTGCCCGCATCCACCGGGTCGAACCCGAGGGCGTCCACCAACTCCATCACCATCTGCTTCGCCTCGGCGTCGTCTCCGGCGACGGGAAGGCCGATCCGGTCGGCGTCCCCGGCGGGACGCCCCTGCTCCAGGAGGTGCTGGGCCTGGATGTTGTTGAACGTCTTCACCACCCGGGCGCCCTTGAGGTGGTCGGCGGTCCACCGGCTGGAGCTGAGGCTACGATCCAGCAGCTCGGCGACGTCTCCGTCGCGTTGCGGGTAGTAGTTGTTGGCGTCGACGACCACCTTGCCCTCGAAGATCGGACTGGGCAGGGAGGGAACGGCCAGCAGGGGAATCGCCACCACGACCAGGTCGGCACCGTCGACGGCCTGCTCCACTGTGCCGGCGGTGGCTCCGGTCTCCTCGGTGAGCGACGTGAGGGTCTCGGGACCACGTGAGTTCGCCACAGTCACCTCGTGCCCGAGCGTCCGTAGCCGTCGGGTGAGCGTGCCACCGATGTGCCCCGACCCGATGATTCCGATCCTCATGGCTTCTCCTAGCTCCGCCGCTCCCGGCGGGTCTGCTCGGTCCGTCCCTGAGCAGTTACCCCGTACCGGCAAGGTCGATCACCGACGAGGCGTAGAGCACGCCCAGAAGGTTCTCCCCGGCCCACGGACCGGCCCTGTCTACCCCACAACCCCCGGTCGACACCCACCTACCTCCAAGCCATCCCACCCTTCCCCCTCCGCCCCGCCCACAGACCCCCGGTCTGCCGTGTTGATCAAGGGGTTTGCGTCACGATTGGAGATCATCCAGACGCAAATCCCTTGATCACGGAACGATCGGGGACGCCCGGCCGCTGGCAGGGGACCGCGAGGGCGGACAGCGCATAGCGGGCAGAGGGCAGAGGAATGCCCAGGTCGGATACAGCAGGAAACACGTGTAGGGCCACCCTTCGGGGTGGCCCTACACGTGAAAGATGTCCGGCGGTGTCCTACTCTCCCACACCCTCCCGAGTGCAGTACCATCGGCGCTGGAAGGCTTAGCTTCCGGGTTCGGAATGTAACCGGGCGTTTCCCTTCCGCCATGACCGCCGTAACCCTATCGACATATCAAACAACACCACACACACGTGGTCTGCTGTTCGTTTGTCAAGAGTTGCACAGTGGACGCGTAGCAGCTTCGTAGTCAAGTCCTCGGCCTATTAGTACCGGTCAACTCAACCCGTTACCGAGCTTACATCTCCGGCCTATCAACCCAGTCGTCTAACTGGGGGCCTTACCCACACCAAAGATGTGGCGGGATACCTCATCTTGAAGCGAGCTTCCCGCTTAGATGCTTTCAGCGGTTATCCCTTCCGAACGTAGCCAACCAGCCGTGCCCCTGGCGGGACAACTGGCACACCAGAGGTTCGTCCGTCCCGGTCCTCTCGTACTAGGGACAGCCCTTCTCAAGTATCCTACGCGCACGGCGGATAGGGACCGAACTGTCTCACGACGTTCTAAACCCAGCTCGCGTACCGCTTTAATGGGCGAACAGCCCAACCCTTGGGACCTGCTACAGCCCCAGGATGCGACGAGCCGACATCGAGGTGCCAAACCATCCCGTCGATATGGACTCTTGGGGAAGATCAGCCTGTTATCCCCGGGGTACCTTTTATCCGTTGAGCGACACCGCTTCCACACGCAAGTGCCGGATCACTAGTCCCGACTTTCGTCCCTGCTCGACCTGTCAGTCTCACAGTCAAGCTCCCTTGTGCACTTACACTCAACACCTGATTGCCAACCAGGCTGAGGGAACCTTTGGGCGCCTCCGTTACCTTTTAGGAGGCAACCGCCCCAGTTAAACTACCCACCAGACACTGTCCCTGAACCGGATCACGGCCCGAAGTTAGATATCCGAATCAACCAGAGTGGTATTTCAAGATTGCCTCCACCCATACTGGCGTATGGACTTCACCGGCTCCCACCTATCCTACACAAGCTAACTCAAATACCAATGTCAAGCTATAGTAAAGGTCCCGGGGTCTTTCCGTCCTGCCGCGCGTAACGAGCATCTTTACTCGTAATGCAATTTCGCCGGGCCTGTGGTTGAGACAGTGGGGAAGTCGTTACGCCATTCGTGCAGGTCGGAACTTACCCGACAAGGAATTTCGCTACCTTAGGATGGTTATAGTTACCACCGCCGTTTACTGGCGCTTAAGTTCTCCGCTTCGCCCCGAAGAGCTAACAGGTCCCCTTAACGTTCCAGCACCGGGCAGGCGTCAGTCCATATACATCGAATTACTTCTTCGCATGGACCTGTGTTTTTAGTAAACAGTCGCTTCCCCCTGCTCTCTGCGGCCATACAACGCTCCACCCGCACGGGGCTTCACGTCTCCGGCCCCCCTTCTCCCTAAGTTACGGGGGCAATTTGCCGAGTTCCTTAACCACAGTTCACCCGATCGCCTTGGTATTCTCTACCTGACCACCTGTGTCGGTTTGGGGTACGGGCCGCTCGGAACTCGCTAGAGGCTTTTCTCGGCAGCATAGGATCACTGACTTCACCTGAATCGGCTCGGCATCACGTCTCAGCCACATGCGCCGCGGATTTACCTACGACACGGCCTACACGCTTACCCCGGCACAACCACCGGCCGGGCTCAGCTACCTTCCTGCGTCACCCCATCGCTTGACTACTACCCGCCAGGTTCCCACGCTCCCCACCATCAACCCGAAGGCATCCGGCAGCTCGGGTGGTTAGCACAACGAGGTTCATCACGGGCGCTCCTTCGCGGGTACGGGAATATCAACCCGTTGTCCATCGACTACGCCTCTCGGCCTCGCCTTAGGTCCCGACTCACCCAGGGCGGATTAACCTGGCCCTGGAACCCTTGGTCATCCGGCGGAAGGGTTTCTCACCCTTCTTTCGCTACTCATGCCTGCATTCTCACTCGTGCCGCGTCCACAACTCGATCACTCGGCTGCTTCACCCCCGGCACGACGCTCCCCTACCCATCCACACACCTGCACAAGAACCACAAGGATCCCCGCGAAGTAAAAATGTGAATGCCACAGCTTCGGCGGTGTACTTGAGCCCCGCTACATTGTCGGCGCGGAACCACTTGACCAGTGAGCTATTACGCACTCTTTAAAGGGTGGCTGCTTCTAAGCCAACCTCCTGGTTGTCTATGCGACCCCACATCCTTTTCCACTTAGCACACGCTTAGGGGCCTTAGCTGGTGATCTGGGCTGTTTCCCTCTCGACTACGAAGCTTATCCCCCGCAGTCTCACTGCCGCGCTCTCACTTACCGGCATTCGGAGTTTGGCTGATTTCGGTAAGCTTGTGGGCCCCCTAGACCATCCAGTGCTCTACCTCCGGCAAGAAACACGCGACGCTGCACCTAAATGCATTTCGGGGAGAACCAGCTATCACGGAGTTTGATTGGCCTTTCACCCCTAACCACAGGTCATCCCCCAACTTTTCAACGTTGGTGGGTTCGGCCCTCCACGTAGTCTTACCCACGCTTCAGCCTGCCCATGGCTAGATCACTCCGCTTCGGGTCTAGGACACGCGACTCAAACGCCCTATTCAGACTCGCTTTCGCTACGGCTCCCCCACACGGGTTAACCTCGCCACATGCCACTAACTCGCAGGCTCATTCTTCAAAAGGCACGCCGTCACCCCGCAAGGCTCCGACGGATTGTAGGCGAACGGTTTCAGGTACTATTTCACTCCCCTCCCGGGGTACTTTTCACCATTCCCTCACGGTACTCGTCCGCTATCGGTCACCAGGAAGTATTTAGGCTTACCAGGTGGTCCTGGCAGATTCACGGCAGATTTCAGGGGTCCGCCGCTACTCGGGAACACCCACAGGAGACCAGCCACTTTCACCTACCGGACTCTCACCGTCTACGGTCAGCCTTCCCAGACTGTTCAGCTAGCAACTGGCTTTCTCACTCCTCCAACAGTCGTCAGCCTGTTGAGCAGGGTCCCACAACCCCGACCACGCAACCCCTGACAGGTATCACACGCAACCGGTTTAGCCTCATCCGCTTTCGCTCGCCACTACTCACGGAATCACATGTTGTTTTCTCTTCCTACGGGTACTGAGATGTTTCACTTCCCCGCGTTCCCCCCACACACCCTATGTATTCAGATGCGGGTGACATCACATGACTGATGCCAGGTTTCCCCATTCGGACACCCTGGGATCACAGCTCGGTTGACAGCTCCCCCAGGCCTATCGCGGCCTCCCACGTCCTTCATCGGCTCCTGGTGCCAAGGCATCCACCGTTCGCCCTTGACAACTTGACCACAAAGATGCTCGCGTCCACTGTGCAATTCTCAACAAACGACCAACCCACAACCCACAGCCCCACACCAAACCCAACCCCCACGGGCCGGCGGTATGCGAGACCAGGCCATGCCTGGCGACCTGACAGACCACGTCACCGCAGCCCACCACAGTCTCTGAAACAACAACACGATGGTTGTTCCTTCAGGACCCA